>JBAUEH010000092.1:0-50855 GCA_049678505.1 Candidatus Acidiferrales bacterium
GATCTCGTCCACCATCTTGCGGACCGGTCGCAACGGATGATCCGCTGGAACACGCTTCTCTGGTGAAACGTAGCTGAACATTCCTTCCTGCTGGTTATCGTCTCCGCGCATTCGCTCGTCTCCTTGACCTTCTTTACTTCAGACGAGTTTTTTCAATTAAAGTTGCACAAGAAACGGGTTTTTCAACAAGCTGCTAGAGCACTACGAGCGATTGTCAGTCCTCCGATGGCTCACTCACAATCCGCTTCTGGTAGTCCGAGTCCGAACATTTTCCGGGGCGTACTACGAGAATCAAGCGTTCATCGTCATCAAGCTCAAGATTGCGACGAGCCTCATTTTTATGCTCAGTTCGCTGGAATCCGGAGTGGCCCGGAAAGGGCATAGTTGGACTGGCACAAGAAGCATCAACAATTTCCAGACGCTGGATATCAAGCATTACGTAGTTTTCGAACCACGTCCCCGGAACGGCAAAGCGTTTGAATCTCGGCGAGTCCCGATGAACGTCTCCGCAACAGATTTGGCGGAGCTGACTGCAGTCCCTGTTGATATTACAAGGGGCACATGGATGCGACGGAAGCGATTCGTGCGAAGAGTTTGCGCGACGCTGGCTAAAGTCGAGGATGGGTATCTAAAGGCGTTCCTTCACCAAAAGGACTCCTCTGCCGTTTGCCGAATATATCGCAAGTTGTTTTCCGCTCTCGCATATTTCAGGCGTTCGTTTCGTCTTACATCGGACGTGGGCGAGGCATATGTCAATCTTGCGGTTGCCTTCGAGGTTCTGCTCACCGACAACTATGCGTCTGGGGTCGATCTACGAATTCGACGACGCATCCGTCGCGCTAAAAGGCGTCAGGGGGAATCGGGCTCTAAATTCTGCAGCGTCGGAGCTTTATCGAGCCAGAAGTGAAATTGTTCATACTGGCCGCACGAAGCGCAACGTCAATGTTCAGAACGTACGACAGGCGTTCATTCATGCGTTCGCCTATGTAGTAGACAGGATTCCGGCAGTGCCAGCGAATGCGAACAATCCCATCGGTACGATTTTGGGTAGCTAAGTCCCTGTGCACGGAACGATTCGCTTCAGTTGGTCGGGCTACTTTCGAGCATTAAGCGGCTTCCTGAAAGCGCGGGAAACTAGATGGGTACGGAGCACAAAGCACCGGGCCTTAGCCGTTGACGGCCATTGCGATTACGCCACCAACGATTGCGACACCGAAGAGAGCGTCACGCGTCGGACTGTGTTTTCGTTCGATGATCGCTTGCCAAACGAAGTCCTGGCAGTTATCAAACCCCGACCATGGGGCCCCACGCTCGACTGCCGCATAAGCTACGCTGAGCCAGCGGTTTGCTTCAGCCTGATTGGCAGGAACTCGCAAAATTCTGTATGCGTATCCCGGGGGATTGAATTCTTCTGGCCATGTCACCACCGCTCCGCGCAGGGACTTGTGAACCATGATTTGCTCGCCGGTCGCGGTGTAATCTATGAAACCTGCGTGCTGAGGAAATGGTTCAAGTGCGATTGCCGTGCCACACGGCCACGGCATACCGTTCGCTCTGGTGAACATCGGCAGCTGGCGCCGTTCGTATATGTACAAGTGAGTCCCCACCAAAACCGGTTATTTCTTGACGTTTCCAGGTTGAGCAGCGGCGGTCGTCGGTTGGCCGTTTGCAGCAGCAACCGGAATCACCGCAGTGGTGCCCACGTTTGGCGTTGTTGTGGGCGGTTTTACTTGACCGCTTGCCTGATATCCCTTATCGAAGGCCTTACTCGGTTGGTGGCCGCGGTTAGAAGGCGCGGGCTGGTGCCCGCCATGAAGGGTGGACACGATCACGGATTTCTTGTCACTATTCTGCGTCATCCCGTTCCTCCGGTACATACTCAAAAAATTCGAGAAGTTGAACGTCTTCCATTCTTATTATACCACCGAGCGTGAAGCCCGTTATGCCGTTCAATCGTCCATCGGGAGTCATATCGCAAAGCTTTTCAAGGTAAAGGTCTTCCTCAGCAGGAAACGATGAAGCGAAGGAATTCGTGCCGTAGTATCCGCCGATGATGCGGCCACTTTTCAGTGTAACGATTATCCAGCAGGGCAGCCCTTTGCCGAAAAAATAGTCCCAAGATTTCGGGGTGGGATGACGGATGCCGAAAGCTTCACGCAGCCTCCGAAAGGCATCGGTTCGCATGAAGCTTCCAACAGCAAGAGTGAATAGGACGGGAGAAAGAAAAAGGATCAGGACGGTAAGCAGTGCAAGTGGCAGCGCGTTATCGTACCAAGCATTTTTCCATACGAGCACCAAGAGCCAAGACCAAAGGCCGTAGTTGATACAGCTTAACGCAATCGCGGTCAGCACCAACCTGGCCTCGCTCGGTTCCGAACCTGGATAGATCGACGAAAGGACGCCTCGCGCGATGAAGCCGGGTATCAAAAACAGCAAGATGACGAATACCGCATGGAATGAGGTCGGCATGGTCAGTCATCCTAGCGCCGCAGGTAGTCCCGGACAACGGGAGTTTTCTCTGGGACGTGCGGTGAGAGCATCCATCTCGCTGTGCACGAATGCTTCGTTTTCAGCCGATTCGGGTTACTTTCGAACGGAAAGCAGATTCCCCTTGCTGAGTTTGATTGAAATAGCTAACGCCAAGGTCCGCCCAGTTCCCAGCGTTTAGTGAATGGACTGCCGTCGAGCAAAGCCGTGGCGACGGGCGCCAAGAAACGCTTTATGTTCTCGATTACTTCCTTCAGTTCGGTCTTTGTGACGTAGGTCGCGTTTCTGGTACAGAATGCGGTCCACTGCTTCTTCTTATCCGTATCGTCGTAGAACTCGGGTGTGAAAGCGACTGGCGTGCCGTCGGCTGGTAGCTCACTTTTGCGTCGCTCGAATGTCTTTCGGATCGCTTGGCAAAGCATTTTGCCGTCGAAGTCGAGAGTCCGAGAAAGAGCTTCTAGATCATAGAAGTCTTTCATTCGGCTGTTGGCGATCCCGAGCTTGACCATGGCCTCGAATTTTTCCGCGATAACGGTTTCTTTGGGATAGGTGAGAAGGCTAGGATTGGGTGCCGGTAGCAATGTGGGATATTGAGTTTCAACGGGCGCGGGAGTGATGGCATCTCCGAATCCGATATCGATCTGGACCGGAATGCGCGCGCGCTCAAGGTACGCCGTGAAGGTCACGCGCACCCCTTCGTAATCGGCATTCTCGGTGATAAGCTCGGCTTTGACAGAGTTAGCGTCGAAGGCCAAGCCATCAGGTTCTACTTCAATGACGCAGAGTTCTTTGAAGATACCTACGAAAAGGTCCGGGGAATTGTCAACCCGTGCAAGGAAATCAGCATCTCTCGTGGCACGGTAGGGACGTTGTGTCCAGAGTTCGAAGAGCAACGCGCCTTTTAGGACGAACGCATCGCGGTGCTTTGAGCAGCTGAGACGATACAGAATTCTCTCAAGACCGTACTTCACGAGAATCAACCCGAAGTCTTCGTTCCGTGAACGGGCCAAGTCAAACAATTTCTGGCGCACTGAGGCCGCGAGGTTTTTGGGTTCATGCGGCACTAGAGCGACTCCAGGTAGGGGCGGATAACTTTCGCAACGCGGCAGACTTTCGCTGCGGTCCAGAGTTCGTCAATGGAAGCCGTCTTGAGCCGTCGAGATTCTCTCAGCGCCTCGATTGCGACGTCCAGCCCGATCTTGTAGCGGAATTTGAAGCAGTCGGCCACGGTCTTGGCCGGAGTAGAGACATGGATGACCCGGCCGGAGACGTGATGTTCAGACGCTCCGAACTGAAGCGCCGGGCCGGACATGCGGACGAATCGGACTGGCGGAGACGAGATTTTGGGAGCCCAGGCCTTGTGGCCGATGGCCATCCACACTTCGCGCGGAGATTGGGTAGTGAGGTTGTGAAATCGAAGTGCGGAAAGCAGGCAAATAATGCCTTTGGGGACCTGATACGATGCCTCGACCAGCGAGGCGTGTTCGGTGGGAGAAAACGCCGGTGACGTGTATAGGCCGCGCGCGATTTTCTCGAGTTGCCCCCGACGAGCCAGCCGAGACAGATAAGTCCGCGGCACGCCGAGCCGCGCGGCATCGGCGGCAGTGATGACCTGACGTTTAGCGGCCAGCTTACGGAGTTTGTCGGTTTTGGATTTGGGCATAAGGGTACCTCAACGCTAGTGTACCAATTCCTAGGCACATGTAAATAAGTGCCTAGCCATTGTAACATACCCCCACTCCCACCCTGGCATGCCTGCGTCGAAAGCATGTGCTGTAAGCACGTGCTCTGGCTGTGTCAGAACTGTGCCAGAACCCTATATGTTTTGGTGGTTGGGGTTAGCTTTCGAGCGAAAAGCAGATGCCCCAAGTTATTGGAAACAAATAAAAATGAAAGGCAACGTCAGAAGATTTGGAGTTGTCGCGGCGGCTTGCAAAGCAGGTGCTCTCCCAGCTGAGCTACACGCCCACACGGTGCAACCAATATTACTCTCAACAGTTTACAGCGAGTTCTGCAACGGGTCCAACTTCGAGTTTCGGTCCAACAGCGGGTTTCTCGAACGGGAGTTCGAAGCCCAAGCCCACTTTTTCGGCTACTTGCTTGCGAAACTCCACATCGTATTTCAACTTGGAATAACTGTCGGTCATTGTCCTTCCCGCGTGGCCATGCCAGAACCTGATGAGTTCATCGGGAACTAAGTTCTTGCGAAGCCAAGTGATACGGAAACGACGAAATGCATGACATCCAGTTTTCGGCTGTTCGAGGCTGGTTAAGATCGGATGAAGAGAGCGGCGCAGGATGTTCGACTGTGCGAGCTGTCGGCCTCTCTTATTGCAGAAGAGAAGACCAGACTTCCTCTCGCCAATGAAATCCCTGAGCATCTCCGCCACCGTTGGGTGCAAATCGACCTCACGCTTGCCGCTTTCGGACTTCAGGTAATCGTGAATCTGACCCCTCCACGCCTTCTGACAGATTTTGATTGTGGTGCAGTCCGGGGAAATATTGCTTATGTCTATCCCCAGGGCCTCACCAAATCGCAAACCCGCAGATGCGCAGAGCGCGTAGAACATACGGTAATATTTCTTTTTTGGTGCACCGACAATGGCGGTCACTACACTACTTGCCAGGATGGGTTGCTTCGGATTTCTATCTTCGGGCAGATCGATGAAGTCGTGATTCCAAGTTCGAGGATAGAGTGCGTCCCCTTCTTCATTGACCGCTGAAGCCACAACCATCTTGACCGCGTTTGCGTATGACCTTATCGCGGAAGCACCTAATCCGCCCTTCACCATCGTCTCGCCGAGATTCCTCAACGCGAGATTACCGACGGAGCTGAGAGGCATATCACCGATATTCGGATTGAGCCAGTTCCTCAAGCAGCGTTCCCAATTGTCAAGCGTAGACGGGGCTACCGGCTTTCGCTTGCGATTCTTCATCTGCTTCAACCATATCTCGGCCTGTTTGCGAAACGTGATGCCGTGGTTCGAACGAACGACCCTTTCGAAATGCTCCACAGTATCGGCCCCGCTGGCCGCGATTATTTCCTTGGCCTTGTGTTTCCGTCCAGACGCCGAGAGTTTGCCGGGACCGGAGATGGGGCAGATTTTCTCGCGTACACGCCGCCTCTTCTCTTGGCCCTCGACATCCTTCCAGAATCGAACGACGTACCAGTTGCCATCCTCCTGAATACAGCCATTCTGACCAGATCGACGTGACATGGATTTTCTCCCTGTCCGCTTTTCTGGCGTCGCTTGTGCGACTGTAACAGCGACTTCGACAGACGGCAACTGTGGTTTGGTTTCCATTGGTTCTGCTCGGCGGATACAAATGAGAATGTTTGCTTAACGAGCGGGTCTTAGACTTGCGGGGAGAAGACGGGAGATAGATCGTAGCGGTCACTGTCTGCGTCGTATCCCTTTATTTCAAGCACTTCGGACACGAATCGAATGCCTGGGCGACGTTCGAGCTGGATGATGACGTTGAGGGAGTCGCCGATGTTGGTCTTGATAGCGCGATAAGGCAATTCAACGCCACTTTGCAGAACGCAGCTCGTGAATCTTGAGATCGCTTGCTGAGCGGAGCTGGCGTGAACGGTTGATAGCGTCCCTGAGTGGCCGGTATTGAGGAGTTGAAGCAAATCGAACGCCTCACCTCCGCGAATCTCACCGAGAATGATTCGGTCGGGCCGATGTCGAAGTGATGCCTTCAATAAGTCGCGGATCGCGACAGCCGGAAGGCCTGCCTGTGCCTGACGAGCTTCAAAACGAACAAGGTTTGGCTTTTCGAGCTGAATCTCTGACGTGTCTTCGATTAGGAGAATGCGGTCGTCGTCCGAAATGAGCTTTCCTAAGGCGTTCAAGAGTGTTGTCTTGCCGGTTCCCGTTCCGCCGCTAATGAGAATGTTCTGCCGTCTCTCGACGTAGTTTTTCAGTCGTTCAACAAGAATTGCATCAAGGCTTCCGCGTTTAACCAAGTCTTCAATCGTGAAATGGCGACCGTTGAACTTACGAATTGTGAGCGTGACGCCATGGATGCTGCACGGTGGGATCACGGCGGCGACGCGGCTACCGTCAGGCAGCCGAGAGTCGAGGATGGGTTTCTGCTCAGAAATATCGTCGCCAAGCCGCCGTGCGATGTTCTTGACGGCGACCATCAAAGATTTCTCGCTCAAGGTGAGGTCGGGCACTTCTTGAAGTACGCCCGCGCGTTCAATAATAAAGACGTGAGTCGAACCATTGACCATGATTTCGCTTATGGAGTCGTCGCGGATCAGGTGCTCGATGGGCCGCAAGAATGGGAGGATGGTTTCGAAACCGAGCATTAGATTTCTCCGCTGGCGAGCTGCTCGAAATACGAGCGGTTCACGTCGTTGTAGTAGGGCTTCAAATAGCAGAACATCGGCGGCATCGGATTCAGGCCGTCATACGCGATGGCGATTGCCTGTGCGTTCTTCAGCTCCGTGAAGGTCTTCATGTCAAACCGGTAGTCCGTGCGGGTGTTGTAACTCTTCGACGCCGTTACGTTGGCGCGGTTTGAAATGGCCTTGCCCGACAGGAAACTCACACGGGCATCGTGGCCGCTTTCGGAGAAGTTGTAGCTGACCTTCAGGCGGTCCTCTTTGCCACACAACTCGCTTGCCGTTTGTGCGGAGAAGTCATCCGACAGTGCCAGAAATATCTTGGTGCGGAACGTCTGGAGCAACGAACGCCAGGTGTCTCCGGGCAATGAGGATTTGAGCGAACTAATGCTCTGCGTGGCCACGATGGGAATGCACCTCGGTTGCCGCGAGAGGCTGAAGAACTTTTCATCGCCTGTGGGCTCATTCTCTCCAACGGTGGCAAAGTGCTGGTATTCGTCGCAGATGAAGAACACTTGGCGGAAGTATCGCTCTCGGTGAGCTTCCATCTCTGAGACACGGTTGAGGACAGCCCTTTGAAAATCCAGTTTCATCATTACGCCTAGCGCTCTGGCGAGACCGGCGTTCATGCCGATAGGAAAATTGAGGGCGCAGACTTTGCCAGTCTCAATGAGCCATGTAAAGGAAGGCAAAGGCTTCCCGTATCGGTGATCTGCATTGGCCACCGGGTCATAGCACTCGACGGGAGGACAGAACGTCCTCTTCACGTCGGGATTGTCATCGAACAGAGAAAGAAAGACGGAGATGCCTTCCACAATCGAGGTGCGCAGTTTCGGCTCGATACGTTTCCAGTCATAATGAAACCAGCGCTTCACGGCTTCGAGCTGCTCCCATTTGCGAAAGTCTCGATCCTTTGATGAATCTGCATTGAACTGAAATGGAATCTTCTTGTTTCGCAGCATGTCGCACAGTTCGGTGATGGCCTTGGCCCGATAAACATTGTTCGGCTTGTCGAGTTCGAAAGAGAACGCCTTGAGGTCGCTCACCCATGCCGTGTAGGTCTCCGGCGTCACTTCAATGAAAAACTTCGAGAGCTTCTTCTCAGCTTCCTCGATCCGCTTTTCCAGAACTTCGGGTGAGATCGCGCATTCGTACACGTCGAAAAGCGTTACGTAGTCGTAGGCGACTTTGTGAAGCAGGATGATGAACTTCACAAGGTTCGTGTAGGCCTGCTGCCAGAACGGTTCTTTGCCCTTGCCGAAGAGGTTGTTCAGAAGAGCCGCGATGCTGTAGGCCAGGGCGTACGCATCCAGATCGTTGTGCAGGGGGTTATAGCGGTACTCGGAGTGCAGGCTGACTTCGATGTAGTCTTCGGCCCTCTCATACCTTTCCAGAATTCCTCTGACCTTGTGGCAGAAGTCGCCTTTGACTTCGAGTACGAGGCCGCCTATGCGTTTCGCTTCATCCTGGGGTTTGTAGGCGATGAGCTGCTCGGCGAAGGGATACATGCAGCAACTCGTCTTGCCGGTCCCCACAGCTCCCAAGATTGCTATGCCGGTGTAGAGGCCACGCTCCGGGATCGTAAGCCAGTGCGGGTTCTCAGCCGGGACCGGCTTGCGCGGGTTGTGAACCTCGCCGACGACGAGGAAGAGCTTGTCGCGATGTTGTGCGTCAGGATACGCAGGCAATCGCGCCGGAGAGACTTGCTTACGAATCTTCAGGGTGAAGATGTACAAGCCGGAAAGCAGAATTGAAAGGATGATGTATGGCGTCGTGAATAGCATCGCGGTGTAGCTGTATTTCGCGCCCGAATAGACGAGGGGAGCCTTCACGGAGATCAGCCGCAAGAAGAGGTTCCCCTCCGGGAACGGCAACACGAAGTAGAGAGTCATCCCTATTGCCGAGGCGAGGACGAAGGCAATGAAGTTCTTCGAGTTGAGGATGCGTTGAATCACGACTTCTTCGCCGTGCGAGGCGTCGCTTGGGAGTCAGATGAGTTTTGCGAACGGAGCCACCGCTTGAAGTCGTAATCCTTCTTGAAGACGAGCCGGAGAGCGGACGCGACAATGTGCTCTCGACTCGTCCCGATGAATTCCGCGTAACGGTCGAGTGTGTCGAGAATAGGTTGTTCAATCTGGATTTCAAACGAAACGATTTTGGGTGGCTCGGCTGGTTTCTTGATGATGGACATCGTTGATCTCCTTTGGCGGACGTGTTTCCGAACGATTCGAGGAACGCGGGCAAAAGCTTTGAGCGCAATAGAGAAAGGGCGGGAGCGACCCCCGAAGCCCGAAGGGACCAGGGCCGCGAAGCGGTCCGTCAGGTGGGGTCGCTCCCGCCCTTTCCGCGATTTTTCCCGCGTCCCGTTCTGTGCCTCGGGACTTCGTATCTCGCTGGTTGTTCGGGTCTTAGGATTGGTGGGTGCGGAAAACCGAAAGGAAAACCGTGAGGAAAACCGTTTTCAGCACGGTTTTCCAGTGACTTTCGAGTTCTGCCCGAACGAAGAATAGTCACGAGGAAGCAGGCAGGTTTTGAACTGCACGTCCTGCCTGTGAGACGGACGGCTCTCGATTTCGACAACCAATTGCTTTTCGCTGATCTGGCCCGTCTGCCATTTCTTGTACGCGGACTCGAACGGCTCGCCTGGAAAGCATTGCTTTGCGTGATTCAGAAATTCGAGGTCGTTGTTAGTCAAAGTTTCATATCGTTTTGCTTCCCATGCCGCACGTAGGGCGAAATACCGGGCAAGCTGCGATGAAAGCTTCCCGGTCTGAGGGTCGAGCGTTCCCCTGAAGAGGGCCTCTGCCTTTGAAAAGAATGCTGTGCACGGTCCTGCATAAACGAATGCAAAGAGTGGCAATCGTTTCAGGAAACCCGAATAGGATTCGAGGTGGGTATTGAGATCTGAAAGATGACCGATACCTGGGTCAACGTAGGTCAGCGTGGGTACAGCCTCTCCGGCACCAGCCTCGTCGAGGAACATTGGGAACTTATCCACGAAGTAGCGAATCGTGTCAGGGACGCGATTCGCTCCGGCGTACGTTTTTCCGGGCATCTCTTGAGGACGGATTTGAAAGTGATTCTGAAAGTATTGGACCTTGTCGGCTTCGCCCTCAAAGTAATCATGGTGTGGATGGGCAATGATGAAATCCAGACAAGCGAGCTTGGTCTTGATGAAATCAAACGAATGCTCGCGGCGATTGCGAATGTTTGCGCGCCCGATGGCCGCGTACATTGGCTTGTAAGTCAGTTGATAGACGCGAGCGTTGTTCTGATGTTTGCTCTCTTTAACATGCTCTTGTTCGAGAGCTCTCTTGATGAATGCGCGGACAGTGCGGCCTGACCTGTTGCCGCTGAACTGCCGCAAATGTGCCTGCGTGAAATAGCCCGAATGAATCGCTACCGTGTAAAGGAAGCGGGCTTCGCGCTCCGTATATCCGAAGCTCTTGATGGCGGTGAGGTATTCCGGTTGGATTTTCATAGTGAGAGGATCTCCGAAATGAGGTGTGGGTCTTGCGCGGCGGCACGCACGCGAGAGGCGTCGTCTGCCGGTGCATAAATCGAAAAGCCTGCCTTACCCTTTTCCGCGATGTGATGCCCGCGATAGTCTCGCGTGGCGAGTTCCAAATCGACACGGGACTGCTCGTGATCTCGCGTCTCGTATTCGATCCTCAGATCGGGCAGCGGAATCTTGCCGTCTACAACTTTCAGTCCGTGCTCCTGGGCGATTTGTTCCCGCCTTGCGTCTTGGTCCGACTGTGGCAATGACTTGAGCTTTGCCAGTTCTCGATAGAGGTCGCGTTTCAGTTCATAGTCGAGGACAACCCTGAGATTCGTGCCGCCGTCCTTTTCAATCTTTTCCGATGCCTTCTGATACAAACGATAGAGCGTGGCATCGTGCCGGGCTTCACGGGGTTTGACGAAGCCGTGATGCAGGGATTGATTCGCGGCAAGTCTCTGAGGTCGGGTACGGTCCAGAAACGCATGCGCTGATCGGGTGACGGCAAGAATCTGTTCTTTCTCCGTCCCTGACAGGGTTCTACGCTGGATGAGTCCCTGAGCGGCGAGGTTTCTGAGGTCTTGTGTGGCCTGATCCGCGTTGCCTTGGTATTGAATCTCTACGAGGTCGTCAGTCTTCACGCTGCGGAACTTGGCAATTTCAATAAGGGCAGCGACCTCCGAGTCACGCAGGTTGTATTCCCTGTCTCGATCCTGATGTGGGCGACGATTCCCGCGCTCGACGTTTCTGGGGCGTTCCTCTCGATTTCTCGATTCCGGTTGTTCGCCGCCACTAGCACCGCCTCTGCCGGCCTCCGGCTTGGCATCCTCATGCTTGCGTTCCGAATCTTGAGCCACGTATCTGGCCGCCCGTACTTCATCGCTACCCACGGCAAAGCCTCCGCCACGCGACCATCGAGACTCGGCTGTCCCAATGCCGTAAGCAGCACCTCATAAGGGTTCTTCCTTGGGGTATGCGTTTTGAGGTAAGCGAAACCGGGATATTCGAGCCTCGCCAACCACTCCACTAATTGGTCATCGTTTGTCCGGACTGGCACAAAACCCTCTTCGAGGGGAAGAACTTCCGGGGACAGTCCATAGACAGAAACGGTCCGGCGAACCACCTTGGACGTCAAGCGTCGCTTCCCATTTTCAAGTAGATTCAAATACGACTGGGTCACCCCCAGACGACTGGCTGCCTCCTCCTGGGTCCAGCCTCTGTGCTGGCGAGCCTGCTTGAGTTCCTGTGATTTCATAATTTCCATTTATAACAGACTTGTCATATTTTGTCAGTGAAGTCGCCCTTCGACTTACCACGATCTCAATTCGCGTTTCCGATCCAATACGGACGTTGGCTTTTCGAAGACAAGCCATAGAGGAGATGGACATGGGAAAACTAAAAGAGATATTAGAGGTTCGGCAGTAGAACGGAAATGACTAGCTCGATGGCGAGATTGTGGCGAGAATATGATAGAATTGTGGCGAGATTGACGGCGAGAATATGGCGAGAACGTATATACATGGACTTCGTGATTGGCCCAGATTTACATGGGATTCGAAGGTGCTTGCCCCTTTGCTCTCCGAAGTCCGACTACATCAGGGGTTGTTGGTCGGGAAGATGCGTGGTTACGGGCTGGCTTCTCGATGGACCGCGACGCTAAAAGTTCTTACGGAAGAAACGATCAAATCGAGCGCAATTGAAGGCGTGATGCTTGACCCAGAAAACGTCCGGTCGTCCCTCGCTCGGCGGCTTGGGTTGGAAGTCGGTGGGCTCACAGCGCACAAGGATCGAAACGTCGATGGCGTTGTTGAAATGATGCTGGACGCGACGCAGAAATTCAACAAGCCGCTGACAAGGGAACGGTTGTTCGATTGGCACGCCCATCTTTTTCCGGGCGTCCGCACGACACTTGATAAATTTCGAGTTGGCGCGTGGCGTGATGACAGCCAGGGGCCAATGCAAGTCGTGTCTGGGCCGGTCGGTCGCCAGAAGATTCATTACGAAGCACCTGCGGCTGATCGCGTCGAGGGCGAGATGGGAAAGTTTCTCGCGTGGTTGGAGGGCAACGAACAGGAAGATCCGCTCCTGAAGGCGGGAATTGCGCATTTGTGGTTCGTCACGATCCATCCCTTTGAAGATGGCAACGGCAGAATCGGAAGAGCAATCGCTGAAATGTGTTTGGCCAGATCGGATGGGAGCGCCCAGCGTTTCTACAGCATGTCGTCGCAAATCCTTGAAGAACGAAAAGAGTATTACGACGTTCTTGAGAAGACGCAGGCCGGATCGCTGGACATCACAAAATGGCTAACGTGGTTTCTCGAATGCCTGGGTAGAGCCATTGAACAATCGAATCAAATCACAAGCAGCGCTCTGGAAAAGGAACTGTTCTGGGAAAGATTGAAGCATCGGAAGGTCTCGCTGAATGACAGGCAAACAAAAGTCCTGAACAAAATATTCAGCGGATTCGAAGGGAAACTGACGAGAGACAAATGGATGAAAATGACGAAAGCTTCCTCCCGCACTGCCCTTCGAGACATCGAAGAGCTGATCGCCTTGGGGGTCATTGAACAAGAAGAGGCCGGAGGAAGAAGCACTTCCTACCGGCTAACGAAGATTGTCGAAGTTAAGGCTGGAAAGCAATCGGGGGCGGTGAATAAATCTGAGAGCAATGAATTCTAAGAATTCTGCGGATCGTCGCGGACCTCACTACGGGTATCGGCCTGTTCTCCCTCGCACGCAGTCTCGGTTCTTGATGCCATCTGTTCGCTAATCTCGTCAAAATGCCACGGATGAAAATCATGTGTGTCCACGCCTACATCCATCGATAGTGAAGTGCCTTGGTTCGGGAGGCGTCCGTGGGAATGGCCGTAGAGATGCCAGGCTCCATGCGAAGACTGATTCCAGACCCTCATTGCATAGTGACACAGGACAATTCGTTGTCCATTGAGCGAGACTTCGGCAAGAGCGTCTAGCCAGGAGAACTCCTGCGTGAGTTTCCGAGTGTCTTTGTCGTGATTTCCTGGAATCGCATAAATCTTCTTACACCGAATTTGCTTTCGGAGTTCCGCAGCTCGTGCTTTTGGACCGATACAGAAATCTCCCAGGAAGTACAGAATGTCGTTCGTTTTTGCACGCGCATTTAGGCGTTCGAGAATCTCGTGATTCATTTCCTCGACAGTCTGGAACGGGCGATTGCAGTAACGAATGATGTTTTTGTGCCCGAGATGAAAGTCAGCAGTGAACCATGTGTCTGGCATTGAATGTCTCCCGGTGACGGTCTGGCTAACGATTCTGAATTGACGGCGAAGTGTGCCCCAGCTATGCCCCTAGTAGCTTTCGGCATTGAGCGGCTCTTGTCGTCAACTCCTTTTCCAACCGCTGAAGGATCGGATGCTTGAGGCCTTCCTGTGTCATCTGCCCAGCTATCTGCCTAACGCGTTCGGGAATCGCGTCCGCCATGGCCGCTACTCTGTTGAGAACGGCATCCTGGTCGAGATGCACTTCGTGCACCAACTTCTTCCATTGGCGGAGCCCGATACTCCGAAGTAGATACTCACCCCCAAGCTTCATGGCCAGCCGGATTCGATAAGGGTTGAAATCTGGATATGGCAAAACGGTCGCCAAGTCATAGATAGGCGCGAGACGAACCTGTCCTCTCGAGCCGAGGAGAATGGCGTAGTTCTTTGCGTGAGCATCGGTTCCGGCAATTAGCCAGTTGAATGCGACCGTATCGAGAAATCTCCAAATGTCTTCGTCGGAATTTGTCGAAAAGATTTTCAAGAGTTCGACAATCTGGCGAATACCGGGACCACCTTCATTCTCATATTTGCGTGTGGGCGGGAGAGCTAGAGCCTGGCACATATCCTCCTGGTGAACGCGCTGAAATCGTGCGCCAACCTGAACGCGATCATATCGTTCAATAACAATGGCGATCTCTTCCTCGAAACGCATGATGCTGGAGTTCGGAACGGTTAGACCAAGCGCCCTGCCAAGCTCCAAACAGAAATGCTCGTTCTCGGCATGGCCGTCGAACTCACCCGTTGGCGGCTTGAGAATGTGGGTAGTGGGAACTCGTCCGGACGGCAGACCCCATCGCCCGTTGAGAAAGAGCAGCGCTGTCTTTGGCTGAGCGCCAGCAAGACTGAATTGTCCCGTATCGCGTGGCAGACGCCACGCCGCATGATCTGTGCGTAGAGCCCGCAGTCTCTGTGCGATGGTCGCTTCGGTGAGCCATTCGACATCCGCAACTGAACGCCGCTGAATGGCCTCCAGCCGGTCGGGCCGCACAAATTGCACCGCTCCGGCGCAATCTTCTCCTACGTTGGCAATCAGACCGAACGCGTTGCGGGCTGAAACGTGAAAGCGGCGTCCCCACTGGTCTAAAACTCGCTCATTGTCTGGAAGCAGTCCCCAAAGAAACGGATCAATCTTTGCGTTTCCGTGTTGAGCCAGGCCCAAAGGCATCGAAAGGGACAGAGGAAATGCGTCGGGAGCATTTCGCCAATCGTCGTTGTAAACGAACGACAGCTTCCCATTGCGGTCGCGAGTGACGCGGCCCATTTCCCGCGAATCGACGACCGCAATCAGTTCCTTTATCATGATTTCTTCCGCCGTAAATTATCTAGGATCGAATCGAGATTGATGCCGCGCGCTTTACTAGGAGCCTTCTTTCCGGCGCGATCTCCTTCACTTTCTGAAAGTGAAATGCCGAGAGCTTCCAATGTGCGCAGGATAAGGGCAAGGGGCGCGCCGGATTTTCCCTTCTCAACCTCTACAATCCATTGGCGGCCCACGCCAACTTTGCGGGCGAGGTCTGCTTGGCTCAAGCCCAACCGCAATCGCTTGTCCCGAATGACCGCGCCAAAATCGACTGCTGTCCGCAAGCGCATGGAGGCCTCCTCAAATGTCGTCAACGGACGACATTGTAGCATAGTCCCCATACGACGACATAGTAGGATGTACCCGATTGCCGACATGCCAAGAGGCGAGACCCGAACGCAGAAAAGAGATGTGTCAAAACTGTGGCAGAACTGGACGCTCTAGTTAGGATGAAACACATGCTTTTGGAAATAGTACGACCGCCCCACCTTCGCCCCGTAGGTGACTTTGTGGCAGAACTCCTCGGGCGAAGCACCTGCTTTGGGAAATGGTGCGTTCGCCACATGTACGCTTTTTCTCAGTACTGTGTCAGAACTGTGTCAAAATTCCGGCGTCAGCACCTTCGCTGTGTCAGAACTGTGTCAGAACCCTATCTATTTTGGTGATTGGGGTTAGCTTTGAGCGAAAAGCAGATGCCCCGGATTGTTGTAAATAAAGCAATTAGTAGGAAGCGGTAGAAGGTTTGGAGTCGATTTTCGAGCTTGCAAAGCAGGTGCTCTCCCAGCTGAGCTACACGCCCACGGTTAATTCATTTTGAAGCAAGCCCTTCACACCGTCAAGAAAGCTCCTCAAGCAGGGTTCGTACATCTGTAGGAAATTTCTCGCTTGCTGCGCAAGACAAAATCGTAGAAGAAGAACGCCAGATGCTATGAATGCGGTATTATGCGCGTTTGGCTGACCCGCCATGAAAGGTCCGGGATGAAATTCGCGTTACTGCTGGTTGCGGCATCCGTCTTGACTTCAACTCCTTGTTGGGCGCAGGCCGAACAGCAAGAAGTGAGACACCATGGAATGATGCACGCGATGGACTTGGAACATCCTACATCGAAGACCGCCAAGTTGACCGTCGCGGATAATCCCGAAGCGCATGAAATGATTGTCCGAGTTGGCCCGGTAAGTTTGTCTGCTTATGCAGAACACATGACCGTTGCACAACCTCCAACACTCTGGCTGACGATCCCATTCGACGGCTGGTTAACGGCTTACCATCCCAGCCTCACCGACGCAAAAGGACACCTTCTTCCAAACAAGTTGCTGCATCACGTTGCGTTCTACGACACTGCCCGGCCAGATTTTCTCTGTTCGAGTAAAGAGGAGCGCATTTTTGGGGCAGGCGGCGAAATGAACGACTGGCTCATGATTCCCGGATTCGGCTATCGCGTACACAAGGGCGATCGCATTCGGATCAATACTATGTTCGGGAATCTTACGGCGAAAAATTATGCGGACGTTTTCTTGCAAGTGCGCGTTGAATATCAGCTACTCAATGAAAGTGGCGTCGAGCTGAAGGATATCTATCCGGCGTGGTTCAATGTCATGGAGTGCGGGGAATCGGGCTACGACTTGAACCCTGGAGAGAGCACGAAGACAGGGCAGTTTAAACTGCGCTATTCGGGAAAGCTTCTAGGAGTGGGGGGGCGTCTATACGACGGGGGCCAGTGGCTCGTGCTCAAGAATGCCCGAACAAATGAAACCATCGCCACATTGGAACCAGTCCTTGATTCCAAAGGCCGAATCGTTTCCATGCCTGTTGAATTGTTTGCAGATCACGGGGGAGTGCAACTGAACAGCGGTGACGTCATTGAAGTGACGGATGCATACGACAATCCGACAGGCAAATTGGTCACCGATGGCGCTATAGGGATCATCGTTGGCTACTTTCTGCCAGACCAGGAATCGCAGCTAACGGTTCTGCGGCCTGCCGTCGAGCGCCCGCCAACTCGCTGACGCCCTATTCAGATCAATAAATCTCACAATCTCTGGTAATATATACCCTGTAATTCTACCCACTTAATCGGAGCCAGAATGGCACTCGCTTGTGAGATTTGCGGCAAGAAACCGAGTTATGGCAATACCGTGAGCCACGCTAACAACCTTCGACGGCGCCGATGGAATCCTAACTTGCGGCGCATGAAAACTGTTGTTGACGGCGTGCGCAAGCATATTCGTGTATGTACCGCGTGCATTCGTGCCGGGCGCGTGCGCAAAGCCGCTTGAGGCAACTCGCCGATCACGAAGGAGTTTCTCCTTGTTGAAAAAACTTGCGATTCTTGCGGCCTTCGCGGCCTGCCTGGCGACATTCGCCTGTCGAAATCAGCAGGCGCCTAACCGCGATACGTGGGCTGTGGTGAACGGCACGGAGATCAGCCGCGCCGAGGTGGAGAAGTACTACCGCAGCCGCCAGCAGCAATCCCAGGGTACAACGCCGTCGCACGACGAAGCTCTTTCGCTGAAGCTCAGCATTCTCGATCAGTTGATCAACAACGAGATCCTTTTTCAACGAACCAAGGCGCTCAATCTGGTGGCTTCGGACGGAGAAGTCGAGGATCGCTTCACGCAATCCAAGAGCTCCTTTACCGAAGACGAGTTTCAGAAGAAACTGCAGGAGAGCGGCTTGACCGTTGATGATCTAAAGAACGAAATTCGGCGCGAACTGTCCATTCAGAAGCTTCTGAATCGCGAAGTGGTCGCAAAGATTAAGGTGACGGATGCAGATGTCGCTGATTTTTATGAGAAGAACAGGACACAATTCAGTGTCGCGGAACCGCAATTTCACGTGGCGCAAATCGTGGTAACGCCGCATCCTGATCCCGGCATCCACAATCGGAAGAATGATGACGCCACCACTCCCGATCAGGCAAAGCGTAAGGTCGAAATGCTGGAGTCGCGGCTTGCTGCCGGCGCCGATTTCTCCGATCTGGCGATGGACTACTCGGAAGACGCAAATGCTTCCAATGGCGGCGACCTCGGCTTCATACCGGAATCGTCGCTGAATCAAACCGACCCGGCGCTGAAAAACGCAGTGCTAGCGTTGCAGCCAGGCCAGGTGAGCAAACCCGTCGTGCTGAAAGACGGTTACCATATCCTTAAATTAATTGCACGTGAGCAGGCCGGTCAGCGGCAGCTTTCCGATCCGCAGGTGCAACAATCCATACGTCAGTCGCTGCAGAATCGCGAGGAGCAGCTGCTTCGCGCGGCATACCTCAGCATCGCGCGAGATCAAGCCCACGTCGTGAATTATCTCGCAAAGGAAGTCGTGGAGTCCGCTGGGAAATTGCCCGCGGATGATCCTCCTCGCAATCCATAAGAAGTTTGCAGCACCGCGCCGAATCGCGGATAGCGTGCGTATTCACGCGATTATCGCGAGAACTTCACCTGCATTCACGGTCTGACCTTCGCTCACGTTGATTCGTTCGACCTTTCCTTCTTTCGGCGATTTGATTTCATTTTGCATCTTCATGGCTTCTACGACGAGCAGGCCTTGTCCAGCCTCGACTGTGCTTCCGGATTCCACCAAAACGCGGACCACTTTGCCGGGCATCGGCGCAAGGATGCTTTGACGGCCCTCCGCGCCGGACGCTCCGGCCGCGCCGCGCCGCCATTGCCGCGGGTCGTCCAATTCAGCGAGATACTCGCGGCCGTCGATCAGAATGCGCGCTCCCCGCGCGGTCTGCTCGACGTGAACTTCAAAGGCCTCGCCGCCAAGGAGCACCGAAAAGACATTGGGTTCCACATCCACGATGTCGGTCGCTATGTCTTGGCCGTCAAGACTGAACTCAATCCGCGACGCTGTCGAATTGATCTTGACCGCCCGGGCGCGGCCTTCGATTTTCAATCTGGAATTCATTTTCGGTAAGGAGGCACGGCAAGCTGTTCACGCCGGCCTTCGAGTTTCCAGCGCGATCCAACACTCGGCGCTCTTGTACGTGTCGTGCCGCCGCGTCTGGCGAACCAGAGCGCTGCTGCAAGCGCCGCAGCATCCTCAGCCAGCTTTTCGCGGGTCGTTTGTCTTGATTGAGCGTTACCCGCCGTGACGGGTGCTCGGCGTAAAAGTTCATCGAGCCATTTGGTGTGAATTTCGCCGCGACGAAACTCAGGGTCCGCAAGAATTCGGCGGAAAAGCTTGATGTTCGTCTGGATTCCTGCGACGTAGTATTCATCCAGGGCACGAAGCATGCGAGCGATCGCTTCACCACGATCCGCGCCCCACGTGATTAGTTTGCCGAGCATGGGATCGTAGTCCGTGGGCACCGTCCAGCCTGCGTACGCCCCGTCGTCGAGGCGAATGCCCGGACCCGATGGAACGTGACGTTCAAGAATTTTTCCAGGAGATGGAAAAAAATTGTTGTCGGGGTCTTCCGCATAAATGCGGCACTCGATGGCATGCCCGCGAAGTCCGATGTTTTCCTGTGCAAACGGCAGCGGCTGGCCACTCGCGATTTGAATCTGCAGTTTCACCAGATCGAGCGCTGTCACCATTTCGGTGACCGGATGCTCCACCTGCAAACGCGTGTTCATCTCGAGAAAATAAAACTTTCGCTGCGCGTCCACTAGGAATTCAAGTGTGCCGGCGTTCGTGTAATTCCCCGCGCTGGCCAGTTTAACCGCGGCTTCTCCCATGGCGCGGCGCAACTCCGGCGTCATGATCGGCGACGGCGCTTCTTCGATTACTTTCTGGTAGCGCCGCTGCACGGAGCACTCGCGCTCGCCCAGATAAACGACGTGGCCCTGCTGGTCGGCGAGCGCCTGAATCTCGATGTGCCGGGGATGAAGCAGAAATTTCTCGAGATAGAGCCTGCCATCACCGAACGCGCTGGTTGCCTCCGACGAAGCGTCTCTCCATGCCGACGCGAGTTCCTGCTCGTGTTCAACCAGCCGCATCCCCTTGCCGCCGCCACCGGCGACGGCCTTCAGCACTACCGGAAAGCCAATTTCTCGTGCTGTTTTTGCTGCATCATCAATGCGTGCGATAGGCTCGAGTGTGCCAGGAACGGTCGGAACTCCCACCTGCCGGGCGAGTTGCCGTGCGGCGGTTTTCGAGCCCAAGCGTTCCATTGCTTCAGGCGTAGGGCCGATGAATGTGATACCTGTCTGCTCGCAGGCGCGAGCGAGGTTGGGATTTTCGGCGAGGAAACCGTAACCCGGATGAAGCGCATCGCAGTCTGCGGATTTTGCGGCAGCTATGATTTTGTCGATGACGAGATAGCTTTCCCGAGACGGCGCGGGGCCGATGCGATACGCCTCATCAGCCAGACGCACGTGTAAGTTCGCTCGATCGGCATCGCTGAAAACCGCGACGGAGCGAATCCCCATTTCGCGGCATGCGCGCTCAATGCGCACGGCGATCTCTCCGCGATTCGCAATCAGGATTTTCTTGAACATCGCCAATGCCGGAAGGAATTCTAGCACGCGGCTTACAACGGAATGTTGCCGTGTTTCTTGCGGGGATTGGAATCCCACTTGTTTTCGAGCGAATGCAGTGCGGCGATCAACTTGGCTCGAGTTTCTGCCGGCGGGATGATGGCGTCGACGTAGCCTCGCTCCGCTGCAACATAGGGATTGGCGAAGCGCTCGCGAAATTCCGCGGTCTTCTCTTCACGCAAGCGCTCCCGCTCGGATTGCGGCGCGCGCTCGAGGTCGCGCTTGTAGACGATATTCACAGCGCCTTCCGGGCCCATCACCGCAATTTCCGCCGTAGGCCACGCAAAATTTATGTCCGTGCGGATGTGTTT
Source organism: Candidatus Acidiferrales bacterium (assembly GCA_049678505.1). GTDB lineage: Bacteria > Acidobacteriota > Terriglobia > Acidiferrales > UBA7541 > DAHUXN01. The sequence goes on from JBAUEH010000092.1 coordinate 20,735, forward strand.
GGACGACATAACGCAATAGGCGCCGCCGTACGCTTTTCGCGTGATCACCGTTATTTTTGGAACGGTTGCCTCAGCGAAGGCGAAGAGCAGCTTCGCGCCGTGCTTGATGATTCCGCCCCACTCCTGCTGTGTGCCGGGTAGAAAGCCGGGGACATCTTCGAACGTGATCAGCGGAATATTGAAGGCGTCACAGAAGCGCACGAAACGCGCGCCCTTTACGGAAGCATTGATATCAAGCACACCGGCAAGAAAAGCCGGCTGGTTTGCGACGATGCCCACGGGACAGCCATCGAGGCGCGAAAATCCCACCACTAGATTCTTTGCGAAGTGTGTTTGCACTTCAAAAAAGTATTTATCATCCATGATGGAATGAATTACATCCTTGATGTCGTACGGCACCATGGGATCTTCAGGAACAATGGAATTCAGCGATAGCTCGGTGCGGCCGGCAGGATCCTCTGTAGCGCGGCGCGGCGGGTCGTCGAGATTGTTCGAAGGCAAAAAGCTGAGCAGCTCGCGGATCATCGCCAGGCACTCTTTGTCGTCCTGCGCCATGAAATGCGCGACGCCGCTCTTGGCATTGTGCGTAATCGCGCCGCCTAGCTCCTGTTTCGTGACCTCCTCATGAGTTACGGTCTTGATGACGTCAGGCCCGGTCACGAACATATAGGACGCCTTCTCCGTCATAAAAATAAAATCTGTAATCGCCGGAGAATAGACGGCGCCGCCCGCACATGGGCCCATGACAGCGCTGATTTGCGGTATGACGCCGCTCGCCAGCGTATTCAACAGAAAAATATCCGCGTAACCTGCCAGCGACATCACTCCTTCCTGAATGCGGGCCCCACCAGAATCATTGAGTCCGATGACCGGCGCGCCATTGCTCATCGCGAGCTTCATGATTTTGGTTATTTTTCCAGCATTCGCTTCAGAGAGAGAGCCGCCGAACACAGTGAAATCCTGCGCGAATACATACACTAGGCGGCCGTCGATACGGCCAAAACCGGAAACAAAGCCGTCGCCCGAGGGCCGCTGCTCCGACATCCCAAAATCGGTGCAGTGGTGCTTCACGAACTTGTCGAGTTCTTCGAACGTGCCTTCGTCGAGAAGCAGGTCGATTCGCTCTCGCGCGCTCAGCTTGCCTTCATTGTGCTGGCGTTCGCGACGCTCTGCGCCGCCTCCAGCTTCTGCTTCTGCACTGCGGCGCTTCAGTTCATCGAGGGGATCGTGTGGGCGCTTTTTTGTGTTCATGGTCTGGAGCGTTAGCGTGCCACAGGAGTACGAGCGCGGCAAGTAAACTCCGGAATTAGTTCTGTGTGACGAGGAACAAAACAATCCAACAGATCATGTTGGAGCTAGCAAAAAGGAGACGGCGACTCTCAAACTGGAGGGAAGGTTTCGTCAGGATGTATTGCAGCTATCGGGATCGGATCAACGCAGGCCGGACCAATCGTCTGCGATCAGAATAGAGTTGCTGGGGTTCGCGGGGTCATATTTCACGCCGACCGCCTGGCCAGCAATCACGCGCTCCAGGCAGGCCTGCTCTTCGAGGCCGCTGATATCCTGCGCCGCCTCGTATGTGACGCCAGAAATTGAATAAGTGTAGAGCAGCATCTTGTGGCTCGGCGTTTTTGCCATTTCCGCGCGGCGTTTTCCCAAAAGTCCTGCTTGCGGTGATCCGGGCTGCTCGGCGGATGCCTCCACGATCTCGAGCACCTGCCCGTCAACGATCCGGCCAACACGGTTGAGGTAAGAGCGGCGCTCGCGCTCCACTTCCATCGAATCCTTCGTCCGGCCGAACAATCGAACGAGCGAAAAAGCCCCAAAGGCAATCACAAATGACTCCAGCGAAGAGATTTGTTTCATCGGACGCAACGGATGCCGCAGGCTTGCCGTCCACGCCTACACTTGGAAATTATACGCGCGATGAATTGCTATGATCTCGCGAAACAAAAGCAATCCATCGGAAAAGATACCATCCATTCGACCCTGCAGTGCGGTGCGCGTCCCTATCTCGGTCCGACGACGGGATTGCGGAGAGTACCAATGCCGTTTACTCTGACTTCAACTACGTCGCCCGCCGCGAGCGGTCCGACACCCGAGGGAGTTCCGGTGGCAATTACATCGCCGGGCACAAGCGTCATCATCTGCGAAATCCATTGGATTACGACGTCGACGGCGAAAATCATTTCTGATATCGCGGCCGACTGCCGCTGCTTCTTGTTAACGAACGTCTCGACGCGCGCAGCGCTCAGATCCAGATCAGTCTCGATCCACGGGCCGAAAGGACAGAATGTGTCAAAGCCTTTTGCGCGCGTGAACTGCACGTCTTTCTCCTGCAGATCGCGGGCCGTAACATCGTTCAAGCAAGTGTAGCCGAGAACATATGGTTGGACATCGTCCGAGGGCTTCAGATGGCCGCAGATTTTTCGAATGACAATAGCCAGCTCGCCTTCGTAATCCACGCGTTCGGAATGCGGCGTGAGCACAATCGCCTCTTCCGGCGCGATCACCGCGGAAGGCGGCTTCAAGAAAATCAACGGTTCCTTGGGCAGCGCATTGCCGAGCTCGGCTGCGTGCTCCGCGTAATTCCGGCCGACGCAGACAATCTTGCTCGGCACGCTGGGCGCAAGAAGCTGAACGTCAGCGAGAGGCCAGCTTCGACCCTGCGTTTCCTGCAATTGAATCTCTTGCGATCGAATTGTTTTCGATTGAAAAGGGTCGCTGACTTCGAAGATTTGGCCTTCTTTGGCGATTCCGTAGCACAATGCACTGCGGCTCTTTTCTGATTCGCTCGAAGGTTCAGAGCGCTCGATTGGTTCCTTCAGACGAAAGCGGCAGATCTTCATATTCGATTGTGATGTAAACCTTTCTCAGAGATTCTTGTTGCTGTCCGCTGTTGGCACGGTCACGGCAACAGGAGCGCTCAGTGCGCTCTCGTTCCCCGCACGGTCAACCGCTGTGACGCAGTAGAAATACTGTGCTCCCGGCACAACCGAGTCATCGCGAAATACGGGTGTAACCAGTGGCGCCGCATTCACGCGTGTCCCAGGGCTGCTTTCCGTGTCGCTGCGATAAACATTGTAGCCGAGCAAGTCGCTTTCGCTATGGATGGCCCACGACAGATCGACATGAGGCGCGGCGGAGCCATTGCTGGGCGTGGCCGTCGCAGCGATATTTTCCGGCGTCGCAGGTGCGAACGTGTCGCGCGGTGTCACGTCCAGCACGTTCGACTCCTCCGATTCGACTGAGCCGGATTTGTATGCCGCGACGCTGCGCACAGAGTACGCATACGTGTGGCCGAACGTGAAGCTCGTGTCGCCATAAGAAGGCGTGGCGGATTCGCCCAGCAAAACAGATTGCGCAGATTCGCTTTGCGTGTTCGAGTTTGCCACCGCTGGTGAACGATTGCCGGCAGGAACCTCGGCGCGATAGATACGATAGCGGAATGATGCCGGCGGCGCCGATCTCGTCGGCAAAATTGCTGGTACTGTCCACCGAAGCTCCACGATTGTTTGGGTGATCTGCGCGCGCAAGTCCGCAATCGGCTGCGGCGCGGGCAGAATCTGCACTCGAACGAGATTTGAATCGCCCGAATCATGCTTGCCAAGCCGTGTGCGAACCGCGTATAACGCCGCGCTGCCCACGTGTGCGGCGAAATCTGTCGGCGCGAGAACATCGGAGAAACGGATGCGGCCACCTTCGCGGTATTGCTCGACCATTTGTGAAGGGACCGTAGTTACGAGCTGCGGTTGCTCAGACGTGCCACCGCCGCTAACCGCCTGGACGCTCCCAAACGCCCGATAAATCTCGATTGCCGGCGGCTTAGAGAGCGCCTTCCCCTGTATCGTTTCCTTCGGCAACGTAAACGTCAGAACGATGGAATCGCCGGATTGTTTCGCGGAAAGGTCGGTGATCGCTCGAGGCACTGCGGGCTGGCGCGTAACCGGCACACCCGGCGCTGCGCATCCGAATAGCAGCAGGAGAGCGGCGCCAAACGCGAAATGTCCCGCGGGGTGAATTCTTCGCGTGCGCGCACTGGCAGAGCCTTGCGAGTGTGGCGCCATTTATCTCTGTTCGTGCACCTATAGGATGTAGCGGCTGAGGTCCTGGTCTTTCACAACGTCGGCGAGCTGCTTCTGTACATAAGCGCCGTCGATTTTAATGCTCTTTTTTTTCATGTCCGGCGCATCGAAGGAAATCTCCTCCAGCACCTTTTCCAGAATTGTATGCAAGCGCCGCGCGCCAATATTCTCCGTCTGGTCGTTGACCAGCGCGGCGAATCGCGCAATCGCCGCCACGCCATCCTCGCTAAACGCGACCTTCAGGCCTTCTGTGTCGAGCAACGCAATCGACTGTTTGATGAGCGCGTTTTTCGGCTCCGTCAGAATACGCACGAAGTCAGCTTCGCTCAGCGAGCTGAGCTCCACGCGAATCGGGAAACGTCCTTGCAGCTCGGGAATCAGGTCCGAAGGTTTAGTGGTGTGGAAAGCGCCTGCGGCGATGAAAAGCACGTGATCGGTACGTACCATCCCATAGCGCGTGTTCACCGTGGTTCCTTCGACGATCGGCAGGATATCGCGCTGCACTCCTTCGCGCGAGACGTCCGGGCCATGCCCCGATTCTCGTCCGGCGATTTTGTCCACTTCGTCGATGAACAAAATGCCCATTTGCTCCACGCGATCCACAGCGATGCGCGTTACTTGCTCCATGTCGAGCAGCTTACCTTCTTCCTCTTGGATCAGGTAGTCGTAAGCCTCCGCGACGGTCATTTTGCGCTTTTTCTTTTGCTGCCCAAAAATACCGGAGAGCATGTCCTTGACGTTGATGTCCATCTCCTCCACGCCTTGACTGGACACAATTTCGAACGCAGGCGTCATTCGCTCGCGGACTTCCACCTCGACCATGCGCTGATCGAGTTTGCCTTCGCGTAACTGGGCGCGCAGCTTTTCGCGCGTGCGCTGTGCCATCTCGCGCGTCTGCGCTTCGGAACTTGGGCCCGTGCTGTCGACGGTCACTGGCGCGGGCGATGATGGCAGCAGCAAGTCCAGCAGCCGTTCCTCGGCCGCCTGCTCGGCGCGCTCCGCCACCTCGTCCAGTTTTTCCTCGCGGACCATGTCGATCGCGACCTCGACCAAATCGCGCACCATCGATTCCACATCGCGGCCCACGTAACCGACTTCCGTGTATTTCGAGGCTTCCACTTTGACGAACGGACAACCGGCAAGCCGGGCAAGGCGCCGCGCGATTTCCGTTTTCCCTACGCCTGTGGGGCCAATCATCAAGATGTTTTTCGGCAGGACATCTTCCGCCATCTCCGGCTGCAATTTCTGCCTGCGCACGCGATTCCGCAATGCCACGGCTACCGCGCGCTTAGCTGGCGTCTGGCCGATGATGTACTTGTCGAGCTCCGCCACGATTTCGCGCGGCGTCAATTCGTCGAACGAGGGCAGCGATTCCGGTTCCGCTGTCTGCTGTTCGCCGTTGAGGTAAATCACCATATTCTTTTCGTCTTTGCCTTTTTCGCCCACAGACCTCGCCCCAGTATCCTAAAGTTCTTCAATCACAAATGTTGCATTCGTATAGATGCAAATTTCGCTCGCGATGCGCATCGCTTCCTGCGCAATGTCCTTTACGTTCATCTTCGTGTGCTTTGCCAGCGCCCGCGCGGCCGAAAGCGCATAGGGACCTCCTGAGCCAATGGCGCAAATGCCATCGTCCGGCTCGATCACGTCGCCATTTCCGGAAAGCAGAAATGTCGACTTGGAGTCCGCCACAATCAGCAGGGCCTCCAAATGGCGCAGCGCGCGGTCCGTCCGCCATTCTTTTGAAAGCTCCACTGCGGCACGCGCGAGGTTGCCGTGATATTCCTGTAGCTTGTTCTCGAAGCGCGTGAAAAGCGAAAGGGCGTCGGCAGTGCTGCCCGCAAACCCGGCCAAGATCTTGTCACTGAAGAGGCGGCGGATCTTCTTGGCGTTGTGCTTCACGACAGCTTCGCCCAGTGTGACCTGGCCGTCTCCGGCCATCACAACATTGCCGTCCTTGCGCACGCACAAAACCGTAGTGCTGCGTATCAGTGGTCCCTTCCGTGTCATTGGCATCCTAGGATTATAACGTCCGCCACGCCGTCCTGGCAAAAAAGCAGCCACGCGAGTGTTGCCGGGCGTGGGAAAGCTTTGTCTCTATTGCAGAGCGCTTTACGTGCGCATTCCGGCGTCTAGCGCGTCGTAAAACAAATCGAGCTCAGTCGGTTGTGTGAAAATGTTCGTTGAAATGCGCATGTGTGTGGCATCGCCCACCACGCGCATGTTCCGTGCGGCGCATTCGTCCATCGCTTTCTTCAAGCCTCCGGTGGTCGCGCCGGCGGGGAGAGGGGGAGTGACTTCGAAGCTCGTGAGCGCGTTGTAGAATTCATCGCGGCTGGCGTTGACGGTTTTCAGATTCGGATACTTCAAAACGCGGTCGCGCACCTGCGTCGCCAATTCGTGCTGCCGCGCGTAAATGCGATCCGGCCCCACCTGGTTGAAGAAATCCAGCGCCGCATGCAATCCGACCATCACGGATAGATTAGACGTGCCAATCCAGGAGAATCGGTACGCCTTGATGTCGTAGTTGTTCCAATTGGCCGTGGCTGTGTGCGCCCACAAATCCTTCGTCCGTTCTTCGCGCACATAGAGAAAGCCTGTGCCTTTGGGCGCCATCAGCCATTTGTGCGGGCTTGAGCCATAAAAATCGCAGCCCATATCGTGCAGGTTGAGCGGGATCTGGCCGATCGCGTGCGCCCCATCCACTCCCGAAAGCGCGCCATGGCGTCGCGCCACCGCACAGATTTCCTTTGCCGGAAGGATCACGCCGGTGGCCGTTGTAATGTGGCTGAAGAAAACCATTCGCGTCTTCGGCGTCATGGCTCGCTCGAAAAGCTCGACAATTTCGTCGACCGACTGCGGTGGCCTCGGCAGCGTCACCTTGTTGATCTTGATGCCGTAGCGCGCTGCTTTTACATCCCACGGACAGTATCCCCCGGGGTGCTCCTGGTCGGTCATGAGCACTTCTTCGCCCGGCTTCATGTCAATTCCGTTGGCGATGATATTGTTGGCTTCCGTAGCGTTGCGCACTAGCGCGATCTCATCGTGATCGGCGTTCACAAATGTCGCCAACGCGTCCACCGTTTGCTTGATGTGATCGTTTTCATCATAGCCAAACCAGGGGTAGGCGGCTTCGCGGAACTCTTCCGCCGAAAGAATATGCTCGATCATCGCGCGCAGCACGGGCAGCGGTGTGCATCCCACCGACCCGCAGTTCAGGTTTACGCGATCCGACGCGAGCAGCCATTGCCTGCGCATCTCCGCCCAATATCGCGCCGGATCTGAGGAGAACAAACTCGAAGGCGGCATCGGTGGATTCTCAACGGTAATTTCGCCCAGCGCTTCCGCTCGAGCGAGCGGCATGCCGAGCAATGTGGCAGCGATGGCAGCGCGTTGAATAAATTCGCGGCGACGAAGCATAATCCACCCCCCGTAATTGTGCAGTTGCCGCGGAGTCTAACAGAAAATCACTGTTTGCAGGTGCAGTTTGGAAAAATTAGGCTCTACCGCCCGGATTTGTCGGCGTCCTTGTCTTTCTTCTTCTTGTTGCCCTTTTTGTCCACCTGCGCCCAGCGTTCTTCGAGGGATTCTTTCGTGAACAGGGAATCCTGCAGCCCGGTATTGAATTTGCATCCATCGGGATCGTAGAAGACCTGGAATACCTTCATCCCGTTGCGAAAGCGGGTCTGCTGGAAATACATCGTTACGCCATCCACCGTCTGGAAATTCGAAAAATAATCCACTTCTTCGGTGCGCATGTGCGTAACCGGGTCGCGCGTTGCAACTTCCTTGCGAATCGGCAGATGCGTTAGCCGGGCAATGGCAATGCGAATCTCGTGCCCTTGAGGATCATCGATCTCCACCCAATCCGCTTCTTTCAGGTCAACCACGTCGGGCCCTATGTAGTGGAAGATCATGTCCGGCTGGCTCAGGCGAAAACGCAGAATATAATCCAGGTCCACTTGCAGCTCGCGTTGATTATCCGCGATTTGGTCGGCTGGTTCCTCGCTGACGCCGCCGCGATCCAGCACCCATCCCTGATTCCCATTGGTGACGTAAATGATATTCCGTTTCTTGGACATCTCTTGGCGGTCTTTGTCCGGCAGCTTGACCAAATCCAAAAAAACATCGTAGCCGCTCAGCGCCCCCGAATGCCCGAAAGAGCCAAGCCTTCCTTTGCACGTTGAGTCCTTCACGTTCAGATACGCGCTTCCGCCCAACGCTTGAACCATGCCTTGCAGCAGTGACTTGGCTTTTGCGGCGCTTTGCTCCGGCAGCAGAATTTCGCCATCTTGTGCGCGCGTTGGCAGGGGCGCGAGAGCTAAGATTGTCCCTGCGATTGCCACAACAAAGGCCCAACGACACATCAGCCGCACAGGACCGCGCCTCCGTTCACATTGACTACTTCGCCGGTGATAAATGTGGACAGGTCGGACGCCAGAAACAGAATCGCCCCGGCGATTTCTTCCGCGGTTCCCGCGCGCCCGAGCGGTATCGTCCCCATTGCTAATTTTTGTCCTGCTTTCGTTTTTAGAACGGGCCGCGACATCTCCGTATCCACCCAGCCGGGCGCCACGCAGTTCACCAAAATATTATGCCGCGCGAGTTCCGTCGAGAGTCCCTTCACAAAACTGATGATCGCCCCTTTCGATGCGGCGTAGTGACTGTGCATGGACTCGCCTCGCTGCCCGGCCGTGGAACTAATCGCGACGATTCGTCCCGCCTTTTGACCAATCATATGTGGGACAGCATGATGAACCACGGAGTAAATGCTTTTCAAATTTACCTCAATCATGTTGTCCCATTGACGTTCAGACATTTTTTCGATCCCAATATCCTCAACGTTCCAGATGCCCGCGTTGGCCACGAGGATGTCCAGACGGCCCAACCGCTCTCTTGCGAATTCAACGAGTTTTTTTCCGTCAGCGTCGCGGCTGAGATCTGCCTTACACGATTCCACTCGCGTTCCGTGCTTGCGCGCTTCCTGCTCCACTTGTTCCGCAGCGGCTCGATGGCGATGGTAGTTGAAGACCACATCAGCGCCGGCCTGCGCGAAATATCGCACGGACGCCGCGCCGATTCCGCGCGATCCTCCGGTGATCAGCGCTGATTTTCCGGCCAGTGAAATCACGATTCCCTCGAAATCATTTTGTTAGGCAGCCCATAAGCTCCAGAAATCAGCGCCGCTCAAAGCTGCAACGAACCAATCTTGGCTATCCACGCACGGCGGCGTTTCGAGCCGCGGCCGCCAAATCTTCAAATAATTTCTGCGTAAGCGCGTCGTCAGCCATCCGCTCCGGATGCCATTGGACGCCGGTAACCCAATTTGCGTCGCCGATCCATTCGACCGCCTCAATAATGCCGTCGCTGGCGCGTGCCGTAACCCGCAAGCCGCGCCCAGGTTCGCGAATCGACTGATGATGCGAACTGTTGACGCGCGTTTCCGGCTTGCCCGGCGCCAGGGCCATTCGGCTCGCGGTTTCGATTGTCACACTGTGGAATGGCTCGGGTTCTCCGTGCTCCCGTCCATTCCATGGATGCTGAATGGTCGTTTGTACTTCGCTGGGAATATCTTGGATCAGCGAGCCGCCCAGATAGACGTTCAGAATCTGCACTCCGTAACAGATCGCCAGAACCGGCTTGCCCTCGTCGAAGCAATGTTGCAGCAACGCGAAGTCAGTGGTTTCGCGCGCGCCGTCGGCGTCTGCAGTCTGGGGACGGCGCGCCGAGTGGTATCGCGCGGGATCCACGTCCGCAGGGCTGCCAGGCAACACGATGGCGTCGAGTTCGCGCGCCTGCCTCTCGAGTTCGATAGCCGATAAATTCAGCTCAATGGGGACAGCCGCGCCACCCGCATTTTCCACAGATCGCACGTACATCTCGTACTTCCCGCGTATGTTCTTAACTTGTTCATTGTATGTACGATACGGTATGCCAACTCGCAGCCGCGGCTCTTGACCATTTGATGTAGCCATGGAAACCCCATCCTACCATTAGCCCTCGAGCCGGGCAACATCCTGGCCTACTCTTACCACGATATAGATCTTGCAAAGCGGCGAACTGCCTCGGAAAACGCCTCAGGCTGATCGATATTTGCAAGGTGAAAAGCCTTAGGTATGACTTCGAGTCGGCCGTTTTGCGTGGCGGCCAAAAATCGTCTCTCGTGCATGCGGAAACCTAGATCCCGCGCTCCATTCAGCAGCAACACGGGGCCGGGATAGGCGGCAAGCTTCGGCGCAAATTCCCGGTTCATCACTTCGCGAATACCGGCAGCGCCGCCGCGCATGAAAAACCCCGGAGCTATCAGCGGTTCGGCCCGGCGTCTGCCATAGACCAGCAGAAAGAACGTGCGGCTTACCCAATTCAGCCACGGCTCCGGCAGCTTGGCCATCAACTCGGACAGTATCCGGTAGGGAACGTTATACCACCCGCGCGGCTCGACCGAGGCGCTTGCAATCACCAGCCCTGCCGCTTTTTGCGGATAGCGTGCTCCGAAGTCCATCGCGATATATCCACCGAGTGAAAGCCCCACCACGAGCGCGCGGCCGTTAGCCGCTTGATCCACCACTGCCGCAAGTTCCTCAACAGCATGTTCCACGTGAAACGTTTCATTCCGGAACGATCCGTGGCCCGGCAAGTCCACGGCAATCACGCGGAATTCCGAGGTGAGAGATTCAATCTGAGGCTGCCACATCCGACGAGTAACCCGCATCCCATGCACAAACACAATTGCGTGAGCATCCGCGGGACCTGCTACATCGAAGTTTTGCTCAGTCGCCATGACGCCTAAGGATTCTAACGCGACAACCATTCATTGGAGGAGCGATCACGGCGGGAAACAGACAGGAACTTCAAACTGAATGCAAGTCCAGGTTTATCCGAGCGGAGCCAAGGCCACTTCCTCAGTCACCGTGCGCCGCGGCAAGCGGCTCGCCGGCTTGCGTTGCCTGTGCGTTTTCGACCAATCAGCTAAATTCTGCTGAATCTGCTCGATGTGATGCGGGATATGATTTGCCTGAAGTTCAAGCCAGCGGTCCAGAGTCATCGTACCCGTATTGGGAACCTGCGTTGTATTGGCCCATACCGCGTCAGGCACGAAACGCAACATCTGGTACGTCATCTTGCGGAGCCGCGAAACCAAACCCAAGGCCTCGCGTGTACTTTGATGGAAGTACCCCAGCGAAGCCGTCCAGGCCGATGCGTCGTATTCCACAACTCCTGAACCAGGTTCGGCAATGAATTGGCGGCTGCAAATGTAGGTATATGCTTCGCTGTCGGCAAGGTGCAGGATGATCTCGTGAATACTCCAGCGGTTCAGACCGGGACGATACAACCACATCTTCTTCGGGCAACGACGCAACGTGTCAGCAAGAAGCGCTGGTCCGCGACCAAACAGCTCAACCATCTGTTGTCTTTCTTGAGTCTGCATAGTCATCTCGCTCGTTTTTCCCTCATAATACTTAGACGCGAAAGTTGCAATTGGGTTGCCGCGCGACGGATAAAAAAAATTCACGCATGTGCTTGAAATACAGCTTCTTGTAGGCTTGTTCCATTTTCGGGAAACGCGCAAATGTGTCCGTCCCTGGCATTCAATTGTCCGTGAATGGACACACGTCTAGTACTCGGAAGTTTGTCGAGGCTTGAAGCCTTGCAAGTTAACAGCTGCAGCCGGCAAAACAGGAATTACAGGATCGTGGTTTCGCGCGCCGGCTTGGGTTCAGTCCTTCGGAGGGAACCCGTCCAGTAAGCGCGCAAGTAGCCGACAAGGTACAGCGACCCGGTGACAAAGATCGCATCTCCTGATGCGGCCTGTGACATCGCCAAATCGAACGCCTCGGTCGGATTCGGGATTACCTCGAACCGTCGCGCCAAATGCGAGCTCATTTCCGCGAGCAGTGGAGCGGAGATCGCCCGTGATTGCTGCGGCTCGGTCAGAAAAACCTGATACGCGTGTGGGAATAGCAGGCCGGCGATTTCGTCTACGGCCTTATCGCGCAGCGCTCCATAAATAAGCCAGATGCGCTGGCCAGAAAGATGTTCCTGCCAGAACGCTGCCAGTTCCCGCGCCGCTGCGGGATTGTGCGCTCCGTCGAGAAAGACTGCGGGATGCGCTGACAATCGCTCCAGCCGTCCAGGCCACCGCGTTTCCCGTATCCCCTGCTCGATCGCATCATCGTTAACGGGAAAACCTCGCGCTGCGAGCAATTGCGCAGCCGTCGCCGCCGCCAAGGCGTTGCGCACTTGAAACCGGCCAGGAAGAGGCAGGTCCAGCGTCAATCGTTTGTTGGAATTGACAGTGCATGCTTCCACCCGATAGCAGCCGCCAGTTGCAACAGCCTTTTCGATGTGCCATGCCCTGTCGATTTCCACGAGCTTTGCATCGACCGCCGCCGCCCGCAGCGCAATCACCGCGCGCGCCTCCGGCCGTTCCGCTGAGCTAACCACCCATCCGCCCGGCTTGATGATTCCCGCCTTTTCCCCGGCGATTTCTGTAATCGAATGCCCCAGGAAATTCTCGTGATCAAGCTCCACCTGGGTAATGATGGCTACTTCAGGCTGAACGAGGTTCGTCGAATCCAGCCTCCCGCCCATTCCTACCTCGTAAATCGCAAATCCCACCGGACGCCGCGCGAACGCATGGTACGCCATCGCAGTGACGCATTCGAAGTACGTCGGATGCGCTGCCAGTTCGCCCGTGGCCAGCAGATGCTCGATCGCTGATTGCACGCACGCGAATTCCGCAGCAAAATCCGCATCCGAAATCGGCGCGCCATTGAACGCGATGCGCTCGTTCATGCGTTCAAGATGCGGCGAGGTGAAAAGCCCGGTGGAAAGCCCTGCAGCGCGCAAAATCGATTCCAGCATTGCCGCCGTTGAGCCTTTGCCATTGGTTCCTGCGATGTGCGCGCAAGGGACTGCGCGATGCGGCGAACCCAAGTAACCGGAAAGCACTCGGATATTTTCCAGATCGAATTTCTGGACGCGCGCCTGTTGCGGCGAGGCGAGTTCTTTTCCCAGCGAGAGCAGTCGGCGAACGGATTCTTCGTAGTTCATTTCAGTCGATGAAGAACTCGAGAGAGTGGCCAATGTAGCTTTTCAGGTCCTTGCGCGGCACGATGGCATCTAGAAATCCATGCTCCAGCAGAAACTCGGCGCGCTGAAATCCTTCGGGAAGCTTCTGACGAATCGTTTGTTCAATCACGCGCGGCCCCGCAAAGCCGATCAGCGCGCCCGGCTCGGCGATGTTCAAATCGCCCAGCATCGCAAAACTTGCGGTAACTCCGCCGGTGGTTGGGTCCGTGAGCACGGAAATATACGGAACGCGCGCTTCGTCCAGGCGCGCCAGCGCAGCGGAAACTTTTGCAAGCTGCATCAGGCTGACCACGCCTTCCTGCATACGCGCTCCGCCCGAACACGAAACAATCACCAGCGGCGTCTTGCGTTCCGCGGACCGTTCCGCCGCGCGCGTGACTTTTTCGCCTACCACCGCGCCCATCGAACCGCCTGCGAACGCAAACTCCATCGCGCAGCAAATGATCGGGCGGCCATTCAAGCGGCCCTCGACCGTAAGGACCGCATCATTCATGCCCAGTTTGTCCTGCGCTTCCCGCAAACGTTGCGTGTAGGGCTTTGTATCCACGAACTTCAGCGGGTCGGTCGAAGCCAGCTCCGCGTCGCGCTCCGTCCATTTCCCATCGTCGAGCAGCAGTTCCAATCGCCTTTTCGCGTTGAGGCGAAAATGGTGCTCGCATTTCGGACACACCTCCCAGTTCGCCTCCAGGTCCTTCTTCCAGATAATCGAGCGGCAGCCGTCGCACTTTATCCACAGCCCTTCCGTCTTAACCCGGCGCTCCTCGTTGGGCAGCGCTTCCGTCGGCTTGTTTTCTTTCTTGAACCAGGCCATGTCCGAAATTCTTTCCCCTCAGTAGTCGATTCCGCGCTGCGCCAGAATCCCCTTGGTATAAGGATGTTTCACTTCGCGCATTTCCGTTACCAGATCTGCCGCTTCCACCAGTTTCGGATGAGCGTTACGTCCAGTGCAGATCACGTGCACCTGTCCCGGCCGTTTCGCGAGCGCATCGGCAACTTCCTGCCCATCGAGCATCTTGTAACTGATAACGTAATTTATTTCGTCCAAAACCACGAGGTCATATCTCCCGCTGTAAATCTGCTCCTTGCCGAAGTTCCAGCAATCCTGGCACATTTTCAAGTCTTCCGGATCCGTATCCGCTCCTCCAATTTTGATGAAGCCGCGCCCCATTGGCCGGATTTCGAACTTGTCATCGCCCAGCATTTTTGCCGCATCCAGCTCACCGTAATGCCACGAACCTTTGATGAACTGAACCATAAGCACCCGCAATCCCTGGCCAACGGCTCGAAATGCCGTTCCCAGGGCGCACGTCGTCTTGCCTTTTCCCGGACCTGTGTAGACGATCAGCAGTCCTTTCCCCTCGGGCATCTTCCCTCACAGGAAACTGCGCGCAGACGACTCTTTACAGTCTCTCGATTGGCTTCAGAACGTCAAGCAATTGCCGACGGCCGTCCTTTCCCCCGCCGGCCAACCGACAACGGCCAGCGCAATGCCCGGCCCTGGTATCGCGGCGAATTATACACTGTACGTCGAACGCCGCCGAGGTACCCAAAGTTCAGTCCGGCACATCTAAATTATGAATAAGGAAATAGGGCCAATATCTTCATTGGAGCATTGGAGCTAATGGTGAGCCGAAAAAATTTCGTTCTCGTACCTGCTGTTCTCGCTCTCGCGATAATCTGTGCCGCTCCTTCGCTTTTTGCTCAGGATTCACAAACCGCGCCATCCGGTACTCTCCAGGTGGTCATCACCGCGCAGGTCAAACACGGCAATGGTGCCGCGCCCGTGCTTGCTGCCCAAGATGCCTCCGTTCACGAAGACAGGAAGCCGCGGCCCGTCGTCAGTCTTGTTCCGCTGAACCGCACCGATTCACCCTTGCAACTTGTGATTTTCATTGATTCGGATTCGAGCACTCGCCTCGGCGCCCAATTCCAAGACGTTTCCCAATTCATTCAGGCCTTGCCGCCAGATGCCGCCGTGGCTCTGGCTTACGCCATGAACGGCAGCGCTCGCATGGACCAGCCCTTCACCACCGATCGCGCCGCAATCTCCAAAGCCCTCCATGTCACGTTCGGCCCTTCGGTTGGCAATACCAGCATCTACGCGGCATTGTCCGATTTGATTCAAAAATGGCCTGCGAGCACTGGCCACCGCGTGGTGCTACTGGTCAGTGATGGCATTGATCCCACGTACGGTTTCTCTCAAACCGAGCCGGACCGAGACCCCGGATTGCAACAAGCCATCCGCAACGCGCAAAAAAATGGCATAACGGTCTTCAGCATTTTCGTAAGCTCCGGCCGAGAAACAAGAAATGCATTTCTCAACCTGAATGGGCAGGGCTCGCTGGACGAACTTACTTCCGGCACCGGCGGTTACGCCTTCTCTCAAGGCACGCAAACGCCCGTCTCTTTTCGTCCCTTCCTCGATGACTTTCAAAGAATGCTTGGCCAGCAATATTTGCTGACCTTCCGTTCCGCGCCTGTATCCAAAGCAGGATTCTACGATCTCAAAGTGGCCACGGAAATCTCCGGCGTGAAATTGCTCGCGCCGAACAAGATCTATGTTCCCGCGTCGCAATGAGCTCCGGCGCTGGCGCCAGTTACTCAATGGCAGGACAAGCTCACAAAACCGGTTGCTAATCACAGTGGGGCCGGAGTAACATTTCTACATTCAACTGCTGCCTGCAGTACCCCTCCCAGGCCACTGGAATAAACCATGACTATGAAAAGGCCCGACCGCCGTTTCACGCCGAGGATGGATCTTCATCTGCCCATTTCCTTCTGGCCTGTGTCAAAACCCACCGGCCCGCATGAGGAGTCGCAATCGCTGAACATCTCGCGCCGCGGTGTTTATCTCTCCACGTCTTTGCCGGTCACCATGGGTACCGCCGTGGAGATGCAATTCACTATGCCCGAGGAGATCAGTGGCAAGCCCGAACGGGCTTGGCACTGCGTGGGCCGTATTGTCCGTGTTGACAAGCGCGGCCGCCTCTGGGGTCGCCGCGGCATCGGGATTCGGTTCGATTACTACGAGCTCGTTCCCTTGACTGGCGCTGCATAATTTTCAACCGTCATCATTCTGCCGCTCGGCGCGCCTCGCCCCCGCAGACGCTGAATCTTCGCGCAATCATCTCAACAGGGGGATTACTCAGCACCGCCTGACTGGGATACTTCACGTCGGGCAGCCAGCCGTGGCTGTTGCGGTTATAGTGGCGCCTTTAGGCCAGCATGTTTGCTTATCGCGCCGGTGTTGCCCTCGGCGGCGCTTTTCAGGAGGCCGGAGCTTCAGCTCCGGCATAACAGACGCCGCTTCGTTCTTCCTATCGCGCTTGCCCTGACGCAGGAAGGGCGCTTCACCCGCGCGAAGTATTTTGCTCAGCCATTGAATAGAATCGGAGAAGGAGCAGCGGAAAACTTAACCTTGCGATTTTGCCAGCCAGGAGTCCACCACGCGCTGCTGCTCCGGTGGCACATTCTCGAAGATCACGCCCATGCCGAATTCCGCGTGCACGTGCAGCACACGCGCGGCGCTCTCGAAAGTTTCGCCGTCCTTCATCAGGCGTATGCGAATGTGTGAGCCCTCAGGATACGGATTCACCGCGCCCAGATAACATCCCGTCGCGCTCAGTTGCGTGGTTTGTGCCGACACACGCTGGTTGTTGCCCACTCCGGTCAGTTCCGCCAGCGCAACAAATGGATGGCGGCGCATCGCGCGCCGTTCCGACCCGCCTTCGCTCTGCTTTTCCACTCGATTTTCTCCCCGGGAATTCCTGCGCCGGCCGTCTTTCTGGCCCTCCACGATAACCGCGCTCTTCCTTTTGAGCAATAGGAACTGCCTCGAAATGTGCGCTCCACGCGTTACCTCCCGCGGAGCGCGCGCCACGTATCGTCCAGTTCATCGTAGGCAACTCCGCCCACGCAGATATTGACGAAACTCCGCGCCTCCCCGATGCTGTGGGCAGACCCCCTTACCGGCCTGCCAAGAACCTTGGGAACTCCGAGGAGAGCGCACATGGCTGCGTTGCTTAAGTTTCTTCAGGGCAAGATGGAGAAGGCCTTCGACACTGGCTCTGGTTTTACCCGCGAGATGCAGGTCGGCGATCGCGTCATCCACAACGTCACTCAGCGCCGCGGCGTCGTCACCGCCGTTCAGAAATTCAAGGGTGGCCAGCAGCTCACCGTTCAGCTCGACACCGGCGAGTTTATGCGCCTCCTCGACCGCCGCGAATTCAGCCTCTGCAGCGACCGCCACTAATTCCGATCCCGCTGTGGCTCCTCAAAATCTGTGTCTTTCGGCCCGATACAGCAAGCAGATTTCGGCGGGCGCGATTCATGCCGATATTTTTACCCTTATCACGTCGAAGCAAGCTGGGAGCTTCTCGTAGGGAATGTTTACCTGTGAGAAGACATTTTCAAACAAAGTGACGACCATTCTCTCCGAACTCCGTTTCAACCGACCTACGGCGCTAAACTCGGTGTTCCATTCTTCCCTCATTGATTGGTTTCGCCCGTGGAAAGCATCTACACGCGCCCCGGTACTACGGTCGAAGGCTAGTGTGTACCCACCATATATGGCGGCAATGAAATCGTGGTCTTCGGTTCCAAACGAAAACTCTCGGTCAAGGTCGTTATAGATCAGCAGAACTGCCGGGATACCCTGCGCGGTCGCATATCGTAACTGTCCTCGGGCTTCTTTTATCTTCCTGCGAACGTGGCCACCAATCGTGCGGTTGCCGCCTGCGAAGTCTTTATCCCGAGCCAGCTCCTTTATCTCGAACATCAATTTAACGTCGCCGATCTGCACCAAGTAGTCGGGCCGCCGTGTGAGCTGCTGCCCTTGTTCCGTTTCCAGTTGCTGTTTCGATTGCCACTTGGTATGCGCGACCTTGAACTCCTCTATTTTTTTGAAGGGCAGCTTGTTCTCATCAAGGAAGCTCTCGAAGGCCAATTCTGAAGTAGCTTTCACTTGGTTTGCAGCCCGCCAGCGATTCCTACGTGTTGCATCCTTTACGAAGCATTTCCAACTCCTTTTCCGAAGACCCTGTTCCGTTAAGAGAACGTATAGATTCTTGAACGGCCTGAATTATGCAAACAGGGGTATTTCTATAATCGCCATAAAACTTGTCCATCTGGTGGACGATGTCGAGCGTCGACGCATTTTGCGGCTTGAATCTCTCTAGAACCTTGTCCGCGCCCGCCATCATTGCATTCGTGGTGCTGTTGGTTACGGGCTTTATCAGCATCGCAAGAGGGATGCCTGCGCACGGGCCTTTGTCTAGACACGGTTTCATATAGTCTAGAGCGTCATTCGCTTCGTCTGACCTCCCATGCAAATATCCTGTGAGTGCTCCCGCCCCAAGTCCTTCGATAGCTCCCTGTAGGTAAGCCGCTTTGATGAACAGACTCTCCGAGCCGAAGTTAGTCCACGTCTGCCACATTCTTCCGTCTGGCCTCAATGGACTGTCCTGGGCTATGTTCGCAAATGGGGTCAGGATCAAAAGTACGGCGATAAACGCGCTCCGCATGGCTACCTCCGGTGCGACGGCGGATTCTATCACGCGACCCACAGAAGTTTGCCGCGAGCATCGCGACCAGTTCACCGATGGCTATGTTGATGTCCGAGCCCCAGCCTCTTGACACCCATGCTATAATGTTAACCAGATCATAAATGGAACAAATCGATGACTTGCAGCCTCGAATCAGCCGCCCAATGACCACCAATTGCGCTTTTGTCTTAAAGCAAGGCCTCCGCGCCTTAACCCTTTCTTTTTCTTCAACAAAGCCTCGAAAATCCGTTGAAAATTCTAATCGGTACACAAAACACAAGTCCCAGACTCGCAACTAATTGAAAAACAATGCCATACGATTTTCTAATCGGGACTGAAATCGCATTTTTCTTCCCGGCCATTTTGGATGTTGACCGCTGCACCCTAAATTGGAGAGACTACTGTTTTGCGACCGGGCGCCGAATGAATCACAAAGCGCCTGCCTGCCCATGAACCGCACGGCTCCCGGCCACAGACGCAATCATTCACAGGCAAGCAAGCGCAGCTAAGGATACGAAATGACCTCGCCCATTGGTGAATTGCTTCCCCCGAATCGCTTGATGCTCACCCCCGGCCCTTCGATGATCGACCCGCGCGTTTACCGCGCTATGGCCACGCCCATCGTCGGCCACCTCGACCCGTGGTTCCTCGAAATGATGGGCGACGTCCAAGTTTTACTCCGCCAGGTTTTTCAGACACAAAATCGCTTGACGTTCCCTATCTCCGCCTCCGGTTCCGGCGGAATCGAAGCCGCCGTGCTGAATCCTCTCGAAGCCGGCGACGAAGCCATCATCTGCGTCAACGGCGCGTTCAGCGAGCGCATGGCCATCATCGCCGAGCGCACTCCCGCAAAAATCATTCGCGTCGAAGCGCCCTACGGCAAACCATGCGACCCCGAAGATGTCCGACGCGCAGGAAAAGGCAAGAAGATCAAAATCCTCGGCGTCACTCACGGGGAGAGCTCCACTTCTGTGGTCACCAATCTCGACAACATGCGCAAAGTGGCCGACGAGCTGGGCGCTCTTCTCGTCGTCGATACCGTTTCCACTCTTGCGGGCATGCCCATTAACGTCGACAAGACGCAAATCGACATTTGCTTCAGCGGCTCGCAAAAAGCGCTCAGCGCTCCTCCGGGCATGTCGCCTATCACCGTGAACTCGCGCACCGAAGACGTTTTGCGCGCGCGAAAAACGCCCGTCCAGAGCTGGTATTTCGATTTGACCACCACCATGAATTACTGGGGCAAGGAGCGCACCTATCATCACACCGCGCCGATTTCCCTCGTCTTTGCCATGCGCGAGGCCTTGCGCATCGTCCTCGAGGAAGGTCTCGAAGCCCGCTGGGCGCGCCACCTCGAGAATCGTGACGCGCTCGTCGCCGGCCTCGAAGCCATGGGCATCGAGCTGTTCGTCGAGAATCCCAAGGACCGTCAAGTCACCGTCACCGGAATGAAAGTCCCCGCCGGCGTGAGCGGTGCCAAGCTTCACAGTCAATTGCTCGACGAATTCAACATTGAAATCGGCGGCGGCTTCGGACCGCTCAAAGGCAAGCTGTTGCGCGTGGGTTTGATGGGCCACGGCTGCCAGAAAAATAATGTCCTGCTTTTTCTCGCCGCCTTTGAAAAGTGTTTGATCGACCAGGGCTTCCGGCTTTCCGCCGGAGCGGGTGTTGGCGCGGCCATTCGCAGTTACGCCGACGCGCACGCCGCCGTCGCTGGGCACAAGTAGCGACCGCGCGGAGAGAAATGGGACCGGTGCGCGCTACCGAATGGCGGAAGGGCGATTTTCACATCACCACCGCCCTCGCTCAGTTAGATATGGATGTAATTCACGGCTTTCTGGCCCGCGAATCGTATTGGGCGAGCGGAATACCTCGCGCCACGGTGGAAAAATCCATGCAAAACTCTCTATGCTTTGGATTGTTCCACGGGAAAACGCAGATCGGATTTGCACGCGTGATTTCCGACCGTGCGACGTTCGCTTATTTGGCCGATGTATTCGTGCTTTCGGAATATCGCGGACAGGGCTTGGCGAAATGGCTGATGGAATGCATCATGGCGCATCCGGACTTGCGCGGCCTCCGGCGCTGGCTCTTGGTCACGCGGGATGCGCACGGGTTGTATCAAAAATCTGGATTCACGCCCCTTGCGCATCCGGAGAGGCTTATGGAGATTCATTCCGCCGGTGTTTATGCGCCCCAGACGTAGCGTTGTAACGCCGAATTAAGATTCTTCCGGCCAGAGCCCAGAGAAACGAGAAACGAGAAGCGAGGGACGAAAAAGCGATGAGCACACCAACGGTTACGCGCATCCCCAATCAAGGCGCGATGAGCGATTTCGTCAAGCCTTTCGAAGTCGCGTCGAAGATGACTGATATCGTTTACCGCGTCCGCTTCTCGCACATGTGGAACGCTATCGCCACGCGCCACGCGGACACCATCGACTGCAAATTCTACGTCGACGGAAAAGGCGTTATGCTCGGCCTTATCCACACCGCGTTCGTCGAATTTCGCAATCGTTCCAAGCGCGGTCTTACCGATCGTGAGGCCAGCTTCATCGCCGCGGAATATTTGCGCGAGCGGCTCGAACAGGAAGACGAGCACGAACTCTACGACGTGGCCGAGAAGGACGTCATTCGCATCATCGAAAAAATCGGCATCCGCTAAGCGTCGGCTGCTTTCGGTCGTTAACTCTTAGCTTTCAACTCTCGGCGATCGACTATTCGTACCGCAGCGCCACCATGGGATCTACGCGCATCGCGCGCCGCGCCGGCAGGTAGCACGCTAGCATCGCCACGAGCACGAGCAAAATCGCCACGCCCGCGAACGTCAGCGGATCGCTGGCGCTCACCGAAAAAAGCAAGCTGGACATCAGCCGCGTCAGACCAAACGCGGCCACAATTCCAATCCCAATTCCGGCCAGCGCGATTTTTCCACCCTGGCCCAGCACCATGCGCAACACGTCTTGACGCTGCGCGCCCAGCGCCATGCGAATCCCGATCTCGTGCGTGCGTTGCGCCACCGAATACGAAATCACGCCGTAGATTCCAATCGCCGCCAGCACCAACGCGAGCGCGCTGAAGAGTCCCAGCAGCACCAGCGTAAGCCTCTGCGTACTGACGGAATCAGTTCGCAACTGATTCATCGTGGTAATCGCGAAGATCGGCTCATCTTTGTCGATGGAAGCTATGGCGCCGCGAATTTCGGAGGTGAGCGCGGCCGAATCGAGGCGCGATTTCACAACGAGGTCCATGTCATTATTAACGTCCTGCCGGAACGGATCATACACTTCGAGACGCGCGGGATTCGCCAGTCCGTAAAGCTTCGTGTCACCGACGACGCCGACCACCGTGATCCACTTCGGCGGAGTCTTGGAATCGGGCTTGAAACGCCCCCACATGAATCGCTTGCCGATGGGATCCGTGTTTGGCCAAAACTGCCGCGCGAGTTTGGCATTCACGATCGCCACCAGCGGCGCGTGTTCGTTGTCGGCGTCCGTGAATGTTCTGCCCCGCACGAGCGCCATTCCCAGCGTGCTGACGTAATCCGAACTGACCGTGTGAACATCCGGATGCGGAAAACTTCCTGGTTTGGGCAGCGCCATCCCTTCGATGGTGATGTCCGTGCGCGAGTGGTTGCCCGTCAGCGGAACATTGGTCCCGACCGCCGCGCTCTCCACGCCCGGCAGCGCGCGCACACGGTCGAGCACCTGCTGCCAGAAATTGAGAACCGCTGGATCCTTCGAATATCGCTGCGCGCTCAGATACATTTCCATGGTCAGCACGCGCTCCGGCCGGAATCCTGGATCCACACTCATCAGGTTGTACAAGCTTTTCATCATCAGTCCCGCACCGGCCAAAAGGATCAATGCGAGCGAAATCTCCGCGGCCGCGAGCACGCCGCGCAAGCGGTTTTGCGCCGCGCCTGCGCTCGCCGTTCTCCCGCCTTCTTTCAGTTCGGATTGCACATCCTGCTTGGTCGAATGTGCTGCCGGGACCAGTCCGAAGATAAATGCAGCCAGCACCACCACGCCTGCCGTAAACAGCAGCACTGCGCCGTTCAAATTCACGCTAGCGCCCGCGAGCGTGCCCGTCGGAATGAGGCCCGTCATTCCGTGGATTCCTCCAATCGCTAAGGCGAGGCCCAGAATTCCGCCGAGGAACGCAAGGACAAAGCTCTCGGTAAGCATCTGGCGAACGATGCGGCTGCGGCTCGCGCCGAAGGCGATGCGCAAGGCAATTTCCTTCGTTCGCGCGGCCCCTCGCACCAAAAAGAGATTCGCGACATTCGCGCACGCGATCAGCAGCACAAACATCACCGCGCCGAGCAGAATTAAGATCGCCTGGCGCGTGCCGCTCACGAACGCATCGCGAATCGATTGCAGCGCAACGCCGAACTGGTCATTCTCGCCCGGATATTCCTTCGCCAAGACTGCGGCGATCCCCACCATTTCTGCGCGCGCCTGCGCCAAAGTGACGCCGGGCGCGAGGCGGCCGACAACCGTGCTGTCGCCACGGTCGCCTCTGTCCGTCGCCGAGGGATTGTTCGTAATCCACACGCCGATCGGCAGCATCAGGTCAATCTTGCCCAGCCAGCGGTAATTCGTCGGCAACACGCCGATGATCGTGAAGCTGCGGCCGTCAAGCGTAATCGTGCGGCCAAGCACGTTACGATCCGCGCCAAAATGCGACTGCCAAAGCGAATAGCTCAGTAACGCCACCGGCGCGGTGCCGGGTTTTTCTTCCGACGGATCGAAGTCGCGGCCCAGCAACGGCCGTACGCCCATCATCGAAAGAAAATTCGGCGACGCCGCATCGCCAATGATATTTTCCGGCTGGCTCACGCCTGCGCCCGCAAGATTGAAACTCATTTCCTGGACATAGGCCATCTGCGAAAACGCGTGGTTCTGCGTCCTCCAGTCCTGGAAATTCGGATACGACACGCTGACGTTGCCCACTTTCGGCGTCGTCTCGTTCATCACGACCAACTGGGAAGCATTTTGATACGGCAGCGGCGCCAGCAGCACTCCGTACACGAAGGAGAAAATCGCAGTGTTCGCGCCGATGCCCAGCGCCAGCGTGAGAATCGCAATAGCCGTGAATCCCGGATTTTTGCGCAGCATGCGAAAAGCGAAGCGTAAGTCCTGGGACAAATGCTCGAACCACGCCCAACCCCACGAGTCGTGGCTCGCCTCGCGCAGCGCCAGCGTGTTGCCAAAATTCTTCCGTGCTGTCATATAGGCCTCCTCGGCCGAAAATCCGTTCGCAGCTTGTTCCTTTTCGCGCAGCTCAAGATGCAGACGAATTTCGTCATCTATCTCTTGGTCAAATTGTTTGCGGCGGACCACCATCGCCAGCCGCCGCCCCAATCCACCAAGCCAGTTCACGATCTTTCTTCTCCGATGTTCCGAGTTGCCACTTGTCCACCTGAAAGTGGGCGCTACAACTATTCATAGCGCAGCGCTACCATGGGATCGACACGCATCGCCCTTCTTGCCGGAATGTAACTCGCCAGCAGGGCCACCACGCTTAACAGCAACGCCACGCTGACGTAGGTCAGTGGGTCGGAAGGGCTGACGCCGAAGAATGCGCCGCTGAGCGCCCGCGCCAGCGCAAACGCCAGGAGCAGGCCCACGACTACGCCTGCCATCACGATGACGATGCCCTGGCGAAAAATCATTTTCAGAACGTCGCGCCGTTGCGCTCCAAGAGCCATGCGGATGCCAATCTCGTGCGTGCGCTGCCCGGCAGAATACGACACCACGCCGTACACTCCGACAATCGCCAGCGTCAGGCCGAGCAGGCCTAGGATGCTGGCCAGTGCCGCTCCTATTTGGAAAAGCAGCAGGCCGTTGAGCGTGTATAGCGCCTCTTCCATTGTTTGCACGTCGAACAGGGGCAGGCCCGGCGCCAGAGCAGCCACCTGTTGTTCAATCACAGAAGTCATCGACTCGGGCGACGCAACGGTGCGCACTTGCAGACTCGCGAACGGTGGCGGGTCTTGCGTTACGGACAGATAGAAATAAGGATCGATTGGCCCGGACAAGCTCGCGAAACGCGCGTCCCTGGCGATCCCGACGATCTCCAGCGGTACGTTCCCTGCTCCCGGTGATTTGAACTTGCGGCCGAGGGCCGCTCCATTCGGCCAGAATTTTTTGGCCATGGCTTCGCTGACGATCGCCACTTTTGTGGATTTCGCAGTATCGGCATCGGTGAACGCTCGGCCGCGCTCGATGGGAATGCCCATCGTCCGGAAATAATCCGTCGAGACGAAGTTGATCGCCACGACAGGAGCTGGCTCGCCGGCGGGTGGCTGATAGCCTTGGACCTCTACGGTGTTGTTCGAGCCGACGTAACCGAAGGGGATGGCAAAGGAGAAGCTTGCGGACTGCACTCCGGGAAGCGCCCGGACGCGGTCCAGCAGATTCTTGTAAAAGGCGAGCGCCTGGGCGTCGTTGTACCCGATGTTGCTGGGGTCCATGCTTAGGTTCAGAACGTTATGGTGGTTGAAGCCCAGGTCCACCTTCTGAACAGCGCTCAGGCTGCGCATGAAAAGAGCGGCGATAACTAGCAGCGCCAGCGAGCCGCCCACCTGCGCCATCACTAGGACGTTGCGCAGCCGCTGCTTCCCTCCGGCGATTCCACGGCCGCCCTCGCGCAGCACCTGGTTCACGTCGGCCCGAGAGGCTCGCACGGACGGAACGATTCCTACAATCACTCCGGTGAAAAGCGCCGCGCCGAAAGCGAACAGGAAAACGCGCCAGTCGAAGCCGAAGTTCAGATCAATCGGAATCGAGGTCTTCAAGTTGACGGCAGCAACCGCGGCGCCACCCCAAATTCCCAGAACAATTCCCGCGGCGCCGCCGAGCAGGGCCAGCAGGACACTTTCGGTGAGCAACTGGCTGACCAGTCGGCCTCGCGGAGCGCCAAGGGCCGCACGCAGAGCCATCTCGCGCCGCCGCGCGGCGGCCCGAACCATCAGAATATTTGCTACGTTGACGCACGCCAGCAAGAGCACCAGCAGCGTCAGCCCCAAAAAAATCGTCCCGGCACGAACCATCTGCCGCCCGCTTTGCGGGTCGGGGCGCGCGAGACGCTCCGGATAAGCGCTGAAGCGAATGCCGTCATCGTCTTTCGGATACTGTGCGGAGAGCCGCTGGCTTACGACTCCCAACTCGGCTTGCGCTTGCTGCACAGCCATGCCGGAGCGCAGGCGCGCCAGCGCGAACGCCGAGGTTCGCCCGCGATTGGTCATGAATCCGGGTTCGCGGCCGCCGATGGCCAGCATCCCGTAGGGCAGGAAGCCTTGTGCATCAAGCAGCGTATTAAGCCCGTGAAATCCCGGCGGTGCCACGCCGACGATAGTGACCGGATGTCCGTTGATCGAAACTTTTTCATTTAAGACGTCACGGTCGCCATTGAATTGCGATTTCCAGTAGGCATAGCTGAGGACAAGCACGGGATCGGCGTTCTCAACGCGTCCCTCCGTGGGAAGAATCAGCCGTCCGAGATACGGTTTCAGGCCCAGGCTCGTGAAGTAATTTCCGGTCACATAGTTGGTCAAGAGCCGTTTGCCTTTGTTGTCGATGATCAGCGCATCCAAGCCGACTTCGTAGGCAAAGACATCCGAGAAGACACGCGAGGCCTGCCTCTGAACATCCTGAACGTTCGGATAGGATATCTGCTGCTGCACAGGACCGTTTTTTTGTTGGAACGCAAGAACCACCAACTGATCCGGCTGATCGACGGGCAAGGGCCGCAGCAGCAGGGAATTCACCATGCTGAAGATGGCGGTATTCGCGCCGATGCCGAGCGCGAGCGTCAGCACAGCGGTCGCTGTGAATCCGGGGCTTTTGCGCAGCATGCGCAAAGCGAAGCGCAAATCCTGCATGAAGTGTTCGAGTGAAGCCCAGCCCCAGGAATCATGGCTCGCTTCGCGCAGCGCCAATGCATTCCCGAAATTCTTTCGCGCGTTCATATGGGCCTCCTCGACCGAAAATCCTTTCGCAGCTTGTTCTCTTTCCCGCAGCTCCAGGTGCAGGCGAATTTCCTCATCCATCTCGCGGTCAAATTTCTGTCGCCGCACCAGCATTGCTATCCGCCGCCCAAATTCACCGAGCGATATCATTGTCCGTGCTCCTCAACAGCAACGCCGTCTTCCTTCGCAGCATTTTGGTTTTCCGGTCACTCGCTACTGCATCTCTCACGCCGTCTGAATCACGCGCGTGATCGCGTTCACCACGCGCTCGAATTGCGACTGCTCGATTTGTAACTGCTTGCGGCCCGCGGCGGTCAGCCGGTAATAGCGCGCGCGCCGGTTTTCCGCGGTCGTTCCCCAGTATGCTTTTACCCAGCCTTTCACCAGCATCCGTTGCAGCGCCGGATAGAGCGAGCCTTCTTCGACTTGCAGCACGTCTTCGGAATTCTGCTGAATGGTCCGGGCAATCTCGTATCCGTGCAGTTCGCCGCGGCGCGCCAAAGTTTTCAGGATTAAGAGGTACAGCGTTCCCGGCGGGATTTCATCACGGCGCATGAAGCCTCCTCACATAGATTAACGATGCATAGTTAGACTATGGCAAGTTAGATTGGTTAGCCGGATTTGTCAAGCGGCTGCCGCCGCTATCGCCATAAGCCTCGCAATGTGCTATTTCAGATTGGCGTCAGCCAGACTGAGGCGTGGCAGCGCCTTGAATCATCTTTCGGTTTGATTTCAGCGATTTGCCTGCCGCAAACGTGCGGCAAGATTTGGATGCAACATGGCGGAAACACCAAGAACGGATTTGCGCGATTACCTGGCAGCGGAGAGAACTTTCCTGGCGTGGATTCGCACGGGGCTGGCCCTGATGGGCTTCGGCTTCGTGGTCGCGCGCTTTGGCCTGTTCCTGGAAATGCTGCAAGTGCGCCAGCCTGGCGCAACCACGCAATCCACCGGTCTGTCGCTGTGGTTTGGCACTGCGCTGATCGCACTCGGAGTGGTGGTGGACGTGGCAAGTCTGTGGCGGCATCTTCGTCTGATCCAGGCGCTTGATCGCGGCGAAACGGGTGTGAAGCGCCCGTCATCGCTGGCGATTGGAGTTGCTCTGATTATGGCAGCCGTAGGCACGGCGATGGCGATTTACCTTGTCTTCGTTCGTGGCCCGCGCTGAGTATCCGTGCGGACACGAGTCATAGGAGAATCACAAGCCAATGTTGAAAATGCGCACAACCCTCTCGATCCTGATTCTGACGCTAGCGATTCCGTTTGCGCTGGCGCAGCCGCAAACATCCTCACCCGCGAGCGTCGAAAAACGCGTCGACGCCCTCCTCAGTCGAATGACCTTGGAGGAGAAGATTGAGCTGATCGGGGGAACGAAGAACTTTTTCACGCGGCCGATTCCGCGCCTCGGCATTCCGTCGCTGAGGATGTCCGACGGCCCGCTCGGCGTTCATGATTATGGCCCAACAACTGCCTATACCGCGGGAATCGCGCTCGCCGCTTCCTGGGACAGCGATCTGGCTAGGCGGGTCGGCACGTCGATGGGACGCGATGCCCGCGCGCGCGGCGTGAATATTGTTCTCGCTCCCGCTTTGAACATCTATCGCGCGCCGATGAACGGACGGAACTTCGAATACTTCGGCGAAGATCCTTATCTGGCGTCGCGCATGGCCGTCTCCGTCGTCGAAGGAATGCAAAGCCAAGGTGTGATCGCCACGGTCAAGCATTTTGTAGCGAACAACATGGAATACGACCGTCACCACATCAACGCCGTTGTGGACGAGCGCACCCTGCACGAGATTTATTTGCCCGCTTTCGAAGCAGCCGTCCGGGAGGCGCACGCCGGCGCCGTCATGGACGCGTACAACCTCGTCAATGGCGAGCACATGACCCAGAATGCGTACCTGAACATCGACATTCTCAAAAAAGAATGGGGATTCGACGGGATTCTCATGTCGGATTGGGGAGCGACTTACGACGCCGTCACCGCCGCAAACGCCGGGCTCGATCTGGAGATGCCTTCGCCGCGTTACATGACGCGGGCGAATCTTCTCCCCGCGATTCAGCAGGGCAAGGTCACGGCTGCGACCATCGACGACAAAGTGCGGCGCATTCTGCGCAAGGCGATTCAGTTTTGTTTTTTTGACCGCGACCAAAAGAATCCAAACATTCCCCTCGACGATCAACGGAGCGATCAAGTCGCCCGCGAGGAAGCTCGCGGCAGCATGGTGCTGCTCAAGAATGACGGGAATCTGTTGCCGCTCGACAAGACCAAACTGAAAACCATCGCCGTGCTTGGCCCGGATGCTTATCCCGCGGTCATCGGCGGCGGCGGAAGCTCCCAGACGGAGCCTTTCCATCAAATCAGTTTCCTTGAGGGCGTGACCAACTATTTGGGAACCAGCGTGAAAGTGCTGCATCCGGCAGTCTTCGCAAAAAACGTTCTCGACCCTCAAATGAAATCAGTGGTTGCGACAGCTGACGCCGTCATTCTGTGCGTTGGTTTCAGTCCTGACACGGAAGGCGAAGGCGCGGATCGCACCTTCGCGCTTCCCAGCGGCCAGGACGACCTCATCCGCCAAGTCGCCGGCCTGAATAAAAATGTCGTCGTCGTAATCACCGCAGGCGGAAATGTCGACATGACTGGCTGGATCGATAGCGTGCCCGCTATTCTTCACGCCTGGTATCCGGGACAAGAAGGCGGGGCAGCTCTGGCGGACATTC
Organism: Candidatus Acidiferrales bacterium; assembly: GCA_049678505.1. Classification (GTDB taxonomy): domain Bacteria; phylum Acidobacteriota; class Terriglobia; order Acidiferrales; family UBA7541; genus DAHUXN01. The sequence goes on from JBAUEH010000092.1 coordinate 50,151, forward strand.
TCTTTGGCGATTTCAGCCCATCCGGGAAGCTTCCGGCCTCATTTGAGCGCCGCTGGCAAGATAATCCCGTTTTTCACAGCTACTATGAGGAAAGCGGCAAGCGCGTGCCCTACACGGAAGGAATTTTTCTTGGCTACCGATACTACGACCGCTCCAGCACGAAACCTCTCTTCCCATTTGGTTTCGGCCTTTCCTACACGCACTTTCAGTACAGCCACCTGCGCATTTCGCCTGGCGAAAGCTCGAGTCCCGACGCTGTCACCGTATCGTTTGACGTGAAAAATGCCGGCGATCGCGCGGGCGCAGAAGTCGCGGAATTGTACGTGGGCGATTCGCACGCAAGTGTTCCGCGCCCCGTTAAGGAATTGAAAGGCTTCGCCAAAGTCTTTCTGAGGCCCAGCGAGAAGAAAGAAGTCACTCTCACGCTCAATCGCCGGTCCTTCTCTTATTACGACGTCAAGAACAAGCAATGGACCGCGGAGCCAGGAGACTTTTCGATTCTGGTAGGAAGTTCATCCGCGCAGATTGAACTGACTGGCTCGTTTGTTCTGACCAGGTGATTTTATCTGAGTCTGAGGATGTCAGCTAACAGTTCTGCGCGAAGCTTAGTTCACGCGCCGGAAAGCGATTCACCGAAGGTTCGCGCTTGCTAGTGCCACAGGTGAATGCTCGCCGCAATCCAGAAAAAATGGCGGCGCCGCTTGC
>JBAUEH010000093.1:0-14449 GCA_049678505.1 Candidatus Acidiferrales bacterium
GCCCGCATCCGCCCTTTCAATGTCGAATGGTGGCGCGTCCGCCGCCACACCGGCCGCATTCTCGCCGTCTTCACCGCTGGCCTGCGAAGCTCGCGTCGCCGTAGACACTTCCTCCGGCACCGGCGCGCCCAACCGCGTCAGCGCTTCCGCAGCCTTTTGCCGCCAGTCCGCGCGGCGAAACCGCTGCGCGGCAATCGTGTACCAGCGAACCGCTTCGTCGCTCCGCCCGGATTTTTCTTCCAGCGCGCCGGCCTCGAACGCCACCATCGCGTCGCGCGTCTTCTGAAACAATTCGTTCAGCTTGCCCGCCGGGTCCGCGCTGGTGAGCGCCCTGCGAATGCGTCCCTGGATTTGCCGCCAGTTTGCCATGGCTCGCGATTGTATCAATGCTTAAGCGGCCTTGCCAGCGCAAGCGTCTGATTCTCCGAGGCGCAGAGATAGCGCAGCCAAGCTCCGAGAAACTGGTGCATCATAGCGTCATGCTTGACGCCGCCATCACCGCTCGGCTGGCAGAACAAGCCCGTGCCATCGGCTTCGATCTCTGCGGCGTGGCGCGAGCGGAAAATGACGATGAACCTGGCCACTTGCCGGAGTGGCTCGCGCGCGGCTACGCCGGCGAAATGCGATACCTGCACGACGCGCGCCGCCACAGCATCTCCGGCGTCATGCCTGGAGCGCGCTCAATCATTGTCTGCGCGATCAACTACAACACACCGCTGCCGTATTCCACCGCAGCCGTTGCGAATCAATCACGCGACGGAGCGGCGGAAAGCACGTTTAGCGCCCCGCGCGCGTGGATTTCTCGCTACGCCTGGGGCGATGACTACCACGACGTGCTGAAATCCAAGCTCGAGCAGCTCGGCTCCTGGCTCCGTGCCGAACTCCATCAGGATTTTCAGTCGCGCGTCTACGTCGATACCGGCCCGGTCCTCGAGCGCGTCGCCGCCAAACAGGCAGGACTCGGCTGGCTCGCAAAGAACACCTGCTTGATCAACCAGCAGCTCGGCTCTTGGCTTTTTCTTGGTGTGATCCTTACCGATTTGGACCTCGCTCCAACGCTCGTGGATCGCCACGCGCCGCCTCCGAATTTGTGCGGCACCTGCACCCGATGCATCGATGCTTGCCCAACGGATGCTTTCGTCGCGCCGTATGTCCTCGATGCGCGCCGCTGCATTTCCTATCTCACCATCGAGCTTCGCGGCGCGATTCCCGAGGAATTCCGCCCCGCTATGGGCTCCATGGTTTTTGGCTGCGACATTTGCCAGGATGTTTGTCCCTGGAACCGCAAATCTCCCGCGACGCCGCTCACGGAATTCCTTCCAAGCAAAATCGCCGCGGGCACGCCCGGTCCGGTGAACGCCGCAGTCCCTGCAGAAGACCCTTCGCTTTTCATGCCGGCGCTCGAATGGCTCGTCTCGCTCACCGAAGACGATTTTCGCCGCGTTTTTCGTGCTAGTCCGGTCAAACGCACCAAGTGGCGCGGCCTGCTCCGCAACGCCTGCGTAGCCATCGGCAATTCACGCATTACCTGCGAGCACCGTTCGTATCGCCACATTGTTTCGCGTCTCGAGGAATTGTCACGCTCGGACGATGCTATACTTGCCGAGCACGCCTCTTGGGCCCTCACGCGCCTTCGCGCCACACCTGCAGCGCAGATATCGCGCGATAGTGAATCTTGCGGTGCAATCCAGGGCACGAATCCCGTCCTCTCTGCGCAGCCCAAAACGTTCACGAATCACACGGAGGAAAAATGATCACGGTAGGGAGCTTCATCTTTCATCTCGTCACGGCGCAGCCGCATTTCAGCTTCCCGCAAAACGCAATCGCCAACGAAGAAATCGTGCTGCGTTGGATTCACATCGTCGCGGGAATCATTTGGATTGGCCTGCTCTACTTTTTCAATCTGGTGGGCATGCCGGCGATGAAGGCGCTCGAAGACGTAACCCGCCGCAAAGTCTATCCCGTGTTCATGTCCCGCGCGATGCTCTGGTTTCGCTGGAGCGCGCTCGTGACCGTGCTCGTCGGCTTGCGCTATTACACGATTTTGCTGCAGCTCGATGCGCAAAATTCCGGCCAACCGGGCCTTCTCGGTCGCTGGCTTGGCGAATGGTTCCTCGTGTGGCTTGTCGCCTACGCAATTCTTTACGCGCTGCAAATGCCGTTCGCCGGCCCGCTCGCAAATGGCTGGGTGCGCGCGATTTTGATCGCGGTGGTCGTGATCGCAGCGTCATGGGTGACGCTGGAATGGAATGCCGGCCCCGGCGTATCCAACGCGCATTTGTCCATCAGCATCGGCGGAGGCTTGGGATTGATCATGCTGCTGAACGCTTGGGGCATTGTCTGGCGCGTGCAGAAGCGCATGATTCAATGGACCCGCGCCAGCGTCGAAAACGGAACGCCTATTCCGGAAAAGGCCGCGAAGATGCTTCAGTTTTCAAACTTCGCTGCGCGCACCGCTTTCTGGCTGTCTTTTCCGATGCTCTTCTTCATGGCCGCTGCCGAACATTATCCATTCCTCAGCAGCATCGGGCGCTGAGACAGACAGCCTTTCGCGTCCGTACACTCGCCTGAAAAATTGCTTCTGATTTGAACGCAAGAATCGGATAGAACCCCAGCGCGCGCCGCCTCACAATGACTGACACGGGGCAGTTCAGATGACGCTCCGAATCTAAAGATCACCAGAGGCAATAGTCATGCTCCCAATTCGTGCGGTCGCAATTCCCACAAAAGTGGCAGAAGAAGTCAGAAAAACAAGACGGGCGCCCCAATATGGCCACCCGGTGCACGAAGAAATCGCAACCGGCTACGGGCCATGTCGTCATTGCCTGCGGGATTTTGTTGTCGGCGTCGATAAACGTATCTTGTTCACTTACGATCCGTTTTTCGGCATGGATGTAAGACCTTCGCCTGGACCCGTTTTTATTCATTCAAACCCTTGTGAAAGATACAACGAGACAGGAGGATTTCCAGAAGATATTCGATCTCATCGTCTCACGATTGTTGCTTACGGTGATGAGCGGAAAGCGATTTTCGAAGTTCAGGCTTCGGATGGGAATCTGGATTCCGTCATTGAGCAGGCATTCCAGAATCCTGCAGTGCGGTATTTGCACGTTCGTGATACCGAAGCAGGCTGTTATGACTTTCGAATCGAACCGGAGAGTAAAGATCAAGGGGCAACTCCAAAAAAGGAATTCCGATGTTGAGGACAGCATTTGATCAGCCGCTGCACGATACGGAGTGGCAGGAGTTTCTGGCCGCGCAGCGCTTCGGGCAACTTATCGCTACCGGCGCAGCGCGACCATACCCGGTGGTCACGCCTACGCATTTTACCTACGCTCGTGATGGTGAGCTCGAAATGCATTTGCACCGTTCAAACCCTGTATTTGGGGCAATTCGCGAGAATTCACTCGTGACGTTTTCCGTCATCGATGCAGCTACATTTGTCCCCAGCACTTGGAACCATGAACCAGGAGAAGACGCTGCATCGTCCGCTCCGACAAGCTACTACGCTGCGGCGCAGATCCATGGCAGGGCTTGTCTCGTCGAAGATCCAACGGAGTTATCGGCGCTTCTCAATCGCCAAGTTGCTTCTTTCTTCGATCCCCAAGATAGACCGGATGAAGTGTCGCCAGGCCACCCCGTGTTCGGCGATGCGTTACGGATAATCATCGGCATACGGATTACAGTCGGGCATGTTCTGGCAAAATTTAAGTTCGGGGGCAATCGGAGCGTGGGGCAGCGAATACGTATTGCACAAAATCTCACTCAGCGCCGGCTTTCCGGCGACGCCGAGGCGGCACACCATCTGCTACGCAGATTGATAGTTAGCCGTGCTTTTCGAGAAAGTGAATCCGATTCGGCACGATGAAGTTTCTATTTGAGATGAATCCTAAATTCTTCGTTATCTTTGAGCATGGACGTGTGATGAAGGAAGCGGTGCTGTGCGAGGTGCAAGAGCCGCTGACTAGTGCGACAGCACCCGTGTCTGCGTGTCGGAGACCAGTTCGTAGCGGACGCCGCGCCAGCGAATCCTTCGTTCAAACGCCGAGATAAAGAAGTTCCAGAAAAACAAACCGGGCACGATGGGCGCCAGCACGATCCAGGCCCAGCTCGCTTCGTCGCATTTGGCTCGCCATTCGCGCAGAATATCTTGCACCGCGATGGCGCGCAGCGCGCCCTTCGCCGCCGACAGCAGCACGATCAGAAGCGCCAGCAGAAACATTCCTGTCCACGAAAACCCGCTGAACATTTGCGCGAAAACCGCGAACGCCGCATACACCAGCGTGAAACAGTAAGAAAAATGCGCCAGCCCGGCCAACCCCCAACGCCGCGGAGAGTAAACGCGCGTTAGGATCAGTTGCCGGTTCGTGAATTCCACTAGCTGCTCGGGAGTAACGTCCCCGACCGTGGGCGCCAGGCATTCCGGCACAAAAAGAATTCGCAGCCCCTTGCGTTCCAGCGCGTTAGTCAGCGCCCAGTCATCGCTGACCGCTCCCTCCCACGCTTCCAGCACCGCGGCCCGCTCAAACATTTCTCGCCGGATCGCCGTGCCGCCGCCCCAGCAAAAATTTCGTCCGTGTTCGCCGAGTTGTGTCGCAATTGCGGCGTTCCATGCGGAAAGCAGACTGCTTGCGAATCCGCCTTTATTGGGAAAGTACCAGCGATAGGTCGTCGCCGCGCCCAGGTTGCCATCCGCGAGAGGCGCCACCATGTGCGCAAGCCACGATCGTCCGAGCCGCGAATCCGAATCGACGAACACCAAAACGTCGAATTTCGCTCCGGCTTCGTGAACCGCCGCCCTCAGGTTATTCACTTTTTCGCCGCGCTCTTTCGGCGAGCCGGCGATCACCACGTGCGTGGACTGCTGCTTCGGCAAAGACACTCTGTCAATGACCATCCGCGCCGGGTCCAGCGCGCTGGCCAGAACGAAAAACGTCTCATAATTCGGATAATCGAAATTCAACAGTGCTGTCAGGTTTCCTTCCAGGCCTTGCTCCGACCCTTTGCACGGACAGATCACCGCCACGCGCGGCGCATAGAAACCGGAATGCGTCTCCAGCCGCCGCCGAACCATCAGCAGCCACTTCCAGCCGTCCCAGAGCGACACTAATCCCTGGGCGATCTGCTGCAGCACGAGGATGTAGAAAAGAGGAAGCATGCACTGCTAAGGATAGCGGAATATTGGGCCATTCTATCGGCCGTGGGCGGACTCGATTCTAAAGCGTTATTTGCTCCAAAGGACAGCTGGTGAGGACAGGTCAGGTTAACTTTGGCCCTGTTCGAACAGGTAGCGTTTCCGGCTGGCCATGATGGTTATCGTGGATCTTCGTTGCCACAACTCAGGGTATTCAATGCCGCCGCGCCCCGGCAAGCAAAAACCAAAAATTCCTTTGACGCGCAGGCACGGCTCTCCTGGGGTGCGTCGCTAAAGTAACTAGGAGGCGATCCTCATCGAACCGCCTCCTATGTCCCTGGGGTGTGAGTCCCGTTCCCGCTTGGGGGCAGGTAACGGATTTAACGTCGAATCAAACCCCGCCCCCTGAAAAAAGTTGCGGGCGATTTCGTCGCCGCGCCATACAATGAAATCGGAGAACCGATGCAAACATTGGACGCCTAACCTCAATCTTTGCCCATGCGCCTTTTATGAAGCAAAGTCCATGAAGAAAAAAGACCGGCACTCCGATCAAAATCGCCCGCCTTCGCGTCCGGAGGAAATTGACGAAGCGCGTCTCTTAGCTCACCTTTCCAGCGCTGCTCGCCCGCAGAGCATTCGCGAAATCGCCGCCGCGCTGAATCTCCATCACGGGGGGCGCCGCTCTTTGCCCAAGTTGCTCTCCCGCCTGAAACGCAGCGGTGACGTTGACGAATCGCATAACCGTTTCCGCCTGACCGGCAAACGCGCGGACCGCAAACCGTCCGCACAACCTCCTACCCTCGCCGCGCCCGCGCGTGAAGCTCGTCATCCTCGCCAAGACGCCAATCTGATCGCCGGCCGCCTTGTAGCCCATCGTGACGGCTACGGCTTCGTCGTTCCCGACCAGCCCATTCCCCGCATGGATGGCGATCTTTTCATCGGCGCGGACGCCATGGGCGACGCCATGCACGGCGACCGCGTTCTCGCCCGCATCGCGCGCCGTCATCCTGATGGCCGCTTCGAGGGCCGCATTGAAAAAGTCACTTCGCGCGCACATCCCACCGTCGTCGGCCTGTTTCGTTACGGCCCGCACGGCAATGTCGTCCTGCCTTACGAAACGCGCATCGCCCACGAAATCATTATTCCGCCCGGCGACGAGCTCACTCCCGCCCTGCGCGCCAAGCTCCAGCTCGATTCCGCCGACCCTGCCCGCGCCAGCCGCCGCTTGCGTTTGCCTGAACTGGACGGCGCCGTCGTCGATGTCGAGCTTACCCGCTATCCGCGCGGCGGAGCCGCTCCCGCGGGCCGCGTCGTTGAAATTCTTGGTCGTCACGGTGAAATGGGCGTCGACGTCGAAATCGTCATTCGCAAACATCATCTCCCCCATGTGTTCTCCGATGAAGTTCTCGCGCAAGCGCGCGCCATCCCGCAGCAAGTCCTCCCTGAAGATCTTTCCGGCCGCCGCGATTTTCGCCATCTTCCCATCGTCACCATCGATGGAGAAACCGCCAAGGATTTCGATGACGCCGTCCATGTCGCGCCCCGCCCCGGCGGCGGCTTCGAGCTTCAGGTGCATATCGCCGACGTCGCTCATTACGTTCGCCGCGGCTCGGATCTCGACCGCGAAGCCCGCCTCCGCGGCACTTCCGTTTACTTTCCCGACCGCGCCGTTCCCATGCTGCCCGAAGAGCTATCCAACGGAATTTGCTCTCTCAATCCTCGCGTCGATCGCCTGGTCATGAGCGCCATTCTCCAGCTCGATGCGGGCGGTAAAATTCTCGAAGCCGAATTCACTCCTGGCGTGATTCGTTCCGCCGAGCGCATGACCTACACCAACGTCCACAAAGTCCTCGAAGGCGACGCCGAAATGACCGCGCGTTATGCTTCTCTCGCCGAGCATTTTCGCCGCATGAAAACCGTCGCCCTCGCTCTCAATGCCCGCCGCGTCGCTCGCGGCTCCATCGATTTCGACTTGCCCGAACGGGTCATCGAGTTCGACGAAATGGGCCGCATGGTCGGCATCTCCCGCAGCGTGCGCAACATCGCCCATCGCATCATCGAGGAATTCATGCTCGCCGCCAACGAATCCGTCGCCTCCTATCTGGAACGCCGCGGGATCGCCTCGCTCCATCGCGTTCACGAAAAGCCCGATGCCAAGAAGGTTCTGGAATTTGAGGAGCTCGCCCGCGCCTTCGGCTACTCCTTCGGCGTGGAAGATCTCTCCGAGCGCCGCATCGCTGTCCGCCACGGCACCGTGCGTCCTGCTGGCCGTGAACGGAGCAGCCGCCTGCGCCCCATGCACGTCGCCCTTCCCGCCGGCGACATCGCCATCCGCCCGCAGCACTATCAGCGCCTCACCGCAAAGATCGCTGGCAAGCCCGAGGAGCGCATTCTCTCTTACCTGATGCTTCGCTCCTTGAAGCAGGCCCGCTACGCTGCCGAGCCTCTCGGCCATTTCGCTCTCGCCGCCGATCAATACACCCATTTCACTTCGCCCATTCGTCGCTACCCGGACCTCATCGTCCATCGCATACTAAAATGGGCGCTCGAAAATCCCTCTGCCGTCAAAGGTCCTTATCGCGAATCCGAATTGCAGGAAATCTCCGTCGAAACATCCGAAGCCGAACGCCGCGCCGACGGTGCCGAGCGCGAGCTGATGGACTGGAAAACCGTGCAATACATGGAAGGCCATCTCGGCGAGGAATACGACGCTCTGATTATCTCTGTCCAGAAGTTCGGCTTCTTCGTTGAGCTTTTCGACGTCTTCGTGGAAGGCCTCGTCCCCGTCGACCGCCTCGAAGAAACCTTCGGCGCTCGTTTCCGCTACCGCGAAAGCGACCATGCCATCGTTGCAGAAGCCTTCCGCTCCCGCAAAAATCAAGGCGGCCGCCGTGAATTCCATCTCGGCGACCGCATCCGCGTCCGCGCCGAGCGCATCGATTCCTTCCGCAACCGCGTCGAATTCAGCGTCCTCACCTGATGGTTTGCCCAGCGCAAGATTTCCACAGCTTTTCCATTCGTACTATTGACCGGGTCCTCCCGCCCCTCTACGCTCCCCCCATGTCGTCGTTTGCTTGCCTAGTCGGTAAACGTGTAGAAGTGAGTTATCGCGCCGCCGACATCCATATCTGCATCACCGCGACGCTGGCGAGCGACTCCGGCGAGCACATTCACCTCGAAGATCGTTTTTTTCAGTCTGGCCGCCAAAGCACCTTGCGCATCGCCATTCCCTATTCCTCCGTGCTGCGCATCCGCGAAGTTCTCTATCAGCCCCAACCCGCAGCAGCTTCCTAAGTCCTAGCATTCGGGAGCTTTTTCTATCTCCTCCACAATTTCGTTTTCTCCGCATCTTTCAGCCGTTATATTCATTCCTGCTAAAATCAGCAGAATGGCCAGGAGGATGGCATGAAGCCACGCGTGGGACTCATTGGACTCGGACTCATGGGCGCGCCGATGGGCGCGAACTTGCTCAAGGCTGGATTTCCGCTCACCGTCTGGAATCGCACCGCCGAAAAATCTCAAAAGCTGGCAGCGCAGGGCGCTTCCGTCGCCAATTCCCCCAAAGACCTCGCATCTCAAGTCGATGTCTTGCTCACCATCGTCAGCGACCCTCCGGCGCTCGAAGAAGTGCTCTGGGGAAAGCAGGGCGCTTTGTCTGCTCTGAAAAAAGGCAGCGTGCTCATCGATTCCAGCACCGTTTCTCCGGCCCTTGCCTGCCGCGTCTCCAAAGCCTGCGCGGATCAATCCGTCGATTTCCTCGACGCGCCCGTCACCGGCGGCACATGGGGCGCCGAAAAAGGAGAGCTAGTCTTCATGGTCGGCGGCAAAAAAGAAGTCCTCGACCGCGTCGAGCCCATCCTCCAAGCTGTCGGCAAGCGTTTTTTCCTTCTTGGACCAAACGGCGCAGGCCAAACCGTCAAACTCGCCATGAACTTAATCCTGGCCCTCGAAGTCCAAGCTCTCGCCGAAGGCCTCGAGCTCGTCACCAGCTCTGGCGTCGAACCCGCCAAACTCATTGAAGTCTTGCAATCCAGCATGGGCCGCGCGCCGGTTCTCGACGTGAAAGCTCCCGTCATCCTCAAGCGCGATTTCACTCCCAGCTTCCCGCTGCGCCTGATGCACAAAGACATCCGTTTGGCCATGGAGCTTGCTAAGGAAAACGGAATCGAACTTCCTGCGGGCGCAGCGGCCTATCAAGCCTATTCCGCCGTCAAAGCCGCCGCAAAATCCGACGTGGACTACGCCGCCATCGCTTCCTACTGGAAGAAAAACTGACGACCGTATTTTGGTCGTCAGTCCGAAGTCCGAGCGAGTCCCGTTTATCGGGACGACGAGGAATCTGCTTTTGCATTGATGGCCGTCAATGTCGGCGAATGTCTCTGAGTTATCGCCTCATTTGCCTTAGGACAAATGGCCGTCTCTAAACCCAAAACTCGATGAACGTGGACAAGGTGTCACCCTACGAGGGGGCAATTTGCGTTGACTGCAAATCCGCTGAGATCACACCCAAATTCGAGCCAATCGTATAGCAAAATGGGCCACGCTCAAGGGTTCTGCGCCTTTGCTCATCACTGACCACCGATCACCGTTTCCTACGGCGCCGCATTCGGCGCGAAATACCCGAACGGCAACTCCCGCGCCGTGCGTAGCCCCGCCGCCGCAGCCAGAATGGTCGGAATCGCGTTTACCGCCACCGCCGCCGTCGCAATGTCGCCATGCGTTCCTCCCGGCACCGTCAGGCTGATGTTCGGCTCGCCGGCAAGTGTCACCGTATCCGCCGGATCCTTCGCGCCCACATACATCTTCAACTCCATGAAGACCTTTTCAGCGCCTCCGCTAATCCCGCGCGCAACTTGATGAACTCCCGCCACTTGCCCCGCCTGCACTTCCAGGAATTCTGTCTTCACGTTTTCTTCCGCAATCACCGGCTGAATCGTCTCCGTGATCTGGTCCAGCTCAAAACCAAGCGCATCGCCGACCATCGCCACCGATTCCGGCAAGCCATGATGCTTGATCACTCCCGCGGCCACTCGTTCGCGAAATTCATCCGGCGTCATCCCCGCCCCAATTTTCTTCTGCAACGGCAGCCGCCGCTTCGACGCGTTCACGATCCGCACGCTCCGCGCCGAATCCACTCGCTGCGCGACCGTCGCCAGCGTCAGCACCAGTTTGTCCATCACGAATCCCGGATTCACCCCCGTGCCCACAATCGCCACTCCTTCTTCTTTCGCCGCCTCATCCAGCCTTGCCGAAAGCTCTGGATGCTTCCAGAACGGATACGCGAGCTCCTCGCACGTCGACACCACGCAGCATCCCGCCTCGATGCACGCCAGCAATTGCCCGGTCACGTCCTTCAAATACGAAGACGTGCAATGCATCACCACGTCCACTTGCTTGTCCAGCGCGGCGGCGGCATCTGCAGACACCAGAATTCCCCATGGCGCGTCGTGCGCTCCCACGATCTCGCCCAAATCGCGTCCTGCCTTCGCCGGATCGGAATCAATCGCGCCCACGATCTCCAGCGCGCCTTTTTGTCTCATCAGACGCACAATCGATGCGCCGATTGGCCCAACTCCGTATTGCACCACGCGAATCTTCTTCCTGGTCACAGGCTCCCCCGTTTCATCTTTACTAGCCGAACCAGTACCTTAATTCCGAACGTCTTGTGGCGCAAGCACTTCGCTCAGCTCCAAGCCACATTCATTTGCGAATGCAGGCATAATGGCCGCTGAGTTTGGCAAATGCCCATGTTCCCGAAAGCCTGGAAGAACATCCTCACCGGCCGCCCCTGGCTTCGCGCCATTCTGCGAATCTGCGGCAGCGCTCTTGCCCTTCTTATCCTCTTTCATTTCCTGCCCCTCGCCGAAGTCTGGCGCACGCTGCGCCGCCTGCCTCTCCATCTGTGGCTCTTGGTGATCGCCGGCTATTTAGCCGCGCACCTCATCGCAGTCAATAAGTGGCGCATGATGGTCAACTTAGCCGGCGCCCGTCTTACCTTTCGGCAAGCGGTTCGTTGCTACTTCTCCGGTCTCTTCAGCACGCTTTTTCTGCCGTCCATCGTCGGCGGCGACGTGGTTCGCGGGGCCCTCGCTCTTCGCAGCGGCCAAAGCAGAGCGGCAATCTTCATGGGAGGCCTTCTTGACCGCATTCTTGACTTTGCCGCTCTCGCGCTGCTCATCGTTCTCGGCGCCGTGCTCGTGCCCGGAACGCTGTCGGCCCAGGCGCGCCGCGTTTTTATAATCGCAGGTATTGCGCTCGTCGTACTCCTCGCGCTGATCGCTCCGGCTATCTTGTGGTTTCCTGCGCGAAGAATATCGTTCGCGTTGCGCCGCGGCATCGTCCGGTTGCGCCGCGCGGCGCGTTCCATGCGCCGCAAGCCTCACTACGTCGCCGCAGCTCTTTGCCTCGGATTGGTCGTTCAGGGAAGTTTTATTTGGTTAACGTCACGCGTCGCCGATTCGACCGGCCTGCATCTTCTGTTCCGCGCTTGGCTTTTTGCGTGGCCCTTCGCCAAACTCTCCGCCGTCATTCCCATCACGCAGGGCGGCATCGGCGTTCGTGAAGCCACCCTTGTCGTCCTGCTCGTCCCGTTCGGCGCGCCTGCCGTCAAGACCGCTGCCGTCGGCCTGGCCTGGGAAGCGGTCATCATCAGCGGCGGCCTCATCGCCGGTCTCACTGCTTTTCTCTTGGGACGCCTGCCTGTTTCCGGCGACGCCGTAGCGTCGTTGGAAGTCGCCGCGGAAAATTCGCCGCGCTCGAACCTTCCATCGCTATAGCTTGCGCGAAAACTTCACTTCAGCAAGCGGCAACTCAAAAAACAGCGCCCCCGGCACAGGATTGAATCGGTACGCGTCAATCTCCCGAAATCCCAGTGATCGGTACATGGCGATCGCTCGCGCCATCGACGGCATCGTGTCTAGCCGCATTCGCGTGTAGCCAGCTTCTCTCGCCTGTTCGATCAGCGCGCGCGCCAGCCCCGCTCCGATCGCTTTTCCTTGATGCTCCGGCCTGACGTACAGCCGCTTCATCTCGCAAACATCGCCCTCCAGCCGCCGAAGCGCCCCGCTTCCTGCAACCTCATCTCCCTCGAACGCCACCAGCAATCGCCCGCTTGGCCGCGCGTATTCTCCCGGAAGCTCCGCCAGTTCCTTCTCGAATCCCTGAAAGCACAAATCGACCTTGATGCTCGCCTCATATTCGCGGAAAAGTTTCCGCACCGTCTCCAGAAATTCCGGCGCGTCGGCGTTTTTAATACGCATCGTTCGCCTCGCTCAACTTCTCAGAACGCCTCAAATGTTACGGGAACCTTTCAGGAAGGTGCTAGCCTCTACCGCACGCGCAAAAAGACATTTTGGCCGGGTGAGTCCAAGGTTGGTCAGAATCGCACCTTTATATTGCGCGCCACGAGTATGCGGTTTTGTGGGTCGCAGCCTTAGCTGCAACATATAATTCAACATGAGTATATTTTTGGCAGCGACTCAGGTCGATTTAGTGGCGTAGTTTCCGATAATCCGACTACACGTCCATTCCCGCGAGGCTTATCACAAAACCATTCTTCGTTCCCAAGTTCTACTCGCCAATCTAGTAAACTCGACTAGATGAAATCGGGAGTGACATCAAGCATGCGGAGAAATGCAACAAGAACTCTAGGAGTCTCATTTCTTATTGTTGTCTTCAGTGCAGGGTGCATACAGAAGAACACGACGACTGTCGGCAAAATACGAGGATCAATCGACCTCAATCGAGTGCTCTCATGGCTTCCCCCTAACACCGAGACCATTCTGGTCGCCAACGGACCTTTCTGGATGTCCAATTTTCGAACGGGCGAGGATGAATCTAGGAATAGCCGCGTTATGACCGAAGAATTGGCAAAAGGATTCGAAGGACTGACGTTGGCGCTGTTCAATGCCAAGAACGGCATTCTTGAGGAACATCTTGAAGGTCAGAAAGTCTTGTTTGCGATGGAAGCCTCGCGCCACTTCCGGCCCCCAAAAGGCTTGGGCGAGATGCCTTTTGAAGGGTGCGCTCTAGCGATATTCAAGGACAACCTCGGCGACCGCCGCGATGCCTTCATGAAAGATGCTGCGTCTGTCGCGTTGCGCATCCAGGAGATTGAGGGACACAAAGTCGCCGTATTTGAAGAGCCGTCGGAGCAGGATACCCTGACGACTTTCGTCACGTTCCCGCAAGCGGGCGTGGTGTTGGTCGCGACCGACGAGCAGTTCTTGCGACAGGTCCTTTCAAGGATGCGCGACGAAAACGGGCAGAGCCGGAGAGCGCTACCCGATGCTCTACCCGAATGGAAATACGTGAACAAAGAAGCGCAGTTTTGGGGACTACGGCACTACGACCGACAGCAAGCTAATGAGGACCCTACATCGCCGTTCGCGGGGGCAAGGACTGCTGACCCGGATGATCAAGCAGTCGGTCTAACTTACGCGTGCGACCCAAGCGCAGCGCAGAAGGCGACGCTCACGTATCTCTCTGGTCCGAATGCGGACCTCAAAAAGATTGAGCAGAGGAGATTTCCGGCGGCCTCGGAGCCTGAGTCGACGGCGGGCCTGCACACTCAATATGCGGAGATAGCGCCGAGTGTCATGCAAACGACATATCAGATGGACCACTCAAAGCCCCTCGACTGGTTTTTCTTCGTGTTGATGGGAGATATGGGACACGCGATTTATCTTTAGCGGCGAATACCTGATTAACGCAGTTATCGCAAACTGAGTCACTACCATACTTTCCTATCGCGCGCTTTATCCGCGCGAAGTATTCCTTTTTGTTTTATGGATCGGTCTTAGAGGTTGGAACTCACTGCCGCCGTTGCTTGCCGCTGCGGCTTTTCGGTCGCTTCACCGCAATGCCTTGAATCTCGAACCGCGCCCCAAACAGCAGCGGCCCGGAACCAAGAAACGCCCGCGCCGGAAACTCCCCCGAGAAATACGTCCGGTAGATCGCGTTGAATTTATCGAAGAGCGAAACATCCGAGCAAAATACCTGCACGAAAACCAAATCTTCCATCCCCAGCTTCGCCCGCGAAAGCGTTTCGCGGAACGCATCCAGCATCAGCCGCGCTTCCTGCTCCGCGTCCGCGGGCACTTTTTTCGTCGCCGCGTCCAGCCCAATGTGCCCGCTCATATAGAACGTGTCGCCGGCCATCACGCCATTCGAAAACGGCAGCGGCCCGTATCCCGCTGGCGCTGGGACACTCCACCGCCCGTTTTTGGCTTTTCCAGTCTTCAGCGTCTAATCTCCCGCCTCAAAACCTCAGTGCGCGTCCTTCGAGTAATTCGGGAACGCTGGCACCTTCGGCGT
>JBAUEH010000094.1:0-25750 GCA_049678505.1 Candidatus Acidiferrales bacterium
CCGCCGAGGACGGACATCAAAACGCTCTCGGTGAGCAACTGGCGAATCAGACGGGAGCGCGACGCGCCGATGGCGAGGCGCACGCTGATTTCTTTTTTGCGAGCCGTGGCGCGCGCGAGAAGCAAAGTGGCGACGTTGGCGCAGGCGATGAGAAGAACCATTCCCACAGCGATCATCAAAATGTAAAGCGGCTGTCCGGTGCTCTGCTGCAATTGAGGCAGTCCCTGGCGGGCGGGCTGGAGCGTCAGATGTGGAACCTGATTTTCGTGATCCGGATGCCAGTCGACGGTGACGATGTGATGAAACATGGCGTCGAGAGAACTTTGCGCCTGCGCCCGGGTGACGCCGTTTTTCAATCGGCCGATAATATTCAGGCAGAGCCAATCGCGCGCTGTGTAAACGGAGGTGGCGCTGTTGGGTTCGGTACTCCAAGGACGGAGGTTCGGCTTATCGTCGAAAGCAATCCAAAGGTCGGGTTCGGTTCCGACCTGGACACCATAGAAAGTTGACGGCGTGACGCCAACAATGGTGAAAGGGATTGCATTCAATGTGAGATTGCGTCCGATGATGGACCGGTCTTGTCCAAAACGACGTGACCAGTAGGCGTAACTGATGACGGCAACGCGGGGGGAACCAGGATTTTCGTCCGCTTCTGTGATTGCGCGGCCGAGAAGCGGAGTGATGCCAAGGCCAGAGAAGTATTCGCCAGTCACCATCTGACCGTTGGCGAGAGTCGGCTGGCCGTTGATGCCGACCGTGGTGTTTTCGTCATTGAAGCCGAGCGGGACCCATGCAAATGCACTGGAAAGCGTGTCGCTTTGCGCACGGAAATCCTGAAACGTGGGATAGGAAAATGAGTATTCCGAGTCCCATCCCGTCTGACCAAATTTCGGAGGCCATTTGTTGTCGTCCCATTGGAAGAGAACGAGCTGTTGCGGATCCTTCACCGGCAGCGACTTCAGCATCACGGCGTTAATGAGGCTGAAAATTGCGGTGTTAGCGCCGATGCCGAGCGCCAGGGTGAGGACAGCAACGGCGGTGAATCCGGGAGCCTTCCATAACATCCGCAGACCGAAACGGATGTCCTGCAACAGTGTATTCATCGAACGCCTCGGCACCTCGCTGCATTAGACGGACGAAGTAGCCAAAGGTCAACCGGCGAAAGCAGATAGACTGGAAGGCGCATTTTGGCTCTTAACCCTGCCTCCTTATGGCTCGCTATTCGTGCCTTAACGCGAGCATAGGATCTGTGCGCATGGCGCGGCGCGCGGGGATGTAGCAGGCAAGGAGCGCGACGGCCAGCAGCAGAATCGCAACCGCAACAAACGTCAGTGGGTCGGTCGCCGTAATACCAAAGAGCTGGCTCGACAAAGCGCGTGTGAGCACAAACGACGCGGCCAAACCAATGACAAGACCAAGGCCCGCAAGGAACGCCCCCTGGCGCAAGACCAGCGAGAAGACGTCGCGCGGCTCAGCACCGAGCGCCATGCGAATTCCGATTTCATGCGTACGCTGGCGCGTGGTGTAGGACAGAACGCCATAGATTCCTATGCCGGCGAGAATAAGTGCGAGCACACCGAAGCCGCCGACGAAAACTCCGCCCATGCGCTGCGTAACTGTGCTGAGTTGAATGCGCGAGTCGAGAGTCGTCAAATCGAAAAGCGGCAAATCAGCGTCGAGGGAATGCACGGCCTGCTGCACGGGAGAACCAAAGGCGAGCGGGTTACCTGCTACGCGAACCTGAATCGAAGCGTTAGAATCATAAACCTGAAAGAGCGGAAGATAGAAAAACCCTTGCGGTTTCTGGTTGATATCGTGGTAGTCGCTGTTCCGCGCCACTCCAACCACCGTGAACCACTTCCCGTCCGCATGGAGCCGCTTGCCAATGGCGTCCTGATGCGGCCAGTAGCGCTTTACGAACTCCTCATTGACGACAGTAACGAGCTGGGACGCAGCCGTGTCATTTATGGTGAATTCACGTCCGACGACGAGGGGGATTTGCATTGTCCGAAAGTAATCGGGAGCGACGTCCGCATATTCAATGTCCATGGATTCGTGCGGCTGAGGAACGTAGCCTTCCGCCTGGACGAGGTAGGAGCTGAAGTCGAAGCCGAAAGGCACCCAGTCGGCCAGAGTTGCGGACTGAATACCGGGAATCACCTGAAGTTTTGCGAACAGTTGACGGTCGAATTCGACGCCCGATTTCTGATCGTATCCGACGCCAGAGAGGTCATAGGAGTAAAGCAAGACGTGGTGCGGATTGAAACCGGGATTGAATTGCTGCGCGAGACGGAAGCTGCGGATGAAAAGCCCGGCACAGACCAATAAAAGGAGAGACATGGCGATTTGCGCGACGACAAGGACGCTGGACAGACGCGCTTTGCGCACGCCGCCGGTTATGCTGCCGGATTCCTCCTTGAGCACGGCGACCGGTTTAAGCGATGAACAACGAAGCGCAGGCAAAATGCCGAAGACGACCCCGGTGATGAGCGAAATGACGAGCGTCGCGAGAAGGACAGTGTGGTCGGCGCCAATGCTCATGGATATGGGAATCTCAGAGACCGGCGGAATGAAATCGGAGAGTGTTCCCGCAGTCCACAGAGTAAAGAGCATCGCTATCCCGCCGCCGAGCAAGGAGAGAATGAGGCTTTCGGCGAGCAACTGGCGAACGAGCCGCCAGCGGGTAGCACCCAGGGAAAGGCGAATCGCCATTTCGCGGCGGCGAGCGACGGAACGGACCAACAACAGATTCGCGACGTTCGCACAGGCAAGAAGAAGCACTACCCCGGAGATGGCCATCAGAAGAAAGAGAATGGTATCGAGATAATAGTTCGCGCCAGAGGGCGCGCGCCAGAGCGGATGAAGCATGACCGAGTTATTGCCTTTATGCGAATCAGGATACTGGCGGGCGATCTGTTGCATCAGCCCACTCGTTTCGGACTGAGCTTGCTCTCGAGTGACTCCCGGCTTCAGGTGTCCCGTCACCACGAGCCAGCCGTTTCCACGGTCTTGAAGAGGATTTTCCTGCGGCCAGAATTGCCCAATCATCATGAGGGGAATCCACATGTCGGCCCGCAAACCCGTTTGAGTTCCCTGAAAAACCGGAGGAGTGACTCCGATGATTGTGTACGGGTGCTTGTTAACCTCAATCGTGGTACCGATAATGGAACGTTCGCCGCCGAAGCGGACCTGCCACAGGCGATAGCTGATGACGACCACGGGCGCGCCGCCAGGCTTTGTGCCCTCGACAGGAAGGAAACCGCGGCCGAGAACCGGCCGCACGCCGAGTGCATCGAAGTAATTCGCGGTGCAGAAAACGCCCCAGACGCGCTGCGGCTTGGCATTCGCGGTGAGATCCATGGAGCTGAGGCCGGAGCCGATGAGCGCGGAAAAACTATGATTTCGGTCGCGCAGATCGACGTAGTCGGGATATGAGAGTTGATTATTCTGATTCGCGCTGCCCGTAGTCAGTTCAAGGTATTGGCTAGCGTGAGAGACGCCCGGGATGGGATTGAGCACGGTGGAGTTGATCCAACTGAAGATTGTCGAGTTCGCGCCGATGCCGAGGGCGAGCGTGAGGATGGCGATGATGGCAAAGCCCGGTGACTTCAGGAGAACTCGCAGGCCGTAGCGGACGTCTTGCCAAAAAGTCATAAATACACCTCACTCGAATAACAAAGAGGTATGCAAATGATAGACCAAGCTCCCGCCGCTTAGTCCCTGGAAAATAACAAGTTAGACCGCCCATAGCGCACTGGCACAAGCCCATGTGTCCGCTTGTGGGAAAGCCCGCTGCTGAAATGAACAGTCTGGTCCAAGCCCGAAGCAGGGGCGAACGAAACCTGCCAGGCCGTCAGATTTCCAGAGGCAATACATCGAATATCCCTATCCCGTGTGGAGGTTAATCCTCTTGACTCAGAATACGTTGGGGGCGTCTAATTGAACCTGCCCACCCTTGGCCCCCGCTTGTAAATGGCATAAACAGGAGCGTTTCGCTCCCACATCTCATAAATTGCTCAACTCGGAAGGAGCTTAAGGAAGATGAGGATCAAATCTCTCGCTCTGGTTCCCTTTCTCGCGATGGTTGTCGCGCTCATGTCCGCCGCGCCCGCATTCGCCCAGGACGGGAAGCTGAAAGTCAAAGTTACGCCAAAGCAAGCCTATGTTTTTGTGGACGGCAATGCCATACGGGAAGGCAGCCACCCCATCAAGTTGCCGGCTGGAAAGCATTCCGTAGGCGTCTACAATTACGGCTATACATCACAGACGCAGGACGTCGACATCACCGCCGGAAAAACAACCGCTCTAGACGTGAAGCTGCAAGCGTCGGGCGGCGACGTTTCTGGACCGTTCGGCGATATCGAGATAAAAGGCGACTCGCGCGCCGCGGTCCTGCTGAACGGCAAGACCCCGGCATACTTCGTCGGGCATGTGGACGAATTCAACTTCAACGCACTGTTTTGGCATCAGCGGTTGCTGGTCAAGCCCGGCACGTACCAAATCGACGTGACCCGAGGCGGAAAAACGCTATGGTCGGGTCCTGTCACGGTGACGGCGGGACAGCGCATAACCGTGCAACTAAATGACGGAAAGACAAAAACGAAGGATTGGAAGCAGGGGAACACGCTGACGGCGCAACCGAGATTCAAGGCGGGCCTCGTCAACACCACCGTGGCTGTTGCTCCGGTATCGGGGACGTTCTCGGCAGCGCCGACGCAGATCAACTGCGGAGACTCGTCCACGCTAACGTGGAGTTCGACGGACGCGGTGGACGTAAACATCAGCGAAGTAGGAGCGCAGCAGGCGAGCGGTACGCAATCCGTTTCGCCGAAGGCGACCACGACGTATAACTATTCGGCGACGGGTCCGGGCGGCACGGTGACGCAAAGCGCGACGATCAACGTGAACATCCAGCCGACGGCGACGCTGACGCTGAATCCGACGGAAGTGCGGTATCACAAGATCGGCGACAAAGTGAAGGAAGATGGAACATCGACGTTGAGCTGGACTTCATCGAACGCAAGCTCAGTGTCGATCGATCCGATAGGAAATGTTCAGACCAACGGCAGCCAACAGGTCACCGCGCAACCGAAACAGCAGAACGTGGGGGCGATCGATGAGAATCAAACTTACAGTTTGACGGCCACCAACGTTTGCGGTGGAACGACGACGCAGACAGCAGCGCTGCATATCACCGGCTCGATCGAGCCGATGCCTGTGGTGACGCTCGAAAGCGTTTTCTATCCCACGGCTTACCCGGTGAAGGAACATCCAGACGTTGGCCTGGTGAGCAGCGAGCAACAGTCACTGAACGAAGTTGCCTCTACGTTCAAGAAATATTTGGACTATGACGACACAGCGAAACTCACGGTGGTGGGACACGCGGACGTTCGCGGATCTTCCCCCTATAACGAGGAGTTGAGCCAGCGGCGGGCCGATCGCGTGAGGGATTATCTTGTTTCGCAGGGAATTTCCGCGGACAAGATAGAAACGCGCGCGGAAGGCAAAGAGCGGCAACTGGAAAATAGCGACGTGAGCCAGTTGGAAGAGCAAAATCCGGCGAAACCGGAAAAATGGATGATGAAACGCGTGCGCAATACGTGGCTGGCGTACAACCGGCGCGTAGACATCATCTTGCAACCGACGGGCCAGGAGTCGACGAAGTTCTATCCGAATGGCGCGGCGGAAGCAAAGATCCTGTGGCAACTGCCGAAGCCGAGCTTGCGGAAGGTTCGCCAAGCGGACGGTGAGACGCCGGAGGAAACGCCGGCGCCGAGGCACCGGCACGCCGCGAAGCCGCAACCACAGGCACAGCAGTAGATCGTGAAGCGGGCACAAGGCCCGCGGCACAAAACCAAATGCATAAGGGCCTCTCGTCGGTTACGGAGAGGCCCTTATTTTTTGCGCAGATTCGTCGGCGGTTTTGCCCTGAAGCCCGGTGCCGGTTTCTTTTTGCTGGTCAATATCTGGTCAATACGAGGAGGCAAAAAATGCTGCAAATCATGCCATTGACAACGGGTGCATAATCTTGACTGGGGTTTGCGGCAAGCGGGGCGCAGGCCGAGACTCTCACCGGGACAAGAGGCGGATTGCCAGAGCGTTTTACGCAAAGCGAAGCCAGCAGAATTGTGGGCGTTGATCCCAGCCGCCTGCGTTACTGGCACCGTCTTCGATTGGTTGTTCCTCAAGCGCGCTGGGGCGAACACTTCTACAATTTCACTGATCTGGTCGCGCTGCGTTCGATAAAAACCATAACTGAACGCCGAATTCCCGCCCGCAAGCTCCTCCGCGCCGTCGCGGCGCTCCAAGGAAGCGGCTCCAAGGTAAACATCGCGATTGGCGAGTTTCGCCTATTTCCCAGCGGCCGTGAAATTGCCGCGATTCCCCCCGGAGCCCCCGAACACGCCATCGAGCCACTCACGGGCCAGTTTGTTCTTCCCTTCCACGCAGGGACCGCAGCGAAAGTTCGTCAAATGGAGTCGCACGCTGCCGATGAGTTGTTCGAGTATGCGGTGCGCTGCGAGGGGCGGCCAGAAGGGCTCGACGAGGCGATGCGCGTCTACCAGCAGGTGATTGAGATGCAACCGCGTTGGAGCGAGCCGCACATCAATCTCGGTTGCGTGTATTATCAGCGCGGGGAAATGCAAAACGCCCAAGCAGCTTTCTGCGCGGCGCTGGAGCGCGAACCTGACAATGTTGTCGCGCATTTCAATCTTGGCTGCGTCCTCGACGAAATCGGCCGCCTTGAAGACGCAATCGAGCATTTACGCCGCGCTACGGAACTCGAACCCACGCACGCGGACGCGCATTTCAATCTTGCGTCCTCATACGAAAAGCAGGGCCGTAAGCAACTTGCGTTGCAACACTGGATTTTGTATCTCCAACAGCAGTCTCATGGCCCGTGGGCGGATTTCGCACGCACACAGTTGAAAGAATCTCGCGTCCCCAGAACTCCGGCAGCGCCAATTCCCTTCCGTCCCCACGACCGAAATTAAAAATGCAGACGATGACTTGCTGAATTTTTCGCCGCGCACTTCCCCGGCCCCGGCGCTCCATTTTTTGCCGAAAACTTGCCGCGCGGAAAAGCTTCGCCGCGCTTTTTTCCAATTGCCGCTGCGCACTATCATGGCGGATCCAGCGAAGGATTTGATTTGCCGCAGACCGATGCTCACCAACTGAGCTACGCTCAAGCCTACTAACGAGTTTGTTCGGTGAAAGCGCGTTTGCGCCAGCGAACGTAGAAGATGATACCGATGAGCATCATCAGGATGCACAGAGATGAACTCACGGGCTTCTGCACAAAGGTATTCACGGTCAGTGCCAGCGCGCCTAAGACAAAAATCAACGGAACGATGGGATAACCCCAGGTGCGATACGGCCGCGGCATATCCGGCTCTCTCCGCCGGAGCACAATTACGCCGAAGGTTTGGGCTGCATAGAAAATCCATACCAGAAACACATAGAAGTCGGAGAGGCCTTCGAACGTCCCGATCAGCGCGAGAGCAGAGGCAAGAATTCCCTGAAAAACGAGGGCGTTTGCAGGAGTGCGAAAACGCGGATGCACGCCGCGAACGATGCGAAAGAAGAGTCCATCGCGCGCCATGGCGTAATCCACGCGAGCATTGGTCAGAATGGATGAGTTGAGCGTGCCGAGGGCGCAAATGATCATGACAATCGTGAGCCAGGTGGCAACGTTGGCTCCGGTGGCGCGGGCAATGACGTCGGAGGCGACATGGGGCGACGCGGCCACTTTGTCGAATGGCAACACGTAGAAACAAGCGGCGCTCATGACAGTGTAGATTCCGCAAACGATGACGACGCCGAAAATCAGTGAAAGGGGGATGTTCCGTTCAGGCCGTTTGATTTCGGAGCCGACGAAAGTGAGGTTGTTCCAGCCGTCGTACGCCCATAGGCTACTTGTGACAGCGGTCAGCAGTGCGGCCACGACCCCGATGCGGCTCAACGAAACTGGTATCGCGTGAAAATTTGCGAAGCTGCCTTTGCCGAAGAAAAATCCGATGATGGTGACGGCGATCACGGCGGCGATTTTGATGACGGTCAGCACAACCTGTACGCGTCCGCCCAGACGAACGCCCAAGTAGTTTACAAATGTCACGAGGGCGATCGCTACCACGGCGAGCGGCTGCGCCCAGGTGAACGTGAAGTGGACAGCGGTGTGCGTAAGAGGAAGGGAGTTGAGCGCCCAAATCGACCTGGAGATAAAAGGGAAAAGATAACCAGCAAATTGTATCAGGCCGGCAGCGATGGTCGCGATGGAAGCCGGGCCGCCGATAGTGGAGTAGGTCCAGCCAAAAATGAACCCCCAAACCGGCCCGTAGGCGCGGTTCATGTACGCGTAGGTGCCCCCGGCATCAGGCAGAGCCGCGCCGAGTTCTGCCGCACTGAGTGCACCAAAAAGAGAGAGCGCGCCGCCGATCAGCCAAGCCAATGCCACCAGGCCAACGGTGCCTGCGGCTTGCGCCATGCTGGCGGGCTTGATGAAAATTCCGGTTCCGATCATCGTGCCTACAACGATGGCCGCAGCGGCCCACGGACCCAGCCCGCGAATCAACTCTGGCGATTTTTGATCTAGCATATTCACGTGGAAGCTGTGATGGACGATTGCCTCTTGCCTAAGTATTGACCAACTGCCAGAGAGTCTCCCAATACCTCGGATGCGGCACGCGCTTCTTCCTACCAATCTCCATAGCGTAAGGCATTGCCAGAACTACGGTAAAGCTGCTGCTGCCATTACGCAATTTGCGGGCGCGTCAGTCCGTCATATTGTCGCTAGCGGGATCCATTCCATTCGATGGGAACCAAGAATCCGTGAGCACCTCTAAGAAGGGGGTTTTCGGTCTGACTGAGCGTGAACGGCTGTTCTGCGCTAAGGGAAGTCGCAGCTACTGAGAGGTTATTTCCTCTCATAAATGACTTGCCCGTCGAAAATGGTCAGGTCAACTTTCGTTTCGCGAATCTGCTCTGGACGGATGTGAAAAATATCCTGGGAGAGGACCACAATGTCAGCCAATTTGCCGGGTTCGAGCGAACCCTTGATCTTCTCCGTTTTTGAGGCGTATGCCGATCCCATTGTGTACGCGCGAACCGCTTCCGCAACGGAGATTTTCTGCTCAGGGACCCAACCATCCGGACGTTTTTCATCCAGAGGCCGTCGAGTCACAGCCGCATAAATACCTTGCAACGGATCGATGGGCGCCACAAACCAATCGGAGCCGAATGCAAGGATAGCGCCCGAGTCGAGCAGCGAACGAAACGCATAGGTGGTCTTAGCGCGCTTGGGTCCGATGCGCTGATCGGCCCAACGCCCATCGTCGATGCAGTGGTAGGGCTGTACCGAAGCAATCACATTCAATCCAGCGAACCGACCGATGTCCGCAGGCTGAAGGTGTTGCGCATGTTCGATGCGCAGGCGCCGATCACGCGATCCGTTATCCTGTTGAAGTTTCTCGAAAAAATCTAAAATCGTATGGTTCGCCCGGTCTCCGATTGCGTGAACCGCGAGCTGCAGGCCAGAGTTATCGGCTTCACACAGGTTCCGGTACATCTCTTCTGGATCGTTCAATTCGTCGCTGGGAATGCCCCGCGAAGATGGCGCATCCGTGTATGGATCGAAAAACCATGCTGTTGCTGATCCTAGTGCGCCATCGGCAAAACTTTTGATGCTCCGCATCTGAAGCAGATCCGTTGCCGGCGCCCACATCTGTGCAAACCGCCGATACTCTGGAAGGGGAAAGTGCACAGAAACTCGAACGTGAAGCTGGTGCTGAGCCTGAAGTCCCTGGTAAGCACGAATGACTGTTTCCAAAGTGTCGGCACGACGGAGTCCTAAAACACCCATCTCTTGAACGCTGGTGACACCGTATTTCGCGGCATGTTGCTGGGCCGCCAAAATGGCCGAGATTACCTGCGCCTCGGAGGCAGCGGGAATGTAGCGCTCAATTAAACTTCGCGCTGCATCTTTGAGGATTCCTGTCGGGTCTCCATGAGCGTCTCGGAGGATTTCGCCTCCAGGCACGTCTTTTGTGTCCCGGTCAATCCGGGCCAACTTCATGGCGAGGGAATTCGCCAGCGACGAATGTCCTTCGAACCGATTCACGAAGACAGGATTTTCTGGAGTGACATCATCTATGAGTTCGTGAGTGGGAAGAAAGGGAGGCGTCCAGTTCTGATGGTCCCAGTTCCCTCCAAGAATCCACTCCCCCTTGGGGCGTGTCCGCGCAAACTTGCCGATTTCGTCGCGGAATGCGGATGGGCTTCCTACATGGCGAAGTTGAACGAGCGAAAGGCTGGCTCCTCCCATATAAAAATGGAGATGGGCATCATTGAATCCCGGGACGACTCGCCGACCGCACAGATCGATGAATGCGGTGTCCGGACCAGCAAGGCTCAGAACATTATTGGAAGTTCCGACCGCCACAATCCGGTTTGCTGCGATCGCTACGGCTTCGGCCTGAGGCTGCGCCGGATTTTCCGTCCAGATTTTGCCATTGGTAAGAATGAGAGTCGGCATTCGTTCCATACCTGATCACGCTCGCTATGTGTAAGAAAACATTTTTGAAGGCCGCTGTTTTCTGCAAAGGAATAAACCTAAAGGAATAGAACGGGTCAAACGGCGTGAGGCTCAGAGCCAAGCTTTAGCCTTTCGGATTGAATGAAATATTGCCCGCGATCCGGTTGAGAGCAAAATAGACAAGAACAACTGTTCGATCGGTGACGATTATCGCTTATACATTCAGGTTTATCTCTTGATATCGTGACAATAGATAACGAAAAAACGACACGTTAATGTTCCTGGCGGAAGGAACAGCTTCCGAGCCTTGAAGCGATGCCGCCACGCAGGAAGCCTCGTGATAGTGTACGGATCGATGACAAAGATGAGGATTCGAACAAAGATTACCGAACGATTGAAGATTGCGCTGCCGATCATTCAGGCTCCGATCGGCAGCGCCACGTGCCCGAGACTCGCCGCTGCGGTATCGAACGCCGGCGGCCTGGGCATGCTCGCCCTAACGTGGGGAGATATCCAACACGCGCGCCACGCGATACGCGAAACGCGGGCCCAGACAGATCATCCTTTCGGCATCAATCTTGTCCTTCAATGGGACCAGCGCGAGCGGCTCGAACTCTGCCTGGCAGAAGAAGTGCCTGTTCTTTCTTTTTCGTGGGGGGACCCAAAACCGTATCTGGCAGCAGCGCACGAAGCTGGAGCGGTGGTGATGCAAACCGTGGGAAGCGCCGCAGAGGCAAAGCGAATGGTTGAGGCTGGCGTCGATATTGTAGTAGCGCAGGGCTGGGAAGCGGGCGGCCACGTTTGGGGGCAAGTCGCTACGATGGCGCTTGTGCCGCCTGTCGTCGATGCTGTTTCACCGACACCCGTGATCGCCGCGGGAGGAATTGCGGATGGACGCGGCTTGGCAGCCGCCTTAATGTTAGGAGCGAGCGCTGTTTTTATCGGCACGGGGTTCCTGGCAAGCGAAGAAGCTCATATTCACTCCTTGTATCGAGAATCCCTGCTGAAGGCGAGCGAAGCGGATACGGTTTACACCACATTGTTCAATGGTGGTTGGCCGGATGCTCCGCACAGAGTGCTTCAAAACAATACTTTTGTGAACTGGAAGAATGCTGGATGTCCTCCCGATGGGCAGCGCCCCAAGGAAAACGAAGTTGCGGCCGTCAGCGCCAGCGGAGAAAAAATTCTTTACTATCAGGACGCAATACCTGTTCCGGAGACGACCGGCGACGTCGTAGGTTTGGCATTGTATGCAGGACAATCGGTCGGGCTTGTATCCGAAGTGAAACCGGCTGCAGTTATTGTGCGCGAAATAGCGGAACAAGCGATCCGCACAATCGAAAACCTAGCTACGCGTGAACCGTGAGAACGCGAACCTGACTGGCTGAATAGACTAGGGTATCTGCGCGTTACTTTTCCCGATTCCGTGAAAGTACTTCCTTGGCGTGGTGCCGACAGCATTCCTGAAGGATGAAATAAAAGCGCTCGGCGTGCTATAGCCAGCGTCCACAGCAGCGCTGGAGATGGTTTCTTTACTGGCGATGAGCTGAAAGGCATACATCAGCCTTAGTTGTTGGCGCCACTTTCCCAGACTAAGCCCCGTCTCACGGCGAAAGAGCCGTTCAATGGTTCTCTTGCTTCCTCCGGCGGATTTACAGATTTCCTCCAGTTTACGTTCGTCGCCTGGGCATTTCATAAGCGCGCCGGCAACACGCTGCGCGCGAATGTCGGAGGGATGCGGCAATTGAAACGAATCGGTTTGCGCTTGTTGCAATTGATCCAAAATCACGCTGATGAGGTGCGCTTGCGCCTTTTCTCTCTGGTCCAGAATCTCGAAGTCGCAGGCGAAAAGGATCAATTCTTTGAAGAACGGACAAACACTTAGGACGGAAGGCTTCCTTGGCAGATCGCATCTGAGCTCTGACTTCAGATACAGCGTTCGCAGAGAAACTGCCCCGGACATGCAGACTTCATGCGAAGTCCTGGCCGGAATCCACACCGCGCGCAATGCAGGCACAACCCATATTCCCTCGTTCGTTCTTATGTTCATCGCGCCCGTGCTGGCATAAAGCAGTTGATTCCAGTTGTGGAAGTGAGGCGGGAAAAGATATCCGGCGGGATACTCGCGCTTCAGTCCTAGGATTTGCCCATGAGAGCGTTCGATGGGATCCAAAACTGCCGCTGGCGTGTTTTCAACGCGCATCATGAACGACAAGCCCCCAAGACCAAGAACTGGAAAATGCTAAATCGTAAGGATCGAGACAGAGCCACAGATTTTTTGCGCCGTCATCGAACCAAAAAGCGTTTTGAAACATTTGTTTCTGAAGGTATGATAGTAAAACTGTAGTGGCTACGCGTCAAGTACGCCGCTGGGAGCATGCCATGCGCCGCGCTTGTGGTCAGTCCACCTACTAGCGAATCTGTTTTGAACATTTAGACAGACCATCCCGGCAATCCGTGGTTCGCAGATGCCGCCGTCGAGAGCTATCGGGAAGTTTGGCGTGTTTTCGACACAATTTGTCATGATATTGAAAGAAAGTTTTGTGCAGTAGGGCAACTATACCAGCAGCGCTTCGAGAGTGTGTCGCCAAATATTCTGCCTGCAAAGCGTTGCTTTGGTTTAGGGGTGCAGTCTCGGTAGCACACAGAGGTTGTAGCGTTCGAGAAGTTCTGCGAACAAGCTGGTCCGGTGAGGAGGATGATGGCGATGAGTGTGACCAAAAGTTTTCTGATGTACGCTGCAGTTGTATTTGTCATCTGCTATGCGATGTTGGCTCCCCCGCGAGCGCAGGCACAGGCAGTGACAGCTGGGCAGATTACTGGACAGGTTCTGGATGCGTCCAAAGCGGCAATCCCCGGCGCCACGGTCACCGCGACCAATGTCGCCACCGGCGCAGTTCGAACGGCGAAGACCAATGCTCAGGGACTCTATACCCTGACCGATCTCCCCGTCGGCACTTACAATGTTTCCGCTGAACATGCAAATTTCCAACGGCTACAGCAAACAGGCGTCGTCCTCAACGCAGCCTCCACGGTTCAGCTCAATATGGTCCTGAGCGTCGGCGCATTGAGCCAGGAGGTCGTCGTCAGCTCGCAAGCGCCAATCATCAATAAGACTGACGCCAGCACCGGTGCGGTCATGAACAATGAGCAAGTGACCGAACTTCCCATCAACGGGCGGGACTATGCTCGCTTTAGCTTGCTCACTCCGGGAGCCATTTTCCGTAGCAACTACATCGCTGACCTTACCTTTAACGGACAGCAGTCGGTTGACAATCAGTTCTCGATTGACGGAATCGACGCTTCCCGCGTTGACGAACCCTACATGGCCAATGGCTATGAGCGCGGCGCTCGTCTGCTCACCGGCAGCTTGGACACTATCTCCGAAATGAACGTGGAATCCGGCGATTACAATGCCCAATACGGTCGCGCCGCCGGTACCTACATCAACATCGTCACCAAGTCGGGGACCAATC
This sequence comes from Candidatus Acidiferrales bacterium, assembly GCA_049678505.1. GTDB lineage: Bacteria > Acidobacteriota > Terriglobia > Acidiferrales > UBA7541 > DAHUXN01. Next base: position 14,008 of record JBAUEH010000094.1, read on the forward strand.
AGATTCACGGGGAAGCATACGAATTCCTGCGCAACGACATCCTCGATGCCAGAAACTTTTTCAACACCGTCGACCAGGCCAAGCCCGAGTTCCGCTACAACGACTTTGGCGCCAACGTCGGCGGCCCCATCGTCAAGGACAAAACTTTCTTTTTCATCAACTATGAAGGCAGTCGTCAGCGCGTCGGCATAACCGGTTCCGGCACGGTCCCAAGCGATTACACTCGGAGTCAAGTTCTCGCCACTTCTCCTCAATTGGCGCCGATCGTGGACATGTTTCCCGTCAGCACCACGCCGGGCCCCGACATGTACACCGCAAACTACACCACTACGGGGGTTTCGGACGTTCGCGAAGACACCGCCTCAGTCCGGCTAGACCAGAAATTCAGTGACTCCGACAGCGCGTTCGTGCGCGTGAACGTGAACGATTCTCGCGTTCACGGGCCGCTGTTTGGAGTCGATGACACCTCGCTCGGCGTTTTCGATCGTCAAGATGTTCCCATTCGCACGACTAATATCGCCATCGACGAGAAGCACATCTTCGGCAACAGCATGGTCAATGACTTCCTGATGGGTATGCAGCGCTGGGGCAGCCAGATTGATTCCGAGGAACCCTGGCCCCAGACTTCTATCGTGGGATATACCGTCGTTCCTGGAACCCAAGGAAACTACCTCAGCAACAGCACCAGCTTTCAATATGGCGACACGATGAGCAAGGTGGTGAGCAGGCATGCTCTCAGTTGGGGCGCGACCATCTACCGCGTCCAGGTCAATGCAAACAGCAGCCCTACGTCCACCATGTTGTTTAGCTCCCCTCTGGATTTCATCAACGACCAAGTCACACAGGTGGTGCTTGTGCCCGCGAGTCCGGGCAATGGAACCCGCGCGACCCAGGTCGGCGCGTTCGTGAATGATACCTACCGGCTGAGGCCTACCATCTCACTGGTCTATGGCCTGCGCTACGACATCGAAACCGTCCCTCACGATTCCAATTATGCCACTCAGCCCTTCGACACCCGTCTGAACGCGCTCGGGCCTGTGGGCGATCCCTATTTCGCGCTCAATGACCACGACTTTGGCCCCCGCGTCGGCATCGCATGGTCGCCGACTCAGCGCTTCGTCGTGAGAAGCGGTTTCGGAGTCTATTTCCAGGACTACCCAGTCGGTTTCGGATCCTATTATGTCCCCGCAAATACCGTCCCCGGCAACACCACGCTTCTCGAATCCAACATTCCGACTCTAACGTACCCGTACACACCGTTTGTTTCCCAAGGCGCGGCCCTTCCTCCACCCAACGTCAACGGTTTCCCATGGAACAAGCCGGACATCTACTCAATGCAGTGGAATCTGAGCGTTGCCACTCAGCTGAGCACGAATAATGCGTTCCAGATCGCCTACGTTGGTAACCGCGGCGTGAATGAGTGGCGAGAAGAGGACGTCAACTATATCGATCCGACGACCGGTCTGCGGCCAAACCCCAATTACGGCAACATCGTCCTTCAAACCAATACCGGCTTCAGCAGATACAACGGCCTGCAGGCATCCTTCACCCGGCGCATGGGCCAAGGGCTGCTCGTCACTGCCAACTACACGTTCGCCCATGCGCTTGGTGACGTCCCGGATCAGGGCCTCTTTGATTCGGATCCACAGAACCTCTATAACATTCCCGCTGAATATGGCAATAGTTCCGGCGATGTTCGTCAAAGCTTCAACTACAGCCTGCTCTATAAGATCCCGGTGGGCAACGGCCACCGCTTCCTGGGCTCCGGCATCCCCAGTCGCATGTTTTCGGGCTGGGAGGTCGCCACACTGGGCAGCCTCCAAACCGGGCTCGCCAGTACGGTCTATATTGAGACCAACACTTATGGCAACGATGATTTCATCAACCAGCGTCCCAACTGCGTTCCCGGCGTGAGCGTGTATGCCAGCCAGAAATCGGTAAACGACTGGCTCAACTCTGCGGCTTTCTCCATGCCTGCGGCGGGAACGTACGGCAACTGCCCGAACGGCGACTTCTACGGCCCCAGCATGAAGAACATCGACTTCTCCCTCCTCAAGGAGACCAAGCTAGGCGAAAGTCGCAACCTGGAGTTCCGTGCCGAGTTCTTTAACGTGTTCAACCATCCGAATTTCTCCACGCTTTCCATGAATAACTATTACGGGACGCCGGATTTTGGTGAGATGTTTGACACATTGGGAGCGACGATCGGGGGCGGAACTAACCGCCAGATCCAAATGGCGCTGAAGTTCAGTTTCTAGCCTTCCTGTCGGATGGCCCTTCGGAGCAAGACTCCGGAAAAGCTTCAAAGGGCGATTCGCTGGGGTGCATCCTTGCTCGGTTGATTCACATCTCGACGCAGTGAAAATTAGCAGAGATGCGGGGAGAGAGGGCCTCTCCAGGGATGCAGGAGCAGGGACTCAAGCACCCGTACCCCGCTCCAGACCTGATCCTCGCTGAAGCCAAAAATCAACTCGGGAACTCACACTGAGGTTGGCACAGCGAACGGGGGCACTTCCATAGGGGCACATCAGTTGCCGATCATATCTTTCGCCATAAGTTTTTTAAATCTTCAAATACGGGAAATGGTGCAATGAAAACCTTTATTTCGCTCGTCACTTCATGTTTCTTTCTATGCGGTGTCCAGCTTTGGGCCCAAGAGCGGAAGGTCGTAGATCCCGCGGACATCGTCAGTTTGGCACATGTAAGTGATCCGCAAATCTCTCCTGATGGCAACTATGTCGCCTACGTTGCCACCGCTTCCGACGTGAGCGGTCCGCACATCTGGTTGATTCGTACGGAAGGAAGCGCGTCCGCAAAACCGTTCATTCTCAGTGGCGGATCGGATGTTTCTCCTCGCTGGTCTCCCAATAGTGAGTCTCTAGCCTTTCTCTCGGACCGGGCGAACCCGCTGGCCAAGAATGGCACCTTTCATTTCTCAATGTCGGGCGGAAAATATGAAGGGCAGAACGTTCCACAGCAGGAGGAGGAACCCGACGCCGTCAATGAGGGAAACTCAATGCCCAGCCGCCAGATATGGCTAATTTCACTGGCGGGCGGCGAGGCTATTCCGCTGACAGACGTACCGGGTGGAATTAAGAGCTTTAAGTGGTCGCCCGATGGCAAGTTTCTGGCTTTTGTTCGACGGGATCCGTCTACAGCAGAGGAACTGAAAGAGAAACAGGAGAAGAAAGATCAGATTCTTGTAAATCAGGATTACAAATTCGACCGTCTGTGGGTCTATGAGTTAGCGACGGGTCATGCACGGCTGATTACAAAGACGGATATGAATGTCGATGACTTTGAATGGTCGCCGGATGGCAAGCGTTTCTTGGCGCGTGTGTCTCCTACCACCACTTACAACGACCACTGGTACGTTTCGAAAATTATCATTCTGGATGCCACAACGGGCGCTATCGACCAGACGATTTTGGCAAACGCTGCCTATAGTAACATTCACTGGTCGTCCGACGGCAACAGCGTCAGCTTTGCCAAGCACGGTCCGAATGGCATCGCTGCGGTGCCAGTTCTTTATAATCTCAATAGTCGGAAGGAGACGGTGGTCGGTGCCTCTTATCCGGCGACGATAGATAACATGCAGTGGGCGCCCAACGGTAAAAGCTTGCTGGCGTCGGCAATTTTGGACACCTCTTGCGTCTTCCTGAAGGTCGATGCAAACACAGGTTTGGTTTCCAATCCCAGCAATGTCAGCGGACCATGCGAAGGATTCACGGTCAGCGCTGATGGCGAAAAGGTAGCCTACATAAAACAGACGCCACAGCATCCCGATGAAGTTTTTGTCAGGTCGCACAATGAGGAATTGCGCCTCACCAATACCAATCCTCAGGTTGCCACCTGGAGTCTGCCGACCTCGCAAGAATTAACCTGGAAGAGCTCAAAGGATGGCAGGACGATTCACGGAGTGCTGCTTCTGCCGCCCGGATATCAAAAAGGAAGGCGTTACAAAACAATCGTGCAGGTTCACGGTGGACCCGAGGAAGCTTGGGTCTTGGGATTTCATGGTGAGTGGTATGACTGGTTTACTGTCCTCGCTTCCCATGGTTACGTAGTGCTTCTGCCGGACCCGCGTGGTTCTGATGGACAGGGACCTGCATTTACCGCTGCAAATTACCGTGACTGGGGCTACGGAGATTTTCAGGACATTATGGACGGAGTTGACCTGCTGATTTCCGAGGGCATCGCCGATCCCGATCACTTGGGCATCGGAGGCTGGAGTTACGGAGGGTTCATGACAGGTTGGGCGATCACGCATACAGACCGTTTTAAGGTTGCGGTCGACGGGTCCGGAATTTCAGACATCACCTCTATGGCAGCTACTTCCGATATCGCGCCAAGCTACTTCACCGAATATTTCGGCGAATTGGCTGAGAACCGCAAGCTTTATGATGAACATTCTCCCGTGCGTTTTCTGGAAAATTGCCACACTCCCGTGCTAGTGATGGTGGGCGAAGCCGATTCCCGGGTCCCGGTTTCGCAAAGTGAGGAATTCTATAATGGCCTGCATTTCCTGGGCCGAGAGGCAGAGATGGTGCGCTACCCTCGCGAGCACCACATTTTTGCGGAAAAGGCCCACCAAATAGATTCGCTGGAACGCATGCTCCGCTGGTACGACAGCCACTTGAACTGAAGGATGAAGTGATTCTTACAGGGAAAGAGCTGGCCATGTTAAAGCGAGGCTAAGCACAAAAGCAGCCAGTCAAGTTTATCGGCTGCCGCTGTTTTTCGCAGAATTTCTCCTCCGCGCGGAGCATTTAAAGATCACGTCTCGCCTCACTGGCGATTCATCGCTCCGCCGGGATTCGCAGGTTTATCATTCCACCACCAGAGGGGCGCGAGCGGTTTCTCCTCTGGCCACACCTCGTTCATCGTGGCGCCTTCGAACATCTCTCCGTTTTTCATGACATATTCTATCGAATTGGTGTTGTGAATATCCGCCAATGGATCCTTCGAAAAAACGATCAAATCCGCCAGTTTTCCTGGCTCGATGCTGCCGAGATCCTGCGCTAACCCCAGCGCAATCGCTCCATGAATGGTCGCGGCGCGAAGAACGTCCATATTCGACATTCCGCCGCTGGATAGCGCCCACAGCTCCCAGTCATAGCCAATCCCCTGAAATTCTCCATGGCTTCCGACCAGAACGTAACCGCCTGCGTCTACGATTTTTTTGTCCGTTGCCGCCAGTTTCGGAAAGATCTGCTCGTCGTTACTGAACCACATTCGCCGCTTCGTTTTGCTATCCACCAAGTCATGGGGCATGAATCTGTTAACCTTCGGATCGTCATGCACGTTGGTATTTTCAAAGAAATAGCTCTGTGCCCATGGGCCTCCGTACGCCACGATCAAAGTAGGGGTATAAAAAACACCCGTTTGCGCCAGAAGCTGAATCACGTCCTTATAAAGTGGCACAACGGGCATGCTATGTTCGTTGTTGAAACCGTCGATAATGTGGGTAAGGTCCAGCTTCGTGTCAATTCCGCCCTCGGTTGTCGGTACCACATTCAGTTGTTTGCATGCTTCGATTACCCATTGCCGCTGCTGGCGATTTCCCACCAGGTACGATTTGATAAAATTCGTTCGATAGTACTTCTTGTATTTCGCGATGTAGTCGAACGCCTCGTCATAGGACTGAAAATCCGTGTCTGCAAAAACGCCCGGTCCCGTCGAGTACGCACGCGGTCCAATCATTTCGCCGGTATCCACGAGGTCCTGATAGGCGAACATATCATTGGTCATGGTTTGCGGGTCGCGGCCGGCGGTTACCCCGTAAGCCAGGTTGATCAGGAAATCCCAGTTGTCCATATCCAACACGCCGCGGCGAATTTCCTTCCAATGAGGATGCAAATCAATAAACCCAGGCGTAATCGTTTCACCTTTCACGTTCATGATCTTGGCGCCTGCCGGAATGGAAGCGGAACCGCGGCGGCCCACGGCGGCGATGCGGTTGTTGTGAATCACGATATCTGCGTTCTCGATGATTTCGTTGTTGTGCATGGTAATCACTTTTGCACCGCGCAAGACAATCGTTCCCGACGGCGTGTACCGCGGAAACTCCAGGTCGACATCGAACTTTGCAACCGAGGGATCGTCCTCGATCATCGTTGAGTGCCGTGCCTCGTCATTTTTTTGCGCTGCCGCGCCGGCTGCGGGGCGCTCGATCGATATACTTGAGAGCGGCCTGCGAAAAAAGGTCGAGCCGACAGCCCAAGTAATCGTTTGCCCTCCATCTGCCCATCGCAGGTAATCCGCACCAATATCCGTCAGCTTCTTGACCGGCAGGTCTGGCGTATAGACATTCACCGTTGGCGCATCACCGAACTGCGGCACGGCGATGACGTAGAGCTGATAATCCACCAGCGCGAGCGCCCATTGCCCATCTGGACTGATACGTACATCGGCGGCTGGGGCTCCCGGATGATCGGGGTCTTCAAACGACTCTGGTTTTCCCAGCACTTTTAGAATCGTTCGCCGGTCCGTTCCGTCATAGAGCATCGAATACAAGCCTTCACTCGGTGAATACGCGTAGACGCGGTCCTTCTCCGGCCCGAAATGAGGATGGATGCCGCCGTCCGCAGGCCGGATGATGTGTAGGTTGCCTCCGTCCGCAGAGACCCACACGATGTCCGATCCGAATACAGTTCCGCTCCATTCACTTTCCTCGTCCACCCGTGCCTCACGCGCGGCCCGCAGGGCAACGATGCGGGATCCATCGGGCGACCAGCTTGGCTCGAAGTAGTAGGCCGGCACACGAGTGATCTGCTCAGGCGATCCCTGGCCATCCGCGCGTACTTTCCATATCTGTCCGCCCTTCTCTGACCATGTCACGTACGCAATCCAATTCCCATCGGGAGACCACGCGGGCTCGAATTCGCGTTCGTTAGCGCTTGTCAGCCGGACCGGCCGCCCTCCTGGTATATTCATCACGTAAACGTGCGTAAGCACCGAGAAGGCCACTTTTTTTCCGTCCGGCGACTGCATCGGCGCTTGAATCAGCCGCGCGCGCACCGGCCCTTCATCCACTCGAGTAGGAAAATACAGTTTTGGTCCTATTTTCCGATCAATTTCAGCAGAAAAGGGAATCAGCTCGTCCGTTCCGTCCGAAATGCTCACGCGATGGATCTTCCCTCCGTAGGAGACGACGATAGACTTTCCATCTGGCATGAACGCATATCCGGGAAGCATCCCTCGACTGAACATTGTTTCCTGAGCGTCATGTTGCACGGGGTATTTCAGCCAATGATCTTCTCCGGTCGTCAAATTGCGAATGCGCAGGGCAGTCTCGCCTTCATAATGCGTGCCGTAGACCAGCTCCGTTCCGTCCGGCGAAATCGCAGGCCGAATGCCGCTGCCGATCGCATCGGTAATCGTATCTTCCTCGCCGGTCACCATATTGCGGCGCGCAATCTGGGACAGCGGGTATGTCACGTCGTAAACATTAAAGAGACGCGGCCGCTTCGTATAATAGAGATACTTGCCATCTGCTGTGAGAACCGGACCAATCGTATGCGACCATTGATCTGGTGGCGCTCCCGGCCGAGGCTGTGCCTTGGTGATCTGCACGCCCGTTCCACCCTTTAGGTAGTACATCCAAAGCTCATACGCCCCAAATGGCTCTTGCGTCTGCCGCGCCGCGATCACCGCACGCCCATCGTGCGACCAGATTGGTGTGGCAAATTGGCTGTGTTTGTCATCGGTGAGCTGCAGCAGATCCTTGCCGTCCGCGTTTGCCACCCAAACATTTTCTGCCCCGCTGCGATCGCTTACGAAGACAATCTTCGAACCGTCCGGTGAAAAGTGAGGCTGGCTGTCAAATTCCATGCCGGTCGTAATTTGGACCGCGTGCCCGCCCGTGATGGGCAGCGTGTAAAGATGCCCGAGCAGCTCAAATATGATGATCTTGCCATCAGGAGAGACGTCCAGGGAGATCCACGTCCCCTCATCTGTCGTCAATTTCACTTCGCGCTCCGGCGTGAGAGGAAGTCCTTTCTCGGCCACCGAACTGTCTTGTGCGGCATGTAACGGTGCGGGCAGAATCAGACCACAAACAAACAGATCAAGACAAACAGCGAATACAGCCCAACGAAGAGTTTGACAGAGTCGCACGCTCAACCTCCCATAAAAAGGCGATCTTTGATCTTCAAACGCCAACGATACTCAGAAATTCGACCGGCCAAACTATTCCATGAATGGTCGGACAATGCCAAATTCGTTCCGCATTGCCGTGAGAGATTCCTAGCGTGTTTCACCCACTGATTCCTGCGAAGGCTGCTGGATCGAACCGGCCAGCACTTTTGTGGTCAGGATAGCCACCGGGGTCAGAAAGAAAGTAAAACGGCCAATCTGGGTGAATGGATCAATCCCTTGTACCGTTAGGCGTAGGTGCATCGGCTTGCTGACGTCTCCAGGTCGGAACTCGCGCCCCGGCAGGAGGGGCGTGAAATCCCACACCGCTCCCTCGACGCTGCTCTGCGTGGTTCCGGCCCGAATGGTCACGTCACCCACATACGAGCCCACATCCAGCACCCTTACCTTCAATGGGCCTTCTATTGTGAATTTACTTTTATTCCTCAGCCGAAGGTCGAAGTCCAGCGAATGCGTTTTTAGATTGTAGTATCTGTTCAGAAACTCAAGATGCACGAGTTTGCTGGCGTCGCTCAATTCCGAGAGTTCCGGGCTGCCATTCTTGACCGCCTTGCCATCCACAGTCACATCTGTAGTCCAAAGCTGAGGTGTGCCTGTGGGATTGGCCACCCAGAGTGGGTGAAATCCCCCATTGGCGTCGGCCGTAAGGCCCATTGTGTGGCCGCCGTGAAACGTGAACCAGCCTATGGAAAGGTCATTGGTCGAACTGATGCTGTCGACGCCGCCAAACAGGGGAACACGATCACCGCGGCTTGGTTCGTAATCCGCATTGGATATTTTTTCGCTGGGCAGAAATGTTTCCCCGCCGTCTAATGAAGCGCGAAAATGCAGAGACCATCCGAGATTGTCGTCGTAGTCTCGCCGGTCGAGCCACGTAACGCCAACAATGCCTTCCTGATTGACGGCAACGACGCCGTGGATATCATCGGGCCCCTTGATGGTGTTTCCCACTTGTTTCGCGACATCATCATCGATCACACGCGGATGCGACCAGCTTTTTCCCTCGTCAGAAGAAAAAGCAAACTTCACCTGCGACCGCCCCGAGGACCGGTCTTCCCAGGTGGCATAAATCCGATTTTTAAAAGGTCCATCGCTGGAATCCACTGCTAGAGTCGTATAGTAGCTCCCATTCGGCTCGAAATCGGCAAGCCAAGGCGCAACCGTCGATGTGGTTACTTCAAGCGGCCAGTTTGGCCGCTCGAATTTCACGCGAGTGACTCGAATCTCCGCCGGCAACTGGACGCGGAAACTCTGTTGAGATTCCTTAAGCGGCTGCGTCGATACAGGCATGGGAATCACGAGCGTGCCGTCCGATAACATCACTCCCGGGCCGACATTCACATCCTCTGTGCCCGGTTCCATTGGAATAACTTGGGTGAAAAACGTTTGGCCCTTATCAGTGGAATATCCCACGCGGATACTGCCAGAATCGTCGCCCATCCCGTACAGATACACCCAACCCTGATGCGGTCCTGGTCGCTGATCCACGGTAATAAAACTACGCTCCGCGTGAATCGCGCGAGTAAACGGTTGCCACGTCTTACCAGCATCGAGTGAGCGGTCGACACGGTCGTAATCGCTTGGAGAACCAGATCCAGAGCCTTCGGAAAGGGAATACAGGATGTGTCCCGGCCCGTACCGGCAATCGGGATCCCAGCTTTGATACCCATCCTCCCCTTGCGTCCTCAACGCCAGTTGCCAGCTCTTTCCGCCATCGGTGGAGACGTATGTAACCACCTCGCTGGTGGGAGAATCATTGGCGAACAACATGGAACACGCGACGAGTTCGTTTGCGTCGCCCGGATTTGCATCGATCTCCACTTCGTAGTGGGGATCGACTGGCAAAGCCTTGCTGACATTAACGCTCGTGCCGATATGCACGGCTCCGCGAGGCATCGTTGCGCTTTGTGCTGTAAGCCGGGTAGCAACCGCGACGAATGCCAAAGGCAGGAGCAAGCAAACCTTCCACCGCAAAAATATGCCATCCGTTTTCATTCGAGTGAATGTTCCCGCTGTCGGTTTGTAATACCTCGAACCCTTAACCGCAAACCTCCACAGCCAGGCGCTGCATACTGTCCCTCGCGGCGCTCTACTTTCTTTCAAAATCGCGCCAACTTATGTCGGAAACGCGTCAAGCTTGTGGCTCGGCCAAAATCCCCGTGCGACGCGCGCCAATGTCCTTCCGGAAAGTTCTCTGGGCCCCGCAATACTCCGAGAAAACCAGGAGGCACTTAGGGCATCCATCCCAGCGGTATATCAGTTGCATGCTTGACAGCGGAGAGTTATCGGATTAGCTTTACGGGTAGCGAAACAATTGTTTCAGGGGTTGTCCAGCTAACCGCTATGCACTGTGTCGGAAGCATATCCACGGCCGTTCTAGATCCTGTTGTCCACTCACGGGGACAAGTCGTAGGGCTGAAACGTGACTATCCCGACGGCTATTTTTTTCCCGAACATTTTCATGAATGGGACCAACTGCTTTATGCGAGTACAGGCGCACTGACTGTAACGACAAACCAAGGAACTTGGGTCGTGCCTTCGCTCCGCGCAGTTTGGATTCCGGCCGGAAATCCTCATCAGGCGCGCATGTCCGGAGCAGTGTCTTTGCGGACGCTTTACCTAAAGCCGGAGCTTGGATGTCCTCTTCCCCGAAGCTGTTGCGTGGTAAACGTTTCTTCCTTTTTCAGGGAGTTGATCCTTTTCACTTGCGAGTCTTCTGGGTTGGACAAGAGGGCGAAAGTGCAGGCCCATCTCATCAGCGTCATCTTGGACCAATTGCAACAAACTCAAGCTGCTCCGTTTCAATTGCGTCATCCATCGGACGCTCGCGCGCGGCGTGTGGCTGAGATTCTCATAAAAAGTCCGGGTGACGATCGCAAAATGGATGAAATTTGCAAATCCGCGGGAGGCAGCAAGCGGACGATCGAGCGTCTTTTTCAGCGGGAAACCGGACTCAGTCTGGGAAAATGGAGGCAGCAATTGAGGCTGATGTACGCACTTCAACTCATCGCCAGCGAAGAAAAGATATCGAATGCAGCGGTTGACGCCGGCTATAGCACGCCGAGCGCTTTTATTTCATCCTTCAGGAGCGCTATGGGAACGACGCCTGGAAAATATTTTCACACAAACGGCCGAGCGAATTGATTCAGCGAGCGACAGTGTTTTCATAACCGAGAATATTGGGCATCGAAGTTCCCGGCACTTGTGGCTAGGTCATCAAACACAGCAACCTGAATTTCATGGTAGCCTGCAATTTCATAGCAGGTGGTATTGCCATCTCCGCCGTACTTCGTTGAGTGTTTGCGAGGGTGTTCTGGGTCAGGGTCAAAATACATAGTTCTGTATCGCAGAATGCCCAAACGTTTCAGGTTGCGCAAACTCCGTTCGGCGAATTCCATGCATGGTAGCTGAAATCCCCGTGAAGGCAGTTGTGCGAGTGATGGTGAGAAAGAGACTCGCCCACATCTTCGCGAGGTTGAAAGGTTCCGAGGGCGTTTGCTTGATGACGCGCGATTAATCCACGGTGAGCAGTTGCTCGTAGAACCCACCGATTTTCCTGGCGCGATCCACAAAATGGATTTCAAGA
>JBAUEH010000095.1:0-7064 GCA_049678505.1 Candidatus Acidiferrales bacterium
TGAGGCCTCGCCGCGACGAATGATCTTTGACGTGGGCTTTGAGGTGAGTGGTCAAATAGTTGATGCGTTCACTGAGTAATGCGATCTGCACCTCCGGAGAACCAGTATCTTTTTCGGCTCGGCGGAACTGCTCGATAACGCCTATTTTGACCTCGCTCAACTCATTCCCTCCTGAATCGTCACACCCTGCTCTACGCTTGTCTCTCCTGTGTCCTAAAAAGACTAGCACAGAGTCTCGCGGAGGCAATAGAAGATTTTTTTGGAACAGCCGTTTCCGGGGATGTTCCTGGCAAGCACAATTGCCCCGAGCGGGGCAACCGTCCAAACCAGAGAAGCGCATTAGTCGCGGCTTCCGCGCACCAGCGCGAGAAACTCGTCGCGCGTCTGCTTGTTTTCGCGGAACGCGCCGAGCATTGCGCTCGTTACCGCGGAAGATTGCTGCTTTTCCACGCCGCGCATCACCATGCAAAGATGCCGTGCTTCTATGATCACCCCGACGCCCTCCGGGCTTAGCCGCTGCTCGATTGCTTTGGCCACTTGGTTCGTCAGCCGCTCCTGGATCTGCATGCGTCGAGCATACATATTCACTAAGCGGGCGATCTTGCTCAACCCGATCACTTTTTTCGATGGAATGTACGCCACGTGGCATTTTCCAAAAAATGGCAACAAATGATGCTCGCAGAGGCTGTAAATCTCGATGTCCTTCACCACCACCATTTCGTCGTAGCACACGCTGAACATTGCGCCATTCAGGATGGTTTCCGGGTCCTGCCGGTAGCCGCTGGTCAAGAATCGCAGCGCCTTCTCAAATCGCTCGGGCGTGCGGCGCAGACCTTCGCGGTTGGGATCCTCGCCCAGCAGAACAATCAAGCGCCGCACCAGATCTGCAATGCTCTCCGTTTGTGCGGATTCGGCCAGCCGAATTGTTTTTGTTTCTGTGGCGTCGCTCATTTTAGGAGTGCTCCTCTTGCAATTCGTATTTGGGCAATTCGCTCGTTGGCGCGCATTCGGCAACGTATTCGAAGCTGTTCTTGGCCGTCTCTTCGATGCGCACACGCTCGATGCATCCGTGTTTCAATCCGCTCAGCCGCTCAAAAATCACGCGGCAAAGATTTTCTGTCGTCGGAATGCAGTCGCGAAACTCCGGCACCTGCTCGTTCAAATTCATATGATCGAAATCATCTAGTACTCGCACTCGAACAAACTCATCGAGCTCCGCCAGATTCACGATCATCCCCGTCGCCGGGTCAACGGAGCCCGTGACGCTGATTTCCATAACGTAGTTGTGCCCATGCCCGTGCGGATTCGCGCATTTGCCGAAGGCTCGCCGATTTTCCGCCTCGCTCCAATCCGCGCGAAACAACCGATGTGACGCCGGAAACGAATATCGCCGTGTAAGCGAGAGCTTCATCGCGCGCCCCTCGCGCAATCGGCGAACAAATCGGGCGACTCATACAAACGGATATGATCCAGGCGCCCGCGCCTGATTTTCGGATCGAGGATTCGCCACAACGCCGCCGCGATTTCTTCGCACGTAGGAATTTTCCCCGCCAGTTCCGACACATCATGATTCATGTGCCGGTGATCGAAGCGAGCCGTGACTTCGCGATCGAGGACTTCTTTCAGCTCGTTGAGGTCCAGAATCATTCCCGTTCCCGGGTCCGGCTCGCCCGCTACAGTGACTTCCAAAACGTAATTGTGTCCGTGGCCATGCGGATTATTGCACTTGCCAAAAATACGACGGTTCTCCTCCGCCGTGAGATTCGGGTTGTGATAAAAGTGCGCCGCGGAGAATTCGAGTTTTCGCGTTAATTTAAACATGGGCGAATCATCGGTCGCTGGCCGGATATTCCCTACCCTTCCATCTGATTTTACCGCGCCGGTATTTCCAAGTAGAGGCGGCGATCACCGCAGCATACAAACATGCGGCTAACCCATAATATATGATGAAACGCGCAGAATAACGATTCGTGTGTAATTCTCGCGCATACCACACGTGGTCAATCCCCAGCGCAACGGCGGTCGCGGCCAGAAACCACTCGCCTGCGTGCCCGCGGTTGAAAAGCGCGGCCAGGAGCAAAATTACGAACAGCCACGGAAACGTTACAGCAAGCTCGCGCGCGGCATTTGCCAAAGTACCGCCGAGAAGCGCGTAAAGATTTTTCGTCCAACCCTGCCACATCGCACTAAAGCTGCGATACATTCGCGTGCGCGCAATTCCCTTGCCTGGCGCAAAGTACAAGCGAAATCCGGCTTGCTTCACGCGCCGCGCCAGCGCCACATCTTCCAGCACCGTGCCGGCGACCGCGAGATGGCCGCCTGCCTTCTCATACGCATCGCGGCGAATCAAAATGAACTGTCCGTTCGCGGCGGCGTCTGGTAACGAAGCGTCATTCACCGCCATAAAGCTGAATTTTCGCGCCAGGCGGCAGTAGATGAACGGAATCAGTGCGCACTCATAGACGCCTTGCGTGAGCTGCTCGGGAGAATAAGAAACGAGCGAGGCGTCGTAGCGTTGCGCATCCTCCACCGCGCGATGTGCAGCATCCGGAAGAAGCGCCGTGTCCGCATCGGTAAATAGCATCCAATCGCACCTCGCCGCCTGCGCGCCAATCCACAGCGCGTGATTCTTGCCCACCCAACCGGAGGGAAGTTCGCCCGATTGCAGAATCCTCAACCGCGGGATATCCGCGGCGAGGCGCATAAGAATCTCGGACGTACGATCGGTAGATTGATCGTCGATCACGAGGATTTCGGCGATCTCCGGCTGTGCCGCAAGGCTCCTCACAACCGCTTCGATGTTCTCTTCTTCGTCGCGTGCGGGAACGATGGCTGAGATCTGCTGCATTGAGAGTCGCGGAGGAGCCTGCAAATCGAATAGCCGGGCGCTGCCGAAAAATATATCATAGGAAGAGAAGGAATACGTTGCGAGACATGAAACGGAAACTTTTCACTGGAGTGACTCTCGGAGCCGTTGCGGGACTGCTGATTCTGTTTGCAAGCCCCAGCTACAAGGAGGGCCAGGCGAGTCCGGCAGGCTCGGTGGCAAAATCTTTTTCGTTTCAGATGGACGGAAAAGAAGTGGCGCTTTCCGACCTACGCGGCAAGGTCGTCGTGCTGAATTTCTGGGCTACGTGGTGTCCGCCTTGCGTCGACGAGACATCTTCCCTTGTAGCTCTGCAGCATCAGATCGCTCCCAAGGGTGGCACGATTCTGGGTATCAGCGTCGACGACGATCCGCAGGCTTATGCTCAGTTCATCCGAGCCTATGGCCTCGATTTCCCAACCTATCGCGATCCGAGCAAGAAAATTGCCGAGCAGTACGGCACGTATATGTATCCCGAGACTTACATCATCGATCGTCATGGTCGCATCGCGCGTAAAATCGTTGGCGGTCAGGATTGGACAAGCCCTCAGTTGACCGCTTACCTGGACTCTGTTCTGGCTGCAAACTAAGCTTTCTCCACGCCCTCGACAACAACACTTTTCTCTTCTCGGGCCGAACGGCACGCGTAAGATCTCTATTGAGTTGACATAGGGGGCGGGGGTATGTGATACTTGGCTTTGCATGAGAACGAAGATGCAGCCGAGGGTGCGGACGCCGATGCAGACAAAGACGCGATACACAACCAACGGAAACGCAGCACGTAAGCACCTCCATGGAACGCGCGGACGAAAAGCCGCAGGTGTCGACCGCGAGATCAAGCAATCGAACTTGAAACGCCTTCGCCGCATTGAAGGCCAGGTACGCGGGCTCGCAAAAATGGTTGAAGCGGAACGCTATTGCGCGGACATTCTCGTGCAAATCTCCTCGGTCCAGGAGGCTCTTCGCGCCGTGGGCCGCAATCTCATGCGCAACCACCTTCGCCACTGCGCCGCGCAGGCAATTCGCTCCGGCCGCGCCGCGCAAGCGGAGGCCACCTACGACGAGCTACTGGATTTGATTTACAGATACTCACGATGAGCGCTGACTTCGACATGAGGACAAAACAGAAATCGCCTCGTGCCCACCAGCATAAGCAAACGCTCACGCGAATATGCGTGTCCGTGTCCGCGCTTGTTGGCGCATGCTTGCTCTTAGCTCCAGTTGCGCATGCGGAACGGAGTTGCTTTTCAACCGACATGAACGCATCGCAATGCGCGGTGCTGTGCGCCGCGAAATTTTCGAATCAAATGAGAATCGCCTCGCAAAATCCAAATGGAACGGCCGCCCCGCCCGGCATGCAGAACGCTTCGATGGCCGGCATGAAGGGCATGAACATGGATATGTCTTTGCCTTCCGCCGCGGAATTGCTGATGCAAGAAGCGTCCGGTACGAGCCTGAATCCCGCTTCCGCGCCGATGCCGATGCGCATGATGATGCGCGGCAATTGGGCTTTGAATTTCATGGGCGACGCGTTCGTCACAGACACGCAGCAGAGCGGCCCGCGCGGCGGCGACAAACTTTACTCTACGAACGTGTTCATGGGCTCCGCGGAACACCGCGCCGGCCGCGGCGCGTTTCTTTTCGACCTGATGCTCAGCCTCGAGCCCGCCACGATTACGGATCGTGAATATCCGGAACTTTTTCAGACAGGTGAGACGGCTTTCGGAAAGCCCATTGAAAACGGCCAGCATCCGCACAATCTCGTCATGGCGCTCGGATTGCATTACGCGCGTCCGCTTGGCAGCCAGGCAATTTTCGAAGCCTACTTCGCGCCCGTCGGCGATCCCGCGCTCGGTCCCGTGGCCTATCCGCATCGCGCATCCGCAGCCGAGATTCCGCAAGCCCCGATTGGCCATCACTGGGAAGATTCCACGCACATCTCTTACGAAGTCGCCACCGTCGGACTGAAATACAAAATCGTGCGTTTGGAAACCAGCGGCTTTCACGGCGGCGAGCCCAATGAGAATCGCTGGAACATCGCCACTGGCGCCATGGACTCCTGGTCAACGCGTTTATCGTTTTTCCCTATGCAGGATTGGACCGCGCAAGTTTCCGTCGGCCGGCTGACGCATCCGGAGTCGTACGAGCCAGGCGACATTGTGCGCACCACGGCGTCCGTCGTGTATTCGCATCCCTTAGCCCATGCCGGCTGGTCCACAAGCTTCGTATTCGGCAGAAATCACGAAACGGCGACCGGAACTGGCACAAACGCTTTCCTGGCCGAATCCGTGATCCCCTTCCGCCGGAACAATTTTTTCACTGGCCGTTGGGAATCGGTCGATAAGGACGACTTATTCGCCGCGCAGCCGGCCGTCGAACAGCAACTCATGGACACAGTGGGAACTACTACGTTCCGCATCGGCGTGTATACGCTTGGCTACACGCGGTACTTCCCGCTTTGGTCGCCCATCGAAACCGGCTTCGGTGCGAATTTCTCGGCGTACACGCTTCCCGCGGCCATTGTGCCGTTCTATGGCGCGCATCCTTTCGGCGTAAACGTGTACCTGCACTTCCAGTTGAAACCGAACAAATGAGCACCGAACACTCCCACGGGCCCGGAACCGCAGCCGCGCAATCCAAACTTTGCCACCGACCCTGTCTGCGGCATGCGCGTCGATCCCGCGCGCGCCAAGGCCACGCGCGAACATCTCGGAAAAACCTACTATTTTTGCTGCGAGGGCTGCGCGAAAAAATTCGCGGACGCGCCCGCGGCCACAATCGCGTCGATGCAACTTAAGCCTGCCGCCGCGCAATCCACAAAACCCGTCGAGCAAATTTACGTTTGCCCGATGGACGCCGAAGTTCGCGCCCCGAAGGCCGGCCCGTGCCCGAAATGCGGCATGGCCCTCGAGCCACGGGCTCCGGCGACTCCTTCGCAAAAAATCGCATACACCTGCCCGATGCACCCAGAAATTGTGCGCAGCAAGGCAGGCGATTGCCCCATTTGCGGCATGGCGCTAGAGCCTCGCGCAGTGCAAGCGCACGAAGAATCAAATCCCGAGTTCACCGCAATGACGCGCCGCTTCTGGATTAGCATTGTTTTGACGGCGCCGCTCCTGGTGCTCGCGATGGCTGGCAGCATGTGGCTCCGAATTTCGCCATCGATCACTGCGTGGATTGAGCTGTCTCTCGCGACGCCTGTCGTGCTTTGGGGAGGCTGGCCGTTTTTCGAGCGCGCCTGGGCCTCCCTCCGCAATCGCAGTTTGAACATGTTCACGCTCATCGCCCTAGGAACAGGCACAGCGTATTTCTACAGCCTGATCGCAACTCTCTTCCCCGGAATTTTCCCTGCGCAATTTCGCGACGCATCGGGCGCTTTGCCCGTTTACTTCGAGGCCGCTGCGGCCATCACCACACTTGTCCTGCTCGGACAAGTCCTCGAACTGCGCGCGCGCCAGCGCACTGGCAGCGCAATTCGCGCGTTGCTGCGATTGGCCCCGAAGACCGCGCGCCTTGCTATGGCCAACGGTGAAGAAAAAGATGTTCTGCTTGACGCCGTGCAGCGCGGAGATCGCTTGCGCGTCCGCCCCGGCGAAAAAATTCCGGTCGATGGCGTTGTCCTCGACGGCGCTAGCTCCGTCGACGAATCCATGGTGACCGGCGAGTCAATTCCCGTGGAAAAAGCGCCTGGCAGCTGTGTCATCGGCGGCACGGTGAACACTACAGGGACGTTCATCATGCGCGCCGAACGTGTGGGCAGTGAAACGCTCCTTGCACGTATTGTGCAAATGGTCAGCGATGCGCAGCGCAGCCGCGCACCTATTCAAGAACTTGCCGATAGAGTCTCCGCATATTTTGTCCCCGCAGTCATTCTCGCTGCTGCAATCACATTCGTTTGCTGGGCGTCTTTCGGTCCCTCGCCGCGCCTCGCGCACGCCTTGCTCAACGCCGTCGCGGTTCTCATCATCGCTTGCCCCTGCGCCCTTGGACTCGCCACGCCCATGGCCATCATGGTCGGCACGGGGCGCGGAGCCTCCGCCGGCGTGCTCATTAAGAACGCCGAGGCGCTCGAAATCCTGGAAAACATCGACACCCTCGTCTTCGACAAGACCGGCACTCTCACCGACGGAAAGCCGCGCGTCGCCGCAATTGAACCGGCGAACAATTGGTCCACCGGCGACGTGCTGCGATTCGCGGC
>JBAUEH010000096.1:0-18159 GCA_049678505.1 Candidatus Acidiferrales bacterium
TTAAAAACAAAAGAAACGGCGGGCGAAATGTCCTTACTTGTTTGCGGCGAATGGCGATCAGCAACGAAATATAAGTAAGACCCGCCAGGCAGTCTTTCGCAAAAAAAATGGCCATGTTGTTGCCGAGATATTTTCGGATGAGGTCCTCAAACAAAAGCCAAACTAGGAAGAAGTAGAAACCGGCGCGCCAGTTATGAAGAATAACGAGCGCGATAATCAAGAGGACGAATCCGAGAGCCGCGAAGATCAGCAAATGCGTTTGCCCGTCGGCCACCCAGTGGCCAACCGTCCAAGCGACGCACAGCCCGGCCAACCACACAGCCAATGTGATGAGTTGTTGTTTGTTGCGCTCCGAGACTCGCACAAAGCTCATTGCAATTCCGGCGCTGGCTCGCGTCTCGCCAGCTTCCTCTCTATCACCGCCCTGTACAACTCGACATGCTCTTTTATCATGCGGTCCATCGCAAAGAGCTGCAATGCCCGCTCGCGTGCCTTCTTGCCAAATTCCTCCACTATCTGAGGTTTTCCCACCACCTGGCGCATCGATGCTGCAAGCGCCGACGCATTTTCGGGAGCGAATTTCAGCCCGGTTCCGTCCACCACCTCTCCGAGCCCCCCGATGTCCGAACAGATCACCAGCCGGCCACGCATCATCTGCTCGATGGCCGAAAGGCCAGCGGTTTCCTCCCAGCGCGATGGCATAACCATCACGGCAATATCACTCACGGCTTGGGAGAGCGCCTCACCCGTGAGAAACCCAGTAAAAATAACTTGGTCGTCGAGATGTTGTTCGGCTGCCCGGCTTTCGAGGTGCTGGCGTTCGGGTCCGTCGCCTATAAATTTCAACCGAAAGTCCAATCCCTCTTGCTTGAGCATTGCCGCAGCGTCGAGCAACACGTCTAGGCCTTTCTCGCTGACCAAACGTCCCACATAGGCAAAACACGGCGGAGAAGAGGGTTCATCGTTGGCTGCCGGGCTTTTGATCTGCTGCATTGTGTCGGGTATTCCGTGATAAATGACCGGCGAGTTCCGCAATTGGAGCCGTTCCTGGACGTGATAGCTCACAGCCACGTTCGCTGTGGCTTGATTGCAAAGCCATCGCCGAAAGAACGTAAGCAGCCACATTTTTAAGCTTTGCAAGGTCCCTACGCCCTGATTGCACTCCCAACACTTCGCGTGGCGTTTCGCCATAAAGTGGCCAGGACAAACGGTCTTTGTTGGCTCGAAAAATAGCAGCCCATTGGGACATACGGATTGGTAGCCATGCTGCTCGATGACGAACGGCTTCCGCAGAAGCCACGCTAACAGCATCGGCAAAAGACAGGGACCAGCAATCTGGACAATACTCGCCTCTTGTATCAGTCGGAAGAGCGCTCGCAACCCAGGTCGGCGGACAACGTGGAAAGGTAAGGAGGTATCGACGAATCCGCCGGCGCGTGCTTCTGTCGCCACGATAACTTGACTCGCGTCCGGCTGTTCGGCAGCAGAGCAGCTCGCAATTCCTCGGGCCAGCAACATCACGTAAGTCTCGACGCCCCCGATGAGCGGCGCAAAGGAGCGAGAGTAGATCAATACTTTCATCGCGTCAGGTGCGTTTCTTGTATTGGATGGCTTTCTTGATCGCTTCTACGGTAGCTTCCATGTTCATTTCAGGAGACCACTCAGACATTCTCGCGCACGCCGCTTCGCCCATTCGTCTTAGCCGATCGCGACATTCGAAGGCGCGGCACAGTGCACCTCTGAGCGCCTCGACGTCGCCTGCTGGATACACGAAACCAGTTTCATTTTCCTTCACCAAGTCGAAGCGGGCCCCCACCTGGTCGCTCACGATCACCGGACATCCACAGAGCATCGCTTCATTTACAACAACGCCGAAGGCTTCATATTCCGAGGGCAGTACCATTAGATCGGAGGAACAATAGACCTGCGGCAAAGCAGATTGATTCACGAACCCCAAAAAGCGAACACGATCTTGAACGTGCAGCTCAGTTGCTTCGCGTTCCAATTGCTCGCGCATTGCGCCATCACCAGCATATACGAGATAAGAATTGAAAATGTCCACGCGGCTAAACGCCCGGAGCAAATCCCGGGGACGCTTCCACGGTTGCAGCTTGGCGCAAAAAAGAATGACATTCGCGTCCACAGGAACACCCCAGCTTTGTCGAACAGCCGCACGATCCACAAGCTTTGCTTTTTGTTTCCACCAATCATTATCAACGACGTAGGGCGCCAACTGGATTCGCTCTTCAGGAATATTCAATGAACGCATTAGCGCTACCGTCCCGCTGGACGGTGCAATCACCACATCAGCCATTTGAAATAGCCACGGCCAAAGGTGCTTCTTAACCCGTGCTTTCCAACTTCGGCCATCGAGGGGACGCAAAGTCGTAGCATCCGTGCCATAAAGAAGCGGTATGCCGGAAATCTTCGCAGCTATGAGCGCAATCCAAAACGTCACACACATGTATCCGGTAAACACGGCGATCGCATCGAACCGCTCTGTTCGAATAAGTTTCCAAACGCCTGGATTGATCAGTCCGAAAAATGGCCCAACGGCTGGGCGCGGCGAAGAATTCTTCAGTTTTACCCACGTATAGCCATCGAGCAGAGGCACATCCCATGCCACCTCGACGCCGAACCCGGGATCGACGTGAGCCTCGGCCCCTTCGAGGCTGCAATAAGCGACGAGCGCTTCCAGTTGCGGATGTTGCGACATTCGCCGCCACATTGGTGAGCTATACTGCGTCGGATGTGAACACAGCAACAAAACGCGCATCTTTTTTTCGCTCGCTGCCGGCGCCGCAGACTGAGTCTTCACCGAAGTATCCTCACTCTGCTGCAACATTTGAAGTTTTCCCACAAGACGCCAGAATCTCCGCAAGGACATTGGCAAGCGTCTCGATCGAATTTTCACGTGCTATCGCCATTCTCTTCGGCCTCAGCGGGCTGTCTGCCGGTTCCTCCAGCGCCAAATCAATCGCGTGACATAGCTCATCGGCATCATCCCCAAAATAAATCGTATCGGAATACTCTAATAAGTTGAGTATACGGGTCGACGCAACGGGCTTTCCCAGGGCAAAGTAATCAAAAAGCTTCAGGGGCACGCAATGCAGATTCCTATTGTCATCGCGAGCATAGGGCATGAGACCCAAATCCAGATTCGCAATGACCTTTTTTAGCCTTTGCGGCTCCCGCCAAGCAAGAACATGAACGTTGCTGAGCGGCAGGCACTTAGACGTGCCGAAATGGAGGAATTGCCATTCTGGATGAGCCCTAAGCACTTGTTCGAGGAGTCGCAAATTGAGGCGTCGCTGGACGGGGCCGACGTAGCCAAGCCTGGGTCGTGGAATCTGCACAAGGTCTCTTGCATCCGGTGAAGCGCCGGATTCTGCGTTGCCGGAATCAAACAACCGAGTCACTTGAGGGATAATTCGGATCTTGCTGCCATATATTGCCTTTAGACCTTCGTGTAAACTCTTTGGGATGAGCACGGTCAAATCTGATAACTCGATCAGCCGCTCCTGTCCGGGCTCCGGGTAATCCATGCAAACGTGCACCAGAAAAAACCCTCGTTTCTTGAATTCCAAACACAAAGGAACAAAATCTCCGTGAGGATAAACAAACAGAGGATCTTGAAGATCGAGATCCCGCGCATTGCGGATGATCTGCGTGGCCAATAGTTTCGATTGAATCTCGGGAAAAAATACCCGAATGCGATTCAATCTGTGGCCGAGGAACTCAAGTCCGGTTCGATAAATACCGCTCTCCACTTCCTGCCGCGGATGGCCCTTGCCGCGAAAGAGGGAGACAGGATTTTCGCAGTAAAGAACCTTTGCTCCAAGGTGAGCAAATGCCAGCGCTATTCTCTCCGGTACATTGAACGCTTCCCATGTCCAACCCGACATCACAATCGCGTCTCGGACGCGCCGATTCCCGTTCGCAGGTTGGTCCGGAGTGTTCATTTCTTTTCTTTCGGGGGCTGTTCCCGGCGGCCTCGCCAGCGCCGATCTCGAATTCACAGCGATCACTTTACAGCCACTACCAAGAGGCTCTGGCCCAGCGGCGGCTCACAAACCTGCTCGAGCTTGAAACTCCATGGAACAACCCAGCGGTCATACCAGCGCACTTGGGCAGGCTTCAGCGTAACTTGCCGCAAGACCCTCCCTGCAAAGAACCAGGACGCTATGCCCATCATATTGACGTAATGCATAAGTTCCACGCGCAGCCGGGCACCCTCGAGTTTCTGCGCTAGTCCTCGCTTGCTATAACGGCGGCAGTGTCCAAACGCCTTGTCCAACGAGCCATAGTTCCACGCCAACGCTGGAACAAAAAGGAGCAGGCTGCCGCCGGGACGCAAAGATTGGTGTATTTGCGACAGAAGTGCGGCATCATCCAAAATGTGCTCGAGAACATTCACCAGCACGATGGAATCTGCAGGACCGTCGAGTGCCAAAGGATCAAAGGCCCCGCAATGCAAACGTACATTGCGATCGGCAAACCGCTGGCGAAGCAGCGGAAATAGATTAAGCGCCGCCTCGAAGAGAACCAGGTCCGCAGTGCGTTCGCTATTGAGCAGGAGCTCGGAAAAGGTCCCCGTCCCCGCACCAATTTCGACAACTCGCTTGCCTAAGTAAGGAGCGAAGTACCGCATGATCCAGCGGCAGTAGTTGCGCGCCTCTGCCATGGCGTCCAGTTCAGTCCCGGAGTATACGAATGATTCGGCCGCCACAATCGATGAGGCGTTCTGATGTGGCATAGCAGTCCCGTCGGGGTCGATTGATTTTATGGGGCGACCGTCCCCCCGGCCTGGTTTGCCGTTCTCGCGAGTAACGCGATTTGCGCTTCGGTGTCGGCTGCAAACGCTTCACGTTTCCCTCGGAAATGCGCAATCACGCTGTCTACAATGGCAGGGAGTGGAGTTTGCGGAGAAAACTTCGTCATCATCGCCAATTTTTTGAGCGAAGGCACACGCCGCAGCATGTCTTCAAAGCCTGGCTCGTACGCCTGGTCATAGGGAACATAAACAATCTCCGAATCGCTTTGCGCGCGTTGCTTGACTACCTGCGCAAGCCCTTCGATCGTAACCTCTTCATCGCTACCGATATTCACCACTTCCCCCACAGCTTGGCCGCTATCCACCACCCGAAGAATAGCTTCCACTGCGTCGTGTACATGGCAAAAACACCGCGATTGTTTCCCCGTGCCATAAATAGTGATCGGCGCGCCCGAAAGCGCCTGCGAAACAAAATTCGGCAATACCATGCCGTAACGCCCTGTCTGCCGTGGACCTACGGTGTTGAAAAATCTCGCCACAATCACGGGCAGCTTTTTTTCTTTCCAATACGACAGCCCCAGAAACTCGTCCAGGGCCTTCGACGCCGCATAGCTCCACCGGCCCTTCGTTGTCGGACCAAGAACAAGATCAGAGTCTTCACAGAATGGGACGTGGGTGCTCTTTCCATACACTTCCGATGTCGAGGCCGTGAACACAAGCTTGCGTTTTTTGCTCGCGGCGTCGAGTACCAACTGCGTGCCGTTCACATTGGTTTCGATCGTGCGAACCGGACTTTCGACGATCAGCCGCACACCCACGGCGGCCGCGAGGTGAAACACCACGTCTGATTCATCCACCATTTCTGCCAGCAGATGACGATTCTGCAGCGCGTCAAACACGTAGTGGAATTTTGTGGAACTCTTCAGATGCCGTATATTTTCGACGCTGCCCGTCGAAAGGTCATCCAGGATAAATACATCGTCGCCTCGGGCCAGTAGCGCCTCTGCAAGATGCGAGCCGATGAATCCTGCTCCGCCGGTGATTAGCGCACGCATGAATATCTCCTCTCGAACCTGAATTAAGAAATCTTCTCGGATCCATGACGAACCTTCTTGATTTCCTTGACTTCCTCACCTTCCTCGTCTTCGCCATAGCCATACGAATAAGGATAGTAACGGTAGGAGTAGTAGTAATCCGGCGCTCCGGAGTCTACCGCGTTGAGTACCACGCCGAGCAACCGTCCCTTCACTGCTGCGAGCAAATCTCGCGTGCGCGAGAACGCTTCTTTCGGCGTTTCATTGCTCCAGACAACGAGAAGCACTCCGTCCGTCAAAGCAGAAAGAATTACGGCATCGGTCGCCGCCATAATGGGAGGCGAATCAATCACCACGAACTTATAGTGCTGACGGAGGTCGTCAATGGCCTCCGCCATGCGGTGCGAAGAAAGCAGGTCCGCAGGATTAGGAGGGATCGGCCCGGTAGGAATTGCATCTAAATTGGGCACTGTCGGATGCGGCACAATAATGTCGTGGAGCGGCACGACTCCTGCAAGATAGGAACTCAGGCCGATATCGTGCCCGTACCCATTGGGAAGATTCAGCGCGCGTCGAACTCCCGGCTTACGAAGATCGGAATCTATCAGCAGCGTTCGGTCGCCCAGTTGCGCAAGGGTAATCGCCAAGTTCGCCGCAGAGGTCGTTTTCCCTTCTCGTGGCAACGCGCTGGTCACCAAAATCACTTGGGGTGGGTGCTCTGCTTGCGACAGCAGCAAGGATGTCCTTAACGCGCGAAATGCCTCTGATACAAGCGACTTCGGTTGTTGCAATGAAACAAGCTCCACGCGCGAATCGCCATTCGCATTGGCTCCCGCCTGTCTCGAAATGCGCGCGAGCGACCGGCCGCCGTTCCGGCTCGCGAACGCCGGAACCACCGCGAGACACGGCAGGCCGGTCAAATTCTGCACATCGTCTGGCGACTTCACCGTGTTGTCCAGATACTCACGCAGGAACGCCAAACCGACGCCGCCGACCAGGCCTATCAAGAATGCGAGCAAGATGTTTCGCGTCTTTTGCGGGCGCGCCGGCGTGGATGGTACAAGTGCCGGATCAACGATTCGAATATTGCTTGAGCGAAGGCCCGCTGAAATGCCGGCCTCTTTCAGTTTTTGCAGCAAGCCGTCATAGAGTTCCTTATTCGATTCGGCGTCGTGCTTCAGCATATTATATTCAACCAGCTTCTGCGCCATGTTGTCTGCCAGTGCTTCTTGCCGGTTAAGGTCCCGCTCCAGCAGGGCCTCACGTGTCTCGATCTGATGATACTCGGTGTCGATCAGCCGGACCGCTTCAGCCTTCGCAGCCTTCAGTTGCTTCGCAACCGCATCGTCTTGCGCCCTGAGCGTTTGGACTTTCGGCCAGTTTGGACCGAATTGCGTTAGCGCTTCTGCATATTGCGTATCCAGTGCTGACTTGGTCTTTGCCAGATCCTGCACGGCTTGGTTACCCTCGACTGCAGCCAGCGATCCCCCATCATCTGCATGCGCCAAATCGTACGTCGCTTCTTTTTCGGCAAGCTGCGTCTGAACTGCGGTAAGAGCATTGCTAAGCTCTGCCAGCTTCTGCGTCGTCGTATTTTGATTTGCATCCACCATCCAGATCTGGTTCTGCTTTTCGTAGGCGACCTCTGCGGCGTCCGATTTTTCCATCTTGATGCGCAGCTCTTCCAACTCTGAGGAGAGGAAGTCGGAAGCCTGTATCGTGGCGTCGTATCGGCTCTTGAAGTTGTGCTCTTGATAGTTTTGCAGGTGCGCATTCACTACCTGGGCGGCAAGCTTCGGATCTTCCGCCGCGAATTGCACTTCGATCAGTCTGCTGTTGGGAACGCGGCTCACCGTCAGCCGGCCCAGAAAGTCGCCGAGAATCGGCGGCTCCTTCTCATTGGGACCCGCGTTTACCAGCGCCTTGGGATCGCCTCCGAATTCTGGATAGCGCGGAAGATCCAGAGAGCGGATCGTGTCCATCGCCAGCGTTTGGCTCTGAATGATTTTTGTCTGCGTCTCGATGTAGTCATCTAGGTCGACATATTCATCGAAGGAATTCCCGTTCTGAAACGGCAATGCATTCGTGTTCTCGGGATCCACTTCCACTCTCGCCGACGCCACGTACACCGGCTTCATTTTGAAGGATGCAATGGTGACGATCGTCACCACCAGCAAAAGAAACGTCAGGATCATCCATTGGTGCTTGCGCAGCACGATCAGGTAATCAAGAAGGTTCGTTTCGTGTGATGCCTGCCCCCAGGCGGCTGGCGGCGGAGACACAACAGCCAGCGAATCTCTCCTTCGCTCGACTGGAATCAGTTTCGGCGCTTCGTCCATCAGATCAGAGAAAGCCTTTCGGTCATTTCACGGAATGCGGTAAATCGCCAGCCCGGTGCCGATTCCCAGAGCAGCGCCTCCTGCCCTACCCAGAAATCGTTTCGTGGCGCTGTCGGGAACGTACAAAATGTCGCCCGCGTAAAGTCGGACGTCGGGATCCTTTCGGTCCATAATTCTTTTCAGTTTGATAGGGATCTGCTTCGTTTCGCCGGTTGTCGAGTCTTTCCGCAAAATCACGGTGTTGTTTGCTTTGGCCGTTCCCGTTAATCCGTGCGCCAGTGCAATCATTTTCATGATATTGAATGCCGCGCCCGGATCGTTCAGCGTATAGCCGCCGGGTTGCCCCACCGCGCCCGCCACATAAATAATCCCTGCGCGGGGCACCGTGATCACGTCACCGCCATAAACGGGAACATTGAACGCCGGATTACCCTTTTCCAGCAGCTCAGACACTTTCACTTTTATGATTTCCGGATCAGCCGGAGCGTCCGCCGGCGGGTCCAGCTCACCGCAGATCACGCTCGGTCCCTTCTCGCGAGCAATCACAATATTGTCGCCCGCGTCGTCCGTAACGCCGTCGGCTTCCGCGAGCGCCTCAATCAAAGTTGTCGGGCGGTATTCATGTAGAACGATCGGGTGCCGCACGGCTCCGGCGATCGAGATAGGCTCACTGTTCTGATCCTTGACAATCACGGACACCTGCGGATGCATCACTAAGCCATTCACCTGCAAGAGCTTGTCAATTTTTCCCTCGAGTTGGAAAGGTGTGCACCCGGCTACGGGAATGCGGTCTGGGATCAACGGTAGAGAAATCAATCCCGTTTCGCCAACGCGTACATCGTGCGACAGGTCCGGAACTTCAAAGACGTCAATATGCAAAACATCGCCCGCGCCAATGGGAATATCCCCCGTTGGGGCGGGCGAAGTCGCCGCCGCGAGTTCGGCGATTCGATTGTTCGTCTGTTGTGGGGTCTGGGTCTTATCCTGACTGAACGCGCACGCGCACCCAAGTAAAACTAAGAACATCAAGACAGACGCTGCCTGAGCGCAGTCCAGAACCTTCCGGACTGTAGAAGCCATGGATGCAATAACCCCGCGAAAACTATGACGTAGGGTCTCTCCCAATGTCAATGGCGGAAGTCTTGTAGCCCTGTCAGGTGGTTAAGCCTGCTTCCTTCGGTGAAATACAGGCGAAAGGACAGCAGCGGCCTGCAGCAGAAAAAAAAATCCATTCGCGGGGATATGCAAATTGAAATCAACTACACTGTGAACCAACAAACCTACACACGCCACAGTTCCTGCCGTGTGGACTGCTTGCGAAAAGGAGCTCTGTTCCTCCACGAGCCGCCTTCTCGATTCGCGAAAAAGCATTAT
Source organism: Candidatus Acidiferrales bacterium (assembly GCA_049678505.1). Taxonomy (GTDB): domain Bacteria; phylum Acidobacteriota; class Terriglobia; order Acidiferrales; family UBA7541; genus DAHUXN01. The sequence goes on from JBAUEH010000096.1 coordinate 9,522, forward strand.
GAGGAATATCAGTCCGCATAATCCTCCCGCAATCCCTGTTTCTGCCAGCATTTCGGCATAATCGTCATGTACGTGGTCTACAATTTTCCCATCATAAAAAGTCTCGTACTTCGGATACACCGCTACCAATGTGCCCAGGCCCGTGCCCGCCAGCGGGTGATCCAAGAACATATGCCATGCGCCTCTCAACATGGTGACGCGCCGGTCTGCCGAAAGATCCCCCACAGACGAGGTTTTTATACGGTCTAATACCTTCCCGGCGCCGAGCCATCCCAAAACAGCCAGCGCGGCAAGCAAGATCGCCGCTACTGTCGCAGCTTGAAATCTGGCCCGACGCACCCTCATCAGCGCCACCAACAAATCCACCTCGAACATAAAACTGACTATCCCGCCACGCGAAGCGGTCAGAATCAAAGCGACAATGGGAACCAGCGTCAGAATGCCCGCAAAAACTACCTGCTCGCGCCGCACACCCCGGAACACGATGAGCGACATCCCAACCGGCACAATCAGCTCCATGAATCCCGCGAAATGATCGCGGTCCACATAAGGCCCAAACGGGCTGCCGCCTTCGGTCAACGGTCGAAACCAGTAAAGCACGCCGTGGGAAGTGTAGTCCTGCGAGATTCCCAGCACCGCGACGGCGAAACCGAAACTCATCAGAAACCACGCGAGAAATTTCAAATCCTGGCGCGTGCGGAACGATTGCACTGACAGAAAGAACAGTAAAGCACAGGCCACGATCTTCAGCAGAGCAACGCGGGTCAGAAAAGGATAGGCGGTGGCTCCAAACGCCAGTTGCATGCCCGCGATTCCTATGAATGCAAGGACCGGCCAAAAGATTGCGTTCCAATGAATTTCGATGTCGCGCCGCAGAAATATCAGGAGCGCCCACCACAAAAAAAGCGCTGCCGCACCTGCCTCGAGGATCGACTCAGACCATATTTCTACGGTGCCGAATGCGAGCACGGCAAACGCCGCCAGCACGCAAATACCGATCCGAATCGCTCTCACGGATGCGATTCCGCGCTTGCTGCTGGCTTTTGCGAAAGGCTCACGTCGTCTACCCAAACAGTCCCGCTCAATTTATTGTCGAACAGGCGGCTGGGCAATCGGCGCAAACGGATATCGAGAAAATGAGTGTCCCGGCCCGTCGTAACATCCGCTCGCACCGGAGTCCACGGACTCGTCCCGGTCAAATCCGGTGTCATGAAGTTGACTTCGTAATTGTTCAAATCCAGAATCTCGAACCGCATCCCACTGTCGGTCGAAATCGACTGCGTGCGCATGAAACCCTGAAAGACGTAATGCACGCTCGGCTCGACCGGTACAATCTCTTGAACATTCCGGAAGTCCAGATTCACACCCCCGGTGAAATCGACACGCAATGATTTTTCGCCGGAATGATGAACATTAGAATCCGTGCTGACGTACGCGCCCGGCTCCTGCTCGAAGTGCCAATCCAGACCGCCGTTGACGATCGGCTCTTCGAAGCCGCCATTCCAAACCTGCGAATCGTCCGTTGTCTTCGCCTCGGGCCAGCGCGACGCTGCGAGTGCTTCGCGCCAGATGCGTTCCGCCTCCGCGGCTTGGTTTGAAGCGATCAGATCCTGCATAAAAGCAAACGCATCATGAATGTCGATCGGTTTCGTCTTCGCAAACGTTGCGATCTTTTCCCAAGTCTCGAGAGACGCGGCCTCCTCATGCCTCGACGCAAAAAAATCAAGCGCCTGAAACCGAGCCTGCTGCCCTTCCGGCAGCACATCGTTCAGGATTACATGCACGTCCGGGTCAAGGCTCCAGATTCGCGAAATCGCCAGCGGAATCAGGGTCGGGTCTGTGACCAGTGCCCGATGCACTTCCTCCAAGCCCGAAGAAGCTTGCCCTTGCCGCAAGAGAAAATTCCCGCGCTTCCACGAAACCTCCGCGGATATCGGATAATCCCGCTGCGCCTGTTCGTACGCCGCGCTTGCCTGCGGCGCATTTCCGCTTGCCTCATACGCTTGTGCTAGATCCATCCAATCGCTTGCCGATCGCGGGTCCGCCTTCACTGCACGTTCGAAAAAGGAAATCGCTCCAGCCGGCTGGGTGTCGAAATTGGCCTCCAGCGTCTCTCCGATTCGATCCCACGCTTCCGCATTTCCCGGCGCCAGATTCGCCCCGCGGACTTGCTGGCTGAGTTCGCTGGAACGCCCCCAATGCCACGCCAGGCACAGAACCGTAGCTTGATAAATGACCGCGCAGAAAATGATTACCGCAATGGAAAGAACGGCTCCTCGTTTCCTGGCATCCTCCAAAGCAACCTCCGAAGCAACCTCATGGATCGCTGTAATCTGCTATGAAGATCTTCCGCCGTGCAAGAACAAAATGCCGCCCGGACGCGCTCGCTAATGGCGTCCGACTGTCATCTCGTGCGCGATTTCATAGCCGCACCGGCGTCTTTGCATATCGTCCTGTAGAAACTTGCGAGGTCAGGCGAACGCGCGGGCGCCACAAGCCGTCGGATGGGCACAGATCTCACCAGCTCGCCCAGTTCGCGGAATTCTCTGGCTCGCATCGCCACATCCAGCATTTTGTTCGCGTATGTGTTCGACGCAAGCGCGATGAGCGCCTCCTGCGGGGAAAGTGGATGGACCGTCGTCGCGGAAGCCTCACGGGATCGTTCGTCAAGAACGTAGATAACTCCCAGGGGCAATGCTTCTCCCTGGAAGCGCAATTCACTTCCGTCCAGCATCATTTGGCGTTTTTCCACCGCCGGTTCAGTTAATGGCAAGGCTTCCGCGGAGCCTGACAGGAGCGCCATCGAATCGGGCAGAAGGTTCAAGAACGGATAACCAGGATGCACCAGGAAGAGAGGTCCGCGTTTTTCGAGCGCGACAATATCGTCTGTCAACACAGAATGCCTATTCCGAGCAAACATTGCCGCTGTGGTGGATTTCCCCGCGCCCATCACTCCCGCAAAGGCCACCGCCTTTCCGCCAATCTCGACCGCACTCGCGTGCAGACAGGTCACTCCCTTGAGCCGCAGCACAATTCCCAGAACTGGCCCCAGCAAAAACGACGCGATGTCCTCTTCACTCATCGGCTGAAGGCGATGTACGCGCACGCATGAAATAGTAGAATCCACGCGAAAGGTTAGTCCGTGAATGTATCGAATAAAAAAATCCCCTTCGCTTCTCCCCTTCCATATTTTCAGGCCGGGATTGCCATTCGTATCCCTGATGTCGGTCGTGTACCACAGTGTTTCTCCCGCCGCATCTCTCTCGCCGCCCACTCCTTCCCCTTCGTCTAATTGAATGCGCAAATCGGGAGCCTTCGCAGCGGCGGCATCCAGAGGAACCAAACCAGGAAGCGATCGATCGGAGATAAACTGCAGGCCGTACGCGGAGTACGTAAACCGAGGAGGTTTCACTTTGGAATCTGCGGTCGTGGATTACGTCGTGCGCGAATGAACCAAAATTGCCTGCGTTGCCGAGATCATCCTATGGTTGCGTCTTGATTCGAAGGGCAAAATGGCCGCCATCGGAGCTGCCATTTGCCCCAAGGGTCCCCGTCAACTCCCAAACCGTTCCATAAGTGATCAGGACAGGCGCTTGATATACTTTCTTCTCATTCTCACGTCGATTGGTCGACCGTTTGTCCATAGCGCGCTGCACCTGTACGATTTTATACCGGCTGGCCCATCAACCTTCAACTAAAACTTCGCCGGCCCTCTGCATACTTCCCTGTAGGAATCGCAGCTAAGTATCGGGTAAAACACGTACTTATTTCTAAAACGTTATGAGTTTTCTCCGCGCAGCAGCAAAACTCATTTGCCTTCAAGACGCATTCCTACCGGGACAGCGTGCTCCTTCCGCAGGCCTTCGAGCCAGAAATTCAAGCACCACAGCCGAACTTTCATCTCTGCTGCTTCAGAATTCTCTTCCCCGCATGGCGACTCGACCGCATCCCGGTGAACGTATCGGTCCAGTTCTCCAGTAAGCCTCTCCTTTGAAAAATCGGATGTTTCGGAGCGCCTCAATGCCTCGACCAAAGGATCCTGCCGCACGGGAGTCTTGGGCCGCTTGCGGATCTTCTCCGGAAGCCGCCCGCGCATGGCCTCGCGCAACAGGAATTTGCGAAAGAACCACGGCATTGCCGGAATCGCCAGCAAGTATTCCACGAGGCGCAAATCCAGGAATGGGTAGCGCACCTCAACTGCGGCCCTCGTGTAAGCAGGATCCTGCCGCTCGAACATGTACTTCCATTGCGGCAAAAACAGAGAGGCATAGCCCTTCGCATGCTGTGCATGCTCATTCCACGGAATTCCCAGCATGGGATTCGACCACCGCTCCTTCAAGCCCAGTCGCTCCACAAGCTCAGGAGTGATCCATTCCGGAAACGAAGATCTCAATGCGCCCGCCGACAGCGACCTGTAAATGCGCCGCAACGGTCCTCGCAAACCATCCGGCGCCTGGAACCTCGCCACCGCATGCTCCGCTGCGGCGAAGGCGGCTCGTGCACGTCTTCCTTCCCGCCAAAGCCGCCGCAAGTGTTGTCCCGGCTCGCAAATCATCAAGTTGTCGCAGCCCTCGCCCGAAAGAAGCTCCGAAACATGCCCGGCAATTTCCCGAAATTGCGGCAACATGCCCGCAGCGAGCGGATGATCGACCGGCTCCGGCCAGTGCACACCATCGGAGCCCCAGTCTCCAAAAAGCGGCGTATTGTTTGCACTCGAGCAATGGATCGGAATCTGCAGCGCATCTGCTACCGCCCTCGCCGCTGGTCCGTCAGTGTCGGCCGAATTCTCATTCGTCACCGTGAAAGCATGCAGTTCCCTCGGATGGCCTTGCCTTGCTCCTATTTCGTGACAAACCGCCGCCACGGATGAAGAATCGAGCCCCCCGCTGAGCAAAATACCCACGCTGTCTGCGCGAATCCTGTCCGCCACTGCCTTGCCCAGCAACTCGTTGAAATGCTCAACATATTCATCCCGTTTCTTGTACCGAATCTTCCCGTCCATCGGCGGCCGCCAATATTCTCGAACCTCCAGGCCGTTCGCCGGCCACCGCAACCAATGCGCTCGCGGCAGCCGCTTGATATCCGCGAATGAAGTTGTCCCTTCCTCGTAATTCATTCCAAACAGGAGAAAATCGCAGATTGCCGCGTCGTTTAAGCGGTCGGAGACGTAAGGATGCAGCCTCACGCAGTCCAGCGTGTTGCTGAAAATAAAATAGGAATCGCTCTGGGAGAAGTACAGCTGCCTGATTCCGAAATGATCGCACGCGCAAAACAGTTGCCGCTGCCGCGCATCCCACAGGCCAAACGCAAAATCGCCCCTCAGGTGGCCCAGGCACTCTTCTCCCCAGGCATCGTAGGCGTAGAGCAGCAGTTGCGCGTCGCTGCACCGGATGCGGGCATCCTGCCCGTGCCCGCGAAGTTCCGCGATCAGCTCTTCCCGCGCATCCAAGCGCACGTCAGCGGTAATCCACGTGCCAGTGCCAAGGCTTTCCGGTTGGAGCGCGCGCGCGCTGTCGCCGCGTATCAGATGTGCTGCGTGTCCCAGTCCGATGGCGCCATCGGTCCAGATTTGCTGCGCGTCTGGACCGCGGAACGAAAGCCATCGCGCCATTCGCTGCAGCAGTTCACGATCCACAGGTTTGCCGTCAGAGCGCGCGATGCCGGCGATCCCGCTCATTTTTCCCCGTTCAGTGCGCCATTGACTTGGCCTTCAAACGGCGCAAAACGCCCTCGCACATCCTCGGAGTCATTGACAGCTCTGCCGTCCAGCTCAACCCACGCGTGCGCCTCAAACGACCTGCCTTCTTTTCGTCCTCCGACGTGCACTGTCGCGTCCAAGCCCTGCCGGCGCAGCAGATACCCAAGGACGATCGACTTGGAAAGGCAGCTTCCGCGTACCACTCCATATCGCGACGCAGCCTCCGTCATCCTCCGCGCCGCATGCGCGATGCGCCATTCTTCCGCTGCATCGTCTATGGCTCGCGGGGCATTGTGCCCCGAGCCCACCAGCCGCTTGGTCTTCTGCAGGCCAATGCAGCAAAGCGCGCACGCCGTCACCGGCAGCAGAAAAACTGCGCGAAAAAACATGCTGCGCTCAAGCTGCGGAAGTTTTCGGAAATGCCGCCAGGCTGGGATCATCTGGCTTCCCGTGAAAAAATTGGGCGCATCCTGCTTGCGTGGCGGGTGAATTCAAAATGAAAACAGAGCCGGCTGGCCAAACACTGGCTACATTTCGCGTACATAGGATTCTGGCCCGCTGGTCGCTCCGCGGCTTAGTTCCACCAAGCCTTCCTGGAGCATTTGTTGCAGGAGTTTGATCAGATCGCCCTCGAAGCGTTCCGCGGTGACGTCATACTCTCCCACGATGGCTTCGCAAATTTCCCCGATGCTTCTCGGCCGCTGCAGCAAACGCCATATGTACGCCCCGACCGGATCCAAGCCGTAATAGACGTTATTCTTCATGCTAAGAATGGCTGCCTCGTCGCCCAGATCGCAAGACACTTGCTCTTTGCTTGCGACGACGATGGTTTGGCTGCAAAGGTTGGCGTGTGTCTCAGACATTGCCAGCTCAACGTGCGGATGATCGATCTACGGACTGGGAGGAACCGAAATCGAACCTTAATTCTACGACCACGATTGTACAAGCATCCCGCGCGAACAGGCAATGGCAACTGGATTCCGCAAGCCCAATTCGGTTATAACCAGCATTCGTGCCGCGTTACGCCATCATCGTCGAAGAACTTGAAAAGTATTTCCCTCCCGCGCATTCGGGATGGCGCGCTTTGTTACAACCTATCGCGCGCCCAACGTTGCGCGTCCTCGCGGCAATCTCCTTTTTCGCCAAGCCGGGCGAGGCCATCGCCTTGGTCGGCGAAAACGGCGCCGGCAAATCCACCCTTCTGCGCGTGCTGGCCACTCTGCTCCTCCCGACGCATGGTCGCGCTGAAATCTGCGGCGCCGACGTCGCGCGTGATGCCGCCGGCGTGCGCCGTCACATCGGCTACGACACTGGAGTCGAAGAAGGTTTTTACGGCCGACTCACCGGCCGCGACAACCTTCGCTTGTTCGCCGCCTTGAATAACCTTTCAAGCGCGCAAGTCGCGCAAAGAATACGCGAACTCTCTGACCTTCTCGGTTTGCACGAGTCGCTCGACCGTCAGGCTCGCACCTACTCCACCGGAACACTCCAGCGCCTCGGCCTCGCGCGTGCACTCGTTCATTCACCCTCTGTCCTTCTGCTTGATGAGCCCACGCGAAGCCTTGACCCGCTCGCCGCCACGGACTTCCGCCATTTCCTCAAAACTGAAATCCTCGGCCGCCGCGGCACAACGCTTCTCTTTGCCTCGCATTCTCTCGCCGAGGTCGAGGAGCTTTCTGACCGCGTCATTCTGCTTGACCACGGCGAGATTCGCGCTATCGATACTGCGAAAAATCTTTGCCTCGCGACGAAAACCAGACGCCTGGAAGACGCCGTCAGGGCTCTCGCGCCTCCGCGCGCCGCTTCCGCGCCAACCTCATGAGCCCTCTTCGCACATTGCAAAAACTCTACGCCTTTTTTCGTCGCGACCTCGCTATCGCCCGTGGCTATCGCGGCGCTTTTGTCCTGCAGATTTTTGAAGCGCTCTTCGGCGTCGCCACTTTTTACTATCTTTCCCGCTTCGTGCAGAGCCCCGAACTCACCCGCGCTCTTCCGCAAGGAGGAAATTATTTTGCCTTCGCTCTGATTGGTTTCGCGCTTTTCGACTACCTCGGCGTTGCGCTCGATTCCTTCGACAAAACGCTCGAAGACGCTCGCCAGAATCGCACCCTCGAAGCTTTACTCGTCACCCAGACTTCCCTTCCTGTAATGTTAGTTGGCTCGCTGATCTATCCGTTCGTCTCCACGGTTCTGCGCACCTTCGTTTACCTTGCTTGGGGTATCTTGCTCTTCGGTTTTTCCCTGCGCGGAGCAAATTGGCTGGGAGCTATCCTTGTTCTGGTCGCCTCGATTCTCGCTTTTTCCGGCCTGGGCGTGCTCTCTACCAGCTACTTGCTTCTGTTCAAGCGGGGCAATCCTGCGAAGTGGTTTCTTCTCGGCATCTCTGGTTTGGCTGGCGGAATGATGTTTCCGGTCTCCGTTCTGCCCGGATATTTGCAGGCCGTCGCACGATTGATTCCCCTCACCTATTCGCTGCGGGGCATTCGCGCCGCGCTCCTGGGTGGAGCGGCGTTTCGCGAGCTTTGGCCCTCCCTCATTGCTTTGCTGATTTTCGCCGCCATCCTTCTGCCGCTTTCTTTTCTGGTATTTGCCTGGGCGCTTCGCCGCACAAAAATCACCGGCACGCTCACGCACATTTGAATATTCCGTTTGGAATTTTCTCCGGCGCGGATGCTCAATCGAAGAAACGATATCGCAGAACAGCGAAAAACGTCGTCACGCCGTCTCGCCACGTGATCTTCTTTCCTTCTTCGTAGGAGCGGCCGGCATAAGAGATCGGCACTTCGTAAATTCGCCAGCGCCCTTTGGCAATCCGCGCCGTGACTTCCGGCTCGAAGCCAAATCGATTCGAGCGCAGCCGCATGCTGCCGATTACCTCGCGCCGGAAAACTTTATAACAAGTCTCCATGTCCGTGATTTTCAGATTGGTGAGCATGTCCG
>JBAUEH010000097.1:0-43638 GCA_049678505.1 Candidatus Acidiferrales bacterium
CTCCAGGGCCTCGGCCCGAAGAAAGCCGCATTCCTGTGGAAGAATTTCAAGGCCGGCACCGTCGAAGACGTTGCCAAACTCGCGCGCGAACAGAAACTGCGCGACGTCGCCGGCTTCGGCGAAAAAACCGAAGAAAACATTTTGAAAGCCGTGGAATTTTTCCAGCGCTCCACGGGCCGCTTCCGCATCAACGCCGCCGAGAAAACCGCCGAGCAAGTCACCGAATACATCCAGCAGCTCGGCGACCAGATCGCATCCGTCACTCCAGCCGGCTCGCTGCGCCGCGGCAAGGAAACCATCGGCGATCTCGATTTCATCGTCGTGCCCGCCGGCAAATCTTCGCAGAAAAAAGTCGACGCCATCTGCGAGCACATTTTGAAATTCCCGCCCATCGAACAGACGCTGGCCCACGGCGAAAACAAAGTCAGTTTCCTGCTGCCGAACGGCATGCAAGTCGACGTGCGCGTCATCGCCGCGGAGAGCTATGGCGCCGCGCTGCTCTATTTCACCGGCTCGAAGGAGCACAACGTCGCGCTGCGCGGCCGCGCCAACTCGATGGGCTACACCCTCAACGAATACGCGCTCACCACTCTGAAGGGCGGCAAAATCGTCGCCAGCCGCACCGAAGAAGACATCTACGCGAAGCTCAAGCTGCCGTATATCGAACCGGAATTGCGTGAAATGACCGGCGAAATCGAGGCCGCCGAAAATGGGAAACTCCCGAAGCTCATCACCCTCGCCGACATTCGCGGCGATTTGCAAATGCACACCACCGCCTCCGACGGCAAACATTCCATCGAACAAATGGCCGAAGCCGCCCGCGAACTCGGCTACGAATACATCGCCCTCACCGACCATTCCAAAGCCGTCACCGTCGCCAACGGCCTCGACGAGCGCCGCACCATGCAGCAAATCAAGAAAATCCGCGAGGCCGAAAAATCCGTCGGCGGCATTCGCCTGCTCGCCAGCAGCGAAGTCGACATTCTGAAGACTGGCGCGCTTGACCTGAGTGACGAAGTCTTGGCTCAGCTCGACCTCGTCGTCACCTCCGTTCACTCCTATATGAACCTCGACAAATCCGCGATGACCGAGCGCATCCTCGCCGCCATCGGAAATCCTTACACGCAGATTCTCGCCCATCCCACGGGCCGCCTGCTGCTTCGCCGCGATCCTTTTGATTACGACATGGAAAAAGTTCTGGACGCCTGCCGCGCACACGGCGTCGCCGTCGAATGCAACGCTTATCCCGACCGCCTCGACCTGCGCGATGCGCATCTCCGGCTGGCCAAGCAGCGCGGCGTCAAAGTCGTCATTTCCACCGACGCGCACGCCACCGTGCAGCTCCGCGTGATGAAGTATGGCGTCGAGACCGCGCGCCGCGGCTGGCTCGAGGCTCGCGACGTGCTCAACACCCTACCTTTCGAGAAATTCATCGCCTCCTTGCGCTCGAAACCGGGCACGGCGCACAAAGCAGCGGCGCGCTAACCCCAGTCATTCTCCGGCGTCCAACACGTGGGGAACTTTTTAGTGCTAAGCTGCGTACATTCAATCGGACCTGGACCAAGTCCAAAGTAAAGAGGAGGAGTTATGCGTCGCTTTTGCGTGGCGTTTTGCGGACTGGGGGCTATGCTGATTTTCACTTTCGCGGCCGCGGCGTCCGCTCACGCCGAGGAGTGGAACAAATCCTATAAGCTCACCGGCCGCCCCAATCTTCGCGTCATCACCAATGACGGCCACGTCGACCTTTACGCCTCCGCCAGCAATCAGATCGACGCCCACGTCACCACCAACGGCTGGCCAATTGGCGATAACGGCGTGCGCATCACCGAGAGCCAGACCGGCAACGAGGTTGACCTCGAGGTCCATGTCCCCACTTTCCATTTTTCTTTCGGCTGGAACAATCGCTCCGTGCGCATCGAGCTCAACGTCCCGCGCGAAGCCGATTTCGATATCTCCACCGGCGACGGCAGCGTCACTTCCCAGGCATTCCACGGCCAGTTGCGCATTTCCACCGGCGACGGAAATATCGAGGCCAATGGATTGACCGGACAGGTGCGCCTGCATTCCGGCGACGGACACATTCAAGGAACCGGTTTTGACGGCGAGCTGCGCGCCGATTCTGGCGACGGCAGAATCGACGTCACCGGCAGGTTCGATACTCTCGCTCTCGAATCCGGCGACGGCAGCGTGAACGCCGAAGTGTCCTCCGGCTCGAAAATCGCCAACGATTGGTCCGTGCGCTCCGGCGACGGCAGCGTCACCCTTCGCCTGCCCGATGGCCTCAACGCCGATCTCGACGCGCACACCGGCGACGGACATATCACGCTCGATTTTCCCGTAACGACCTCCGGTATTATTTCCGGCACCACCATTCACGGAAAAATTGGCGCCGGCGGCCCGCCGCTTCTGGTCCATACCGGCGACGGCTCAATTCACATCTCGAAAATGTAGTTGCGCGCTGCGGCCAGCTTATCTGTCCGGCTCGAACGGCCCTTGTAAGAGGATAAATAAGAGGACGAACAGCAGGAGGACGTAAATGCGAAAGGCAGCGTTGATTTTCGGGGCCTTCTGTTTGCTGTGTGCAGTTCCTGCGGCGCTGGCCGCCGACGGTTCGTGGACCAAGACCTGGAACGTCTCCGGCGCAGCGGCGGATCTGCGCGTCGACGCCGATTATGGCACTCTGCACATTGTCCACGGCGCCGCGAACTCCATTCGCGCCAACGTCACCACGTATTATTGGAGCATTCCATCCGACGTCGAAGTTACCGGCTCCCAGGACGGCAATCACGTCGAAATTCGCGTCCGCACTCCCGAAAATCACGGCGGCGGATGGTTCCACTGGCATTCGCCAAAAGTCGAGATCGATCTCGAAGTGCCTTCCGGCTCGCGCTTGGATTTGCACACCGGCTTCGGCGATATTCGCGGCGAAAATCTCCACGCGGAAGCGCGCGTCGATACCGGTTTTGGCAGCATTCACTTCCCCGAATTCAATGGCCAGCTCCACGGCGAAACCGGATTCGGCGACGTCACCGCCGATGGCCGCTTCGACACCCTGGAACTGAAGAGTGGATTCGGAAGCGTCCGCGTCGAGGCAGGTTCGGGCTCACAGATTCACAGCGACTGGCGCCTCGAATCCGGTTTCGGAGATGTGTCTCTGCGCGTGCCGTCGGATTTGAATGCCGATATTGATGCATCGACGGGCATGGGACACGTCTCGACGGATGTCCCGCTCAGCGTCACCGAAACTTCCAGCCACTCCGAGCTGCGCGGACAGCTCGGCAAAGGCGGCTCGCCCGTCGAACTCGAAACCGGCTTCGGCTCCGTCCACCTCGGCCGCTCCTGAATCCCGCAACCTCGGCAATTCGCTCTCTGCAATATGTTCTCGACCTAGACGGCGCGCGATCGCTGCGGCCTTTACTTCGAACTCAGCACGACTCGCAATTTGCGCACGGCGTCCGGTATTTCTTCCACGGCTGTGCTGCCAAACCCCAAAATGAATCCCTGCTGAGGCGCGTTACCCGCATAGAAAGGCGAGAGTGGCACCAAACACAGGTTCTGGCGTGCGGCGCGCGCGGCGATTTCGCGATCGGAGATCCCTTTCAATATCACGGAAAGATGCATGCCCGCCTGCGCCCCGGCTATCTCCGCGACGGATCCCAGTTCGTTTCGAATGTTCTCGATCAAAGCGCTCCGGCGTTCTGCATACAGCAAACGCATCCTTCGGATATGCCGTGAAAAATGGCCTTCGCGAATGAAGTCCGCGAGCACCGCCTGATGAAAGATTGGCGGGCTGATGTCCATGGCAAACCTGACGGCCAGAAAGCGCTCGACCAAGTCCGCGGGAACGACGATGTAGCCCAGCCGCAAAGCAGGAAACAGCACCTTGCTGAACGTACCTATGTAGACCACTCGAGAATTGCGGTCGAGTCCTTGCAGGGACGTGACCGGCATGCTTTCATAGCGGTACTCACTGTCATAATCATCCTCGATAATCCACGCTCCGTAGCGTTCCGCCCAATCCAACAATTGAAGCCGTCGCGAGGCGCTCATCGTGACGCCCAGCGGATACTGGTGAGAGGGCGTCACCAAGGCTGCCCGCGCGTCGCGGCATTTTTTCATGCCGGCGGCAACGTTCAGTCCCTCCGAATCCACCGGAACCGGCACAACTCGGCAGCCCATAAACGCAAAGACGCTTCGCGCAAAGCTGTAGCCTGGTTCTTCCATCCAAACTCGATTTCCCGGATCAAGGAGCACGCGGGCCGATATCTCTAGCCCTTGTTGGGAGCCGCTGACGATCATAATCTGCTGTGCTTCACAGCGTACTCCGCGCGCTGTTCGCAGATGGGCGGCGATCGCTTCCCGCAGCTCCTTTAACCCCATCGGATCGCCGTAGTCGAGCGATCTGGCGTGCATGCTTCGAGAGTGGCGCGTCACCAAGCTGTTCCAAACCTGCAGCGGAAAATGCTCAAAAGCAATTTGACTGACGCCAAACGGCCCCAAGCCACGTCGGCGGTAAAAGTCTTCGGCGCTCGGCAGAATCGAACAGCGTTTCGAGAGCGGCCGCCGCCCGGGCCCGACTCTCGTCGAGGGAACGCTCGCAGGTTGAATCGCAGTAACCCGGTTTGGCAGAGACCGCGACACAATCGTCCCCGAACCAACGCGGCCTTCGAAGTATCCTTCCGCCAAAAGTTGAGCGTATGCACTCAGAACAGGAATGCGGGAGATTCCCAGTTCCAGCGCCAGCACTCGAGTGGATGGCACTCGCTGTCCCGCGCGCAGATTGCCATCCACAATCGCTTTGCGATAGCCGTCATACACCTGCCTGTACAGCGACTTCGGAACCTCTTTGTTGATCGCGATGACCGGGGAAATTCCAGAAGGCACTTTCTTCATGTCGCGAAAATCATAATGGCTATACGAAAAACAGGTCAAGTGGATATTGCGCACAGCCATTTTCGGCATCACTCTCCCTTCTCACTTGGCGGAGTGCGCAGGCGAGCCGCACATGATTCCCTCGCCTGACGCCGAATTCAACTTTGGCGCGTTTTAAGGACAACCATGAGGACAACGATGAAAACGAAGACGAGAACGAAGACAAGAGCGAAAATGAAGGCAGCCCCTACCCTGCTTGCCCTGCTGTTCTCGCTGACCTTGATTCCCACGAGCGGCGGCGCTCAAAATCAGCCTCAGAACCAGGCGCAAAATCCTCCCGCCAGCGACACGCAAATCACCGGCAAGGTCGTCTACGTGTGCGCCTGCCTGAAAACGAAATCCTGCTCGTGCATGACCGAGGCTAAGACGGAGGGTCCATGCTCCTGCGGCACCGAGGGTGGGCCGCCCATGAAGGCCGTCCCCAAAGATAGCGCCTGGGCTAAAGCCAATCGCCAAGCGCTGGCGAAATAAGGTACAGCGCATCTCATAAATGGTTCTCGTCAGGGCACGGCTTCAGCCGTGCCAAAAAGGTTCGAGAAGTCAGGGGTTTTAACCCCTGAGGTCCGCAAAACATGCGATCGCGCCATTTATGAGACAAGTTCTAGTGGGTCAGTCTGAATTTTCTTGATCGTGACACAAAGAGTCAAAATTCAAACTGAGCCACTACCCGAAATAAGCCTGCGCCGCCGATCGCGGTATATCGGTTGGACCATCCGAACGAAGAAAGGACGCCTGTCATGGCACATTCTGCAAACAGCGTTTTCGCAACTTCATCGCTCGAGCGCCCGCGAGCTTTTCTGGCCATTGGTGTCGCCGGTCTGATTGTTGGCATGCTTGATTTGATCTACGCGATCGTCGTCTACAGCCCGCATCATCCGATTCTCATCCCGCAGGTAATTGCGAGTGGCGTGCTCGGCCGGAAATCGTTTCAGGACGGTGCCGCAAGCGCCGTGCTGGGAATCGTGCTGCATTTCACCATCGCGCTCGGCGCCGCAACCGTCTACTATCTCGCCAGCCGCAAGTTCACGTTTCTCGTGCACCGCGCCGTCCTCTGCGGCATCTTGTACGGCGCTGCGGTCTATTTTTTCATGCATCTGGTTGTCTTGCCGCTCTCCGCCGCGCCGCATGGCCACACCCCACTGGCTTACGCCGCCGCCGAATTCGTCGAGCACTTGTTCTGCGTGGGCCTGCCTATCGCCCTGTCAATACGCTATTATTCATCCTAGGCTACGATGAGATTCCGTCTCGGACGTCACGTGCTCGGATTGGCTGCCATCCTTTTTGGAATTTTCACCTTGGCTTGGCACGCCTTTAACGTGTTGCAACAAACCCAGTCGCTCGGAAGCGCTCCGCACCGCGCGATTCTTATGTACCTTGCCGCGGCCATCGAAATTCTGGCTGGCTTGGCGATTCAATGGCAAAAAACGGCGCGCGCCGGAGCGATCGCGCTGGGCATTCTCTTCTCGCTCTTCGCTCTGTCTTGGATACCGGGCATCGTGGCCGACCCGAAGGTCTATAGTAACTGGGGCGCATTCTTCTACCCATTTTCCAAGGCCGCAGGAGCGCTGATCGTCTACGCCATGTTTGCGCGCAGCGGTTCCCAGCGGTCAGCAAAATTGGCTCAGTTCGCGTACATCTCCTTCGCCATCTGTCTGGTTTCCTTCGCGTTGGAACAAATCGAATTTTTCGCCCATACCGCGGAGCTTGTCCCGAAATGGATTCCTCTGGGGCAAAACTTCTGGGCCGTGGCCACCACGATTGCTTTTTTTCTCGCCGCCGTCGCCCTGCTCTCCAGGCATGTCGCTCTCCTCGCTTCTCGGTTGACTACCGCGATGCTGCTAGGCTTCGGCGTGCTGATATGGCTGCCCGTGTGTTTTGGAAATGTGCATAATCGATTCAATTGGTCCGAGAACTTGGAGAATTTGGCGATCGCCGGAGCGGCGTGGATTGTCGCCGACTATCTCAGCCAGAATCGCTCGGCAAAGCCTGCCGGAAACACGCTCGCGTGATGTGCCATGAAGACGTGCGATGAATAGGTCAATGCAATTCGAAAGAACCCCGCTCGAACGCGCCACCGACGCTCTGCTCCGCCTGGGGGTTCCGGTGTTCTCGCTGGCCATTATCGGGCTGGGCATCGAGACGCTGATTTGTGCGCAGCGTGTCATTTTTCTGTACCGGCTGCCATCTCATCCCCAGTTCAGAGTCGTCCCGGTTCTTCCCTTCCTGCCTCCGATTCCTTGGCTGGCCTATCTGTTCGGCGCAGTCCTGGCGCTCTGCGGCGCGGGCCTTCTATTCAAGCGCACGCTTCGAACTTCCGCGATGGTCGTGGGCAGTTTGATGTTTCTGGGCGCAGTGATCCTCGACGCGCCGAAAAATGCCGCGATCCTGGGCAGCATGTCGTTGCGCACCGTGGTGTTTGAATCTCTCGCGATTGCGACGCTCGCCTGGCTCTTGCCGGGCCCGAGCGAGACACCGCGTTGGCTTGCTCGCACGAGCCGTTATCTGCTCGCGCTCTCCCTCATCGTGTTTGGAGTGGACCATTTCCTCGCTCTCGCGCCCATCGGCACGCTGATACCGTCGTGGATTCCGTGGCACGTGTTCTGGATCGCGTTCTTCGGCGCCGGATTCATCGCTGCGGGCGTGAGCATCGCCACTGGCTTCCTGATTCGCTGGGGCGCCGCTTGCCTCGGCCTGATGTACGCGATTTGGGTCTTGACGCTTCATCTCCCCACGGTTCTCGGCCTCTACGTCATTCCCGGCAGGCAGGACCACCCCGCCCTTTGGTCGAGCCTGTTCATCGCCATCGCTCTGTGGGGCGGCCCGTGGGCCCTCGCCGATAAATTCAGACCGTCTTCACCATGACTCGGCAAAGTTGACCCGCGTGTCTGCCAAAAGGCTGAACAAAAAATCTGTGGGGAGTCAGTTTGCATTTTCTTGATCGTGACACAAAGAGCCAAAATTCAAACTGACCGCTACCAAGAAATCGATGGACTGGACAACACCCTCGGGATATCAGTACGGTGGTAAGTTGGGTTGACGCCATTAAGGAAAGACGCCTATGAATGCTGCTGTCGTTCATGCCTTTAATGCTCCGCCTCGCTACACCTCATTTTCGGATCCAATCGCCGCGTCAAACGAAGTCATCGTATCCGTTTGCGCCGCGGGACTTCATCGCGTCGTAAAATCGCTCGCCAGTGGAGTTCATTACGGCAGCACCGGAGCATTGCCGCTCATTCCCGGCGTCGACGGCGTAGGCCGCCTCAAAGACGGCAAACGTGTTTATTTCGGCGCTTCGCGCAGCCCGTTTGGCACCTTCGCCGAATATTGCGTCACGGAAAGTTCCTTCTGCCTTCCCATTCCGGACGCGCTCGACGACGTCACCGTCGCCGCCATGATCAACCCCGGCATGTCGTCCTGGGCCGCGCTCAACTTCCGCGCGCAGTTCGTCGCCGGAGAAAATGTGCTGATTCTCGGCGCCACGGGCGTCGCCGGGCAACTGGCGATTCAGGTAGCCAAGCGTCTCGGGGCCGGACGAGTCGTTGCTGCTGGACGCAATCCGCAAGCCCTCGAAGAAGCCAAGCGTCTCGGCGCCGATGCTCTCATTTCCCTCCGCCAGAATCGCGAATCTGTCGTCTCTGCGCTGCGCCAGGAATGGTCCAAATCGAACATCGACATCATCCTCGATTACACCTGGGGCGAGCCTGCCGAGCGAGTTTTTGAAGCTCTTTCCACCAAAGGTCTGCGCCGCGCTTCGACGCGCATTCGCTACATCCAAATTGGCGCGAGTGCCGCTCCGACAATCTCTCTTCCCGCATCCGTTCTGCGCAGCACCGGCATCGAACTGCTCGGCAGCGGCTTCAACAGCGTTTCCATCGACAAAATTTTCGAGTCCGCCGCCGCGTTCCTCCAAGAAGCCGCGCGTTCGCCATTCCAAATACGGACCAAGGCTGCTCCTTTCCGAGAAGTCGAAGCGCTGTGGAATTCTCCGGATCAGGGGACGCGCATCGTGTTTCAACCGTGATTGCCGCCGAGCCGATTTGACCTTGATCCGCCATCGAGCGAGCACGAGATTGTCTCTGCGGCCAGACCCCGCCCTATGCGGAACGCATCAGCCGGCCAGCACGTTGTTCACCGTGATTCCTGTTCCCGCTACGCTCTCCGCAATTCCTCGATCGTTCCCCCAAAATGTGACCTCACCAATGGCGCCTTGCTTCGTCTAAACACAATGCTGACGGAACAAGCCGGCGCTCAACTTCGTATAAGCCTAAGAGGGGGCTGCCATCCAAAACTTGCTCTTCAATCTTCGCTACGCGCTGCGGCAATTTCGCCTCGCGCCAGTCTTCACCGCTTCTGCCGTACTCACTCTGGCGCTCGGCATCGGCGGCACCACCGCAATCTTCACCTTGATTCACGCCGTGATGCTCCGCTCCTTGCCCGTTTCCAATCCCGCCGCGCTCTATCGCGTCGGCGACGGCAACGATTGCTGCGTGGAAGGCGGCTCTCAGGACCGCTGGGGCATGTATTCCTTTCCCCTATATCAGCGCCTTACACAGAATGCACCGGAATTCGAAGATGTGGCCGCCTTCCAGGCCGGCGGAGCCCGCATGAGCGTGCGCCGCGAAGGCGCTGAGTCCGCTCCTCGTCCCTTGCGCTCCGAATACGTCACCGGCACTTATTTCTCAACCCTCGGAGTGCGCCCTTTCGTAGGCCGTCTTTTCACTCCAGAGGATGACACCGAAGGTTCCCCTCCTGTTGCCGTTCTCAGCCACCACGTTTGGCAAATGACCTACGGCTCCGATCCTTCCATTCTCGGTTCCACTTTGGAGATCGAAGGCCACGCTTTCACCGTCATCGGAATCGCGCCTCCCGGATTTTTCGGTGAAACGCTCCGCAGCGACCCGCCCGATCTTTGGATTCCTCTGCACCAGGAACCCCTGATCGACGGGCCCGGCAATCTGCTGCATCAATCCGTCTCCGCTTGGCTGCGCATGATCGGACGCTTGCGTCCAGGCGCATCCACCGCTGGAATGTCGCCACGCCTCACTGGCATCCTCCGCCTTTGGATACAGCATGACGCCGGCTATCCTGCCAACTGGATGGCAGACGAAATTCGCGACCTGCCCAAGCAATTCATTAACGTCGTTCCCGCGGGCGCGGGCGTCGCCGAAATGAAAGAAGACTACGGCCGCAGCCTGCAAATCCTGCTCGCCGTTTGCGGCTTGGTACTGCTCATCGCCTGCGTCAACGTCGCGAACCTGCTGCTCGCTCGCGCCGTCGCGCGTCGCGGACAAACTGCCCTACGCCTCGCCCTCGGCGCCACGCGTCGCCAAATCATCATGCAGGCTCTCACCGAAAGCGTCCTGCTCGCCATCGCTGGCGGTATCGCTGGCCTGCTCGTCGCCATTGCCGCCGCGCGCTTGCTTCTGGCGCTAGCCTTCCAGAGTGCGCATTTCCTCCCCATCAGCGCCGCGCCGTCGCTCGTGGTGTTGGCCTTCGCCTTCGCATTGGCCTTGCTCACCGGAATCATTTTCGGCGCGGCTCCCGCGTGGTTCGCCACGCGCACCGATCCCGCCGAAGCGCTGCGCAGCTCCAGCCGCAGCGCCACGGGACGCTCGTCCTTCGCTCGCAAAGCCCTGCTGATCGTGCAGTTCAGCGTCTCGGTTGTGCTCGTCGCCGGTGCCACCATGCTCGCGCGCAGCCTCGGCAACCTCGAAGGCCAGAATTTCGGATTTCAGATCAAAGGTCGTATCGAGGTCGCGCTGCACAATCCGCAAACGGGTCACACCCAGCCGCAGTTAGCCGCCCTCTACCGTCAAATCGAAGATCGCCTCGATCAAATCCCCGGCGTTCGCGGCTCCGGCCTCGCGCTCTACAATCCGCTCACCGACAACTGGGGCGAAATGATTCTGGTCGCTGGTCATCCCGCACCCCAGCCGGGAGAAAACTCCGGCGCCTCCTGGGACCGCGTCAGCGCCAATTATCTTCAAAATCTCAGTGTGCCCATCTTGCGCGGACGCAACTTCACCACCGCCGACAACGAAACCACCGCGCCCGTAGCCATCGTCAATCAAGCCTTCGTGAAACGTTTTTTCAAGAATGGCGAAGATCCTCTCGGCCAGCATTTCGGCATGGACGTGCCCGAAAACGCCGGCACCTTCCGCATCGTTGGTATCTGCGGCGACGCGCACTTCGCCGGCTGGGGATTTACCCTGCCGCCGCTTCCCATGTTTTACGTGCCGCTGGCTCAAAGTGTGGATTACAAATCCGGCTTGATGGAGTCCGTCGAATTGCGCTCCCATTTCATCGGGGGGATGATGTTAACGACGAACTTATCTCCGGGAACGCTTGAACCGTTGCTCACCAGAATGCTCGCGGACCTCGATCCCGATATCACCATCACCAGCGTCCGTACCCTACAGCAGCAAGTTGCGCTTTCCTTTGACCAGGAGCGCGCCGTCGCCAGCCTTGCCGGACTTTTCGGCATCGTCGCGCTTCTTCTCGCCGCCGTCGGACTCTACGGCGTCACCGCCTATACCGTCGCGCAGCGCACCAACGAAATCGGCATTCGTATGGCCCTCGGCGCCAATCGCGCAAGCGTCGTCCAACTCATCCTGCGCGGCGCCTTCGTGCGCGTATTGATTGGCCTGCTCTTGGGATTGCCTCTCGCCGTCGCCGCCGGCCGCTTGATCTCATCCGAACTTTACGGCGTCTCCTCGTGGGACCCGCTCGCACTCACGGCCGCCGCCGGCGCCCTCGCGCTCTGCTCTTTTCTCGCGGCCATCATCCCCGCCGCCCGCGCCGCCTCCATCTCGCCTATGACCGCCCTCCGCATCGAATGACGTGCATCTCCAACATCAAGGGCGCGTAACCACACGTTGCAGATGCAGGTGTGTTGCCTGACGCATTCTCCCGAGAAAAAACAGTCCGCCACCTCGATCTCGCCGATGATAGCCCTGCGTACCGAGGCAGCGGTAGTCACTAACGCCTTACTGCTTTTTGCTCGGATCGTCCTTCGGATTCACATAGTGAAACTGAAATGGCGCTTTGCCGTGCACCTGCACCACGGTTTCTCCGCTCGCCATCACGTAGTGATGCATGCTCGGATCGAGATACGCGAAGCTTCCTGCGTCAAATGACGCCATCTTGCTCTCGTCAAAGCTATCCCCCATACCGACCTTCAAAGTCCCCGAGAGAACCGTGACGTTTTCCCGGTGAGGATGCCAGTGCGGCGCGATGCGGTATCCATCGGGCATCTTCAGCCGCAACGTATAGTCTCCCGTCGACCCCATCGGATTCCCTTCCAGCACCGCAAGCTGCGCGCCTGCAGGTACAAACGCCGGCGCTGGTCCATACGGAATCGCATCCGCCGTGTACGCGTTTTTTGCTCCGCTACCCTGCGCGCGAATCGTAAACGCTCCCGCTCCGCACAGCAAACCCACTACCAGCACCGCAACGTACATTTTCTTTTTCATGCTCTCTCCTTTTATTTCCCAACATGTCCTGCCCAAGTTGGTTGCAAAATTTCCGATCTTCATTCCTCATTACAGCGACGGAGTCCGCTCGCTCTCCCTCCGCCATCTTCGCCCCAGTGCTCCCATTCCCAACAACCCTGTTCCAAACAGTAGCAGGCTCGCCGGCTCAGCGGTCGGCCGTAAAGCAATCGTGCGATCAGCCTAGCGGCCAGTTACTTCGTGCGATCGTGCCGGGGAAACTACCACTCGGAAGGCTTGGTTTCAATTGAGGCCGAATAATTTTTACCTAATTTTTGTGTATCCTCGCAAATCCCTGAATCTTCTGGGATAATTCCCGGCAACAGACATATGCCGGTCCGCAAATCAGTCCCTGTGGAAATTGAGCTCGACCTTGGTCGCTATGAGCTTCGCCGTCATGGACGCCACGTGAAGCTTGAGCGAAAGCCCATGGAGCTTCTCATCTTTTTGGTCAGCCGCAGGGAGCAGCTCGTTTCCCGCGCGGACATCAGCGACAAACTCTGGCGCTCGGATCTTTTCGTCGACGCCGAACCAAACATCAACAACATCGTGCGGAAAATCCGCATCGCTCTGAACGATAACTCCGATAAACCCCGCTTCCTCGAGACCATCGTCGGTAAGGGCTATCGATTCATCGGCCCTGTGCGCGTCATTGACGCTCGCTTCCCGCAGTCCGATCTTCAGCGAGTTCCCCCAGCCGATGCCGCCGTGCGCAGCGAACGCCCCTCACTCGCTGTTCTTCCCCTGCTTCTTGCCAGCGGTGCTTCCGACGACCAGGGCCTGTGCCTCGGCTTCGCGGATGCGCTCGTTTCCCGCCTGGCAAATCTTCAGGGCGTGGATGTCCTGCCCACTTCAGCCGTGCTGAACGTGCCACCGGAAATGCCCCCTGCCCACATTGGCTCCCGCCTCGGCGTTCGCTTTGTTGTTCGTGGTGCCATTCGCCAATCGAAAGGTCTGTGGAATCTTTCAGTGGAAATGTTCGATACCCACTTGCACCGTGCTTCCTTTGCGCGAAAGTGTGAACTCGATCTCACTCGCCTTTCCTCTCTGGAAGACCAATTCGCCAAACAAATCGCTGCTGCGCTGAACAGGCCCCTGTATCCGCTGCCAGCCCCGCTCCGCCCGCGCTATAGCAAAGACCCCATGGCCTATGCTGAATTCATGCGCGGCTACCGCCTCAGTTCCTCCGGTGATCCCGCCTCCCTCGACGAAGCCGCGCAGCATTTGAGCGCCGCCGTCGCGCGAGACCCCGCCTTCTCCCTTGCTCACGCCACTCTTTCCTTTGTCTGCGCCACACGCCACTTCGAATTTGATCCAACCAGCACATGGCTCGAAAAAGCTCAATTTCACTGTCATCGCGCCTTGGAACTTAATCCCGATTTGCCCGAAGGTCATGTCGCCAATGCCTTCCTCCTATGGGGCCCATCGAAAAACTTCCAGCATCTCGAAGCCATCGCCGAACTTCGCCGCGCTCTCGCGCTCCAGAACAATCTCCCGCACGCCTACAACCGTCTGGGAACTATCCTCGCGCACATCGGACTCCTCGATCATGCTCGTGAAATGTACCAGCGCGGCCGCCCTTTTCATCCCGCAAAAGCGGTCAGCCACAGCATCGCCCAAGTCTATATCTGGGGGCGCGAATACGATTTGGCGCGCGAAGAGCTTCGTGCGTGGCGCGCTGAAAATCCGAGTAACAAGTATGCTGTCTACTTCGCGCCTCAGGTTTCCATGATGACCGGAGATTGGAAAGAAGCGAAAATCCTGCTCGATGAAGCCACCGAACTCTTGCCCGACGAACCGCTCATCATCAGCCAGCTTGGCCTCTTTTATGCTCTCACTGGGAAGCCCGACCGCGCGCTCGAATCCTTGACGCGCGCCTGCGTCAGCCCGAAATCTTTCGGACATGCCCACCACACTTACTATCAAATCGCTTGCATTCTTGCCGTGCTGGAACGGCCAACCGCAGCCTTGGAATGGCTTGAACGCAGCGTCAGCAGCGGATTTGCCTGTTGGCCATTTTTTATGAAGGACTCGTGCCTCAAAAATCTTCACGGCCTTCCGGAATTTGAAGTCCTGGTGAGTTCTCTGCAGGCCAAATATCCCGACCGTCTTGGCTTGCTCTAACTCACAGAATCGCCCGCACCACGCCGCCGTCCACGCGCAGCGCTGAGCCGTTCGTCCCCGAAGCCAGTGGACTGCACAGATACACGATCATGTGCGCGACTTCATCGATCGTCTCGAATCTTTTCAAGAGCGAACTGGGCCGCACCGTCTTGAAAAATTCCGCTTCGAACGCCGCCGAGTCGCCCTTCCCTCCCATCTGCGCGATAAAACTTTCCGCCCCCTCGGAACGCGTCGGCCCCGCCAGCACGCTGTTCACCGTAATTCCCGTCCCCGCCACGCTCTCCGCAATTCCTCTCGCCACGGCGACTTGCGCCGTCTTGGTCATGCCGTAATGCACCATCTCCGCGGGAATTTGCACCGCGGACTCACTCGATACGAACACGATTCGGCCCCAGTTTTTCTCGCGCATCCCCGCAAGATAATGCCGTGACAGCCGCACACCGCTCATGACATTGGCCTCGAAGAAGTGCAGCCAATCCTCGTCCGGAATCTTTTCAAACGGCTTCGGCTCGAAAATCCCCATGTTGTTCACCAAAATATCCACTCTGCCCAGCGTCTGAATGATCTTCCCGCAGCCCGCCGCGTTCGACACGTCGCTCGCAATGCCGGACACATTTGCCTTCGGATGCGCTTTCCGAATCTTCGCGATCGCCGCGTCCACGCGCTCCTGGGTTCTGCCGTTCACAACCACCGCCGCGCTCTCCGCTGCGAGCGCGCGCGCCGTCGCAAAACCAATTCCCGCGGTCGACCCCGTCACCAGCGCCTTTTTGCCTTCCAATTGCAGATCCATGACCGTTCCTTCAATCGCGCCGCGAGTCTGTTCGGCCGCGTTTTATTTTCAACCCGCCAAACGCCCTCCCCGGCAACATAGCACAATTCAAAATTCTGTTACCAACCTCCGTGCACCCTCCCCGCAAATGCAATCCTTCGAAACGAAAAATTTGACACAATTTTCCTCCATGCGTCATCATATTGGTGATGACTACGCGCTTACGCTCTCTGTTTTTGAAACTGCGAATGACGTCGCGTAGCCATCCGTCCCGCCCTTTGAACAAACACTGAGGAGAATCTATGAACAGGTTCAAATATCTTCTGCTAGCTGCTCTTGCTGGAATCTGCTTCACGGCCGCTGCTCCCAAAGCACAGGCCCAGGTCAGCATCAACATCGGCCCCGAGCCTGTATGCCCCTACGGATACTATGACTACGCTCCTTATCCTTGCGCTCCTTACGGCTACTACGGCCCGGAATGGTTTGCCGGTGGTGTCTTCATTGGCGCCGGCCCGTGGTTTCATGGCCCCGCCAACTTCAATGGCCATGTAAATAACCATTTCGATCCTCATCATGGCTATAAGGGTCCAGTGCCAAAGCACGGAGAGAAACCCGCGCCGTCGAAGCGTCCCGATAAGGCTACCCATTTCAAAGGAAATGAAGTGCGTGACGGCCGCGGCCACACCGTAAGCCCTCACCATTAAAAACAACTGGCCGAATAAACCCATAATTCGCGGAAACCTGGTCCGGGTGGCCTCCTCGACCATCCGGAGCAGTCACTTCCGCCCTTCCATAGGAAATCTTTTTCCGACCGGCGGCCGCGCGTGGGTTTCGGAGACAACTAGCCATCGACATCTGCCTCGTATGTGTTTTAATATAAATAGCTTACATTGGCCTTCGCGGGATATCCTTTGGCCTCCGGATTGCTCGCGAATCGAATGTACAACTGCCTGCGTCGTCGGCCTTCTGCGACGCCGCGCGCATTCGGTTCCAGGAAAGGTGGCCATTTGAGCAATCCTAAGTTCGACGTAGTGATTGTCGGGGGCGGATTTAGCGGAACCGTGCTCGCCGCGCAATTGTTACGGCGCATCCCGAATCTGTCGCTTGCCGTCATTGACAATGGATTATTGCCCGGCCGTGGTGTGGCCTACGGCACCAAACATCCCTGCCATTTGCTGAATGTTCCCGCCGCCAATATGAGCGCTCTGCCGGACCAGCCGGAGCATTTCCTGCGCTGGGCGCAAGCAAACCATGATCCATCCGTTCAAGCCACTAGCTTTCTACCGCGTGTCCTTTACGGGCAATATGTTGCTTCTCTGCTGGAAAAAGTCAAAGGCCAGAGTGGCGCCGGCAACTTTCGCTGGATCCAGGGCCAGGTCTCTTCCTTCGCGTCCGAGCCATCCCGCGTCAACGTTCAGCTAACCGGTGGCAGCATCCTCGCGACGCGAGTACTGGTGTTGGCGGTCGGCAATTTCCCTCCCCCGAACATTAACGTTCCGGGGCTCTCCGATGGCTGCAAGCGCTACGTTCCGCATCCGTGGTCAGCGGCGGCATTAAAGGGCATCCCCAAAAATGGAAGCGTCCTCTTGATCGGTTCGGGCCTGACCAGTGTGGATGTGGCGCTCGCTCTGAAATCGCAAGGATTCGCTGGCCACATTCACATTCTTTCGCGCCGTGGTCTGATGCCACAGCCTCACGGAGAAAAGCGCCAGTGGCCCCAATTCTGGAATGAGCGGAGCCCGCGAACCATTCGCGGACTCTTGCGGCTCGTGCGCAATCAGCTCCGCGCCGCATCGGATGCCGGCTGCGATTGGCGTTCCGTCATTGACGCCCTCCGCCCCGTGACGCAGAAAATTTGGCAATCCCTCCCATTCGACGAACGCAAAAGATTCTTGCGCCACGTGCGGCCCTATTGGGACGCCCACCGGCATCGCATGCCCTCCGAAGTCAGCGACGGCATCTCAAGCCTCCTTCACGGCGGACAAGCCACTCTGTATGCCGGAAGAATCACAAATTATCGGGAATTTAGCGACTACGCGGAAATTGCCTTCCGTGATCGCAAGACTCGCGCCGAACGCCTGTTGCGCGTGGATCGCGTGATCAACTGTGCTGGTCCCGAAACCGATTACCGGCGCATGGACGCTCCTCTCATCAAGAGGCTTCTCGCGCAGCGAGTCGTCAGGCCCGACCCCTTATTTCTCGGGCTGGACGTCGACGCCAACGGCGCGCTCATCGCTTCAAGCGGCAACCCCTCGTCCTCTCTGTATGCCATCGGCCCAGTTAGAAAAGGTTTCCTCTGGGAGACCACCGCCGTGCCTGAGCTTCGCGAGCAGGCATCTCAGTTGGCCAGCCATCTCGCGCGCCAGTTCGCCTCGCGCTTCGAAAACGAAGCCGCCGATAACAGCCGCGACCCTCTGCCGTTTTCGCTCGCGGGTTTTCAGTCGGTGCCCGAGCAGGACTGACCAGCAGACTGACCAGAAATCCTGTCGCCCTGTCGCAACGGTCAGTAACGTTCACCGCTAATTCTAAGTTCGCGCGACCATCTGGCATGGTGAGCCTCTTTCTCTCAGGGTATAATCCCAGCCCCATGCCATTAGCCTCTGGGAGTCGCCTCGGCCCCTATGAAATTCAATCCCCGCTCGGCGCGGGCGGCATGGGCGAAGTCTATCGCGCCCGCGATACTCGCCTCGATCGTACCGTGGCCATCAAAATTCTGCCCGATCATCTTGCCGAAAATGCCAAAGCAAAAGAGCGCTTCCAGCGTGAAGCGCGCGCCATCTCTTCCTTGAGCCATCCCAATATTTGTCATCTCTACGATGTTGGAGCGCAAGACAGCACCAGCTATCTGGTCATGGAATTCCTGGAAGGCGAAACCCTCGCCGACCGCCTGCGCAAGGGTCCACTGCCCCTCGAACAATTTTTCAAAGTGGCCATCGAAATCTGCGACGGACTGGAAAAAGCTCACCGCAGCGGCGTCGTTCATCGCGATCTGAAGCCGGGCAATATCATGCTCACGAAAATGGGCGCGAAGCTGATGGACTTCGGACTTGCCAAAGCCCTCCCGGCAGAAACGCCCATAAGTTCCTTCGAGAGCAAAACATTGAGCACGCCCGCGGCCGCCCACCCTCTCACCGCGCAGGGCACCGTCATCGGCACTTTCCAGTACATGTCTCCCGAACAGATCGAGGGCAAAGACGCCGACACGCGCTCCGATATTTTTTCGCTCGGAGCCGTTCTCTACGAAATGCTCACCGGCACGCGCGCCTTCGAAGGTAAATCGATGACCAGCGTGATGGCTGCCGTCCTGGAACGCGATCCCGCGCCCATCTCCACTCTGCAGCCCTTGACTCCGCCCGCGCTCGACCGCCTCGTCAGAACCTGCCTCGCCAAAGATCCCGATGAACGCCTCCAGGCCGTTCATGATCTGAAGTTGCAATTGCAGTGGATTTCCGGCGCTCCGTCATCGCAAATCGCCGCCACCGTGCCGGCCGCAATTCAGCGACACAGCCGCGGCAAACTCGACAAGCTCGGCTGGCTCGCCGCCGCCGTGCTCGCGTTAGTGCTGCTCGCCGGAATAATCTGGACTCATTATCGACAGCCTTCCGTCGCGGGCACGCCGATTTTTTCGTATATTCCTCCGCCGCCTGACACTCACTTCCTTGCGTTTTCGTTTGGCGCTGGCCCAGCTGTCCTTTCGCCCGACGGCGCCAAGCTCGCCTTCAGCGCCATCGATCACGCCGGAAAGGTGAATCTCTGGCTGCGCCCGCTCGCTTCGCATGGGGCAACTGTCCTCGCCGGAACCGAGAATGCCTCCGCGCCATTCTGGTCTCCCGATGGCCAATCTTTGGGATTTTTCGCCGACGGTAAACTGAAAACCATCAATCTTTCCAGCGGCGCCGTGAACGTCGTATGTGATGTTTCCAGCCACGTCACTTCTGGAACCTGGTCGCCTCAGGGCCTCATCGTATTTGCCAGCAACCTCGAAAACACCTATCTGGGAACCATCAACAGCGTCTCCGCGAACGGCGGAACGCCAAAGCCGCTTCCTCTCGCTTCAGTACACGTGGCCACCTTCGGCACACCTTCCGGTCTCGCGCTAACGTCTCCGTTCTTTCTTCCGAACGGCAAGAAATTCCTCATTGCAGCCCGCGACAATCAAGGCATTTACAACGTCGAAATGGCTTCCCTTGATTCGCCGCATGCGCAATTCATCCTTGCCAATGCCTCGAAGCCCGCCTACAGCGACGGTTTTCTGCTCTTCATCCGCGACTCCAAACTATTCGCTCAGCCTTTTGACCCCGCCGCGGCCAAACTCTCCGGCACACCAACGATGCTCACCGCCGCCCGCGCTTACTCTGTCGCCGCAAACGGAACGATTGTTTTTCAATCAACTCCAACTGAGCATGAGCTGGAATGGCTTGGCCTCGACGGCAAACCGCTGGAGCAGGTGGGAGAAATCGCAGACTATTTAGCACCCAAAATTTCGCCCGACGGAAAGCGCATATTAACCACCATGAGTACAGACACTGGTGGCGATCTTTGGTCCATCCCCGCCGGCGGCGGGGTCAGCACCCGTCTCACCTTTGGCTCCGGCGAAAAAATCTGGTCTGTCTGGTCCCCGGACGGAAAATATATTGCCTACCAGCGGCCCCTTGAGAGCGGCGGTCTCGCCATTGTGCGCAAGCCTGCCGATGGCTCCGGATCCGAAGAAACACTTTTGCGTTTGGACCCGAGCATCAGTTTCGCTCCCACAGAAGGCTGGTCGCCCGACGGCCGCTACATCACCTACGGTGCCTTCAGCCCGGCACAACATTACTTTCAGCTCTGGGCTTTGCCTCTGTTCGGCGATCATAAACCGTTTCTCATCGCTCCCGTTTCCGCCGATCAATTCGGTGGGACATTCTCTCCCGACGGCCACTGGATCGGGTATTTTTCCTACGAAACCGTCCGCCCGGAAGTCTACGTCGTTCCCTTTCCGCCGCGACCGGGCGCCAAATATCAGATTTCACAGGATGGCGGCTGGAATTTTGCCTGGAGCAAGAAGAATCAAATCTTCTTCTTGTCCACAGGAGATCAGCTCATCGAGGCCGACCTCGACTTGACTCCGCAATCCCTGCAGGTCCGCAGCCTCCGCCCGTTGTTTCCCATAAATGTCGTGGATTCTGCCATGCCGATATTCGACGTTTCTCTCGACGGCACGCGCATTCTCACTGTCACTCCGGCGCGACCCGAGTCCACTTTCATCGGCCTCCTCACCAATTGGACCGCCCTCGCCTCGCAGAAATAACTCGCATAAATAATTCGGTCCCGCTTCGTATTTGCATTCCCTGCGCGCAATGCCAGACCCGCGCGTTCCCAATGCGCCGTTCTCCGAAACGAATTGCAAATCCTCCGCGCTTCGCGCATCATGTTTTGTTTCTTGACAGGCGCTTTTTTGCGCAGTGCATACTACGCGCCCCAATTTCATTTCATTCGAGGAGAGATTTGCATGCGGAAACCCGGAAGAATCGCGCGGCCCAAGGGCAAGCTCGGCGTACTCACGCCCGGCATCGGCGCGGTCAGCACCACTTTCATGGCCGGCGTGGAGCTTGTGCGCAGCGGCGACGCTCTGCCCATCGGCTCGCTCACGCAAATGGGAACCATTCGCCTCGGCAAGCGCACCGACGGCCGCACCCCCAAAATTCAGGACTTCGTTCCTCTCGCCAGTCTCGACGATCTCGTTTTCGGCGGCTGGGACCTTTTCCCCGATACCGCGCACCAAGCCGCCTCCAAAGCCGGCGTCCTCGACGCCAATCATCTCCGCAAAGTCCAGCCCTTCCTCAGCAAAATCAAGCCCATGAAAGCCGCCTTCGACCAGAGCTACGTGAAGAATCTCCACGGCGAACACGTCAAGCGCGCCAAAAACAAATTCGATCTGGCTCAGCAGCTTCGCGAAGACATTCGCAATTTCAAAAAGTCCACGAAGGTCGACCGCACCGTCATGGTCTGGTGCGCCTCCACCGAAATTTTCCTCAAGCCCGAGAAAGTCCACCAGACGCTCGACAGTTTCGAGCGCGCCATGAAGGAAAATCACCAAGCCATCGCGCCTTCCATGCTCTACGCCTACGCCGCCATTCAGGAAGGCGTGCCCTTCGCCAACGGCGCGCCGAACCTCACCGCCGAACTTCCCGCCCTCGTGGAATTGGCCGCCGAAAAAAGCGTCCCCATCTGCGGCAAGGATTTCAAGACTGGCCAAACGCTCATGAAAACAATTCTCTCTCCCGGCTTCAAAGCCCGCATGCTCGGCCTGCATGGCTGGTTTTCCACCAACATTCTCGGCAATCGCGACGGCGAAGTCCTCGACGACCCTGGCTCGTTCAAAACCAAGGAAGAATCAAAACTCGGCGCGCTCGAATATATTTTGCAGCCCAAGCTCTATCCCGAACTCTACGGCGATTTTTACCACAAGGTCCGCATCAACTATTACCCGCCGCGCGGCGACAACAAAGAGGGCTGGGACAACATCGACATTTTCGGCTGGCTCGGCTACCCCATGCAGATCAAAGTGGATTTCCTCTGCCGCGACTCGATTCTCGCCGCGCCCATCGTTCTTGACCTCGTCCTCTTTTTGGATTTGGCCAAGCGCGCCGGCATGCACGGCATTCAGGAGTGGCTCAGCTTCTATTTCAAGTCGCCCATGTGCGCGCCCGAGCTTTATCCCGAGCACGACCTCTTCATACAATTGATGAAACTGAAAAATACTCTGCGCTGGATGATGGGCGAAAAGCTCATCACCCACCTCGGCACCGAATACTACGACTAGCCGCGCCGCACCGCGCGCGTGGGTGAAGCATCGCGCGTATTTTTTGACGGTTGCTAGGTGATCGGCACCTCCTTTCTCGATTCGTCCCCTCGACTGCGCTCGGGATTAGCAAACATCGCTGAGAAAAGCGCATTTCAGTCCCGATCAGAAAATGCTAAGTGCTGTATTCCCCGTTGCTTATGGTTTCGGGATCGGTGTTTTGTGTACCGATTAGAATTTCGGCGTCGGAGAGGCCGGCGGCCCATCGGGGCAGATAGTCGAGCTGGCGGGCGGTTTTCCGGTCGATCTTCCGATCGATTTTCGGGTCGATTTTCTGGTCTGTGGCCGAGCGCGGGGCGGGAGGCGCGACGGGCTCGCCCGTGGCGATCCCACGCTCTGCCGAAGGCGCGGAGGATGGCGTACCCGCAGGAGCGACGTGAACAGCAGATTCTCCGGTTTCGGGAGTCCGACGGACTCCACCGGAGTCCACACGGCGGACCTCACCCTCATCGCGCGACTTCGTTATGTTTGGGCCGCAGGTGCGGCCCTGGGACGCGCTGGGTTCGGAATGACATTCCGTGTTGGAATGTTGGGTGATGTGGATGTGAGTGACGACGGAGCGCTTAGTGGGTTCGACCCATTGGCCGTCTTCGGTGATTTGCGCGAAGATGCGCATGGCTCGGAGGACAGCAGCGGCCGTGGGCGGGGCTTCGGCGACGCGTTCGATGATGCGTTCGGCGACGCCGCGAAGATTGAGTCGGCGGCGCTGGAGGAGGCCGGTGGCTGCGGCGTGGCGGTAAACGGAAGAGCGAGAGGGGAGCTGATAGTCGAGGGTGATGGCGGACTCGGAGCGCCAACTGACGAAGTCGTCGTCGATGGCGGCACGGTCGGCGTGGTTGCAAATGGCGCATTTGCGGGCGTGACGTGCGAGGCTGATGGCGATCTGGCGCTGGTTGCGCTGGGCGTCTTGCGATGAGCGAGGCTGGTGCGGCAAAGAATGGGGCTTGGTGGTGGCTGGCATGGTGTTTTCTCCTTTGGAGTGCTCCGTAGAGCTTCCTTTCCGTCCCTCTTTTTTTCTGGGTGGAGGCAAAAAAAAATCGCCCTAGCGCAATGCTAGGACGATTGGTCGATGGCCCAATCGTTGGGCCCGAATTTTCTGTTCGGCGGCGGTTTAGGCCGCGTAAAGATATTGGAACATATAGTAACGATCATGGCAACAGAAAAAACAGGGAATTATATGGCAAGCCCCTCAAAAGAAGGAATTAGTGAAGTCGAAAAGGCCCCTTTAAACTGGCGAGCGGGTTATGTGGACTTGTTATATTCTTTGGGGCCGCTTTTCTGCCAGCATGCTTTTCTAATTCCTCTGGCCGTGCGATAAACCAAGCAGAACGATGTTTCATAAGGCCGTCCGCCCCTTTCAGCCGTTCCGGTATACTGAATAAAGCCCAACAGCCAAAGGAACTTTTTCCCCGTCGTAACCTCATCTTTGGCCCAAGCTTGAGGAAGGAACGGGAACCATATTTCGATCGGCTCGCCCGGCGGAGTAACGAAAGTGTCAAAACGTCTTACGCTGTCGAACACGCTAGTTTGAGGCGGTACGGTGTCGCTATCCCCCAAAGCGTGCTCTACGTGAAAGGAAACGATTTTAGCGGGAGTTTTGCCGTAATTCCTGACAATAGCCACGAATTCCATTTATCGGGAGGATGAATGGGAAGCGTGGTTTCTCTAGACAACAAAATCCAAGGACGGTTTTCTCCTACGGTTGCTTCGACAGTTCGTCTGAGTTGAATAGCTTGCAAAGTAAACACTACTAGTTGACCCAAACCGATAACGGCGAGCGCACCCGTGGCCCAAGCCAAGTATTTCGTGAATGTGGCCAACTCGGTTTCTTCGGTATTCTTTTTTTGCTGGTCTGTGGAGGTTTTTTCTTGCGTTTGGTTGGATGGGATTATTTTTACAAAAATCGGAGAGTTTTGGGTTCCACGCTTATCGGCATTGGAACCCTGTTGAATGCTTTGGCTCTTGTTTGGCCCGCTGGTGTGTTGTGGCGGACTTGAGGTTGGATTTTGAAGCCAAATTAATAACAGGGCACATGCATAAAGGCGCATAGGAGTTGTCGCGCTAGTTATACCACGCGAACAGCAGATCCCTCACCGCCATCCCGCGCCGTTTTCACATTGGGCCGCTGATGCGGCCCGGGCGCGGGCTGGGTTCGGGATGATAACGTTGTGATCGGCGTCGAGGCGAGATCCTTCGGCTACGCAAAACACGCTGCGCTCAGGATGACAAAAACGGGGCGGCGCGACTCGCGGAGTGGCGACGGGCGGGGCAAGCCCCGCCCCTACGAAGAGAAAAACCCCACCCTTTGCAGAAGGCGCAAAGGATGGGGCACCCACAAACAGCAGATTCTCCGGTTTCGGGAGTCCGACGGACTCCACCGGAGTCCACACGGCGGACCTCGCCGCCATCTCGCAACGTTTTCCAGACAGGCCGCTTACCGCAGCCGCGCGGGCTGGGTTCCCTTCGTTCCTCAGGGCAGGCGGGATGACAACGGTTGTGATTGGCGTCGAGGCGATGTCGGGCCGAGATGGATGGGGATGTAACGATGGGAGGGAGAAGAGTTGACGGGGTGGGTGCGCGAGCATAGACTTGGGATTGAGAGCGAGCGAAGTGAAAAAAAATAAGAAAAAGGGCAGCTTGAAGAAGGCAGTGGACGAGCTAACAGTGATCGCGGAGAAGCATCTTGCCAGCCTGCCGGAAGAGGAGCGCGACGCACGCGCAGAGGCTTTTTCGCGCGCGAAGTTCACTCGCGCCCGTGATAGTCATGCCAAATCTTCATGGACTGCTCGTACTCGGGGGAGCCGGGCAATTGGCCGAGGTCGTGGATAAGCGCGTTCCTGAAAGCATCCTCGTTTCCGGTTTCTAACGCCTCTTTGAATTTCCTTTCCAGAATGCGCCGGCGGCGAAGCGCCTGAAGATCGATGGGGTGCTTGCCCCTTCGACCTTCCTCAGATCGCACGTCGTGAATTTCCTCGTCCTTTGAGCCCATGCAACTCCCTGCTCCGCAGCCGTCTGGAATAACCGACCAATAGATGGCGACTTAGATATGGGGCGCCACGGTTTGGCGAGTCTCGCACAAGAGGCTGTGTGCTGCAAGAGACGCGCGCCAAGAGCGTGACGAGTTGAAGCGGGGACAGGAATTCAACCGGGCCAAAATGGACGGGGAAACTTTTCGCGCGCAGGAGCTGGCCGCGCTTGACGGGAGTTGGCCTCTAGGCTATCGTCGCCGCTTAAATTTCTCATGCCGCAGCTCATCTTCCAAGGCGAGC
The DNA here is from genome assembly GCA_049678505.1 of Candidatus Acidiferrales bacterium. Taxonomy (GTDB): domain Bacteria; phylum Acidobacteriota; class Terriglobia; order Acidiferrales; family UBA7541; genus DAHUXN01. The sequence continues at coordinate 25,426 of JBAUEH010000097.1, forward strand.
GAGCGGGGGAGGCTTGATGGATCCAAAATCAGCATTGGATTACGCTGCGAAGCACAACGCCAAGATTCTCGATCTGCGTTTCATCGACATTCCCGGCGTCTGGCATCACATCAGTTTTCCGATTCACCAACTGACGGCGCAATCCTTCGAAGATGGCTTTGGCATGGACGGCAGCTCGATTCGCGGATGGGCGTCGATTCACGAATCGGACATGCTGCTCATCCCCGACGCGAATACTGTCTTCATGGACCCGTTCCGCGACACGCCCACTCTGGTGATGCTCGCTGACGTCGTGGACCCGATGACCAAACAGCCGTATCCGCGCGACTCGCGGCACATCGCGCGCAAAGCCGAAGCCTATCTCGGCTTCACCGGCATCGCCGATCAGGCTTCCTTCGGCGCCGAGGCGGAATTTTTTATTTTCGACAACGTGCGCTTCGACCAGCGCGAGCAGCACGCCTTCTATTACATCGACGCGGAAGAGGGCCGCTGGAACTCCGGCCGCGCCGAGCACAATCTGGGCTATCGCCCGCGCTACAAGGAAGGCTACTTCCCTGTTCCGCCCACCGATCACTATCAGGATTTGCGCACGGAGATGACCCAGCAGCTCGAAGCCTGCGGCATCAACGTGGAGTGCCATCACCATGAAGTCGCCACGGGCGGCCAAACGGAAATCGATTTCAAATTCGACACCATGCTCAAGTCCGCCGACAACATGATGGTGTTCAAATACGTCGTCCGCAACACTGCTTACCAGTACGGAAAAACCGTGACGTTCATGCCCAAGCCGATTTTTCAGGACAACGGCAACGGCATGCACACCCACCAATCTTTGTGGCTCAAGGGCAAGCCGCTTTTTGCCGGCGACGGTTACGCGGGGCTGAGCCAGACGGCGCTGTGGTACATCGGCGGACTTTTGAAACACGCGCCGGCGCTGGCCGCGCTGATCGCGCCGACCACGAATTCGTATAAGCGTCTGGTGCCGGGATTCGAAGCGCCGGTGAACCTGGCGTATTCGCGGCGCAATCGCTCGGCCGCGGTGCGCATTCCGATGTACTCGGCAAGTCCGAAGTCGAAGCGCATCGAGTTTCGCCCACCCGATCCTTCTTGCAATCCGTACTTGGCATTTTCGGCCATGCTTATGGCCGGGCTCGATGGCGTGGAAAACAAAATCGATCCGGGTCCGCCGCTCGACAAGGATATTTACGATTTGTCGCCGGAGGAGCTGAAAAACGTACCGTCCATGCCCGGCTCGCTCGAACAATCGCTCAAGGCGCTCGAGCACGATCACAAATTTTTGCTGAAGGGAGATGTTTTCAGCCAGGACCTGATCAATCTGTGGGTCGAATACAAAATGAAAAATGAAGTGAACGCTATGCGCATGCGGCCCCATCCGTACGAATTCCAGCTGTACTACGACATTTAGTTAAAGCTCGTTATCAACTGAAATGAGGTGACCTTATCGTACGGTCATTAATTATCGCGGCCGTTTTGTTGCTGGCCGCCATTCCGGCGGCGCGCCGTGAACAGGAGCACAGCCATTATCTCTTTGTGTGGGCGATGGAGGTACGTCACCTGAATGGCTTGCTGACCATGACGGGTGGGATGGGCCGAGACTTTCTGGCTGTGTTCGATGTCGCGCCACATGCGTCTTCGTTTGGAAACTCGTTGCAATGCTTCCCGTCGGCGATGGCGCCAAAATGGCGCATCATACAAACTACGCCTTACCGCCGAACAATATACTCTTTGCAAACGACTGGATGGCCGATCGGACGTACATATTCGATCTGCGCGATGCTCCCAAGCCGCGCCTCATTTCCCAGTTCGGCGACGCGGGCTCTTACATGTACCCGCATTCATTCGTCTACCTCTCAAACGGGGATACGCTAGCGACCTTCCAGTATACCGGGGGTTCAACCGTGCTCCCGGCGGCATTGTGGAGCTGGACGGTCAAGGGCATGCGGTGAAGATGAGCTCGGCGGCGGATCCGCAGGTGGACGCAAATATTCGGCCCTATAGTATGGTCGTTGTCGAGAAGCTGAACCGCGTCGTGACCAGCAGCGCGGACATGATGGGCGCGCAGACGAGTCACGTCGTGCAGGTGTGGCGGCTCTCTGACCTGAAGCTGCTCAAAACAATTGTGCTGCCAAAACCCGAGGTCGATGTACGTGGCGCAATCACAGCCACGGATTCCTCGGAGCCGCGGCTTCTTAACGACGGAAACACCGTAGTGATTCCGACGTTCCACTGCGGACTTTACCGCGCGCGAAATCTTGCCGGCGACGATCCGACCCTGGAGTTCCTCTATGACGCCGGCTACAGGATGTGCGCAGTTCCGGTCGTGGTCGGAGACTATCTCGTGGAGGCGATGATAAGCGGGCAGGCGATCGCAAGTCTTGACATGCATGATCCGTCGCATCCGCACGAGGTTAGCCGCATTTTGTTGAAGCCGAATGAATACCCGCACTGGATCGCCGTCGAACCGGGCGGCGACCGACTGGTAATTACCGGTTATGGCGCGCTCCAGACACGTGTGTTATTCGCGACGATTAATCGCACGACAGGCCAGCTCAGGCTCGACCCGGAGTTTATCAACTTCACCCGTGCGTGGCCCGATGGGTGGAACGGTAGCGCGGTCCCACATGGCGCGGTGTTCAGCAATAATGCCGTCACCGCACCAGTTGGAGGGATCGGCCTGCCGAAACGCCAGTAGATTCCATCCCGCAGGTCATCATGGAAAGGGACGCATGGTTTCGCGCCCCTTTTGTTTTTGCGGCGGAGCATGAATCGGAGGATACGGAAAATGACGACGCTCACCTTGGCGATAACATCGGCAGCCCTTGCGACGAGTTTTGTTTGCGGAATGATGGTGCAGGCAGCGCGAAATTCGCGGGCCGATGCGAAGAAGGATGTGCGCGTGACGGGCATCGGCGGAGTATTTTTCAAAGCGCACGACGCGCCGAAGCTGGCCGCGTGGTATCGCGAGCATCTCGGAATTACTTCCGAGGGCGCCGAAGATGGCGCGTTTCATCAGTTCGAGTGGCGCGAGAAAGACAATCCCTCGAAAATGGGCGGTACTGTTTGGGCGGTTTTTCCGGAGACGACGACAAATTTCGGCACGAGCCAATCGCCGCTGATGATCGATTACCGCGTGGCGAACTTGGAGCGTCTGGTCGCTGAATTGAAAAGCGAAGGCGTGCCAGTGGAAGATAAAATTCAAGACGCGCCGTATGGGCGATTTGGCTGGGCTATGGATCCCGAAGGAAATCGGATTGAATTCTGGGAGCCGAAATAAGCCCAGACAAAATCGAACGGAAGAGGGCGCCAGGGGGTTCACTCCTCGGCGCCCTTTTTGCGTGAATACACCTGTTGACGTCGCCGCGCCTGCCTCCGCAAGCGCGAATGCCAGCACCGCAACAATTTCGGAATGTCCGCTTGCACTCTTCGTTAAGGTCTAATCCACTCAAATGCAGTAATGATATTATATGTGATTGCCATCGATCTATGTAGTTAGCTGCCGCTTGACTTGATACTTGCTTATTACTAGGATTGATCCTGAGGCATTGAGGGCACTCCACGATGAATGCAACTAGCGTCAAAGCGGAAATAAGCATAGGAGATAAGAAGATAACTTTTGAAGGGCCGCGAGAGTTTGTCGAGGCAATGGTTGCGAAATACACCGAGACATCAAGCCAAGAGCAAGTCAAGCAACATCCTGATACATATTCTAATGAATTACCCATATCATACAAGGACTGCAATGAGCAGGATCTGATCGCCATGAAGCATCCCAAGGGACATCCCGAAATAGTTGCGGTGCTGGCATTCGCGCTCGCGCAGGCGGGCGCGGCGACGTTCACCGAGGACGACATTCGACGCGCCTATATCCGAGCAAATGTCCGCCCTCCGAAAATCGTCGGTCAAGCCCTTCGCGACGCCAAGAATCGGTTCGAATACGTGGAAGTCGCCGGAAAACGGGGACACTATCGACTTACGGGACACGGAGATCGGGTCGTCAGATTCGACTTACCGCGTTCGAAGGAGTAATGACGATGAAGAACGAGTTAATTGAATTGAGGAAACAAGCCGAACAGGCCGTCCAGGATATGAAGGACGGAGACCTGAAGGTGAAAGCCTTTGAAACTATCCTTGCACACTTGCTTGCTGGCAATTCGGCTGAGCCGAGCCCGGCATCGCCGGGAAAGCCTGCGCCACAGAGAAAGCAAGCCGAAACGTCCTTAGCCAAGCCACCTAAATCAGCGGTAGAGCGTATCCTCTCTTTGAAGGTTGACGGATTCTTTGCATCACAAAGGTCAATCGCCGAGATTAGGCAAGAACTAAAGAAGAACGGCTGGCATTACCCGGTCACCTCCCTCAGCGGCCCGCTCCAAACTCTTGTTACCAAACGAGTTCTGCGACGGGAGAACGTTAAAGGGTGGAAGTATTCAAATGCCTAAGCTGATGACTGTCCGAGAGGATAGATTTCATTGACGCGCATAGTTATTCAGAACTACAATTGAGACGCAATGGCCCTCGCGACGCATGTAGGTGTATACGCCGAAGTAATCGCGGTGCTGGCGTTCGCCCTCGCGGAGGCGACGGCGGTCGGGGCCGGAAAGATGATAATCACATGAATCAGGATAAATTGGTGGACTCCCTAAATCACATTATAGAGCTTGCTGGTTGCTGCTTGGAAGAAGTCGGGCACAATCGGGCCGAATCCCTTTCGTCGTCTTCGGTAGAAACGAAGGTGCAGCGCAGAGGCAGCCGGGACGCACAGGCCGTTGACTTCGGACTGCCCTTTCGCCCTTTTATCAACCGCTATATCAGCGCAAACACCAGCGGCCCGATAAAATTCACATTCGTTTTGGCCCATCTTGCCCGGGGTCGCACAGAACAGAGTGTCGAACTGCGAGACATCGAGAAGGGTTGGAGAAGTAAGAAAGGAAGACTCGGCAACTTTAATCTGGCTTACCCGACGCGTGCAAAGGACAAGGGATGGATTGACTCTCCGAAGAAAGGAACCTACGCGTTGCGTCCTGAGTGGACGGAGATTCTCCATGAGGATGAGTAATTCCGCACGATCTTCAAGTACTTTAGTCCGCGATGATAGCACCGCAACAGACGATCTGGTCGCAGCGTTCTCGGACGAACTGAATGTGCTTCTCGGCTTTGCGAAAACTGCTAAGAAGCACGGATTCAAGCTGGCCTCGCACGCTTACTACGCTGATAAAACAAAAGAGTGCCTTATTTGCACCCGACGCGCTTTTCTTGAAATCAGACAGGCATATGCCGCGGTGCACTTCCCCGAAGTAGCTAAGCAACTCGATGAGATTGAGCCCTTGTTGGCCGACGTTGAGCGAGGCATATCGACGGACGATCTCATCAGGAATATTGATCTTATTCAGCACCGGATGGGTTCCGATCTACTCGTGGCCATTCACGCGAAAGCTGGCCACAACCCTGATGGTCAGATGTTTATCACCACCGAAATCCTGCCAGCCGGCGTTTACAAGAAAGTGCTCGACGAAGCGAATCGATGTTTCGCCCAAAATTGTCCGAATGCTTGCGCCGCGATGCTACGCCGCTTGGTGGAAAGCTTGGTCATTGAGGCATTCGAGGCAAACGGAATAGAGGCGAAGATAAAGGACTCCTCTGGAGATTACCTCGAACTGAAGGCCCTCATCGGAAAGGCGATTGCGGAACCGGTGCTCAAACTAAGCCGAAATACGAAAAACGCGCTGCCAAACCTCAAGTTTCTTGGTGATCTTAGCGTGCATGCCCGGAGGAATCTTGTTCGCCTAACCGATTTGACGGGTGTACGCAACGATGCCCGAACTGCGATTGAGGAATTGGCATTCCATCTGCCAAAGGCCTGACATCTCTCTAGTTTGCAGAGTGAATGGTAATTCGCTAGGCTCGTGGGCGAGATGGAACGAGCATTCGCGGAAATTGCGTTCAATGAGTCTTCGGCGGCGGAAGCGAATCTGGCGATCCTGCAATCGCAGCTTTCGCCAAAACTGTGGGAGCGATTGCCGACGCTGCTGGCGCAGCTTCCCAGCCCTGACGACGCGCTAAATTTTCTGGAACGGTATTTGCGCGAAGCGCCCGCGAGCGGCACGCGGCATTTGGAAGCGCATCCCACGGCGCTGCATTATCTGCTTTCGCTTTTCAAATTCAGCCGTCGAGAGATAGAGGACTGGCCAGTTCCTCGAGATTGGCCCTCTCGGCCTTCACGCCCCAAATCGCTTCGATGAAGGAAGCTGCGAGCATGAGAATCGCCGCAGCGACGTAGCCGTAACAAATGTTGCGGCGAGAACCCGAACCAATCAGCGAGCCAAAGAGCCACGGGGCAACGATGCCTCCGGCGGCCGTTCCCAACGAATAGAAAAATGCGATGGCCAGCGCGCGCATCTCCAGCGGGAAAATTTCGCTGACGGTCAAGTAAGCGGAACTTGCAGCCGCGGATGCGAAAAAGAAAATCACGGTCCAGAGGGCCGTCTGGCTTGTGGAAGAAAGATAACCTGCGCTAAACGCCCAGCCGGTAAAAATCAACAGGACAGCGGAAATGGCGTATGTGGCGGAGATCATCTGGCGGCGTCCAACTGTGTCGAAGAAACGGCCGAGCAGCAGCGGGCCCAGGAAATTTCCGAGCGCAAAGGGGACCAGGTAAATCCCGATCTTGTCGGGCGAGATGCGATAGAAACGCGTGAGAATGAGGGCGTAGGTGAAAAATACGGCGTTATACAGGAAGGCTTGCGAAACCATGAGCGACAGAGACAGAAACGAGCGCGCCGGATATTTTGCGAACATCGTTTTGGCGACGATTCCGAAGCCAAAGCTTTTTCGGGGATGAATGATGAGGGGCGCGCCGTGAGGCTCAGGCAGTTTCTCTGCGGTGTCAGCCTCCACGCGGCGCTCGATTTCAGCGATCGTTCGGTCGGCTTCCTGCTCGCGGCCATGAGTCATCAGCCAGCGCGGGCTTTCGGGGACGTGCCGCCGGAGCAAAAGGATGAAGAGACCGAGGAACGCGCCTATGCCAAATCCTATTCGCCAGCCGAGCCAAGGAGGAAGAATGCGCGGATCCAGCAGCACAAGCGTTGAAGCGGCGCCGAACGCCGCGCCGATCCAATAGCTGCCGTTGACGATCAACTCGACGCGGCCGCGGTAGAGGGCGGGGATCAGTTCATCGATGGCGGAACTGATCGCGGCGTATTCGCCGCCGATTCCCGAGCCGGTAATGAAACGGAAAAGGCAAAAACTCCAGAGATTCCAGGAAAAGGCCGTCAGCAGCGTACCGCCGAGGTAGACAGCAAGCGTTACGAAGAAAAGTTTTTTGCGGCCGGAACGATCGGTCAGATAGCCGAAAAAAAGCGCGCCAATAACAGCGCCCGTGAGATACACCGACGCAATGAAACCAATCTGCGCGGGCGAAAAATTCATCACTTGCGGCTCTTGTAGAACGCCGCTGATGGCGCCCTTCAGCGTGACTTCCAAACCATCGAGCACCCAGGTGATGCCGAGCGCCGAGACAACCAGCCAATGGAAACGGCTCCAGGGCAAGCGGTCAAGCCGCGCTGGGATGAGGGTCTCGAAATTGGCGGACGCAGATTTGGCCATGTTGGACAAACACGGGCGGGGTTTTCTTTAGATGATGGAGAGCGACGCGCGGGCACCAAATCCGACACGGGTTGTCTAGCGGTAGCCCGACGCGGCGGCTAGTTGCGCTATTGAAATGACGCATCGTGTGTTTGCATTTTGTTTCGCGGGGCGGGCAAATCGCCGCTGATGATCAATTACCGCGTGGCGAACTTGGAGCGTCTGCTCGCCGAATTGAAAAGCGAAGGCGTGCAAGTGGAAGATAAAATTGAAGACGCGCCGTACGGGCGATTCGGCCACGCGACGGACCCCGAAGGCAATCGCATCGAGCTTTGGGAGCCGAAATAAAATCGCGCGCGGCGCGAGTGTGCACTACCTCGGAGGCTGAATTTCTGCTCTCAGGGCGCTCGAAACGTAATCGAAGCGCGATAGGGGCGCGGCTCTCCGTTTTCAAGGATCGAACTGAAATGCCATTTGCGAATCGCATCCAAACAGGGGCTCGCAAGCTCCCTAGGGCAGGCGTCCTCAATTACTTCGATCAAGTAGCCATCCGAATCGACGGCAATGCGAAGAGAGCAAGCCGTTCCAGAAGCGATTCCCGGCGGATAGTTAGGATCGACGGCGCCGGTGGCCAACTTTCGGGCTTCTGATTCTGGGAGCGGCTCGGAGGGGCCATAGGCTCTTGTGTTGAAGTGAAAAGTCCAAACCACTTCGGCTTGAACTGGCACTCCGTCTTGTGTAGGCGGTTTGAACTTCCATCGCATGATTTGCCGGGACACGGAGTCGTTCGATCGTTCGACCGCGATAGTCAAGGGCTCGACATCACTGACGCTACCCGAAGAATCGATGGTGAGGCGATAGCTGGCTTCTCCGCTTATCGGACCGTCCAAAACCTGGGGCCAGATTATATCAAGAGGCCTGAGAGCCGATTTTCGTAGTTCGTCTTCACTAAGAGTCACGGTGCGAATCTCTTGCTGGGGCGTCGTTGAGACTGGTACCGCTGCTTTTTGGCGGACGCATCCTGCGGATAAAAGTGCAAGCGATGCGATTGCGATGATCGAGAATCGCGGCGAATTCATGAAACTCACCCCATAACTTTCAATGGACGTTTGGACAAAGTATTCTAGCCGAACATCTGGATGTCAAGGCACTGTTGTGGCTTTGCATAGTGTTTCGTAATTCGCTACGCTCGTGGGCGAGATGGAGCGAGCGTTCGCGGAAATTGCGTTCAACGAGCCTTCGGCGGCGGCGGCAAATCTTGCGCTGCTGCAATCGCAGCTGCCTCCAAAACTGTGGGAGCGATTGCCGACGCTGCTGGCGCAGCTTCCCAGTCCCGACGATGCGCTGAATTTTCTGGAGCGGTATTTGCGCGAAGCGCCGGCGAGCGTCACGCGGCACTTGGAAGCGCACCCCGCGGCGCTGCATTATCTGCTTTCGCTTTTCAGCTTCAGCCGTTTTCTCTCCGAATCCCTGGTACAAGAACCGGAATTGATTTTGTGGCTCGACCGGCGCGGCCCGAATGAGGGCCTCGAACGCATGAAATCGCGCGACGATGTGCTGGAAGATTGTTACCGCTTCTCGACGATGGCGTTGGAGCTGCCACCCGCGGTTTTCTTGGCGCGATTCAAGCGGCGCGAATATTTACGTATCACGTTGCGCGACGTTTTGAATTTAGCTTCGCTGAGCGACACGTGCCTGGAGCTTTCCAATTTAGCCGACATGCTGATCGAACGCGCGCTGCGGTTGTGCGCGCAGCGACTGGAAAATTCGTACGGCATTCCGCAATGGAGCGATGACACCGGACATTCGCAGGCGGCGCGAATGACGGTGCTGGCGCTGGGGAAACTGGGCGGGCAGGAGCTGAACTACAGCTCGGACATCGATCTGATTTTTCTGTACGACCACGACGGAGACACTTCCGGAGGAACGGCGGGCGCGATTTCGAATCTGGAATATTTCGTGCGACTGGCGCAGACGATTTTGAAAATGCTGAGCGAAGCGACGCCGGAGGGCGCGGTGTTTCGCATCGATTTGCGGCTCCGGCCGGAAGGACAGCAAGGCGACTTGACGGTCAGCCTGGCGTCGGCGCTGGAATATTACCGGACACGCGCGCGCGAATGGGAATTGCAGATGCTGATCAAAGCGCGGGTTTCAGCGGGAGAAATGTCCACGGGTGAAACGTTTTTGCGCGAGGTGCATCCGCTGATTTACCGGCGGGAATTACGGCAGGAAGTTGTGCAGGCAGTGGTGGAAGCGCGCGAGGAAATATCGCGCGTGCTGGAGCAGCGGTCTTTTGGAGGGAATGAAGATGTGGCGCTGTGGAACGTGAAACTTTCACCGGGCGGAATTCGCGACATTGAATTTATCGCGCAGTGTTTGCAGCGGATTCACGGCGGGCGGGACGCGTGGGTCTCGGGGCGCGGAGCGGGCACGACGCTTGTTGCGTTGCAGCATCTGCACGACAAAGGGTATTTGTCGCAGCGGGATTTTTACCGTCTCAGCGCTGCATATGAATTCTTTCGCAAAGTGGAACATCGGTTGCAGCTTCGCGACGGTTTGCAAGAACACACGCTGCCGCGCAAGGCGGAGTCGCGAAGCCGGATTGCGCGGCGCAGCGGGCTGGAAAAGAGCGGAGGGAAAACCGCCGGCGAAGAATTGCTGGAGAAGATTCGGCGGCACTTTGAAGAAGTGCGTGAGATTTACGAGCGCGTGGTCAGTGAAGCGATGCCAGACGAGACGAGCGCACGGGCGAGGGACGATGCAGCGCCGGCAGGCGGCCGGAATTTGCTTTACGCCGCCGATGCTTCGCTAGAGCGGGAGCGGGCGGAGTTCCCCGCTGTGGCGGAACGGCTTGCGCACTATCGAAGACAAGGCGACGTGTTCGCGCGGCGCGGACTGGAAAAATACGTGGAAGCGGCGCGACACGATGAAGGCTTGCTGAAAGAATTGGAGGAAACGCCAGCGACACTTGATTGCGCGGCGGCGCTTTTTGCGCGGAGCGATTTTGCGACGGAGATGCTGGTTCGGAATCCGCGAGCGATTGAAACCATCGGCGATTCAGCAGCAGATGAGGCGCGGAAACAGCACAAGCTGGCGCTTCCGCGGGACATGACGGCACTGCGAGTTACACATCGCGAGGCGGTGTTCGCGGCGGCGGCGCGGTCGATTTTGGGAGAAGCGAAACCGTTCGAGACATTTGCGGAATTGACGCGCGCGGCGGAGAGCGCGGTGCGAGAGGCGTTGATGTTCGCGGGAGAAGAAGAAGCAACGCAGGGAGCGAATGAAAGAGCGGCGCATGGAGCGACTGAAAAGGACGCGGCGTTTGTGGTGTTGGCGTTGGGGCGGCTGGGCGCGGGAGAAGTTGACATTGGATCGGACGCGGACGTGGCGTTTTTCGCGGCGTCCCGCCCAGGCGGGCAAGCCGACGGCGAAGAGGAGATGCAGGAATGGCGGCGGATGGCGGAACGATTTATACGCGCGGCGGGAAGCTACACGAGCGAAGGGCTGCTGCTGCCGGTGGACACGCGGCTGCGTCCACGGGGAGGCGAGGGAGAAATTGTGCAGTCGACGGCGTATCTGCTGGAATATTTTGCGGGCGAGGCGCAGGCGTGGGAGGCGGCGACGTATTTGAAGGCGCGTCCGGTGGCGGGAAATATTGCGCTGGGCGAAAAGATGATTGGCGAGCTACACGGGATTTTGCGGCGGCGTTTTTGCGCGGCGGCGGGCGGTGATTCGCGGGAATTGGCACGGCAACTGATGCACATGCGCGAGCGGTTGGAGCGGGAGCGGGCGGAGGGCGCAACGGGATTCAAATGCGCGCCGGGAGGATTTTTCGACATTGAGTACGTGATTGCGTATGCGGCGCTCGCGCGCGGGGAGTTTGCGGCGATGCCGAAGAATGTGCTGGAGCAGATTTCGGCGCTGGAGGCGGGAGGCGCGTTGGATGCGAAGAGCGCGGGCGTGTTGCGCGAGGCGGCGATGTTTTACCGTTCGCTGGATCATGCGATACGGCTGGTGCTGGGAAGGTCGTCGAGCACGTTGCCGGAGCCGGCGCAGATTCCGCGGGCGAACGCGCTGATGAAGGAGTGGGGAGTGCCCGTGCACGGGAGCTTGCATGATGCGGTTGCGGCGACGAGGAGGATTGTGAGAGGGATTTATGAGGGGATTGTTGGCGTACATTAGCACCGTAAAGCTGGGGTTTTTGTCGAACTGGTAGTTCGCACTGCCCTATGGTCCGGTATAGATTGGGATCAAGTCATATCGAATGAGTTTGTGATTGTCGCTAAACACAAACACCATCTGAATAGATTCCGGACCAAAGAGCGTCATAGCCGTGCGTCGTTTAATGGACAAAATTACTAGATCGTTATCGTAGTGGTGACCGTTGATGGATATTGCGTGGTCGGGGCTCGTTGCACGCATAAGCTTTGAATTTTCAAGATGCTGGGCGTCGAGGAAGCGAATAACCTGATCTGGCGAATCGCCAGGCTTGACGTTCTGGTCAATGAAATGCCGGAGAGCATCGACCCTTGCCGCTACTCCGCTGTCGCGCCTGGCGCATCCTGCGCAGAGCAGAGATACGAGACAAGTCCCTACAAGGAAAGGTGTTCGCATCATGAGAACAGGAGCATTGTAGATGAATTTCATGCTGTCGAGTACCTTGCGCGAATAAGACGCGCAAAAGGAAGAACCGCTGCAAGGCGTTTTTTTTTCGGCACGGCTGAAGCCGTGCCCTGACAAAACTATCGGTGGCGAGCGATTCGCGCGGAAGATGCGCGGGCGTTGCGGGATGCGGCGATGTTTTAGGTAAGAAGGCCTTGCGCGGATAGACGCGCAAAAGGAAGGAAATCGGAAGAGCATCTTTTTGGCACGGCTAAAGCCGTGCCCTCCTGAAAAGCATCGGAGATGCGTCACTTTGGCGCGGCTGAGGCCGTGCCCTGACGATGTGTTCCTACGGCGCGGTCGCCCTTCGCGAAGGCGCTCAGGGTAGACCGGCGTGGGATGGCGGCATAAAGCCGCCGCTACAAATGCAAAGCCGGTTGCCGGAGCGGCGCAGAGAACACGGCGCACAACTATCCGCCCAAATCAAAATGAATTGCGATAAGAGTTTCGACGGGAATAGGTGTGCCGTGGCAGGTCTCTGGAGCGTACTGCCAATGTCCCAAGGCGGTGACAGCGGAATCGGCAAGGCCGCTGTCAGGCGCGCTGAGAACCTTGAGATCATGTAACCATCCCTCGGTGCCAATCACGGCGTAAAAGAAGACTGTACCTTGCGTGTGGTTGAGTCTTTCACTGTCTGGATAGACCGGACCAACTTGCTGAATGACCTTCTCCAGAGAATCCGGAGCATCGCAGTAAGGCCAAGAGGCTGAGTCGTCGGGAGGCTGAAAATCTGCTGAGTTTGTGCTTCCCAAAGGTGCTATGGAATTCACGACAAACGTGACCGGCGCGGCCGATTCCTCTTTGATATGAATGTTTCCCGGAAAGAGCTTTCCCGCAAAAGAAGTGAACTCGGAGAATTCGGTTGAGGAGCGTCTGTCGAGCACAAGCACTCCTTTGACGGGATCGAAACAGTAGTCCGGTCCGTAGTTCAACTGTTTCAGTATCAGGGTCACGCAGTCAGACTTAGTTCCCTCTACTTTCTCTTGATGCAACTTGACGGTGTTCAGGTCCGCAATGGCCTCTGGTTTCGACCAAACATGCATAGACTTGAGGAAATCCAAACCTCGGTCTAATTCCAGGACGGGCTGGGCTTCGTAGGGAGTAGTGCGTGATTGCCAGTATTGATCGTTCCCCCCGACGCGAATGCGGATGTAATTCGCGAATTGGATTTCCTCGCGCCACTTGTCGGGCGAGGACCACTCAAGAAGATAGCTGCCAATGCTCGGTTTGCCGAAACGTTGCTTGACGGTAATCGTAGCGCGCATCTCGAATGGCGGCGAGCCAGACGCGCGGAGGTCGCTGACGGCGAGCGCTTTTGCAAACAAGGCGGTAACTTGTGCGCGAGCCGCCGCATCTTTGGCGGATTGACCGCGAGCTCGGGGAACAAAAAGTAAGCTGAGAGCTGCGAGCAGAACAAGCAGAGAGAAAATAGAGGGACAAAATAGCTGAGAAATAACTTTCGACGTTGGATTACTTTCCACGGGTTTCGCATCATAGCGTTTCTGCGCCGGTGCCGCAACGGATTTGCCAACGCGAAGGCTTACTTGTTGGTTGAAGGCGCGGAGCGTGGTATCTTCACGGATTCAGCGAACAGGTAGGCGCGCACGATGGGAGTTCACGACCGATGAAGGGAACATATAACGGAGTGGAGGTGCCGCGGGACGGGGCGGCGATTGAGTATGTCCTTCCTTCGTCAGGATCTTCGACCGCGGCCGCGTCACAAGGAAAAACCCCATCCTTTGCACAAGACGCAAAGGATGGGGCACCCGCCACAATGGGAGTCACCGACTGATGAAGCAGACATATAACGGGGTGGAAGTGCCGAAGGATGGGAGCGGGATTGAATATAGCGCAGCTGCGCCGTCGGGAAAAACCCCACCCTTTGCACAAGACGCAAAGGATGGGGCACCCGAAAAAACTTCGAGCGCGCAGGGAACGATGAAGGATACCCTTCGCGAAAATCGCTCAGGATCTTCGGCCGTTCCACAGGAACGGCCTACGACCAGAGAGTTCCGTGTACCGGACAATCCGATTATTCCGTTCATTGAGGGCGATGGGACGGGGCGGGACATTTGGCGGGCGTCGCGAAGAGTTTTTGACGCGGCGGTGGAGCGGGCGTACGGCGGAAAGAGAAAAGTGGCGTGGCTGGAAGTGTTCGCGGGAGAAAAAGCGTTTCGGCAATTCAAAGAGTGGCTGCCGCAGGACACGGTGGAGGCGATACGGGATTTTCGCGTGGCGATCAAAGGGCCGCTGACGACTCCAGTGGGCGGAGGAATACGTTCGCTGAACGTGACGCTGCGGCAGATGCTGGATTTGTACGCGTGCGTGCGGCCGGTGAGATATTTTGCGGGCGTGCCTTCGCCGGTGAAGAATCCGGAGCGGATGAACGTGGTGATTTTCCGCGAGAATACCGAGGATGTGTACGCGGGAATCGAGTGGCGCGCGGGAACGCCGGAAGCGGCGCGCGTGTTGAAATTTTTGAACGAGGACATGCTGCAAGGCAAGAAGCACATTCGCGAAGATTCGGGCGTGGGAATCAAGCCGATGTCGGCGACGGGAACGAAGCGGCTGGTGCGGAGAGCGATTCAACACGCGATCGAGCACAAACGGAAGGTTGTGACGCTGGTGCACAAGGGCAACATTATGAAGTTCACGGAAGGCGCGTTTCGCGACTGGGGATACGAGCTGGCGAAGAGCGAGTTTCGCGACAAAATTGTGACCGAGCGGGAGAGCTGGACCCTGGGCAATCAGGAAAAAAATGCGAATTTGAGCGCGGAGCAGAACGCGGCGCTGATTGAGCCGGGGATGGAAAATGCGCCGGAAGAGTTTCGGAGGCAAGTGGCGGAAGAAGTGAAGTCGACGCTCGAGGCGATTGGCGCGACGCACGGGCGCGGGCAGTGGAAAAACAAAATTCTGGTGAACGACCGGATCGCGGATTCGGTGTTTCAGCAGATTTTGACGCGCGCGGACGAGTACAACGTGTTCGCGACGCCGAATTTGAATGGCGATTATTTGTCGGACGCGTGCGCGGCGCAGGTGGGCGGGCTGGGGATGGCGCCGGGCGCGAATATCGGCGATGGATACGGCGTGTTCGAGGCTACGCATGGGACGGCGCCGAAATATGCGGACCAGGATGTGATTAATCCGGCGTCGGTGATGCTGAGCGGGGCGATGATGTTCGAATTTATGGGATGGGGCGAGGCGGCGGCGCTGATCGAGAGCGGAATCGAGCGAACCATTCAGCAGAAATGCGTGACGTACGATTTGGAGCGGATGATGACGGGCGCGACGAAGCTGAAGACGTCGGAGTTTGCGTCGGCGATTATTGAGAATATGAAGGCGAGCGCGGCGGCATCTTAGAAGCTCGATATTGGAGATGGAGGTTGGAAAAAACCCCACCCTTTACACGAAACGTAAAGGATGGGGCACCCGAAAAAGCGAACCTGCAACGACAACGAAGAGCGGCGGCATCCTAAAAAGCTCGATGTTGGAAATGGAGGTTGGGAAAAACCACACCCTTTGCACAAAACGCAAAGGATGGGGCACCCGAAAAAGCGGACCTGCAAAGACAACGAAGAGCGGCGGCATCCTAGAAGCTCACCCTTTGCACAAAACGCAAAGGATGGGGCACCCGAAAAAGCGACCAACAACGGCAACGAAGAAGAGCGAGCCTCAATTTTGACTTTCCACTTTTGACTTTCAAGTGGGCACA
This sequence comes from Candidatus Acidiferrales bacterium, assembly GCA_049678505.1. Classification (GTDB taxonomy): domain Bacteria; phylum Acidobacteriota; class Terriglobia; order Acidiferrales; family UBA7541; genus DAHUXN01. The sequence continues at coordinate 41,399 of JBAUEH010000097.1, forward strand.
TTAACCTTTACACTGCTGTGTTTCACGCAGGGCAATTTTTTGGTATGAGTGAAAAGCAGTCCCTGCCGCCGGCAGGCAGGCCTCACCGCCATCCCGCAACAAACGGCGGGCTGGGTTCCCTTCGTTCCTCAGGGCAGGCGGGATGACAAGCAATGATTGCCGACCCAAAGGTCGGCGCTACAAAGGCAAGGAACCCATTTTAGGAGCGATGATGAGAAAAAAAGCAATCATTTGGCGGCCTTCGCGACAAGCCGGGACGCAGAAAATGCGAAAGGCCGGCGCTACAAAAACAAGTTCGGCAATCATTTTGCCGGACTGAAAGGCCGGCGCTACAAAGGCAAGGAACCTATTTTTAGGAGCGATGATGAGAAAAAAGCAATCATTTGGCGGCCTTCGCGGCAAGGCGGGACGCAAAAAACGCGAAAGGCTGGCGCTACAAGAGCAAGTTCGGCAATCATTTTGCCGGCCTGAAAGGCCAGCGCTACAAAAGCAAATAATCAATTCAGGAGCGCACTCATGAGGAAAAAAGTGACGGTGGTGGGCGGCGGGTTCGTAGGCTCGACGACGGCGCAGCGGCTGGTCGACTCGGGGCTGGCGGACGTGGTGTTGACGGACATTTTGGAAGGCGTGCCGACGGGAAAAGCGCTGGACATGCTGGAATCGGCGTCGATTTCCGGATCGAGCGTTTCGGCGGTGGGAATTTCGACGTCGACGGGAGACTACAAAGAGACGGCGAACAGCGACATTGTGGTGGTAACCGCGGGATTTCCGCGCAAGGCGGGAATGAGCCGCGACGATTTGCTGAAGGCGAATTACGACGTGATCAAAGGCGTGGTGGAACCGATTGCGAAGCTTTCGCCGGAAGCGATTCTGATTACGGTGACGAATCCGCTGGACGTGATGACGCAGGCGGCGTTCAAGATCAGCGGGTTTCCGAAGGCGCGCGTGATGGGAATGGCGGGCGTGCTGGATTCGGCGCGGATGGCGGCGTTCGTGTCGATGGAACTGAAAGTATCGGTCGAGAATATTTCGTGCTTCGTGCTCGGCGGGCACGGAGACGACATGGTGCCGTTGCCGCGGTATTCGACGGTGGCGGGGATTCCGCTGCCGGATTTGCTGCCGAAGGAGCGCGTCGACGCGATTGTGCAGCGCACGCGCAAAGGCGGCGGCGAAATTGTGAATTATCTGAAGACCGGGTCGGCGTACTACGCGCCTTCGGCGGCGGCGTTTGCGATGTGCGAGGCGATTTTGATGGACAAGAAGAAAATCATGCCGTGCGCGGCGTATTTGGAAGGCGAGTACGGAATCAAAGGATTGTTTGTGGGCGTGCCGTGCAAGCTGAGCGCGCGAGGCATCGAGCAGATTATCGAGATCAAGCTGACGACGGAAGAAAAAGCGGCGCTGGAAAAGTCGGCGGCGTCGGTGCGAGAACTGGTGGGGATTTTGGGGCTGTAGGCGAACGCGAGTATTCTCGAAGCGAAGACCTTGCGCGCAAGACGGCGCAAAGCGGAAGAATTAATGAGGATCCGAGAACGAGCTCTACTGATTTTCGCGACGACGCTCCTGGCCGAGCCGTTGTTCGCACAGCAAGAGCGAAATTTGCCGTGCATAGCGGGATATGAAGATAACAATCAGGTTAATTATGGTCCGCTGATCGTTCGGGAACTGAAAGGGGTAGTCACGGACCCGGCGGGTGCAGTCCCGCAAGCGTGCGTAGGCATTTTCACGGAGAAGGATCACAAAATAGTTGCGGCCATGGAAAGCGATGCAAACGGCAAGTTCTCTCTGCAAAGTGTCCCGCCCGGACGGTATCGGCTAGTTGTAAAGGTTGACCATTTGTGTGCTGCAAACGTTCGGCTACGGGTAGTGAAACACCAAAAGAAAAAGCGGGTCTTGCAGGTACACATGAAACCGCGTGGACTCGACTCTTGTAGCTATGTCGATCTTGGTGCACAAGCGAAGTGAAGGTTTGGCGCACAGGGCGAAGCAAAGTGAAAAAAACACGAGGAGACATATTATTGTGATCCTGTAAGCCGGAGACAGAGGGTCAAAGGGTTGCGTTTGCGTCAATGGACCGAAAAGCCGGAAAGAAAATGCACGGCAGATTCCTCACGCCGTTCGCGACAGGCAGGGGACCGGGTTCGGAATGACAAGTTTTTTTCTCGGCGGCGCTGGGGAAGTCGGCGGCGTCGGTGAGGGAGCTGGTGGGGATACTGGAGCTGTGAGGCGCGGCGGGCGCA
>JBAUEH010000098.1:0-3989 GCA_049678505.1 Candidatus Acidiferrales bacterium
CGCTGGAGAAGTCGGCGGCGTCGGTGCGGGAGCTGGTGGGGATACTCGGACTTTAATCACGGACTTTGAGGCTGCGATTTCGGTTATCCATTGAAAAGCAGATTCCTCACCGCCGTTCGCCGGCACTTTCAAGTCCCCTGCTACCGCAGGCGGGGCGACCGGGTTCGGAATGACACGTAAGCAGGGACGCACAGGCTGAGAGCCTGTGCCACAAAAAAAGACCCACCCTTTGCACAAGGCGCAAAGGATGGGGCACCCACGACGGTTTGCGCTAGAGGATTATGAGAGAAGCGAGACGCCCCACGCTCAAAAACAGGCAAAAGCAGATTCCTCACCGCTATCCCGCAGCAGCAGCGGGGCTGGGTTCCCTTCGTTCCTCAGGGCAGGCGGGATGACACCCGTCGGGCGGCGCTGGAGAAGTCGGCAGCATTGGCACACCAAGCGAAAAGCAGATCCCTCACACCGCTCGCCGACAACCGCCGAGCGGGTTCGGGATGACAACTTTTCCAGAGTGGCGCTGGAGGAGCCGGCGGCGGCGGTGCGGGAGCTGGTGGGATTTTGGGGTTGTGATGCAGTGTTGCCGACACGCGCCCACGTGCGACGTTTGACCGGCAGAATTTGACCGGCACGAAACGGTTACTTCGCGCCCTTCGCCAAAAAGCACTCAGGACAAGCGGGTGAAACGCGCGATAGGAAGAGAAAATAAAACGGCTCCTCGTTGTTGCGCTTGAAGGCGCAACCCACAAGAAACAAAATCCGCGATGCTGCTTTGGTGCGCCACCGCGTGACGACAGTCAGGTTAGTAGACTGAAACCTACACAGAGAAGATACTAAAGCCCGCTCCCTCGGTGTAAAATCGAGCGCGAGACAGGGGCTGAACTTACGTGCGTATATTCGAATATTGGCTGTGGACCGCGGGGGTAATCAGAGACTGGCTGAAGTCCGCTATTGAAGGAACAGCGCTTCCGACAGCATCCGATGGACAGGCCGCCACAGCGGCCAGCGACAAAGCACGAGATCAAGTAGCCGCTTTTTACCAGGCGCGGTCGGAACAGCTCGAGAGAGAGCGTGCCGAGACTACTGTTACGCGTGCAAAATATGTGCGCTATGCTTTGGTATCGTTTTTTGTCTTTGCCGTTTTGCTTGTCCTGTCTTTGGGAACCCATGTTGTTCCGGTTTGGTCCGCAGTGTTGCCACTGGCCGCAGCGATTTCCCTGTTTGAGAAAGCACGGAGATGCGCGGGGTATACTCAAGAAATAAACAATCTACTTCATCTGTACCAGCGCCGACTGTCGCGCGTGCGACATGAGTGGATGGGCAAAGGCGATCAGGGTCTAGACCTCCAAGTGCCGGAGCATCTTATCGCGCGAGACCTCGACTTGTTTGGCGACGGTTCTATGTTCGAATTACTCTGCGACGTGGACACGCCAGCGGGGCGCGAAACACTGGCGAAGTGGCTCCAATATTGCAGTTCGCGGGCAGAGGTGATTTCCCGCCAGGATTCGATCCGCTGTCTTCGCGAGCGCACCGATTTGCGCGAAAGACTGGCAGTGCTGCGCGAGGGCGAGGCCAGTGAATATTCATGGAGCAACCTTCGCGATTGGCTGGTCGCGGCACCGGCTAAGTTGCCGCACTGGGCGCCATCGGGTGCGTTGTTTCTTTCCCTCAGCATGGTCATCGTGGTGGCGTTCTGGGGGACAGGCATCCTTCAGGCAAGCAGCGCTATACGGGCGGTGGCTGCCATCGCTGCGGCTGAAGCTACTCTGGCGTTGTTCCTGCGCGGCCGGATTCGGACGATCCTCGCCGATTTGCACTTGCCGACTCGGAAAGTGGAGTCCCTGCGGCAATTGAGCGCGCTGGTCCAAGGAGAACAATTTCAGAGCCCCCAACTCGTCGAGTTGCAGCGCAAACTCCACGGATCATTCGAATGCATCGCGAGCCTGCAGCGGCTGGTTCGCCTGCTGTCCCTTCGGGAAAGCGAATGGCTGGCGTGGCCATATCTTCTCCTTTTGGGGACCACGCAAGTGACCAGCCGAATCGAGTGGTGGCGGCAGCGCCATGGGCCTCAACTTGTGGAATGGATCACCGTCCTGGGAGAGTTTGAAGCGCTGATGGCGATCGCAGCTTACGCTTACGAAAATCCCGACGACCCGTTCCCGGAGTTAGATGACGATGGCCCGCTGTTCGAAGCCACGGATATGGGCCATCCTCTCATGGACGTCCGAACGTGCGTTTGCAATGACATCGCACTCGGGCGTGAGACGCGCTTTCTGCTGGTTACGGGATCAAATATGTCCGGAAAGAGCACGCTGCTGCGCGCCGTTGGACTGAATGCAACGCTTGCCTGGATGGGCGCGCCGGTGCGGGCGTCTCGACTTCGCCTTTCGGAAGTGCAGATCTGTGCGTCGATCCGCATTGAAGACTCTCTTCTTCACGGCGCGTCCCGCTTTTATGCGGAGGTGCAGCGACTGAAAGCCATGCTTGAGCTGGCGAAGTCAGGGGCGCCTGTTTTGTTTCTCATTGACGAGCTTTTCGGCGGCACTAATTCGGCGGACCGTCGAGTTGCCGCCGAAGCCGTGATTCGCTCCTTGGCAGAGCACCGGGCTATCGGACTGGTTACGTCGCACGACTTGGCGTTGGCCGAAATCGGTGAAATACAAGAGCTGAAAGGAGCAAATGTACATTTCACGGACTTGACCACCAACGACGGACTGATGACATTCGATTACCGCATCCGTCGCGGAAAGCTCGAACACGGAAACGCGCTCAAGATCATCAAACTGGTCGGACTTCTGCCGGCATAATCCCAAACCGGAGTTGGCCGGAGGAGCATCGTCGGACTTTACATCAGCAGTTGCATTCCACCCCATCGACATTCGTGAGCACTAAGTCAGGCGCCTCTTTCGGATGGAGCACCGCATACTCTTGCCGCAGTATTTTCTGCTGTAACCTTTCGGCGTCTCGCGCGTAACGTGAGTGGCAATCCGGGTGATGGACTTCCACGACTTATACCAAAAGTATGCGCCGGCGGTGCGGCGGTTCGCGCTGTTTTTGTGTGGCGACGAGATGATGGCGGACGACATCACGTCGGAGACGTTTCTGCGGGCGTGGCTGGCGCAGGAGCGGATCCGGCAACCGACGGTAAAAAGTTATCTGTTCACCATTGCGCGAAATGCGGCGGAGCAAAGTGATTTTCGGCTTGGCGGCATTCTTCACGCTGGCACCGCTGGCATTCGTCTTCAGTCACGGACACATCATCTGGATGATGGTGCGGAATGCTCCGTGGGATGCCGGATTTTACTGGAGCTTTGGCGCGCTGTTGTGGCTCGTCTATTTTGCGCGTTTGAGCCGGCGCACATTCTCGCTGATCGGTGCTATTTTCTTTGCGTTATTTCCTGCCCTCATGCATTTTGCCTTTCCCGGCGGTCCGCACATTTACACCAAGGCCATTCCTAACTGGACTGTCGCGTTCTTGTGGGGCGTAGCGGTGTTGGCATTTTTACAATTCTTGTTCCGCCTGCGGCGGCGCACGGCGTCCCTGTTGTTTGCGATCTTCTTACCGTGTTTCCGCTATCCACCGTTTTGTACTCCGCCCTGACGGGTTCAAACGTCATCACGGGTTGGGGAAACCCGGCATTCTTTTGGACCTTGACAGCATTCATGTGGTTCGAGTATTTCCGATTGCGGCGGAAAGCGAATGCGGATTCGGATGAGGAATGTTAGGGCATGTAAGCTAGGGACGCACAGGCTGAGAGCCTGTGCCACAAGAAAAGACCCCACCCTTTGCATAAGGCGCAAAGGATGGGGCACCCCCGACGGTTTGCGCTAGAGGATTACGAGAGAAGCGAGACGCCTCACGCTCAAAAACAGGCAACAGCAGATCCCTCACACCATCCCGCAACGGCGGCAGGCTGGGTTCGGGATGACAATGTAAGCTAGGAACGCACAGGCTGAGAGCCTGTGCCACAAGAAAAGACCCACCCTTTGCA
>JBAUEH010000099.1:0-33986 GCA_049678505.1 Candidatus Acidiferrales bacterium
TGCTGCTCTGCTCATCGAGCTCATTGACCCCAATAAGTCCAGGCTATCGCAATGAATTCCATGCCGGATTTCAGCAAGCGTTCGGGAAATTCCTCGTGTTCGACGGCGAGTACATCTGGAAGTACACGCACAACGCCTACGACTTCAGCGTGCTTGGGAACACGCCGATCACCTTTCCGATTGAGTGGGATCGGTCAAAGATCCCTGGATATGCCGGCCGCGTAAGCATGCCGAACTACCATGGACTTACCGCGCTTGTCGTTTTCTCCAGTGTGGCGGCGCGATTCTTCGAGCCTCAGGTTGGCGGAGCCGGCGCTACTCCCACGGGTTCTGAGGTCTTCCGCATCGATCACGACGAGAAGTTCAATCAGACCACGCACCTCCAATATCGGTTGCCGTGGAAGAACACTCCATGGATCGGCTTCAACTGGCGCTACGACAGCGGCCTCGTGGCCGGGGCGACGCCTTGCTTTGGAGTAAGTACCACGAACGATTGCCCAGGTTCAGTTCTAATCAATGGCGTGCCAAATATCAGTATGGTTGCTTCCAACATAGGGGCGGTACCTCTCAGCGCCGATCAAGAATATGAAGCGGGATTCGCCTGCAACGGCGTGGCCGCGACGCCCACCGTTCCTTTACCGTTCAACTGTCCAGCCTCGGAGTTCAGTTCTAAGTTCATTTCAGTGCCTGCGGCAGGAACAGAAAACGACGATCACAATCCACCTCGTATCCAATCGCGAAGCTTGTTTGATATGTCCGTGGGCGACGATAACCTGTTTCACGGGGACCGCTACAAATGGAGTCTCCAGTTCACGGCCATCAATCTCGCCGACAAAGTCGCCCTCTACAACTTCTTGTCAACGTTCAGCGGTACGCACTACGTCACGCCGAGGACTTTTACGGGCGAAATCGGTTTCCACTTCTAATCATGCAACTCGATCACACGGAGGGCGGCGTCAGCAAAAGCCGCCCTCATTTCCGTTGCGTTCAACGCATTACGCACTCCTGTTACAATGAACTGCGGGGTTGGCCTGCGACGCGCGTCTCGCTGCGATGGCCTTTTTGAACCAACACTGAGTCCCCGGGAGTCCTTGTCGTTCTGCCGGTGTGCAGTCCCTCTCGAGCAATCGGGATCGGAAAGCCTGAAGGCAGGCGTTGGGCGCCCACTTTCTTCAGGGGTTCAGCGGCCTAGCCGCCACGGCGAAGTGGACCTCTCCGCTTGCTTTTGTTTCACGTGGAACATCAGAATTGCTTCCTGTGTTTTTTCTATCCAAGCCCGCTCCGGACTTCATTCGCAAGTTTCTTCAGACGCAAAAAAATCAGCCGTTCTCGTATGCCCACGCAGGCTCTTCTCACGAACAGGCTCCGCGTGGTTACGATGTGGATCACCATCGCGTCCAGCTCGGCTCTGGAGCCGCGGTTTTTGAAAATGCGCGCAAGGCCTTGCAGCAGTGGGAGATGTTTAACATTCCCTGGCTCAATCTCTGCTGGCCGGATACTCCCATCGAGGCTAACGCGACAGTCGCTGTTCTTGCATCCCACGCCGGCTTTTGGTCATTGAACGCCTGCCGCATCGTCTATGTGATGGAAGAGCACGGCACTTGCGAGAGGTACGGCTTCGCTTACGGAACTTTGGCGGAACATGGCGAGCGCGGTGAGGAGCGCTTCACTGTGGAGTTTCGCAGGGACAACAACTCCGTGTGGTATGACGTGTATGCATTCTCCCGCCCAAGGTTTATGGCTCGTCTAGCCTATCCCTATGTCCGGGCCCTGCAGCGGCGCTTCGCAAAGGATTCCATGAATGCCATGAAAGAAGCCGTTGGGCGATAGTCCAGAAAGTGGACAGTTGGTTCCGCGCGTTTTATTCCACGTGGAACGATTTTTCTACTCTTTCTGCACGCCACCCTCTAATATCTAGCGCTTACCTATGCTGATTTTATTCGTAGGCGACATCGTCGGTTCTCCCGGGCGGAGCATTCTCAAAGACCATCTTGCGGACATCGTCGAGCACAGAAAGATCGATCTGGCCATTGTCAATTGCGAAAATGCTGCTTCGGGCTTCGGCATCACTCCGCGCCTCGCCGATGAACTCTTTGCCGCTGGCGCCGATGTCCTGACCGGCGGAAATCACATCTGGGACCGCAAAGAGATCATGGAATATTTCCCGCATCAGCCCCGCCTGCTCCGCCCAGCCAATTTTCCCGACGGCTTGCCGGGCAGCGGCCTGTACGTGGGCAGTACGCGCAGCGGTACGCGCTATGCAGTCTTGGATCTGCAGGGGCGCACATTCATGGCGCCGATCGATTGCCCTTTTCGCGCGGCGGAACGCGAACTCGCACGAGTCCCGCCTGAAGTAAAAGTGGTCCTGGTCGACATGCATGCAGAAACTACTTCCGAAAAACAGGCCATGGGCTGGTTCCTCGACGGGAAAGTCTCGGCCGTAGTTGGCACGCACACCCACGTCGCCACTGCGGATGCGCACGTCCTGCCCAAGGGCACCGCTTTCATCACCGACGTCGGCATGACCGGTCCGCACGACTCCATTATCGGTATGACCAAAGAGCCCATCATCCAGCGTTTTCTGAATAGCCTGCCCGCTCGCTTCGAAGTCGCTGAGGGAGACGTGCAAATGCACGCGGTCGTTATCGACGTGAATGAAAGCACGGGCCGGGCGCGTTCGATAGAAGCCCTTGTTGTTCGATCGGAATGACCAGGAGGGATCCGCGTGATGCACAGTTTCGCTTCAACCGCGACGCTTGGCTTTTGTCTGCTATTTGCGGCAGCCGTCCGCGGGCAAACGAGCCAAACTCTCAACGCCGCCGGCGAGCCGCCCAAAATCCTCAATATCGTTCACCAGACGCTTATTCCCGGCAACGGATCGGCGTATGGGAAGCTACTCGAAAGCATCGCGAACGCGTATGAGCAGGCGAAAATTCCGGTCTACTGGCTACAGGCGCAATCGCTTACCGGTTCCTACGAAGCGATGTCCTTAAACTTCTTCGACTCCTTCGCGGAAGTCGAAAACGCGGCAAATGCTCTCGCGCAAGTGGCGGCCGCGAGCCCCGCTCTGGGCCCCATGCAGGAACAGTTGCTTGGCTACGTTTCGAGCAACACCAACGCCATTGCCGTTCGCCGCGACGACCTCGGATATCGCGCGAACACAATAGATTTTTCCAAGGCGCGCATTCTGCGTGTAGCCACAATTCATGTGCGGCAAGGCCATGAAGAAGAATTCGCGGAAGCCATCAAAGGACTACGCGCCGCTTACGCAACGCTGAACGCAAACGCCCCGTGGGCGACTTACCAGGTCAATGCCGGCGCGCCCGCAACAACGTTTGTGATTCTCCTGCCGATGCATTCGCTCACGGAAATGGACGATTACATTGCGAGAACCGGCCAACTCCGCGCCGCCGAAGGCGAAACTGTATTAGCATCACGCATTAACGAATAGGAATCGGCGCCGCGTCTGATGTAAACCCTCCCGCCCTTCCGCGCATCCTAACTGCCCTAACGCGGTATGTATAATTGAATGCCATGAAATTCCGATCCAGCCATGTTTCCCTTGCGCTCGCCGCTGGCCTGTTTCTTTGCGGGACCCTCTTTCTGTTTGCGCCCCGCAACTCTCGCGCACAAGAGGGCGTGCTGGAAAGTGAAATAGAAATCACGGCGCGTGCACACTTGTTTCCCGACGTTGGCCCGGGAATCAAAGCGATGAAGCGCGACTCGCTGGGTCGCTACTATTTCCTTTCGACCGTCGACCATGCCGTCCGCATTTACACCGCCGATAACACATTCCTCGGCCAGATTCCGCATGCGGACTCAGGTCCAGCTGCGATCGTTGATGGTGAGGATTTTGACGTGGATGCCGCCGGCCGCATTTACGTAGCCGATCGCGGCGCCAATGCAGTGAAGGTGTACACGCCCGACGGCAGCCTGTCCCTTTCGATACGTGTCGACTCACCCTCCTCTGTTGTAGCTCTTGCCTCCGGCCAAATTGCCGTTGCAAGCCTTAAGTCGCGCCAGCTTGTGGTCATTTACGATGCGCACGGCAAATCCCTGAGGGAATTCGGTGACATTTCCGACCTCGCCGATCACGAAGAATTTAATCGTTTCCTCAATATCGGACAGCTTGCGAGTGATCCGGCAAGCCACATTTATTACGCATTCACATATACGCCGGAACCCACGGTTCGCAAATACGATCCCTTCGGCCATTCCCCTTACGAAATCTCACTTCACACCCTGGATATCTATCCTTCCGCGCAAGCCCAGCGGCGTGACATCTCGCGAATTGACATGCAGAATACTCCGCAACCGCCGCCACCTGTTGTCATCAATGCCATTGGAGTGGATCCGCAAACGGAAGAAGTCTGGCTTTCTCTCGGTGACTATCTGATGAAGTTCGACAAGAGCGGAAACCGCCTGGAAAGCTACCGTACCCTGACCACCAGCAGCGAAGACTTGCCAGCGTCGGCGATTCTCATTGAACCGCACCGTATCCTTCTCGCCGACGATCCTCACGGCATCTTCGAATTCGCCCGCCCTGATCTTCCCCCCGTGCCGCCCGCAAAGGCAAAGTAGCCTGCTGCGCCGCGCTCAGAACTATTGGCCCGCCCCACAAGAAATCGTCACCTGTTGAAGCAACAGCTCATCCATCTGCGCTCCCTTGCGGCTTGCCGCAGAGCAAATTTGTACCGCGGTCACGCTCAGCGCGCCCCGCAGATCGGCATCGTCCAGATTGGATCCACTCAGGTCAGCTCCGCTCAGAATGGTGCCCGTGAATGTGGCCCCGCGCAGGTCCGTATTGTGCAATTCGGCGCCATCGAGAAAAGCTGCGTTGAAGTGCGCGCCCTGAAGCAACGCTCCAGAGAGCTTTGCCCCTCCCATATACGCTCCGCTGAAGTCCGCCTGGCTCAGCTCTGCGTTTTCCAGAATGGCGCCGCGCAAGTCGGCCTTCGCCAGGTCGGCTCGGTCGAAGCGCGCACCCACGAGCCTGGCGCTATATAGGTTCGCACCGTCAAATTCCGTGCCTATGCCGATTGCTCCAGACAACGCCGCGTAGGTGAGGTCTGAGTCTTGAAAGTTCGCCCGGGAGAGGTCTGACTCCTTCAAATTGGCGGACGTCAGATTCGCTGCTCGGAAATCTGCTCCCGAAAAATTGCCTCCGGTCAGATTGGAATTTTGCAGCACAGCTCTCGCAAAGAACGCGCCATCGCCCTCGGCGTAACGCAAGCTCGCTTCCCGTAGTTGCGCACCTTTTACGGCTCTCAAGTCATTCAGTGCGCCGGACCATCCCGCCGGCGCATCGGATATCCGCGCGGCGCTCAGATTTGGAAATGGATCATAGCCCGCAAGCCAGAAAATATCCGCGGACCAGCGCCGAAAATCCGTTGCCCTCAGCCCGGGGGCGCGATTCTTCGCATGCGGTGCTCCCAAAATTACGCCCAGCGACATAAGTACTAACAAAAAGCAGCCTGCAAGCGTGGTGGCCATAAAGCGGCTTGCGTGCCACGAATCCCACACCATCGTTTTGCGCCCTTGGTTTCCGCGCGCAGATGCGAAAACGCTGGTCTCATTCCCTGGAAGAAATCCACTCATTGTCGAAGCAGCAAGAATGAAGAATATCTGCAACAGGCTCCCGCGCCAGTCCTGTTCCGCCAGGTAGCGAACCCACACCAATACGAGCGTAGCCGGGACCATCCAATACCCCGCCAGTTTTGAGAAGAGCCGTTGCAGAAACGCGGATGCTGTTCCGGGCGATTCCAGCTCGCACAATCGCTGCGGCGCCAGTGCAATCATCGGAACCGGTACACATTCCGCGAGCCTTCGGCCGTCCGGAAACACGGCGGGTAATTCGCCCAGCGCATCCCATAAGCGCTGCAGGTAGAAGTGGAAAGCAATGTAAGCGCCCGCGAGCAGCATCGGTCCCATCAGGTAAAACGCCAGCGTCGGCATCACATTTCCGGCGAACGGTATCGCCGCGGGAGAATTTTTCACCAACTGTGCGTCCGTTGTTGCTCCCACAGCAGCCCACAGGAAAAGGCACATCACCACCATGGCGCCCAGCAGAATCTGCAGAACATTGCTGACCACCGCGGCCTTGGCGACGCCTTCGAAGGGATAAAGCGACTCTGGCAGCGCCGCACCAAACAAGCTCGCACCCGCCAACTGCCGGGCCACAAGCCCCGTGGCCGTCAATAAATTCGCGCCCACCAAGCTTGCACCGCGCAGGTTCGTACTTACGAGATTTGCTTCGCTGAGGTCCGCTTCTATCAAGCATGCGCCGCGCAGGTCCGCCAGCAGCAAATCCGCGCCCTGCAAATTTGCTCGAAGCAGATTCGCTCCTTGCAGCTCGGCGCCCATCAAATCCGCTCCTTCGAAATTCGCGCCCGCCAGATCCGCTTTTCGTCCGAACTCCCCGCGCGACTCCACCCAGGCGCGGTGGTCTTCGACGATCTCGTCCAGCTCTGGGTCGCCAAACTTGCGGCACCAATATTTCAGCGTCGCCTCGGCTTTTTTCTCCCGCTCAACCTCGGCCGGCTTCTCAACTTCTTCCGCAGACGCTCCAAAGGGAAAGCGCAGCTTCATCAAAGCGGATCACTCCGTTCTTCCGACTAAATTTGCAATCCGGGGAATCGAGCGCACAGTGAGCGTGAGAATGAGCACACCCAACGGTAGCGAGTAGAACGCGTCTGCTCGGACCCCATGCCTCATCCAGATTACCGGCTTTAAGCACACACAGTCGGTCCATCGTAGGGCGGGTGACGCGAACAAATCTCCTGTCCTCACGGTCAGGAGAGACTTGTCATAGAGTTACGGGCAGAAAGCAGCTTCAGTGAAGGTTATTAGCGGTATTTGGTGGGTCAAATTCGCATGGGCATCACAACGTACCGGTAGCGCGACGCCTCATCCGCCAAGGGGCGCATCTGCCCGGCCGACTGATCGTCTTTCAGTTCCACGGAGATGGGCCCGTCTGCGGCAGCCGCCAGAAAATCCAGCAGGTACTGCGCGTTGAACCCGATCGCAATCGGATCGCCTTTGAATTCTTTCTCAAACGCTTCTTTGGCCTCGCCATATTCCGGACTGGAAGCGGAAATTTCGACCCCTTCTTTCGACAGCATGAATTTCACCGCATGAGACCGCTGATCCGCGAGCTGGGACACGCGCCGCAGCGCATTCTGAAGCTCGCTCCGTTCCAGCACAACCGTCTTATTCGCGTCCCGTGGAAGCACCGCCTCGTAGGGCGGGAAGGTACCGGTCAGTTTGCGCGAACTAAGCAGCCGTCCGCCGAATTGGAAAAATAAGTGGCTGTCATCCTGCGCGAATTCCACATCCGCGTCATCACCGGATTTTCCGCACATGCGCAGAACTTCCGTCATGGCCTTCTTCGGCACCAGCACGCGAACATCCCCTGGTAATCCAGTCAGTTTGTGCGATACCTCCGCTATGGACAAGCGGTGACCGTCGGTCGCCACCATTGTGAGCGTCGCGGGATTCAGGACGAGCAGGGCGCCATTTAGCGTATAGCGCGACTCTTCTTGAGCGATCGCGAAAATAGTCTTCGAGATCAGCTCCGACAAAAGCTTCCCGGGAATCTTTACTTGCGTGTGCGGAAAAGGAGGCAGTGTTGGAAAATTATCCTTCGCCATACCTACCATCTTGTACGCCTTGCGATCGCAAACGATTTGCATCCAGTGGTTGTCGAGGAGCTTAAAGCGGATTTCCTCTTCCGGCAGCAGCCGAACCAAATCCAGTAGCTTCTTGGCAGGTACTGTTCCTGCGCCCTCTTTCTTCACTTTGGCTTCACAGGACGTGCGTATACTCAGCTCCAGGTCCGTCGCCGTAATGAACAGCCGGTTTCCCTTAGTTTCACAGAGTAAATTCGACAAAATGGGAATTGTCGTTTTGCGCTCGATGACACCCTGTGTGAGCTCAAGCTCTTCGAGAAGATCATATTTCTTGACGCTGAATTCCATTGGGCACATTCCTCACTCAGCTTTTCGCTGTGACGTACTTTACTTCTTTTCCTTATTTGAATAAACAAAGTAATACAGTCGTAGCCGCCGGAGCTGTGAATTCTGCGGAAATCGTTGCAAACTGCCTTGTCTCATATGCTTGACTCCTCTGTATATTTGTGGAACGTGGTGCATCTATTAGGAAAAAGCAGCCTTGTTGGGTGTAGATGGGAAGATTTACGCAAAATTCACATCCGCAGGAGGCCGCTTTTGCGGAAAAATCCTACAAACCTAACCCAGTGAATCCAATAGCCTGTTAATTGTCTTGTTCAATTCTTTATCAGTGCGGCGCAAGTTCTCGATTTTGTGGATGGAATGAAGCACGGTTGTGTGGTGCTTGTCGCCGAACTGTCTTCCAATTTCCGGAAGCGAAGCCGACGTCAGTTGCTTCACCAAGTACATAGCTACCTGCCGGGGGAACGCGATCGCCTTCGAGTTGCTTCGCACTTTCAGATCTTGGCCGCGCAACCCGAAGTGTTCTCCCACGCGCCGCTGGATCTGTTCGATGGACACCTTTTTTTCCTGTGTATCGATCAAATTCTTCAAAACTTGCTGCGCTGTGGCTACGCTCAGTTCAATGCCCGTAAGTGAGGCATATGCCAGCAGCCGGATTAAAGCGCCTTCGAGTTCGCGTATGTTCGATTTGATGGACCGAGCGATAAATTCGGCAACGTCATCGGCGAGCCTTGCCTGTTCGCTTTCTGCTTTCTTCTGCAAGATCGCAATTTTCGTTTCCAGGTCGGGTAGCTGAATATCGGCGATCAATCCCCATTCGAAGCGCGAGCGCAAGCGTTCCTCAATCGCAGAAATTTCCTTGGGCGGGCAATCGGAGGAGATCACGATTTGCTTTTGCTGCTCATAGAGTGCGTTGAACGTGTGAAAGAACTCTTCGTGCGTCCTTTCCTTTCCCGCAATGAATTGAATGTCGTCGACGAGCAGAATGTCCATGGTGCGGAAGCGGTCCCGGAACGCGCTCATGCGGTCGAAGCGCACCGCAGCGATCACTTCGTTGGTGAATTTTTCCGCGCTCACGTAGGTCAGGCGCGCGGCCGGATTCCGCCGCTTAATCAAATGTCCAATTGCGTGCATCAAGTGTGTTTTGCCTAGCCCCACTCCCCCATAAAGGAACAGCGGGTTGTAAGATCGGGAGGGCTGCTCTGCCACAGCCAGCGCCGCCGCGTGCGCGAATTGGTTGCTGCTGCCCACGACGAACGTCTCGAACGTGTACCGCGGATTGAGCTGGTGATTCGAGGAATCAAAATCCAGCTTAGCTTGCGCGGGAACTGTGGACGCCACCTCGTTCTCGGCGCAAATGAAATCCAACCTCGTCGTGGCCATGCCCACCTCTGCCAGTACCGCCTGGAGCAGGTCGCCATATGTTTGGGTCAGCCGCTTACGGAAGATCGGAGTCGGCACGCGAATCAGTAAGCGATCACTCTCTGCCGCTTCCAGCCGCGTTGGCCGGAACCAGGTAGAGAAGCTATGAGCGTTAACCCGCCGCTCCATGTGCTGCAGTATTTTGTCCCAAGAATTCACAGTGACATCAAACTCCGTTGATTTCCACACCCGTGGAAATCCTGTGGAAAACGCTCACCAGGCACGTTTTTAAACGGCCTTTCTTATGATTCAGCTTTGCGGAAGGATTCTCGCCCCACGCGACCCCGCGAAGCTGCTGAGGGATACAAATTCCCGGCACCCCTTTGAGTGCGAGCGCGGATTCTGCCTAAACGGAGGCTTGGGAGCAAGAGAAAATTGAGCGAAACACGCTCACAGCATGCACAGATGATTCACAGGTTTTCCACAGCAAAATTCTGCCTGCTCACCATAGAAAATACTTGACTTCACGAACGTGTGCGTACCTTTCGGGCATGTTCGCTGCTACGTGACGATTTGCTATTCGTGCCGCAACGCGGTCATAGGGTCGACGCGCATCGCTCTGCGTGTCGGCAAGTAACAGGCTACAAGCGCCACAGCCATCAGCAAAACAGCCACCCCGGAGAATGTCCGAAGATCAGTTGGACTTATGCCGAACTCGACAGAAACCGCGTCAACGCCAGCGATGCGCCCACACCGAATGGCGCTTCCCATAAGCGCCAGCTTCGCGCCCGAGCCTAACACCAGCCGCAATACGTCTCGCTGCTGCGCGCCGAGCGCGATTCGCACGCCGATTTCATGCGTGCGCTGCGCCACGGCATAGCTCATTACACCATAGATGCCAATCGCTCCGAGCAACAGCGCCAGCGCCGCGAAGGAACTGAGCAAGACAGTTCCCAACCGCGGAGCGGTGACCGATTGGGACAGCAATTGGTCCATCGTCTGAACCTTAGCCAACGGCGCGGAGGCGTCGATTGAATCGACCGCCGAGCGCATCGCTGCTGTAATGTTCGGCGGCAGGCTCATCGCCACCGCTGCCGACTGCACTCCCGGAATGTTTTCGGTTTTCTCCAGGAGCTGCCGGTAGAAAGCTGTTGTCTCGCTGGCTTTGGTGTAGTGCACGGGCGGCAAGTCCACGCGCATCGTTAGAATGTGTTCCGGCTGAAATCCCGGATTCACGGCTTCGAGCTTCATCAGGCTGCCGATGAGCAATCCTGCTGCGATCAGCAGCACTGCGGCGAGAGAAAATTCCACGACCACGAGTGCATCGTGAAGCAACCTCGAGCCCGCGCTTTCTCCGCCGCCGCGCCCGGTTTCCTTGAGCGATTCATCGAGCCTCGCCGCTCGTGTTCGCATCGCAGGAGCAAGCCCAAAAAGAATACTCGAGAGCAGCGTAACCATGGTGGCGAAGACAAGAACGCGCCAGTCGACCGCAACCTCATCCATTCGCGGAAGGAGGTCAGCGCCCAACACCACGATCGCCTTCACGCCGCCATACGCCAGCGCTAGTCCCAATGCGCCTCCGATCCCTCCCAGCAGGACGCTCTCCGTCAAAAGCTGCCGCACCAACCGTAGCCGCCCAGCGCCCAGCGCCGTGCGAATGGCCATCTCCTTCTTTCTGGTGGCAGCGCGCGACACTTGCAGATTGGCCACATTCACGATGGTGATCAGCAGCACAAGCGCCACCGCGCCGAGCAAAATCAACAAGGGCGCAACTGAATCCCTGACGACGACTTGCTTCATGGGCACAACCGTGGCGCTGTGAATGTTGGACAGCGGATATTGCCGCGTCACGCTTTCAGCAATCCGCGAGGCATCCGCGCTGGCCGTCGCAAGCGAAACGCCGGGCTTCAGCCGGCCGAACACCGTCAAAAAATAAGGCGGGCGCTGATGGGGAGTCTCCATTTGCATGATGGGCCACAGTTCATCCGTGCCTCGATCGTCGAAATGAAAAGTCGCTGGCATCACTCCGACCACCGTAAAGTTTTGCTGGTCGATCGTAATGCTCCGCCCAACGGCCTGCGGATCGCTTTGCAAATGCTCCCGCCAAAACCGGTTGCTCACGACCACAGTAAGCGGCTGGCCGCCCCGATCCTCTCCCAGCGAAAATGTTCGGCCGAGCATGGGCTTGACGCCGAACACATCAAAAAAGCGCGCGGTAACGTGTCCACCGGGAATTTCCTGGGGCTCTCCGTTGCCGGTCAGCGTGAACCCATTGTCCGATGGCTTATAGGCCGCGACGCTCTCGAAACTGTGCTGTTGCTGCTCCAATGCGAGAAAGTCGGCATCGCCCATGTCGCCACGACCGAGAGGCAGCGACGGTTCTTGGAGGTACATCATCGTCACTCGATTCGCGTCCGGATACGGCAGGGGTTTCAGCAGCACGGCGTTCACGACCGAGAAGATCGCCGTGTTCGCGCCGATGCCGAGCGCGAGAGTCAGCACGGCGATTACCGTGAAATCCAGCGACTTGCGCAGCATGCGTGCGCCGTAACGCAAATCCTGCAAGAAATTTTCCATCGAATGAAAGGTCCACATGTCCCAGCATACCTCCTTCAATAAAGTCGCGTTCCCGAATTTGCGCCGGGCAGCGGCACGCGCCGGTTCACCCTCGCGTGGCGACTCGTCACCGCGGAATTTCTCTTCGCGCATCGCCAGATGAAACTGCAGCTCGTCTTTCAAATCGCGCTCGAGCTGCCGCCGCTTCGCTAGCGTCTTCGCCCGAAGCCACGCCGCCCGAATCCATTCCGTGAGCATCGCTGCTCCTTATGCTGTTTCCATGATGCGCGCAATCGCCATGGTCAGCCGGCCCCAATGCGCCTTTTCATTCGCAAGCTGTTTTTCTCCTGTCGGCGTTAGCCGGTAGAACTTTGCGCGCCTCTTGTTTTCGGAAAGTCCCCATTGCGATTCGAGCCAGCCGCGCAGCTCCAACCGGTGCAGCGCCGGATACAGCGCGCCCTCTTCGACTCGCAGCACGTTTTCTGTCGATTGCTGAATGAATTCTGCGATGGCGTAGCCATGCATCGCTCCGCGCGTCAGCGTTTTCAGGATCAGCATGTCCAGCGTGCCCTGCATGAGTTCGCCTGTCGGATGAGTGTCGTCAGCAGTCATGAACCCAGCTCCCATAAGATGTTTATGGGAGCTTAAACCATCCTGATTAGACGCGCAATGAGGAAATTCGATAGTAGCATCCGAGGAATTCCAGGCTTTTGAAATTCCCTTCAGTTGCGATTGTTTTGCGGATCGGTTGCCCCAACGCAGCCAATCCTAATCGCTTGATACTACACAGCTTAGCAATAAATAAATCTCCGATGGAGCGGCACAATTACCTTGTTGCTCCGCACGACTTTCGCTACAATGTGTTGTGCGCAGTTTGGGTCCGTTTGACTTCCATTTTGTATTTGAGTCCAGACACGGTCGAATCTGAAGTTTCCGCGTTCGCGTCAGGACGCGAGATTTCAGGCTGTCTAAGACGGCCCGCTACGGGCCATAAGTCTTCGCCGCGCGCTACCTCGACTTGTTGGGGAATGGCGCGGGATGAAGCAGAAACCCTTCGAGCCCAGCTCGTTTTAGTAACGAAGAGCTGAGCCAATGGGCAAGGCAATCGTCGAGCAACTCCACGACCGCCTTCCCGATCGAAAACCAGGAGCACGTCGGAATGGGTGAAAAAGAAAGCGCGCCTGCCAAGGGTACCGGCCACAAGTACGACGCGACTTCCATCAAAGTTCTTGGGGGCATCGAAGCCGTACGCAAACGCCCCGCGATGTACATCGGGTCAACCGGCGAACTCGGCTTGCATCATCTCGTCTGGGAGGTTGTCGACAATTCTGTTGACGAAGCGCTCGCTGGCTACTGCGACGAAATCAACGTCGTCGTTCATGAAGACAATTCCGTCACGGTCACCGACAACGGTCGCGGCATTCCCGTGGATATGCACGCCACGGAAAAAAAGCCTGCCGCCGAAGTGGTCATGACCGTTCTACACGCCGGCGGAAAATTCGACAGCGACACCTATAAAGTTTCGGGCGGCCTGCACGGTGTGGGTGTCTCTGTCGTCAACGCGCTTGCTGACTGGCTCGATCTGGAGATCTGGCGCGATGGCCAAGTCTGGGAACAGAGCTACGAGAAAGGCCAGCCCACCTCAAAGCTGAAAGACACGGGCAAAACGAAGAAAACCGGAACCAAAATTACTTTTCATCCTGATCCGTCGATTTTTACAACCATCAACTACAGCTACGATACGCTTTCGCAGCGCCTTCGTGAGCTCGCCTTCCTTAATAAAGGCCAGAAGATTACGCTCGACGACGAGCGCAGCGGGAAAAAAGCCGAATTCCGCTTCACCGGTGGAATCGCTGAATTTATCAAGCATCTCAATCGCGGCAAAACCGTTCTCCACGACTCTCCCATCTACATGGAGGGCAAGCGCGAAACCGTGGACATGGAAATCGCGCTGCAATATAACGACAGCTACACCGAAAATATCTTCGCGTTCGCCAACACCATCAACACCATTGATGGCGGCACCCATCTTTCCGGTTTTCGCTCCGCGCTGACGCGAACCATCAATTACTACGCCGGATCTTTCGGGATGCTGAAAGAGCAAAAGGATGAGATCTCCATTACCGGCGACGACGTTCGCGAGGGACTTGTTGCAGTCGTCTCCGTGAAGCTTCCGCAACCGCAGTTCGAAGGCCAGACCAAAGGCAAACTCAATAGCGACATCAAAGGCCTCGTCGAGCAGCTCGTCAACGAAAAGCTCGGTGAATACTTCGACAAGCACTCTTCCATCGCTCGAAAAATCATCGGAAAGTGTATCGACGCTGCGCGAGCGCGCGAGGCTGCGCGCAAAGCCCGCGAACTCACGCGACGCAAATCCGCGCTCGATTCCAGCGGCCTTCCCGGCAAGCTCGCGGATTGCCAGGAACGCGATCCAGCGCGCTGCGAGGTCTTCATCGTCGAGGGCGAATCCGCCGGTGGCTCGGCCAAGCAGGGGCGAGACCGCAAGTACCAGGCTATCCTCCCGCTCAAGGGCAAGATCCTCAACGTCGAGAAAGCACGCTACGACAAAATGCTCGGCCACGAGGAAATCCGCGCCATCATCACCGCTCTCGGCACCGGCATCGGCAAGGACGATTTCGACGCCGCCAAGCTCCGCTACCACAAGGTTATTCTCATGACCGACGCGGACGTGGACGGCAGCCACATCCGCACTTTGCTGCTCACATTCTTCTTCCGTCACATGCGCGAGCTTATCGAAAAGGGCCATATCTATATCGCCCAGCCGCCTCTGTTCCGTGTCAAGCGCGGCAAGCTCGACCGCTACATTCGCGACGAGCGCGATTTTTCCCGCGAGCTCATGAAGCGCGCTACCGAGGAGCATACGGTCTCGGCGAAGGGCGGCAAGCAGCTCGAAGGCGGCGACCTCACGCAATTTTTGCTGAACGTTCAAGAGTACGAGCAGGTGGCCGCGAAACTCGCGCGACGCTTGCGCGATACCGATCTCGTCGAAATACTCGCGGATAGCGAACTCGAAAAGAAGACGGACTTTGCCGACAAGAAAAAATTGCAGGAGCTGATTAAACAGATTGAGAAGGCCAAGCTCAAACTCGAAGCCAAGCTGGCCTTCGACGAAGAGCACAGCCTGCACGAAATCGTCATCACCAATGGCGCCGCGCCGCGCCGCATCAACTGGGCGCTGGCCGCCTCGCCCGAATATAAGAGAGCGCGCTCCCTGCGTCAGGCCATCGCACCGCATGACAAACCGCCTTTCACGATTGCTCATGATGGCAACAAGGTCAGCAAGGAAAACGCCCTCGGCCTCCTCGCCTACGTTCTCGAAGACGCTAAGAAGGAATTCACGATCACCCGTTTTAAGGGCCTCGGCGAAATGAATCCCGAGCAGCTCTGGGCCACCACCATGAACGCAGAGACGCGTACGCTTCTCAAGGTCCGTCTTGAGGATGCCGTTGCCGCGGAGGACATTTTCTCCACCCTTATGGGCGAAAACGTAGAAGAGCGTCGCAAGTTTATTCAAGAGAACGCCCTGGAAGTCGTGAACCTCGATATATGAGGCGCTGTTCGAATTGATCTACCAACTGAATTGGCAAACATTGCCGGGAACGAAAGGCCTAAGCTGCTCGAATTTTCGTGCCGCCCCGACTAAGTCGCCCGACAGCGAGCGCGGCGTGACTTTCGAGTGCGCCACCGAGGCCGAATGCGCCGATCTGATGCTGAGGCTCGAAGCCCATTTCGGCGCGCAGCGCTTTTCGAACAATGCGGCGGCATTCGAAACGGTGAAAGCATATGTGTTTGAGTGGGGTCAGCGAAAAGTCTAATCGGTGCTCCAAATTATTAGAAACCGTCGTAAGCTGTTGAAAACAAAGGAGCGAGTCGCTTTCTAATCGGTACAAAAACGCGCTTAGTTAATTTTTTTTTGGGGTAAGTAAGTGGCTGACGAGCAATCACAACAGATCTTAACGCCGGTTGATATCGAATCGGAGATGAAGAAGTCATATCTCGATTACGCCATGAGCGTAATCCTGGCCCGCGCGATTCCCGATGTTCGCGACGGCCTCAAGCCCGTCCAGAGGCGCATCCTCATCGCCATGAATGACCTGGGCCTGGCGTCCAATCGCGGTTTCCGCAAGTGCGCCAAGATCTGCGGCGATACCTCCGGAAATTATCACCCGCACGGCGAGGCCATCATTTATCCGGCACTCGTGCGGCTGGCGCAGGACTTCAACATGCGTTACCCGCTCGTCAGCGGCCAGGGCAATTTCGGCTCGGTCGATGGCGACCCACCCGCAGCCATGCGTTATACCGAAGCACGGCTTTCGCGTGTTGCCGAGGAACTGCTCGCCGACCTGGAAAAGGAAACCGTCGACTTCATCGACAATTTTGACCAGACGCGACAAGAGCCGGTCGTCCTGCCCTCCCGCATTCCGAATCTGCTGGTCAATGGCGCCGACGGTATCGCCGTCGGCATGGCCACGAAAATTCCCCCGCACAATCTCAGGGAAATCCTGGCAGCGGCTATTTTGCTCATCGAAGAGCCGGAAGCCGGCCTGAAAAAAATAATGAAAGTGATACCCGGCCCGGATTTTCCAACGGGTGGTTATATTTATGGCCGCGACGGCATCGAGCAGGCTTACAAAACCGGTCGCGGCACATTTCAGGTGCGCGCCAAAGCGGCCATTGAGCAGGCCGGAAAAGAGCGCGAAAACATCGTCATCACGGAGTTGCCCTATCAAGTCAACAAGGCGCGCCTGATCGAGCACATCGCCGAGTTGGTGCAAAACAAAAAAATCCAGGGCATTGGCGACATTCGCGACGAATCGGACCGCGACGGCATGCGCATCGTCATCGAAATCAAGCGCGACGAAGAGCCGCAAATCATCCTGAATCACCTCTACAAACACACGCAGATGCAGGAATCCTTCGGCATGATTCTGCTCTCGATTGTTGCCGGGCAGCCGCGCGAGTTGGGCTTGGTCGAAATGATCAAGCTGTTCATCGAGCATCGCGTTGAAGTCGTGCGCCGCCGCACGCAATACGATTTGCGCAAAGCCGAAGAGCGCGAACATGTTTTGGTCGGCTTCAAGATCGCGCTCGATCACCTGGACGAAATCATCAAGCTGATTCGCCGCAGCAAGTCTCCCAAGGAAGCCAAAGAAGCATTGATGACCATGGACATCCGAGGCGCGCACCAGCCCTACGAGGACACGCGCCGCAGTGCGGCCGCCGGTTTCACCGAGCGTCAGGCGCAGGCAATTTTGGATTTGCAGTTGCACCGCCTCACGCAGATGGAGCGCGAGAAAATCCTGGAAGAACTGAAGCAAATCCAGGCGCGCATTGCCGAGCTGAAGGAAATTCTCGCCAGCGAGAAAAAGCTTCGTGGCGTCATCGTTGCGGAACTGAAGGAAATCGACAAGAACTATGGCGACGATCGCCGCACGCAGATCGTTGATCGCGTCGAAGAAATCAAGCTGGAAGACCTGATCAAAGACGAGGAAATGGCTATCACCGTCAGCCACGCGGGATACGTCAAGCGCACGCCCGTCGACGTTTACCGCCATCAATCGCGCGGCGGCAAGGGTCGCATCGGTGCGCGCACGCGCGAAGAGGATTTCGTGGAGCATTTGTTTGTCGCTTCCACGCATACGTACATCCTGCTTTTCACTTCGAAGGGCCGTGTCTACTGGTTGAAGGTCTACGAGATTCCCGAAGCGGCCGCGGCCACGCGTGGCAAAGCCATCAACAACCTGGTTCATTTCCAGGAAAACGAGAAGCTCACCGCCGTGGTCGCCTCGCGCAATCTCGAAGAAGAAGGGCGCTACGTTTTTCTTGCCACCAAGCAGGGGACGGTGAAGAAAACCGGTCTCGCCGAATTTTCCAATCCGCGCCCCAGCGGCATTATCGCCATCAATCTGGATTCCAACGACGAACTGATCGGCGCGAAGCTCACCGACGGCAAGCAGATGATTTTCCTCGCCAGCCATGAAGGCCAGGCGATTCTTTTCCGTGAAACAGAAGTGCGTGCCATGGGCCGGCAGGCTGGCGGCGTGAACGGGATGGACTTGGACAAAGAGGATTACGTTGTCTCGATGGACGCAGTACAGCCGGACTTCGAAATTATCAAAAAGGAATTCAAGCAGGAAACGCAGAACCTCGACGAACTTGAAAGCGATCAGATTCGCGAATCGCTCACCTCTTTGATGCTCACTGTCGCCGAAAAAGGCTACGGCAAGCGCACGCCGCTTGCGGAATACCGCGTCACTTCGCGCGGCGGCAAGGGCGTCATCAATTTGAAGAGCACGGACCGCAATGGCCCGGTCGTCGCCGCGTTGCAGGTCAAAGAAGATTCCGACGTCATGATCATCACCGGCCAAGGCAAAGTCATCCGCGTGCATTCGGCGGAAATTCGCGAGGCGGGCCGCTCCACGCAAGGCGTGCGTCTGTTGCGCCTTGATGAAGGTGACCGTATCGCCGCCGCGGCGTCCATCCTCGAAGAAGAGGCTGCCGTGGCAGATCCGGGGCCGTCCGGCGATTGATGCGTAGTTGTTAGTGCGTTGTTGGCTCTTGCGTGGGCGGGGCGAGGTAATATCCGGGGCGTGTGCGGATGCGCAGGTGTGGTTCTGTAACGCGCACTTCGATGTTGTGGTAGCCGTAGGGCTCATTCTCTGGCGGCCGATACGCCAGCAGATAAGCCCCGTGAATGTCGTTGCCGATCGCGTTCATGTCTTTTTCGATGGAGCCCTGTTTCATAGCTCCTTCGTGCAGCCCGCCAGTACCGGCGCTGGCGATTTCCAGTGAGTTGCGGCCGACGATATTCGCTCCGTGCTGTACCAGCCAGGCGACGAGCGGCAAAATCGGCACGCTTTGATTCCCCATTTCATCGTCCATTACTTGCGGCGTCTGTGCCGTTCCCGGCGGCGGATTCATCGGATACGTGCCCGTCGGCCCGGCCTGAACGTCGTGCTTTTGTTGCGGCGGTTGGCGAAATTCCGCCGCGGTCGTACTCAGCCCGATGGAGTAGATCGTTGTATTGGTCAACTGGGCGCGGCGCAGTACTTGCCCTAGTGCCGTCTCGCTGCCTTTGTCGTTCTTTTCGCCGACTACAACAATAACGCGACGGCGCTCAGGCGGTTCGGCTTCGAGCATATCCTCGGCGCGCTCAAGCGCATCGTAAAGCCGCGCACCATCGAGGCCCGGCTTAATGTGGTTGATTGTATCCAGAACGCGGTCGGAGTCCGTGGTCATCGGACGCAGCAAATCCACCTCGTCGTTGTAACCGATCACCGCTGCTTCGCCCGTTCCGGCCATCACCATCTGCGTGAAGATAATTCCCGCCTTGCTCACTTCCGGAAGCAGTGGTTCTACGCGGGAGCTGGTTTCGAGAACCAGAACAATCGAAAGCGGATCGCCGCCTTGGTCGAAATGCGTGATTTGCTGTGGTTTGCCGTCTTCAAAAACCTGGAAGTCTTTCTGGGCCAGGTTCAGCACAGCTTGGCCCGAGCCGTTGGCCACCGCGACCGGCAGCGTGACGATCTTCACAATGAAGACTGTGGGCTTCTGATTTTGCGGCGGTTGCTGCGCTTGCACGCCAGGCTTCATGTGCAGCGGCCCAGGCGGCTGACCCTGCGCGAACACTGGCAAAGCAAGCGCCAAGCCAAAAAGAAAAGCCAGCGACTGCGCGAACTTGGCAGTGCGTCCCATATCCGTACTCTATCTGATTCCGCAGCGCAGGTCGACGTTGCACTAAAGTCGTTGCGTGTGCCGTAATTTGTCGAACCTCGGGTCGAAATTCCGCGATCCGCCGCGTAGAACCGCACTAGAATGTTCGGGTCAAACCGTTGCCGAGGAGAATGAATGACACTACGCAGCCACAGGCCATCGCCGAAACTGATGTACCGCGACCCGGAATTTATCGAGAGCCCCGCGGCGCGCCCCATGCGCATTATGGCGGAGTATTTCGACCCGCTCACGCGCCTGCGCCGCGAGCACATTGGCGACACAATTGTTATGTTCGGCTCTGCGCGCATCCTGCCCAAGAACCGCGCAATCGCCAAGCTCCATCGCTTGCAGGGCAACAAGCGCGCCCAAAACGACCCTATGCATCGCGCCGACATTCGTGCTGCGAAAGCCAACCTGGAGATGTCCCGGTACTACGAAGAGGCCCGCGAGCTTGCCCGGAGAATCACTGCATGGGCGCTTACGCTCGGAGAATATCCCCGCCGATTTGTTATCTGCTCGGGCGGCGGCCCCGGAATCATGGAAGCCGCCAATCGCGGCGCGTCTGAGGCAGGGGGGTCAAGCATCGGCTTGAGCATTCAACTGCCGCACGAACAGCAGTCCAATCGGTACATCTCGCCGGAACTAAATCTTTTCTTCCATTATTTTTTCATGCGCAAATTGTGGTTCGCGCAACTGGCAAAAGCGCTGATCGTTTTTCCCGGGGGCTTCGGGACCATGGACGAACTGTGGGAGATGCTGACACTCCTGCAAACGGGAAAATTGCCGTCGCATCACCTGATTTTGATTTATGGACGGAAGTATTGGGACAAGGTGCTGAACTGGCGCGCCATGGTCAATGCCGGAACCATCAGCGAACGCGAGTTCAAGCTCCTGCAATTTGCCGACACCGTCGACGAAGCGTTTGTGCGCATCCGCACCGGCCTGGAAAAATATCACCTGGTTCTGGATTCCGACTGGGAAGGATGATTCATCGAGGGAAGCAAAGCTCGCTCGATTAAACCGAGTATCTCTGATTTGTGCGGAATCACTTTCCTCCCGTAGCTTGTCACGGGGCTCTGATTTTCCGAGTCTTATCCATTCCAGGAATCATCTGATTTGAGCAGAGTGCTACACGCAAAGGAGCGGCATGCAAGAGAGAAACTTCCTGGAAGCGACAATCGAACAGTTCCGCTTGCAAAAGAAACTTGCGGAGCGCGCGATGGAGCAGGTGAACGACGAACAATTCTTTGCCCAGCTCGATCCCGAATCGAATGGTATTGCCGCCATCGTGAAACATGTGGCCGGAAATCTACGCTCGCGCTGGACGGATTTCCTGGTTTCCGATGGGGAAAAGCCGGATCGAAAACGCGATAGGGAATTCCTGAAGGAGGCGACCGATACGCGTACCAGCCTGCTCGCAAGCTGGGAGGCTAGCTGGCAATGTCTGTTGGATTCACTGGAGGAGCTGACTCCCGCAGACTTGAATAAGACTGTGCGAATCGTTTCGGAGCCGCATAGCGCCACACAAGCAATTCAGCGCTCACTGGCGCATACAGCGCAGCACGTTGGCCAAATCATCTTGCTGGCGAAGCACTATGCGGGCGCACAATGGCGCACACTGAGCATTCCTCGTGGGAAGTCGGACGAGTTTAACCGGCAATTCCGCGAAAAACACGGCACCTGATGTGTAATTTTACCTGATGAGGAAGAGAAGCGGCTGAATTCGATCCATCCAGCCGCGCGGGTCACTTGGATGTCAGTTTGTCGAGCCGACGAGTTCCGTTGCGAAAAACGCTTTGAAGCGGCGCTTTTCGTCCTGGTCGTGCAGCATGACCACAGGAACAATGCGAAGCGTGCGCTTGCATCCCCTGCACGCGGACATCTCGCCCTGCAAGTCCTGCACGAAGCCGTCTGTAAAGTGATATTCACCATGCGGTCGGCGCGCCGGTTTGCTGCCCACAGTCCCGCAGTGTGGACAGGTAAATTCCAGCCGATCATCCTGCGGGTCGCGGTCGAGCGCCGCGCGCCCGGTATAACGGATTCCCATGGTTTCCATACTTAGCTTGCTCATGATGGCACCTCCTATGATCTCGGGAGCCCCAAATCGACCATTCCACCGATTGGATGCACGATTGCAGCAGTATGATGCCGGTGGCGAATTCATTGTCAAGTCTTTTTCTATCAGTTAGATAGACGAAATGCAGGATGACGCTGCGAAATATTCAATACTTGCTCCGGATTTTTCACCGACAACTTGAACGCTGAAATGCGCTCGCTATGGTTCCGAAGCCCTCGAAAAGGAACTTCCTAGCCAGCCCGGTGTCAATCATTACAGAGGTCGCGCGATCTTGCAGATCGTCTCCCTTGGGGATGCCGTCGACCCTCTGTTTCGGCATCCCTCTGGGAATTGAACGGCCCCTCGGGGCCGAGCGAGGGATACTCATGCGAGACGATGCGTTCCTAAACGACTGCTTGGTTGATGGCGAAGCGGGAACCAAGAGCATTAGAAGATCGATGCGCCAACGAGCGCTCGCCGCGGCGCTCCTCTTCGAGGCGGCAATCGTGTCAGGTTTGGCGCTGTGGCCTTTGGTCACGCCCGGAACGAAACCCCCGGAATTTGTTCTGCTTGCGCATAGTCCGTATCGTGGTGAAGCAATTTCGCAGCGGCAGACGCGGCCATCCACGCCGAACTCCCATAGTCAGGGCGCGGTTATCTCGCCAAATTTTTCTCTACCGCGAACCTCCATGCAGATCCTACATCCGGCCGAGATTTCGGCCCAAAATGCCGCTATTCCCGCGATCGAAACTTCAAGCCTGCTAATGCCGTCCGGACCTCCGGGACTGCCCGGCGGCTCCGGCAATGACGCATGGTCTGTCGTCCCGCCCAAGTCCGCGCGGCCGGCGGTACGAGTGATCCGTCGGAGTGAAGGCGTGCAGGAAGGCCAGGTGATCTCTCGCGTGATCCCCACGTATCCGCAAATCGCTCGCATCGCGCGAATCTCCGGCACTGTCGAGTTGTTAGTTCTTGTGGGGCGCGACGGGCGTGTGCTGTCTGTGGAGGTGCTCAGCGGCAGCCCCTTGCTTGCCGCTGCGGCCAAACAAGCTGTCGAGCAGTGGCGCTACCGCCCGGCAATCCTTGACGGCCAAACAGTTGAAGTCGAAGCCCGGGTCACTGTGAGCTTCGTTCTGGATGAGTGAGGGAGCGTTGTAACCCACTGTCTCGTCAAAACCGGACTAAACACCAAGATCTCTAGAAATGGACAACTATCCCTGCCGAGATACGGAAGTTGTCCTGCCCGGTGCTATCGAAATATGAATGGATGTAATCAATCTGAATCGGCCGAAAGGCGATGAGGCTGTTGACATGAATATCGATGCCGCCTCCAAAGCCCGCCGCGAGTGAAGTCCCGGAGACTCCTCCGCCGCCCACGTGTACGCCGCCGACGAGCCCCCGCACAAACGGCGACACAGGCCCCGGAAACCGCAACTGCGGCCCGAAAAGGAATGTGTGGAAGTTCGATCCTGAGACACCGTTGATCGATCCGTAGGCTCCGCTCAGATCGGCCGTTATTCCTACGGCGGGCACAAAATTATCCGTAAAGGACGCGTCCCAACCGTTGAGGTTCGCCGCGTTCGGCGAGCTGTCCAGGCGAACGTACGAATACCCTCCATAGAGATTGAAGCCTTGCGCGTGGGCGGTCAGCGGCAGCAGCGATAAAATTCCAAATAAAAGTATCAGTTTTCGCATGAGTTCTCTCCAACCTAAAGTATCGTGCGCACCATTCGGGCCAAATGACTCCCGTTTCAACACACGTCCATATTTAGATGATGGCAAGCCTGATGCGGTTGGCATGCTCGTCTTGCGACTTCGAGGGTCAAAATTGAGTTTGGAAGCGGTATCATCCGACTATGTCCCGCGCGAAGAAGGCGATTCTGATCGTCACGATTGTCGTGGTCGTGATTCTGCTTGTCCTGATTGTCACGCCATTCTTCATCAATGCCGATCAATTCCGGCCGCAAATCGAAGCCGCGCTCAGCCAAAAGCTGGGGCGAAAAGTCCAGCTTGGACACATCAGCGTCTCGCTTTTCTCCGGCAGCCTGATTGCGGATCAAATTTCTATCGCCGATGACCCAACCTATAGCGCTCAACCTTTTCTTACAGCGAGGTCGCTCTCCGTGGGCATCGACGTCATGCCCCTGATTTTTTCGCGCGATCTGCGCGTGCACTCACTGAACTTCAATGACCCTCAGGTGCAATTGCTGCGCACGGCTGCGGGACAATGGAACTTCGCGACTCTAGGAGCTGCTCCGACAGCGCGCGGCGCATCGGCAAATGACCTGCCCCCGGTGGCGAAAGGCGACGCGCCCGCCAATTCTGCAGACAGCGCCGCCCTTAACAGTTTCTCCGTCGACAAAATGAAAATCTCGAACGGTACTGTCGCCTTCGGTCGCACGGGGGAGTGGACACATCTCGCGTATCAGGACGTCAATCTCTCTGCGCAAAATATTTCTCAGACCGCCGCCTTTCCTTTTCAATTCGACGCGAAAACTCCTGGCGGCGGCAAAATCAATCTTACCGGAAACCTCGGCCCTATCGGCAACAACGATGGCAGCCATATCCCCTTTGAGGGCCGCTCCAAAGCGAAAAATGTCCCAGCGCAGGACATCGAAAATCTGCTGTCCGTGCTGGGTTATCCGCTTCCCGCAGGCTCGAATCTCAAAGGTGGCACGATCAAAGCGGACTTCGCATTGCAGGGGCCGCTGTATAGCTTTGTCGTGCAGGGCCCTGTACAACTCAGTGGCGTCACCCTCGCGGGATTCAGCTTGGCCTCAAAGCTTGCCGGAGCGCTAGGGCAGTCGACGGCGCAAACGGGAAACGACACCCTGATCAAGGTCGCAGAAGGTGGGGTGCAGTACGGTCCGCAGGGCATTCACGCGGACAATTTAAATGTGGTGATCGCGTCGGTCGGCAGCGTCACCGGAGCTGGGACAATAAGCGCCAGCAACGTGCTCGATTTCCGCCTGGTCGTCAAACTCGAAGGCGCGAGCCCCATCGCTCGATTGACTCAGCTCTCTCTTTTCAATAAGGGCGGAGGAATTCCTTTTCGCATCGAGGGAAGCGCGTCGAATCCTCAAGTCGCTGCCGATATTCCGGGCCTCAGCAAAACGCCGCTCAACCAATTCAAGGTTCCCCGCCAGGGCCAGCTTGGTGGTTTGCTCGGCGGGATGCTCAAGAAGAAAAAAACACAGTAGCCTTGCGCCTTGTGTAGCACCGCGCACTGCTGATGTTCTGCAATCGGTGGGGTGCTATTTCCCGCGTGCTACGGGAAACCCTTGGCCAATCCAATCGTGCGCGAAATCCTGCGGGATCAGCAAGACCACCAAACGCGAGAATCCCATCCGTCGCAGCTCGTCATACGCAGGGTGAATGTTTGGGCATTTTTCCCAGGGGCAGCAGCCGCAGTAAAGAATAAGTTCTTTGTTGTGCGGAAATTTGCCCGCGACAGCCTTCAGTTTCGCAAGCCCTTCCGCCGTGGAGGCAGGACCGGCAAAAATCGCGCCGGGAATATGGCCACCGTCGTAAAGAACCTTGAATCCGACCTGCAAAACAACAGGGCGCGTTCTCGGTGGCCCAGAAATCTTTTTTGCGAGCTCTGCTGCGGAGATCTGCCGTGCGTTTCGCCATTCCGGAGCCACGGCTGGTGTGCCTTTTCCGCGCGCGCCGGACGCGGCGGTGGCGACAAATGTAACGGCCAATGCCGCAAAGGCGAATCTCTTCAGCATCAACGTTTCCTCCGCATGATTTGCCGCCTTGAAGGCCTTTCGCTGCGCTCTGCATTATGCTGCTGGGGGAGCTCCGAATACTAAAAAACTTTCGTCCGTTAGCGATAAGAAGTAAGCTCTCCGATTCGTAGCTAGAGAATGATTTTTTGCCGGAGGAGACTCCGATGCCTCGAAGCGCAGCTTTGATTTTTTCATCCGTGGTTGCTTGCGTGCTGATCTGGACCGTCGCGGTGCCGGGACGCGCGCAACAATCTCCGACAACGGCGCTGCAGCAAGCTGCTGTTCAGCCAGCCGCGAATCCCGCGGATGTTTCCTCGCCGAATGCAATTCTCGGCGCGCTTTATGCAGTCATCTCCGGTCCGGCGGGACAGAAACGCGACTGGGGCCGCTTCCGTTCTCTCTTTTTGCCCGGCGCGCGCTTGATCCCCACTTCGCCGAAGCCTGCTGGAGGCGAACGCGCGCAGACACTCACGCCCGACGATTACGTGGCGCGGGCCGGCGCATATTTCGACAAGCACGGTTTTTTCGAAAAAGAAGCCGCTCGCAAGGCGGAGCGTTTCGGCGGAATCATGCAGGTGTTCAGCACGTATGAATCGCGCCACATGGCCGCTGACGCTGTGCCTTTCGCGCGCGGCATTAACGGCATCCAATTATTTTTTGACGGTTCGCGCTGGTGGATCGTCACAATTTTCTGGCAAGAGGAAACACCATCGAATCCTTTGCCCGAGGAATTTCTGCCACAGCCGCACTGAGTTCGGCTGGTGGGAGCGGCGAAAAAATGCCGGGGGAAAAAGCAAACGAGGCGATATGTTTCAGTCTGATTTGTTGAAGGGACGGACAATTCTCATCACGGGGGGCGGCACTGGGCTGGGCCGTTCCATGGCGCTTCGCTTCGCGGAGCTGGGCGCAAGTTTATTTCTAGTCGGCCGGCACGAAGAGCCACTCGCGAAAACCTGCGAGGGAATTCGCGCCAAAGGGCCGCGCGCCGGTTACGCCCGCTGTGATGTGCGTGATTTCGCTGCCGTCGAAAACGCGATCGCTGCCGCCGAAAGCCAGCTCGGGCGCGTCGATACGCTCGTCAACAACGCTGCCGGAAATTTCATCGCGCGCACCGAGAGGCTTTCACCGAATGCGTTCAACGCCGTTGTGGGAATCGTGCTGCAGGGACTTTTTATTGCACTCTTGCCCTGGCGCGAAAATGGATCGCTGCGCAGCAGCCGGGAAACATCTTGAACATTGCGGCAACATACGCGGCTGTCGGTTCGGGCTCCGGATTTGTGGTTCCATCGGCTTGCGCCAAGGCAGGCGTACTCGCAATGACGCGCTCGCTTGCGGTCGAATGGGCGCGTCATCACATCCGCATAAACGCAATCGCTCCGGGTCCGTTTCCCACAGAAGGAGCTTGGTCGCGGTTGCTTCCTGCGAAAGAGTTAGAAGAGCGGGCACGGCAAGCGCACCCGATGAAAAGATTTGGACGGCACGATGAGCTTGCGAACTTGGCCGTGTATCTCTTGAGCGACATGGCGGAATACGTGAACGGCGAATGCGTGGTGATCGATGGGGGATTGTGGTTGCGCGGTGCGGGGGAATTCAATGACTTCGTCGATTTTCCCGACGCCGCATGGGATCTACTGGAAGCCTCCCGCAAGAGGCCGCCTGAGCGCGACTCCCATTGACTTCTTCACTCAAAACAAGCGATGAAAAAGAGAGGCTGCGGGAGCTGGGCTCGCGCAGCCTCTAGGACCTCACCCCGGGCGTGCAAAAAATGCACTGAGCACTTTTCATAGTGCGACCCACTAGAAATGGGGCAAGCACGTCCGAAACCACATGCCTGGGGCTCTCAGGAGGGTAGCTAAAGTCAAAAGAACTATAGAGTTCTCTATTTATCCGCGGTGACTGCGAGCAGGATAGAATCCGAAGTATGGAATGAAAATATGAATTCTGGAAGAAGCGCACAAGCGAAATGCTCGACAGCTCGATACTAAACAGATAAGTTGGGGCATCCCAATTGCCCGATTCCATCATCTCTAGTACTCTTTCTGATTGCCATCGTCTTTGAATAGTGGTCCGAACGTGCGTTGGGAGAGAAAAACAGGCTTGAGTTTGCGCTCAAAACTTTCGGCTGCCGCATTGATAGTGGGAATACTGCTCTTTGCTTCCTGCGGTGGAGTGATCAACTTGCCGGTGCCGGAGATTTCGACGCTCACTCCGGCAAGCGTCGCGGCGGAGTCGACAACATTCACGCTGGCCGTAAATGGCTCAGGATTCGCGCCAAGTTCGACCGTTTTGTTTAATGGCGAGCCCCGGGCTACGATTTTTCTTTCAGAGACAGAGTTAACCGTCCTGGTAAATCCTGCCGACGTTGTGGCTTCTGGAACGATCAGCATTTACGTTACAACTCCCCCACCAGGAGGAGGAACTTCAAACACGGTGACGCTAACCATCAACCCGACCGCGCTGCCAGTGCCACAGATTTCATCGCTTACCCCGAACTCCATCGCTGCCGGATCGCAAAGCGGGACCATAACGATCAACGGATCGAATTTCGTCGGTGTACCTGGCATCAGCGTTTCGGTCGTCACGGTAGATGGTGCAAATCGGACCACTACGTTTGTTTCCACCACGCAACTGACGGTGGCTCTGCAGCCTTCGGACATAACGACAGTTGGCCCAGTGGAAATTGCCGTGCTCAACCCTCCAGCTACGAATTTGAAGCCTCCTGGCGGCGGAGTATCAAATGCCGTGGCGCTGAACGTGGTGAATCCAAACCCAGTGCTCAATAGTGTGAGTCCTCAGAATGTGCCTGCGGGCACCACGGCGACGACATCAATCTCGGTTGCGGGAAGCGGTTTTGATTCATCGAGCCAAGTGTTGATCAATGGCACGGGGCGGACAACGACCTTTGCAAGCTCTACCTCCCTCAGCGCCCTACTGGCAAGCGGGGACGTCGCTGCGGCCGGGACATACACGGTGCAGGTGGTAAACCCCACCCCGGGCGGCGGGTCGTCTCAAGTGTTGTATTTCTCCGTGGTGCCTTCGGCAGCGGGCCTGGGGCTTCCCGCCTTGGTGGACGTGGCACCGGATGGCGCGCAAGCGAATGACGGCGTGAGCCCGCCAAGCCAGGTTGGCCCATCGATGGATGCCACGGGGCGATACATCGTGTATACGTCCTCATCGACGAATGTGCTGGAAACAACCACGCTCATCCCACCTCCGGTTCCGAATCCGCTGACCAACGGGACGTCCAATATTTTCCTCCGTGACACTTGCTTGGGCGTCACCGCGGATTGTACGCCGCGGGAATTATTGGTGGACCTTGGGCCGGACAACGTGATTGCGAACGGCCCAAGTTTTTCGCCGGTTGTGAACTCGAATGGAGCGGACATAGTGGCATATGCCTCGCTAGCCACGGACCTAGTTTCCGGTTTCGCGTTCGATGGGACAACTCCACAAATATTTGCGACGAATCCGTGCGTTCAGGCCACGGGGGGATGTACGACGACGACGAGTCCGTGCGTCTCGTCTTCAGGCAACTGTGGGGTGACGACGAATCTGGTTTCCGTTGGCAGCGATGGGCTAACTCCCGGCACCGGCCCTTCCAGCGAGCCCTCCATCAGCAGCGAAGGCCGGTTCATTGCATTCGCCTCGACGGCAACGAATTTGGTGGCAGGCGCAACGACAGGAGTGCAGGAGATTTATTTGCGTGACACATGTTTTGGACAGCCTTCTACGTGCACGCCAGGAACGTTCCTGGTTTCGGTGGCGCCCGACGGAGTGACCCCTGGCAACGGCGCCAGCTCGGAACCAGTGGCCGTTTCTGGGAAGGCTGGACAATTCGTGGCATTTACTTCGACAGCGACAAACTTGGTAACGGGTTCGAGCGGTGCTCCGGAAATTTATCGAGTTGGATTTTGCATAGGAATCAGCAAAGGTTGCACGCCGAGTTCGGCGCAACTGATATCGACTTCTGACGGGACGACTTTCGCGGATGGCGCGAGCGTGGAGCCAGCTATGACGCCAGATGGGCGGGTCGTGGCGTTCGCCTCGACGGCGACGGTGCTGGGAGCGTCTTCAGGCGGCGTGCAGGAAATTTATGAGCGAGATACATGTCAGGGAGCGCCCAGTGGTTGCACGGCCCAGACTGTGCTGGCCTCGGTCGCTCCCAACGGCGTGACCCCCGGAAATGCGCTGAGCGAGAGTCCCAGTCTGGGAAATACGGGCCAGTATGTGGCGTTTTCGTCGCAGGCAAGCAATCTGGTCACAACCAACGTGGGCGGGATCGAGAGCGTTTACGTGCGGAATAGCTGCCTCGACCAATCGAGCTGCACAGCGGCCACAGCGCTGCTCAGCATCTCCGCAACACTGTCGCCGGGTAACGGCGCATCGTTGAATCCGGTTATCAGTAGCGACGGCCTGAT
This sequence comes from Candidatus Acidiferrales bacterium, assembly GCA_049678505.1. Lineage (GTDB taxonomy): Bacteria > Acidobacteriota > Terriglobia > Acidiferrales > UBA7541 > DAHUXN01. The sequence goes on from JBAUEH010000099.1 coordinate 29,825, forward strand.
TGTGTGTTTCTATTCGGCCGCGAGCAATCTGGTGAATAACGACCTCAACGGCTTCCCCGACGTTTTCCTGGCCTTCTCGACGTTTTAGTTCCTCCAGTCGAGGATTTGTACGAGGACCTGACAGCCATTGCTGCTCAAAAGCCGTACTGCGAAGGCCAGCATGCGGTGCGATCGAAACTGATAATGCGTAGAGGTTAGAAGCTCCGACTGCCGGCGGGGGCAGTGCTGGGATGCCGGCAGGCGGGGCTTTGGCTCGGGCTAGAAGCGGCCTCGGCTCTTTTTGGAACCGTTCGTCCCCGCAGCACGTCTTCCAGCCCGGCGTGAAGATAGTAGTGTGGCCTGCCGAAGGGGAGCAATGAGGCGAAAGAACCACGCGCGCTAGTACTATAGCTTTGGTACTTACTTGAAAACAATACACTTACGTGGCAGTCACATGGAACTATCGAATTGGCCGTCATTTATTAGACTTCGACCGTATGGGCTCAAGGCGGAGATCAATTGCCGTTTCTTTCCCGGCATGAACGAGGATGTTGTGTTTCCAGGTCGTGGCGGCACTTCCTCGGGAAGCGCGTATGTCGTAGAGGCCAGCGCGAACGAACTTAAACACGAACCGGCCGTTGAAATTGGTTCGCGCAGCGATCGGAGTCGAGCCGTCAGAGCGTTCGATTATTACTTCGGCCCCGGCCGCGGGTCTGCCGTTGTGTTCGAGAACCATTCCGCCCAGGGTGCCTGTGGGGACGCGGGCTGCTGCGCCGACGGCTAGAACAAACGAAACCGCAATCACACAGAGTATAGTTCTGCGCATGGGAACCTCCGCACGGAGAGACTGAATCCATTGTAACGAGGCGGGAGGCTCATTGGGCCGCAGCGGCTGTGGCGATACGTGTCGGGTACCTGTACCGGCAGGCAGGAACTGGGTGAGAACGAGCTTTCGAGCTTCTGCGAAACAAATCATAAGCAATAATCGAGGAGCAAAAGGATGACGAGGTTTATTTCACTGCACACATTGGCGTGCTTGACGCGGCAGGGAGCTGAAGAATTGACTGCGCGACTGCATCGTGGCACGAATGTGAAAGTGCTTCGAGTGCAGGTGAATCTATATGAAGGGAAAATGCTGGCGGAGTTTGAGGCGGGGAAACGCGAGACCATCGAAGAATGGTTTCGCGAGCAAGCGATCCATTTCGATTGGCTGATGCGCATAGAGCTGGAATCCATCGATGGCGTGCTGAAGCCGGCGACGAGCTAGCAGGGCGAGATTTTTGCGACGGCGTAAGCTCCTGCGCATCGAATACAGGATATCGAGAAGAATTCCACCGGGGCTATACAGCTCCCGAGCAGGAGACAACAATGGCTGAATATGCGCATCCGGAAGTGCTGGTTTCGACGGAGTGGATGGCGGGACATTTGAACGATTCGAAAGTTCGGTTGGTGGAAGTTGACGTGGACACATCTGCGTACGAGCAAGGACACATCGCGGGCGCTGTTGGCTGGAATTGGCAAACGCAATTGCAAGATGGTGTGCGCCGGGATCTGCTGGACAAGGCAGCTTGGGAATCGCTGCTTGGCAAATCGGGCGTATCGAATGACACGACGATAGTGCTCTATGGCGATAACAATAACTGGTTTGCCGCATATGCGTTCTGGCAATTGAAATATTACGGTCACGCGGACGTGAGGCTTCTGAACGGCGGCCGGAAAAAATGGATCGAAGAGAAGAGGCCGCTGGTGAAGGACGCCGTGCAATTTGCGCAGGCGAAGTATCAGGCGAAGGCCCCGGACCATTCGTTGCGCGCCAAGCGCGAAGAAGTATCCGCAGCAGTGGAGAAGAAAAACGCGAAGCTTGTGGACGTGCGGTCCGTGGACGAATTTACCGGGAAAATCATCGCGCCCCCGGGAATGAGCGAAACGGCGCAGCGCGCGGGACACATTCCAGGAGCTGTGAACGTGCCATGGTCGCAAGCGGCGAACGAAGATGGAACTTTCAAGTCGGCTGATGCGCTAAAGCAACTCTACGGCGGAAAAAGTGTAACCGGCGATGGCGAAGTGATCGCTTACTGCCGCATCGGCGAACGCAGCTCGCACACATGGTTCGCCTTGAAGTATCTGCTCGGCTACGGCAACGTGAAGAATTATGACGGATCGTGGACCGAGTGGGGAAATTTGGTCGGTGCGCCGATCGAAAAGGAAGTGGCTACCGCAGCACGTTAGGCTAGATCAGAGAGCGCAATCGAAGCGGGCAGGGACGGAAGCATCCTGCCCGCTTTATTTCTTTGCATCCAGTTGTGAAGTCGAGATGAATTTGCAAAGATTCGTCACGAGGCGAGCGGAGTTGTTTTTCTGCCAGCAGGTGCATCCGAGCGCAGATTAAGTCGCGGGCCCCATTGCAGAATTAATGTCGAGCGCGCGGCCCATTTGGCGCGCAACAGCTGATCTTACTTAACGCAACTGTTCGGTGTCACGCTGACGTTCACGTCGGGAAGAGCCGCAAGATTGTATTTCTGCAGCAAGGCGTTCAAAGCCGGGAGATCGGTTGTACGGAGTTTCTGCCAATCTCCAAAAGCCTTGCTCAACGCCTGACACAGGCTGGCGCTGTCCGCCTGCACCGATTGCGCAGGCGCTCCATCGCCCATATTCGCTGCGTAGACCATCTGGGTTAACGTGTCATTGGCGGCTCCGAAACCGACCGATGTGAATCCGCCGCCTTGGACCGCGTCGAGTTTCTGTTGAAACGCAGTGGCCGCGTCGAGAGCGTCTTTTGCCTGTTTATTGGATTGAAGACTCTTCAATCGATCGTCGAGGGCGTCGCTCAGTGGAACAAGCTCGTTGTACGCCACGTAACTTGAGGACATTCCTTCCGTCATTTGCCGGACCAAATTGAATTGCTCGACGTAATCGTATTGCGACACCGGAACGCGCGGGTCTTTTACAACGTGAAGAGTCTGGCGGTACGTCTGACCGTCCACGGTCAGGACAATTTGATAATCCCCGGGAACAACTTGCGCCCCGAGCGGCTGGTTTCGCGGAGTCACGCCCGGCGCTACGTCTTGCGTGCCATAAAACTGCACGTACTTCTCGACGCCGCCACGGCCGCCGAAGGTTCCGTAGCTGAGGGCGTCGGGATGTGGATAGCGAAGATTCCACACGAATCGATTCATGCCCGCGCGTTTTGGCAAGACCGTGGGAGGCGCAAACCAATACTCAGGGACGGCATCGGGCTCATGTTCATTGGATTTTGGCGCGCTGCTGTATTCGCGGATGAGATTGCCCTGCGAATCGTAAATCGCCATGGCGACATCGCCCTGCGGTGCGGATTTCAGGTAGTAATCGAGGAAAGCGCCGTCGGGCGGATTCTCTCCGGCGGGAACTTCCGGCGGCAGTGGCGTATCCTGATCGTCATTCCAAATGGTGCGAATGGTTGTTTGCGGGCGATAAAAGTAGACCCCAGCATCGGCCACTTGCGCGCTGGCTTGGCGCAGAGGAGTTACGTTATCGAGAATCCATAGCGAGCGGCCGTAGGTGGCAACGGCGAGGTCGTCGCCGTGGACGATCAAGTCGCGAACGGATGACGTAGGAAGATTGAGCTGGAGCGATTGCCAGTGGTCGCCGTCATCGAAGGAGACGAACACGCCCGTTTCCGTGCCGGCATAGAGCAGATCCTTGCGTTCGGTATCTTCGCGGATGACGCGAGCGATGCCTGAAGCAGGGAAACCGTTATTAATTTCCTGCCAGGTCTTGCCGTAGTCGTGAGTGCGATAGAAGTGAGGATGCAACTCCTGGAAGCCGTCGACAGCAGCATAAGCCGTTGCGGGATCGAAAGGCGAGGCATCGATGATGCTTAACTGACTCCTGTCACCCAGGCCTGCTGGCGAGACGTTCTGCCACGTTGCGCCGCCGTCGCGCGTGAGTTGTACGAGGCCGTTTGTGGTGCCCACCCACATCACATTCGCGGAAACCGGCGAAGGGGCGAGGGCGCTGATGACGCCGTTTCGAGGTCCGGGTCTGCGCGGGGTCTGGCTCGCTTCCTTCGCTACCGGTCGTTGAGCAAGATCGGGACTGATTTCGTGCCAGCTCACAGCGCCATCGGTCGTTTCCAGAACATACTGCGCGCCAAAGTAGAGAGTGTTGGGGTCTTGAGGTGAGAATTCCAAGGGCGCGTTGCTTG
>JBAUEH010000100.1:0-59056 GCA_049678505.1 Candidatus Acidiferrales bacterium
GCCGTGGCCGGCAGCGTGGTACTACACCGATGACGTCTACATTGATTACGTGGACGGTGGGTATTACATGTACGACCCGTACTATCCCGGCCAACGAATTGCAATCAGCGTCTACCTCTGAGCTAACAGTTCATCGAGCGCGGTGAACCAATAGAAGATTTCTTCCCAGCCAGAGATCTTGGAACAGTAAGAAGTAAGAGTCTGCGAAAGGCGAAAGAGATTTTACCGACGGAGGTCAGCGATGGAACGATACTCTTGCGCAGACGGCCAGGTAGTCTGCTGAAGGTTTCAATCGGTGGAGGCGGAACGACAGCCCACCACCCACCCCGGTAGGGGAAGGAGCAAACGATGCTTGGAACTATATTGATTGTGGTATTGGTATTGGCACTCTTTGGAGCATTGCCGCGGTGGTCGCATAGCCGAAATTGGGGCTATGGCCCGACAGGCGGCATAGGTCTCGTTCTCATCATTATTGTCGTTCTGTTGCTTCTCGGGCGTATTTAGATTCTGTTCCGGGGGCAATCCTAGCAAGGGATCATTGGTGACGTCGATCGCCACTGTGTTCCGAATGGCCGTTGACGTCCAGCCATTTCAGGAGAGTACGAATGCTGCCGCGTGCCAGAGCAATACTTGAATCGGCGGCGCCGTAATAGAGATTGATCGTGTCCCCATCTGCTGCAACGGTGTAGCCGCACGGAAATACGACGTCTTGAACATCTCCCTGACGTTCGTAATCCGCCTCGGGCGCAAACATCCAGGAATCGCCGCGGATCAGGCATTTGTCCGGTTCTTGAAGGTCGAAGAGAGCCAGGCCCAGCCGATAGATGGAGCTCGAAGGCGTCCTGCGCACGCCGTGATAGATCATCAGCCAGCCCCGCGAAGTTTCAATCGGCGGAGGCGATATGCCTATTTTATTTGCATCCCACCACGCGCCGCGACGGGCTTCCAGCATGAGTTTGTGATTTCCCCAATGACGCAGATCGGGAGAGTAAGAGATCCAGATGTGAGCCCCGAGAGGCGTCATCGGCCGATGGATCAATGCCCAGAATCCACCGATCCTGCGCGGCAGCAGCGCGGCGTCCTTGTCGTCAGGTGGTATGACGACACCAAATCTCTCGAAGCTGCGAAAATCCTCCGTAAGAGCTAGCGACACTCCTGGACCGCCGCGAGAATAGGAGGTGTAAGCCACGGCAAATTTCTTGAGTTCCGGCACGTAGGTAATACGCGGATCTTCAATGCCCCACACCTCCTCTGGGTATCGCTCCGCATCGGGCAGCAGAGTTGGTTCATGATCGATCTGCCAGCCGTCGACGCCGTTCACCGAACGCGCAGCGCACAAGTGCGAGAGTCCCCGGCGATCTTCTACACGACACAACAAAAGAGTTGTCCCGTCCTGGAGCAGCGTAGCGCCGGGATTGAAGACGCTATTCATCAAGTAAGGCCAATCTTTTCGCGTTAGGACAGGATTGGCAGAATGGCGGAGAAATAGTGTTTCATATTGTGTCATCGTAGCCTTCATGGAGAATCTCACTGCAATGACGGAGAGGACTTTCCAAAGTTGAGCGAAGGCTATAAAGCGACCGCCCTGCTCAGGCCTTCTTCCTCATCCCCCCAGCTTCTTCCATCTGGCGCATTTCGAGAAGCGCCATCAGAAAGGACAAAGTCGATTCAGCTCCCTGGTTTTCATTTGCTCGGTCGGGGTGCAAACCGTCCCGACAACCGCCGGTAGCCGGATCATAGAGTGCAATCTGAAGATCGTTGTCTCCCAAAAACCAATTGAAGGCATCCCACGCTTCTTTGCGCCAGAGTCCCTTGCCGGTTGCGCGATAAGCCTCCAAGCATGCTGATACCACGGCACAGGCTTCCACTGGTTGCTGGTCGAACCGAGCTTTCTCGGCATTCTTCGAATAGAAGCCCTGCGATCCGATGGGCACGAAATGGCCCTTCTCTTCGCAACGCTGAATCGTGACCAGCCAGTTCAGCGCTCCGAGTCCCGCTGAAAGCATCTCTTCGTTCGCGGCACGCATTCCCGCGCGAATCAGAGCTTGCGGTAGCCGCGCATTTGAGTATGCGAGGCCGCCCTCAAACCAATGCCAGTCAACGGAATGATTGGCGCGATAGGAATCCAACAACCGATTTGCCAGCGCCTCGGCGGCAGTAAGGGCGGCGCGATCGCCCGGGAACGAGTCGAGATATTCCTGCAATCCCAACAACGCAAAAGCGCACGCGCGCGGACTCTTGAATTCGACGGCTACCGGAACCGCGAGTTCAAACAGGCGCCCAGCCGCTCCTCGCAGCCCCGCGCTCTTGGATCTGCCGAGAACTGTTCCGAGCCCCCATATGGCCCGGCCATGACCGTCTTCTGAACCTTCGGGCTCTTGCCATTGACGGTCATAGCTCAGACAGTTTCTAAACCGTTTAGTGTTTGGATCGAACGCATGCCACAGGAAAGCCAGATACCGGGAGGCCAAGTCGGGCACCTGGATCCCCGCCTCTTCCAGAAACGTGGTTACAATCAAGGCGCGGGCGTTGTCATCAGACGTATAACCTTCCGGATAGTTTGGTACGACGAAAACTGCATGCTCGACTATCCCTGTCTGATCGGTCATTTGCAGCATGTGGTCCAGCTTTATGGCGGGGAGCCGGTCGAGCACTTTTACCGTGTTCCGGGCAGAGAATGTGGCGCGTGGAGTTCGCAAGCGTTCATTATAGACGCTCTCGAAGCTCTTCATATATTTCTGTGCAACGCGGTTCCATACCATGTCTCTGGCGTACAAATACGCGCGCTTCCGCATGGCATGTCTCCCCGTGGGGTCATCCAGCAGCGCAATTGTTTTTGCAGCTATGGCTCCCGGATCATCAAAAGGAACTAGCGCACCACGCTCGCCGTCCAGCAATTCAACGGCGTGCAGGTATGGCGTGGAAATGATCGCCTTACCGGCGCTCAAGGCATACGCAAGGGTGCCGGAAACCACTTGCGCCTTGTGCTTATATGGCGTGATGTAAATATCAGCCGCGCCAATCAATTCCACCAGCCCTTGAGGAGTCTCGAAGCGGTTGCGAAAGATAACATTGGACTCAACCCCTAGTTCCTTCGCTAGGCTTTGCAAGGAATGCCGGTATTTGTCACCCTCGCGCCGCAAGATATGCGGGTGAGTTACGCCGGAAACCATATATACAACGTTGTTGTGCCGGGACAAGATTTCTGGCAGAGATTGAATGACGTTCTCGATGCCCTTATTCGGCGATAGCAGACCAAACGTCAGCAGAACGTCTTTTCCTTCCGTGCCAAATCCATCCTTGTAGAAATTCGGATCCGTGAACGGCAGATCGGGAACGCCATGGGGAATCATGTCAATTTTGTTGATGGGAACGTGGAACACTTCCTGCAGGATCTCTGAAGAATGCTGGCTCATGACGATCAAGCGGTCCGATAGAGACACAATTTCCATCATCACTGCGTATTGGTCCGGATTCGGCTCGCGAAGCACCGTGTGCAACGTGGTTAAAAACGGCATCTGCAGACGTCGCAACAGCTCCAGGATGTGTCCACCGGCGCGGCCTCCAAAGATTCCGTACTCGTGTTGCAGGCACACCAGATCGGCATTGCTGAAATTCAGGAAGTCCGCAGCCTGGCGATAGGAAGCAAGGTTGTCTTCGGCCAGCTCGAACCGCACTCTAACAGGATAATTGTAACCCTCTTCGGTATCGTTAACCGGGAGCGCCAGCAGGTCTGTCGTGCTGTATTCCGCGTGTATGGCATCGCACAAGTCTGTCGTAAATGTAGCGATTCCACAGCACCTGGGCAGATGATTTCCAACAATGGCAATTCTATTGGGAAGCGCTAGGCGCGACGGTGCAGGCATCAGTGTGACAGGTTTCTCTTCCAACGCGGGAGATTGCACTTCGGTCAGCGCTACGGTTTCTATCAGAGTCTCTGTGAGAGACATTGCTATTTTCGGTCCTGACATTCGGTTTCCTGAGAGTCCAGACGTGCGGACTGCGTCGCTTTACTCGTGTAAAACGACCGTCAGCAATGACTTATTGACTTTGATTTTGCCGTTGTATTCGATGAAGCCAAGTTTCCGAAATTTGTTCATGAAGAAATTGACGCGCGAACGCGTCGTTCCGATCATGCTCGCCAAGGTTTCCTGAGACACTTTCGCAAGGATGCGGTCAGGTTGTTCTTGTTCCCCGTAGCGCGCGAGGAGCAGGAGTGTGCGTGCCAAGCGCTTCTCACTGGAGTTGAAGAGTTGATCGATCAGATCTTCTTCGACCCGGATGTTCCGCGCGAGCATGTACGAGATGAAATGATCGGATAACTCATGCTCCGAGTGGAGCACGCGCAGCAGTTCCTTTTTTTGGATAGCAAGAACAGTCGTAGGTGTAATGGCTGAAGTCGTGCCCATTCGCAGCGACTGACCCGCCATGCATCCCTCTCCGAAAAAGTCATTCGGACCAAACATTGCAACAACAGCTTCCTTCCCAGACCCGTTTACTACGGTAAATTTCACGCCGCCGTTCTGGATGTACATGACAGTTTCTGCGGCGTCCCCTTGAGAGTAAATTGTTTCGCCCCTCCGATATTCAATGACTTTTCTTGATACGCCAGCGGTATCGAGAAAAACCTGCGGATCAAAAGAGTCAATACTGCGGTTATTCTTGGGTCTCTTTGGTTTCATATTCACGCTGAATCACCATCCCGATACGAGGTTTCGCCCCTAACCACCTTACCAAGAAGCTGTTCCGGAAGACTGTGCAAAAGAGAACAGCATCCCTCTTGATCGTCTTTAGGACAGGGCACTCGACAGCGAGAAAAAGTGAAATTTGCCGGGGTGCAACTGGGCCGGACGGTCCGTCATCTCGCCGCTCCGCTGATCGGGATCCTGGAATGAATAAGGCTAATGCGTGAGTAAACAAAGCGGCGTGTCGAGCCGGATGTTTCGCGGACTCGATCACGTCAAAGGGAATCTCGCAGAGGCAACTTCCTCGAAACTCTAGCCGAATATGCGCTACGACCTCCGCACGTTGCGGGAATCCTAAGTTCACCGCAGGCAATTTCCGGCCAAGCACCTTGCGAAGGAGCTAACTACAACCTCGATTTTTGCCTCTTGCCCCGTCCGTCTTTACTTCCTGCCCAGCGTTGTTTTGCTCTTTTCTTACTGTCGAGCTGGAGCAGTTTTTCGAAGTCATTCGCCTCCCGATGTTTTTGCATTGGGGCAATCGAGCCTTCCGGTTGCGGCTTGCCCATTGTTTTCGTTCGCAACTTCTGGATCGTGAGAGCTTGAAAACTGAGGGGGTCCCTAAGGTTCTGTAGTTCCCGGTAATAATAGAGTGCGGTTGGATGTTTTCCTTTGAACCTTAGCCTCTTCAGGAACTCGATCTCTCCCTCCGTCGCATCGCCACTTAAGGGAGGGCTCCGGCGAAATTCTTTGAAGCCAGGTTCGTCTTCGGAAGATTGCCCGGCTTCCTTTTCAACAAACTCGAATCTCTTAGGATTCCCTGGGGCCAGTCTGCGGTTTAACACAATCTCCATCGCAAAGGTCACGAGGTCGATATCCCAGGACTCGATCAGCGGATCCAGGAAGGAAACGCAGTTTTCAACGGACATGTGGAAGGGATCCGTGTTCAGGAATTCGAGGATGATGACCCGCATTTGTTCGTAGCTTCGGCCACTCAGCCGGGCTACCAGATGCAGCCAATTTTCGCTTTCCCATTCCTCTTTGGCCACTCGCTTGACGACATCAAGAAGCTTCTGTGTGACCAGGCACTCCAATTCGCCAAAAGGCTGTTTCTCAAAAATCGCGCGTATCTGTTTTTCCTTGTTGCGTGCGCACTTGCGGAGAATCAACTCTCGAACTTCTTTCAGTAAGGGCGGGGGCGGGTCCCCCAAGCTTTTCCTCAATTCTTCCTTGCGCTGGTGCTCGGCCAGCCTAGAGAGATTACCTGCGGGAAGTTTCAAGAACTTGCCCATCTTCTCGTAGATGTCCGTTCGCTCCGGTGCGGGAGGCAATTTCTTCCGAGTAAGCAGCTGCGAAATGTAGGACTCCGTAACTCCGGCGGCAGTTGCGAGGTCTTTCTGCTCAAGCCCCAATTCTTCCAGCCGCTGTTTGACCGCCAGGCAAACATCCACGGGACGCCTCCGCTAGAGTTCACTCAGTTCGATTGACCACTGAAAATACTCACAGATTGTACTTGACAGGTCAAGTTAATTAACCCAATATGGTTAACGTACTGAGGGAGTCTTAAGGTAATCTAAACTAACTGAGGTTATCTGTTATCGGGCCCTTGGCCACAACAACCAAGGAGGTTGCCATGTATGCACGCAAAGTTTCCATGCAGTTGAAGCCGAACAGCGGTGCGGAATTCACCAAACGGATCGAAAAGGACGTTCTTCCCCTGCTCCGTAAACAGAAGGGTTTCCAAGACGAAATCACCTGCGTCACCACCGGGCAGAAAGAAGCATTTGGAATCAGTTTGTGGGAAAACAAAGAGAGCGCGGAGACTTACAATCGCGGACCGTACGCCGAAGTGACGAAGTTCCTGACGGGGGTGGTTGAGGGGCTTCCTCAGGTCGAAGGCTACGAGGTTTCCAACTCAACGTTTCACAATATCGCCTCTGCAGCAGTGGCGGCCAAGAACTAAAGGAACCATTCTCTGAGTGGGGCGGGAAGATTCCGTCCCCTTCAGTTGTCCCCCGCGACAAAAAACATACCAAAGACTCCGTACCGAAGAAAACTGGGATTCTCCTTCTGGATATTTAGCAAAGGAGAAATATCATGCCGTCACTCTTCTGGATTATGCAAGGTGTAGTCATAGGCTGGCTGATGGGAAAGATCATGTCGAGCGAAGGACGCAATCGAGTAATGAACATCGTGGGCGTCGCGGGCGGTGGGATGTAACAAGGCCCGCGAGCCCGTCCGCAGTCCAGACCTTGACTGCCCGACTCCGCCGCCTATTGCTGGATCTTTGTCTCTGCTTGAGTGGGTTTCTTTGTCATTTGTGACGGCGTAGGCAATTGCGAGCTATTCCAGCCTCCACCCAGAGCCTCCACGAGCTCGACCGCGCCGGTCATCTGTTCCACCTGAAGGCTGGCCAGAGTTTGCTGGTCTGCCAGCAATGTTGTTTGTAATGTGACGACATCGATATACGGATCGATGCCGGTCTGGTACCGGCCCAATTCGAGATGGAGGGCGGTCTGGGCCGAAGCCACCACACGCCTTTGCTGCTCGATCTGCTGCGACAGAATGCGAACTTCAGCCAAGCTGTCTTCCACTTGTTGAAATGCCGTGAGAACCGTTTGGCGATAGCTAGCGAGATCCGCATTATAGGTAGCGATATATTGATTCACCGTTGCGCGGCGCAGCCCTCCATCATAGATCGTTTCCGAGACCGATGCGCCGATCGACCAGAATCGACTAGGCCAGTCGAGCAAACGCTTCGCCAGCGAACTTTCCGTTCCCCCCGTCGCGGAAAGCGTCAGGGTGGGATAGTAAGCTGCATATGCAATGCCGATCTCGGCATTGGCCGCGGCCATGGTCCGTTCAGCGGCGGCGACATCCGGTCGGCGCTCAAGCAGTTGGGAGGGCATCCCAATCGGAATCGGCGGCGGAGCCGTCGTAATCGGCCTGACCGGAATGGTGAACTCCGAAGCGGCTTTGCCCACCAGGACGGCCATCGCGTGTTCATACTGCGCGCGCAGAATGCCCAGGTTGGTGGCCGCCGACTCCGCACTCTCCAGCGTGTTCTGCGCCTCGACCACGGAGATCTTGTCATCCACACCAGTCTCATAGAGCACTTTTGTCAGGTCCAGCGTTTTCTTGTCTGCCTCGACAGTGGTGGCATAAAGCTGAATCAAAGCATCCTGCCCGTGTATTTCGAAGAAGTATTCAGCCAAACTGGACTGCTCCGTCAGCCGCTCATTCTCAAGGTCGGCCGCGCTGACCTGGGCCGAGTACTGAGCTTCGCGCACTTCGTTACGAACCTTACCCCAGAGGTCCGGTACCCAAGAGACATCGAATGGCAGAGAATAAAGGGTGGATTGCTCGCCTGCGTTCGTGGTCACTCCACCCCCGTTGGAATTGGCTGAATTCGTCAGGTTCGCCGAGGAGCGCTGCCTAGTGTATGCGGGGGTGGTCCCCAAGGTGGGAAAGTATTGCGAGCGAGCTTCGCGTATCAGCGCCCGGGCTTCCATGAAGTTTTCAAAGTACTCTTTGATGTTCTGGTTGTTGATGTTGAGCTGCTTTTCGAGTGCATTCAGCTCTGGATCGTTGAAAATTTCCCACCAGTCACCACGCAGCTTGGCATCCTGTGGTTGGGCGATGGTCCAAGGACCAGAGTCCTTAAATTGCGTGGGTGACTCCTTATAAGCTGTTGGCGCCTGTACGGCAGGGGGATGATACTTTGGGCCGACCGTGCATCCAGTGAGCATGCAGCTTAACAGGAGCACTGCCGGACCTAGCAGCGCTGCGAGCCTGTCGCACGAAAATTGCCCGTGCTGGAGGCGAGCCGAACTATTGAGGATACCTGTTGTTTTGCTCATAAGCTTTCCCCGCAACTGGTGTACCGAAACATTTCAGCGTAGCTATTCCCTCTCATCTGCTGTTTGCGGCTGACTCTTTCCAGTCGCCGCAAACGCATGAATGCGCTCTAGACTGCTTCTCCCAGATTGGCCTGCAAAGTATCACGATGCTTGCCCTTCACCTTCAGCCGCAAACGATCCAGGAACAGATAGATGACCGGCGTGGTGTACAGCGTGAGCATCTGGCTTACGATCAAACCGCCGACAATTGTGATGCCCAGCGGACGTCGCAGTTCCGACCCGGTGCCGGTGCCGAAAGCCAGGGGCAGCGCACCGAACAAGGCCGCCATTGTAGTCATCATGATAGGACGGAAGCGCAGTATGCAGGCTGAAAAGATTGCCTCCTCGGTACTCATGCCTCCCTCGCGTTCGGCTGCCAGCGCAAAATCGATCATCATGATGGCATTCTTCTTCACAATGCCGATCAAGAGAACGATTCCTATGATAGAAATCACATTGAGATCGATCCCGAACAGCATCAGGGCCAGCATGGCACCCACACTAGCAGACGGCAGAGTGGAGATAATGGTCAAAGGATGCACTAAGCTCTCATAAAGGATCCCGAGCACGATGTAGACGGCAAATAGCGCCGTCGCAACCAAGATCGGCTCGGTGCTCAGGGACTGTTGATAAGCCAGGAGCGTGCCCGCAAAGAAGCCATGAATCGTCGCAGGAGTGCCTAGCCTGTTCTGCATTTGCTCGATCAATTGGGTGGCATTGCTCAAAGATACGTTTGGCGCGAGATTAAATGAGACCGTAACTGAAGGAAACAAGCCGGTGTGGTTCACCTGCAATGGCGTAGTGTTTGCTGACGCTTTCGAAACCGCGCTCAGCGGGGTGACGCCGTTGGCCGACGCGGACGGATAAGTGAATTTGAGCCCTTCTGGGGATTGCCAAAACTGTGGCGCCACCTCCAACACTACGTAGTACTGGTTTAACTGCGTATAGATGATCGAGACTTCGGACTGGCCGAATGCGTTATAGAGGCTCGAATCCAAAGACTGCGAGGTGAGTCCGAACCGGGCCGCGGCGGTTCGATCATAGGTCAGATACTCTTCCAGCCCGCCATTCTGCTGGTCCGAGTTCACATCCTGAAAACCGGGAAGCTTTTTCATCTGTGCCAACAAGATCGGTCCCCAATGCGAAAGGTCCTGCACATTGTCCGACTGGATGGTGTATTGATAGAGCGCGCTACTCGACCGGCCGCCGATGCGGATGTCTTGCGAAGCCTGCAAAAATGCTGAAGCGACCGGGAGTCGATTCAGCTTGGGCCGAAGCCGATTGATGATTTGCGCGGCACTCACCTTACGCACATTGAGGGGTTTGAGGGCAATGTAAATAAAACCGCCGTTGCTGGCACCATTCCCGCCGGTGTAAGCATTCACATTTGCCACCGCCGGGTCGGCCTTGATGACGTTCACCAGTTGCTTGATGGAGTTATTCATTACCGGGAAGGATGCATCCTGGGGCCCCTGTACGCCGCCCACGATAGCTCCCGTGTCCTGCTGAGGGAAAAAACCCTTGGGTATCTTGATGATCACAGCGACATTGAGCGCGATGATCAGCAGCAGTACAACGAGGGTCAACACTTCGTTGTCCAGAACCCAGAGGAGCGATTGCCGATAGGTCGCGAGCATCCAATTGAAGGCTTTTTCGCTGGCCCGATACATCACCCCGTGCTTCTCTCCTTTGTCCCCCTTTAAGAGATGCGCGCACATCATGGGAGTGGCGGTGAGGGAAATAGCCATGGACACGAGAATGGCGGTGGAGAGGGTTACAGCAAATTCGCGGAAGAGACGACCTACGATGCCGCCCATCAACAGCAGTGGAATGAAGACGGCAATCAGTGACATGCTAATGGTGAACACTGTTGGCCCTATCTCCTCAGCGCCCTTGAGTGCGGCAGCCAGCGGAGACATGCCCTGCTCCAGATAACGCGAAATGTTTTCCATCACCACGATCGCATCATCGACGACGAACCCGGTCGAAATGGTCAGCGCCATGAGGGAAAGATTGTCTAGGCTGTAACCGAACAGATACATTACGGCGAAGGTTCCGATCAGCGATACCGGTACGGCGAAGCTGGGAATAAGAGTGGCGCGCCAGTTGCGCAGAAACAGAAAGACGACCAGAATCACCAAAATGACGGAGATGATCAGCGTCTGTTCCACATTTTGGACCGAGGCACGGATGGTCGTGGTGCGGTCCAAGACAATCGTTGTGTTGATACCCTGCGGCAGGACCGCCTGCAGAAACGGTAACTGACTGCGGATCAGGTTGTTCGTCTGGATAATGTTGGCGCCTGGCTGCCGAAAGATGATAACGGTGACGGAAGGAATACCGTTCAGATAACCGGCGGAGCGAATGTTCTGCACCGAGTCCGTGACTTGGGCCACGTCCGATAGACGGACGGCCTGGCCGTTGTGAGAGCCAATGATCAGCGGCTTGTATTGGGCCGCCTTTGAGATCTGGTCGTTATCAAGAATGTCGGCGGTCGCAATGCCATTCGAGAGCTGCCCGCGCGCCACATCGGAATTCTGCAGGCTCAACACTGATCGAATGCTCGCCAGGGTGAGTCCGTAGCTATTCAGCTGGGTAGGATTGACGTCCACGCGGACCGAAGGCGAGGAAGAGCCGCCGACCACCACCTGTCCCACACCCTGTATCTGAGAGAGCTTCTGCTCCATGACCGTGGATGCTTCGTCATACATCGTACCCTTGGAGTACTTGCTCGAGGTGAGGCCGAGAATCATGATCGGTGCATCGGCCGGATTTGTTTTGCGGTAGCTTGGGTTCGCCGGCAGGTTCGCTGGCAAATAGGTTCGCGCGGCATTGATCGCTGCTTCCACATCGCGTGCCGCACCATCAATGTTCCGGCTGAGATCAAATTGCAACGTGATGCTGGTCGATCCGAGCGAACTGGAGGAGGTCATCTCCGTGACTCCAGCGATATGGCCAAACTGCCGCTCCAGGGGAGTCGCGACCGACGATGCCATGATCTGTGCGCTTGCGCCCGGCAGGCTGGCCGAGACTGAGATCGTGGGAAAATCGACCTGCGGCAAAGGAGAAACCGGGAGCAGAGTGAAGGCCACGGCGCCCGCGATCGCGATGGCGACCGTCAGCAGGGTTGTGGCCACAGGCCGCCGTATGAAAGGCGCGGATATGTTCACGCTTGCCCCTCCGCCTGCGGCTCGTTGCCGGTCTTGAGTTGCTTCGCGTGATTTCGTGAGTGCGAAAATCTCTGCGCCAAATTATCGAAGAAAATATAAATAACCGGAGTGGTGTAGAGTGTGAGCGCCTGGCTCAACAACAGGCCGCCTACCATTGCAATGCCCAACGGCCTGCGGATCTCCGACCCGATGCCTGTTCCAAACGCGAGAGGAATACCGGCCAGCAATGCGGCCATGGTCGTCATCATGATCGGGCGGAAGCGCAGCAGGCACGCGTCGTAAATGGCGTCGGTCGCATTCTTCCCATGTTCTCGCTCCCCTTCGAGGGCGAAATCGACCATCATAATTCCGTTTTTCTTCACAATGCCGATCAACAGAATGATCCCGATGATAGCCACTACGCTCAGTTCCTGACGAAAGAGAATAAGCGCCAGGAGCGCGCCCACGCCGGCTGAGGGCAGCGTCGAGAGAATAGTGACGGGGTGGATGTAGCTTTCATACAGCACGCCGAGAACGATGTACACTGCGACCAGCGCAGCCAGAATCAGCAACACTTCATTCGATAGGGAACTTTCGAACGCCGCCGCCGTGCCCTGAAACGCTCCCTGGACAGTGGGCGGCATGTTCAGGCTCTTCTGCACTTTCTCGATGGCTGTGATCGCACTGCCCAGAGCGGCGTTCGATGCCAGATTAAAGGAAACGGTGACTGCCGGGAACTGCCCCTGGTGGTTGATGGAGAGTGATTCCGTACCTTTTGTGAAATGCGCGAAGGCGCTCAATGGTACGGCGTTGCTCAGCATGGTGGGGGTCGTCGTATTCGGAGAACTTGACGTGGAGGAATTTGTGGACGGCGCGTTCAGGACATTTGTCGGTGGATTCAGTATGCCGGAGGAGGGTGTGTAGAGCACGCTTGTCGTGGTCGCATTGGAGCCAGCCGCCGCCGATGAGGAAGATGTGTAGGACGACGAAGCTCCGGCCCCTGAGGCGCCGGAGGAAGCATTCGCCTGGATGTACATCTTGTGCAGCTTGTCGGGGTCGCTCGCGAACTGAGGCTGCACCTCCAAAATTACGTGATACTGGTTCAACTGCGTGTACATGGTGTTGATCTGACGCTGACCGAAGTTATCGTAAAGCGTGTTATCGATGGTTGCGGGAGCAATTCCCAACCGTGAAGCCGTAACCCGGTCGATGGCCAGCGTGACGGCAACACCATCGGTCTGCTGATCGGTTGCCACGTCCTCCAGTTCCGGTAGCTGCTTCAACTTCGCGACAAAGCGGTTGGTCCATAGATTCAGTTCGTTTACGTCGGGATCTTCAAGGGTGTATTGATACTGGGTGCGGCTGACCCGGTCATCCACGGTAATGTTTTGCACCGGCTGCATATACAAGGTAATTCCTTGTACTTTTGCCAGGCTCGATGTGAGCCGCCGAATTATGTCGGATGCGCTGAGATTGCGCTGAGAGAGAGGCTTCAGGTTGATGGATATGCGGCCGCTGTTCAGCGTAGTGTTGGTGCCGTCTGCACCAATAAAGGAGGAGAGGCTCTCCACCGCCGGATCTTGCAGAATAATCTTGTCCAGTTCCTGCTGCTTCTCGACCATCGCCGAGAAGGAAATGCTCTGCGGCGCTTGGGAAATGCCCTGAATTTCTCCTGTGTCCTGCACCGGGAAAAATCCTTTTGGAATGATGATGTAGAGGAAGACGGTCAGGACCAGTGTTCCCAATGCAACCAGCAGAGTGATGGTCTGGTAGCGGAGCACGACTTTCAGCGTCCGGCCATAGAAGGCGATCATGCGCTCGAAGACGCGTTCCGACGCTCGATAGAAGCGTCCCTGTTGCGAAGGAGGATTGGCGTGCAAAATACGGGCCGACATCATCGGAGTGAGCGTCAGCGATACGACAGCAGAAATGACGATGGTGACGGCCAGTGTAACGGCAAACTCACGAAAGAGCCGGCCTATAACCCCGCCCATAAAAAGCAACGGAATCAGTACCGCGATCAGCGAAACCGTTAGCGAAAGAATGGTGAAGCCAATCTGCTCCGCTCCTTCCAGCGCCGCTTGCATGGGCGAGTGGCCTTCTTCGATGAAGCGGGAAATGTTCTCAATCATCACAATCGCATCGTCCACCACAAATCCGGTAGATATCGTCAGAGCCATCAGGGATAGATTGTCGAGGCTATAGCCAAGCACATACATGGCGGCGAATGTGCCCACGATTGATAGCGGCACGGCGACGCTGGGAATAATGGTGGCGGACAAACTGCGAAGGAAGAGAAAGATAACCAAGACGACCAGCCCGATCGTCAGCATCAGTTCAAATTCCACGTCGGAAACAGAAGCCTTGATGTCGGTCGTCAGGTCGGTCAGAGTGGTTACGTTAATTCCGGTCGGCAGGTTTGTCTTGAGCTGTGGCATCAGCTGCTGAATGCTCTTGACGACCGTGATCGTGTTCGCGCCGGGCTGGCGCTGCACGTTGATGATGACAGCAGGCGTTTGGTTCATCCATGCTGCCTGCTTCGAGTTTTCTACGCCGTTCACTATGTTGGCCACGTCCTTCAACAGGACGGGCGCGTTGTTGCGGTACGCCACCACCACATCCTGGTAGTCTCCGCTGGTAACCAACTGATCGTTGGCGTCGATCTGATAGTCCTTGTTTGGTCCGTCGAAGTTGCCCTTGGCCGCGTTCACGCTGGCCTGAGTTAGGGCAGTGCGCAAATCCTCCATATCGATGCCATAGGAGGAAAGTTCCGCTGGATTGGCTTGGATCCGCACCGCCGGCTTTTGACCACCACTGATACTCACCAGCCCTACGCCACTCAATTGTGAGATTTTCGGCACAAGGCGCGTGTCCACCAGATCTTCTACCTGGGAGAGGGACATGGAATTGGATGTAATCGCCAGCGTGAGCACCGGCGCGTCAGCAGGATTCGTCTTGCTATAGATCGGCGGCGCTGGCAGATCGGAAGGCAAATAGCTTTGCGCTGCGTTGATGGCCGACTGCACTTCTTCTTCTGCTATGTCGATCTGTAGGCTTAAGTTGAACTCTAGGACGATTACCGAAGTGGCTCCGGAACTGGTGGAAGTCATCTGGCTGAGACCTTGCATCTCGCCAAACTGCCGCTCCAAAGGAGCTGTCACCGTGGTCGCCATCACATCCGGGCTCGCCCCTGGATAAAAGGTCAGTACCTGAATCGTAGGATAGTCAACTTCCGGCAGCGCGGAGATCGGCAACTGCGTATATCCGACGATACCCACCAGCATGATCGCGACCATCAGCAGTGAGGTTGCGACAGGTCGCAGAATGAATGGGCGGGACGGATTCACGGGGCGTTGGTCCCGGTCGTGGTAGCCGGAAGCGGCGTCTTTGAAATGATGACTTTCACATTATTCTGCAGCTTCTCAAAGCTGCTGTTGGCAACAACGTCTCCAGGATTGATGCCTTCGACCGCTGTCATGCCGGAATCCGCCACGCCTGGCTTGACATTGCGAAGATAAGCCGTGTCATTCTGGATCAGGTACACGTAAGACGTGTCGCCATTCTGCTGGATGGCAGAAGTTGGAATCAGTGTCAGTCCCTCAAGTGTCTTCACCAGCAGCTTGGTGTTGACAAACAAGTTGGGAAAAAGCGCGTTGTTCTTGTTGGCGAAGACCGCGCGCAGCTTTAACGTTCCAGTTGTAGGATCGATCTGATTATCAATGGTCTGCAATTTGCCAGTGGCGAGTTCAGCCTGGTTGGTGCGGTCGAAAGCGGTTACCTGGAGCGCTTTTCCATGCCCCATCTGGGCTTCTACTTGACCGATGCTGTCTTCCGCAATGGTGAACACTACGGTGATCGGCTGGAGTTGCGTAATTACGACTAACGGCGTGGTGCTATCGGCCTGCACCACATTGCCCGGATCCACTAGGCGCAAACCCACCCGGCCGGAAATCGGCGCGACAAGGTGACAGAAGGAGACTTGAACCTGATCGTACTGTACCGTCCCCTGGTCGACTTTCACCGTGCCCTCGTACTGCAGCACGAGTTTTTCCTGATCATCCAGAGTCTGTTTGGCGATGGCATCGCGTGCCCAAGCCTCCCGATATCGCTCCTCATCCATTTTGGCCTGGGCGAGCAAATTGGTGTCCCGTTCCAGCGCTCCCTGGGCCTCCAGCAACTGAGCCTGATAAGGGCGCGGGTCGATCTCAAGCAATGGGTCGCCGCGACGAACCAGCTGGCCTTCCCGAAAATGCACCAGTGATACCAATCCGGTAACCTGGCTGGTAATCGAGTCGGTGTAGACGGGTGTGACAGTTCCGATGGCGTCCAGATACACTCCGATGTTAGCTTTTCGCGCAGTAACGGTCGTGACGGTGACCGGTCCTGTGACGACGCCACGCCCTCCGGTGGCTGCGACCTTCTGTGCTTTGTGATGGCGTAAAACCAACCAAAAAAGAAGGCCAAACACCAGCAATATGAGCAGCCATATCAGCACGCGCGCGCTCGTGGAGTGGCGTGGCCGGGAATCCGAAGGAGGTAACTGGTGGTCTCGCCCTATATAGTGGGCATCCGGAGATTCTTTTTTCATCGCGTCTTCTTGCATCGGTTAACCTAGCGCTCTGACCTGCCTGAGTGTTGGTTTACTTGGCGAGTACCAACAGAACTCAAGCGGCACGTGATCAAAAGCCTGGATAATCTTAGATGTACAAGAAACTTTGTCACGGATCACCTCCACATCGCACTTTCCGAGAAAGTCTTTCATTTTCTCCTTATATGAGACGCGGGCGATGCTCTTGTTGTTGCAGGTGAAGTGCCAGGAATTGCCAAGAACTTCGGTGAATTGCGGATCACACAAGAATGACAGATTTTCGATATTGAATTGAATTCCGTGAAGACTGGTGCTCCGTTCTCGCGCCGCGTTCCACCTTTTTGCCGCCGGACTGGAGTGTGACCGATGCTCTCGTCCAGGTTGCCGCGCTATGGCAACCTGCAAAAACAAGCGCATATCGCCGGGACATCGAAGGTGGCGACGTCAACAGAATAGCACGCAGAAAATTGTTGAAATTACGCTTCATCCGGAAGACGTTTCAATCTCTAACGCTCCTCGTCAAAGGTCCTGTGAATCAGATCCCAGCCTCCTGGCTGAAATACTGAAAATCTTCCCGCCAGCCGCCTTGGCCTTTGCCAATGCTTTTGTAGTCCTCGATAAACTCGATTGCGCGGATGTACTTCACCATCGTGAATCCAAGCTGCGTTTCAACGCGAAGGCGAAGTGGCGCACCGTGGTTGATAGGAAGCGGCTGTCTGTTCATTTCGTAGGCAAGAATCGTCTGCGGATCTTCCGCCAACTCCAAGCGAATCGTGCCGTAAAAGTACCCCGGTCCCTGGGCGTGCGGCTCCGATGTGGATTTATTGTCGAACGCGTAGAAAACGATGTAGCGAGCGGCGGGAAGTGGATGGCAAAGCGCTACGATGTGATGCAGAGATACACCGCCCCACTCCGCAACGCCTGACCAGCCCTGGATGCAACAGTGCTTGGTAATTTGAGCCTGTTTCGGCATTGCCCGGAGGTCCGCCAGGGTCAGGCAAAGCGGCCTTCCGACCAATCCGCTGACCTTCAGGCTGTAATTTGCGAATTGCTCGCGCGCCATTGCCAGATAACTTTCTTCTTTCGGGGGGCGGCCGTTCACCCAAAAGTATGGCGAGATATCCGCGTCTGAGTAATGCTGCGCGGAGATTTCATGGCCGAAAAGCAATGTGCGCAACAGATTCGTGGTCGATTGTGTGGCCTTCTGGACAAAGCGCGGGCGGCGACGCGAGCACACGGTTGTTACGATATGAATGATTACGATGCCGGCCAGCCCGGCTAGCCAGATCGCCAGAGCGCGCGTCAGATGCGGTTTGTGCGTTTCTCCTAGAACAATCATTGCCAATTCTGTTCGGAATCCGTGAAGAGCCACGAGGATGACGTGGCCGATAAAGAATACGATGAATGCGCAAAGAGCGAGGAAATGCAGGCTCCGTGCGCCCTGCCGCCCGTGAAAAATCTTGATATACCACGGGAAACGGGCGGCAACGGCCGGGGACATCGCTACCCCGGTCGCGATACTGAACGGTGCGAGCAAGAATATGACTGCCGCGTAGCTCAACTGTTGCAGTGCGTTATATCCTCCCGGCGTTTTCACGATGTGGAAACTCAGATAGCTGAGCATTGCCTGCCATGCGTCCGGGACAATCTGCCAGGAAGTCGGAATCAGCCGCCGCCACTCTGGTGTGACGAAAAGCATTACTAGGTACAACAGACCTGTGAGCAGCCACGCGGAATCCATGAGAAAGTGCCAATGCCGCCCGAGACCTAGATTTTCGTGGCCTGGCAGGGCAATCGCGGGCGGGAATGAGGTTTCCTCATCACTCGCCGTCCAGAGGCGATCACTCGGTCGCTGCTTCCTCGTGAACTTAAGCCATTCGCTTCCCGGCGTGCAATCGTCGTTCCAGTAAAGCCTCGGGTGCGCGCTCAAGATCTCGAGACCACTCCGAACCAGAAGTGACAGGAGAAGAAAGTTGAAGAAGTGCGCCGCCCGCAACCACAATGGATAATCAAGAGGCATTTATCGATCACATTTTGATCTTATTTTTGTGGCCCTCCAATGCTATTTCCCCGACGATGTTGCGTGCGCTTTGAGAGTCGCCTCGCTGGCTCCCGTGACAACCTTCGGGCGCCCTGTGGCTTCGACCCCGCCTGTTTCCTGGACAGAAGCATCGCTTTCTGCGGACAACCCTAACTTCGTCTCGACGCGAACGCTTTTTGTGGGAGCCACTCTTGGCATCAGTACTTCGAGTGCGCCTTCGTTGAAGGTTGCCTTGGCCTTGGAAAGGTCAACCTCAGCGGGCAGGTCGATAATGCGGAGAATAAGCAGTGTATGCCCGGTCGAATGGATGTGTTTTCCAGACTGGTGGTTTTCGTTTAGCCCAGCCTTTCCACTGATGGTCAGCCGGTGTGGCTCGAGGCTCACCTTGATCTCCTGTCTGTTGAACCCAGGAACTTCGGCGCGTGCAATAAGCTGCTCGCCGGACTCCGAGATATGGACCTTCACAGGCGTGAGAAGTTCGGACTCGGCGAGGAACCAATCCTCCCGGTCATTTCCGTGCGCGTGTCCGCGACCCTCGAAAATCTCAAAGGCGCAGCGGGCAATCATATTAAACACATCTTGGGTATGGGCGAACAGTTCATGGACAGATACGAGATTCAAATCAGTGCTGGTTGATGTATGTGAAGAATGGTGCGTCATGGTCTTCTCCTTTCCTTTCTTGCTGTCGAATAAAGTCTTGATTCGGCGCCCGGAGACCAAGTGCATGTTTCGCGCGGTCTTCTTTTCCATGATTGTTACGCGGCCGTTGCGAATGGGCTAGTTGACCAGCGGCGCGGCGACTGAACTCCGGGGCATTTTCTCGAGTGCGCTCACAGACTCCGAGAGAGTCGGAGAGCCGGCAATCCCAGGCGTTCTTTTCCACTTGTGCTCAAAGCGAAGTCGAGTGGTTGCTCTGATGAGCAGTCCCTCAACCCCTTTGACTGTGAAGACAAACACCCGAAGCCGGCCTGCAACGTACTTTGTCACGCGGGCTCAAATTCGGCGCCCCACACCGCGAGAACGAAACAATTCGAAACTCCGGGGTTTGTCACTCACTTTTTAATTGTTTTTAGCTTCCTGCGTATATCCCCCAATTTCGTGCAGCAGCCGTCGCGCCGAGGCGGGAACGGCAACTTTGCCGTCAAGAATGTTGTGGCGGTCCACATCGTCGCCATACATGGCTTTGTTTCCACTCTTATCGGCTTGCACCACAGCACCGTCCAGACTCACCCCAGCGAAAATGCCTTTGGCACGGGAATATGACAGAATTTCGGCATTCAGTTTAAGGTCTGTGCCAGCGGCGGCGTTCCGGCCCACGGGTCCCGCAGCCACGGAAGCGTCGGCTCCGAGCTTGAACTTGTCGCTGAGCAGGCTGTGCAAAGCGTGATCGTTCATAAAGAGCATCACGATATCGGTGGATGAGCCCCCGATCTGATAACCCACGCTCCCACCGTCAATCGCCACAAACATGGGGGCGCTCCAGCCATGCCCGTTGCGGCAGGTGGCCACTCCCCGGCCATAGTTGCCGCCGAAGATGAAGGCAAACTTCACATCGCCAGGAATAATGGCTATGCATCTCGCCGAACTGAGAAGATCGTTAGGAATACCCTGGTCCGGCGCGTTCATGATCTCTTGAAAAACCTGAGCGGCTTTGTGAACGCGATTTACATCGTCGTCGCGATCCGACGCAACAGCAGTCAGAGTTACAAGAAGACCCAGTGTTATGACAACGAGAAAACGTTTCAACATGTGTTTGTCTCCTTCCGAATTTTACCCACCGATAGAGAAAGCGCTGCCAACACCTTGATCCAACACTCGCTTCGGTTCGCCCGGGTGCAAATCATCAGCACACATCAAGGCGACGTGGGCGAACAGGATTCTTGGTTCATAACTGAATAGCTCGTTCACCAACTGCTGAAAACACTCTCGTTCAGGACGTTTTGCCCTTGCACCCAGTGTGTCCACACGAACAATCGATGTCCGGCGTCTTTTCCATAGCTTCGCATTGTGTGCTGCAGTACTTGCCTGACGTTGTTCTGCAAGAACAAACGGGGTGCGCGCACTTCTCGGATTTCGCGGTCGCCATTTCTTTTCTCCTGACTTCCGATCAACAAGATAGATTCAAGAGACACATCGTAGATGCTGGAAAAAAGCATTTCTGTACAGAAAGGAACACCTTTCAATCTGGCCTGCAGACTGGCAACCGTAGATGTGAATTGCCGTGCGTTTGGCTTTCATTTTAAATTCTGCTGCTCCTCGGCAAACTTCGGCAAACTACTGTGGCTGGCTTCCTTGGTCTTCAATAACCTCTCTCCAGACATTTTCGACGTCGAAACCCGCTACTCCAAGCGCCTTCCGAAGAGGACCGACGATTTTTCTCTTTTACATCCGCGATGAAACCTTACTGAACAGACCTTTTTCCAGTCGTGTGCGCATTGAAAGTATTTGTTCCGCACTCAGGAAAAAGAGATAGATTCAGGCGCTCGTTCTTGAGGAAGATTGGAGAGCAGTTATGTTTCGACTGGGGCCAATTGCCTCCGGAAATCACGGCCACTTAACAATACCGAGGTAGGGCATCTACCAACTGCCTAATACCCCACCGGGTATCTCTTCAAAGGAATGACAAAAGCCTCATCCCTTCGGAGGTCGGGACTCAGTCGATTGTGGTGGCTGCTGCCTCTGCTGTCTCTGCTGCAACTGCTGCTGCTGCTGGGTGTGCCTCTGCACCATTTGCTGTGTCTGTAGCTGGTGTTGCTGCTCCACCTGCCCCTTTGTTGCTTCGCTGGCATTCTGTCGCGCCAGGTTCTGATGATCCCGGTCTTGCGCCTTCTGCAGATTCTGCCGATCCTTGTTCTGCTTCGCGATTAGCTTGTCCTGCTGCTTCTCGTATTTCCGGTCCAGCTTCTGGTTCCCTGTGCTCGAAGAAGCGGGTCGTTCGATGGGCGGCAGGTCGTTAGGATGGACTGCAGTGCTGTAGCGAGAAGCATTGTTGTCCGAACGCGAGACAGCATCACCAGACGCTCCGTCTCCGTGATCCTCGAATGCCCCCGACCTCGAAGTAGCAGTAACCGGCGGCACGCCATGGTTCACAGAGGCCCGTTGCTGCGGATCGCTGCGCGCAGCCTGCGCACGTTGAACTTGAAGGGGCACAGGCGGCACTTGCCTCTCCCCCGCAGCAGCCTCTTCCTGAGGCGTCGCACGCACGTCTATCCCACCGTTGCCACCGTTGTAACTGACGCGGTTGGCCATGGTCTGGTGAGTCGTCGTTTCGCTGTAAACGTCGTGGATGTTGGCGCCGCTCAGATTGTTCTCGCGCGTGTTGTAGAAAAATTGTCCATTGTTCCAACGTCCGCCTTCATATCCCTGGCCGAAATAACCGTAGCCATAGTTGATTCCACCATAGAACCCTACCTGCTCTCCCCAGTAACCTTGGGAGAAAACAAATCCATTGCCGCCCCAGCCCCAATAACCTGGAGTCCAGAGCAAACCGGCTTCCGGAGCCATCACCCATGCGCCTGGCACCCAGTAGTAATCGTCATCAGCATAAGCCCAGTACCCTGGCGTCCAAATATATCCGTCGCCGGGGCAAATAGACTGCTGATAAACAGGGAGTTCAGGGGGAGCGATTGTGATCGATACGCCGACCTGCGCGAAACACGCCGTCGACAGAAATAGCACGGCTATTGCTAACAATAACGAACGAATGACACGAATACGCATTGGTTTGGAACCTCCTAGTCAGAGAAAGCTGCTGGACTCGTCAGAAGAGTTCGCGTTACTTCCCCGAAGGCACTATGTTAGATAAAGACGAGGGAGGATGTCTGTTCACATCGAGACAGTTTCGAATTCTACGCCCAAGACTTGACGGCGCCATATGGTACGGTGAGAGTGGATCCGATGGTGGTTCTGCGCTATGCCTGGCGCCGATCAGCGAAACAGTGATTCCACTGTGGTTGCACTCCGTGTTTGCGAGTCAACCGAATCCCATTGCGGAAGCTCTTGCGGAGCAGGCATTCACATCCTTGCCGCCATGTGCGCATTGGGGCGGCAAAATCAATGTTTCGAGCAGAACGGAAAAGAAGACTGGTTGGCGGAGAGGGTGGGATTTGAACCCACGGTAGGATTTCTCCTACACACGCTTTCCAAGCGTGCTCCTTAAGCCACTCGGACACCTCTCCAGGATTGGCGTTGGAAGCGTAGCAGATCGATCGCTAGGCGGCAATCGCGTCGCGCCATTTTCGATTCGAAGAATAGCGCGGCGGCGAGTAATTCATTATAATTCTTGGGCTCCGCTTCCGGGGTGGTGCAATTGGTAGCACATGGGCCTTTGGAGCCTAGAATCTTGGTTCGAGTCCAAGCCCCGGAGCCACTCTTCTCGCTGTTGTAACAGCCAGATCAAGCAAGGCTATTCCTGCTGTTTCCTGCCGGCAATACCCTCCTGATGATTTGCGCACTGAGCGCTTCCGAGTCGCGGCGGCCGAGAAAATTCACACAACAAAAAACCCTGGGTTCCATCGCTGGAGCCCAGGGTTTTGATGGAGTGATGGATTTTAGTTTAGAACGAAACGCGCAGCCCCAACTCGATCCAGCGAGCGCTGTTGGTGCGGTTCGCCGGAATGACCGTGCTGTCGATCTCGCCAAAGTTCTGCGGGCTCTGCAAACTGAGCGGGAGGCCGCCCGTCGATCCGCCGGGATTCTGGAAATTCACATTATTGAATACGTTGAGGAACTGGGCCGAGAAATCAGCCGTGATGTTCTCACGAATCTTGGTTGATTTGCCGAGCGCCATGTCCATGTTCCACATCGGCAAGCCTCGGAATGGATTGGCAGAGCCGTCGCGGCCGTCCGTGGCAAGATTTATGTCACGGAAGTCCGCGAAAACCGCCGCCGGATTGGAAAAGATGTTCAGGCCCGTTCCGCCGTTTGACTGGGCGGTGGCGGTACCAATGCCATCTGAACCGACCACTCCGGAGTGGACACTGCCATTGAGCTGCGAGGTTGGAACGGTTGGGATTGCCGGTACGTTAGCACCCAGGATGGACGACACGCCCCAAGCGTCGGCGCTCTCGGCAACGGTCAACGGAAGTCCGGAATAAGCCGTGAAAATACCGGACCAATACCATCCGCTTACGGCCCTGTCGAGTCCATTGTTGAGATGGAGCCGGTGCCCGTTGCCGACCGGAAGTTGATACACATAGTCAGCAGTAAGCATATTCTTGCGGTCATAAAGCGAAGGGCCGTAGCTAGCATCCGGCGAGTAACTATTCAGGAAGTAACCGGCACTGTTCTGGTTGAGGAGCGACTCGTCAAGAGACTTGGAAAGCGTATAGTTGACCTGGAAAGTCAATCCCGCAGAGGTCTTTTTCTGCAAGCTGACGATAAGAGCGTTGTAAGAGGAGGTTCCAAGGTAAGTGCGAAGCACGGAGACCTGGTTCTGCAGGTTGTCGTACGGCTGCAAACCTTGCCCGAGCCTGTACAGGTCCATCTGCTGGAACAGACTTTGAACGTCTCCATTCGAGAAAAAGGATCCGAGCTGGGATGCCAAGCACGCGGTGTTCGTTCCACCACCGCAGACAGAACTCGCATACCCGGGCAACTGATTCTCGAACCACGGCTGCGTGTTAGGAGCAACACCCGCACGAACGGCACCGGAAACGGTGTCGAAGGCCTGGGCGAAGCTCTGACCTGATCCCGCATCCTTGAAAAAGTACGGAGCGTCATTGATGTCCACAGAAGTGGGGAGACGGGAACCCATATTCCCGACGTAGCCCACTTCCAACAGCATATTGCCCGGCAGCTCGCGCTGGATATCTAGGTCGAGGTTTGTGGAGCGGCCGACCTTCATGTCAGGATCGTCTTGGAACGAGATGAAATTCCCGAATGGCGTGCTCGGTACAATCGGATTGGCCTCCGGTTGAACCACCGGAACAGCAAGATTTCCGTCCACTCCGGCCCGGAAATCAGTGGCCGCCGGATTGGAACAAGGCGAGCCGCAGCCCGGCGTGATCTCGGTGAGTGTTTGGCCGAAACCTACACCCAGCATGGGA
This sequence comes from Candidatus Acidiferrales bacterium, assembly GCA_049678505.1. Taxonomy (GTDB): domain Bacteria; phylum Acidobacteriota; class Terriglobia; order Acidiferrales; family UBA7541; genus DAHUXN01. Next base: position 24,407 of record JBAUEH010000100.1, read on the forward strand.
ATCACAACCGTTTCAATCGTGGATTCGCGGTCATAGACGAGGGAGTAGCCGGCGCGTATCACGGTCTTCCTGTCGCCGAATATATCGCCCATGGCGCCACCGCCAAAGCTGGGGTTCCAAGCAATCGACACGCGCGGTGCAAGGTCGCCGTAATCCGTATTGAAGACCGGACTGCCCGCCGTATTAACAGGAACGTAATCAGTGGTTGGGTTATAGATCTGGCCTTGGAGAGCGGCGGTCATTTTGTCGCTCAAGTACGTGGGAGCGGTGAGGGGCTGGCCAGTAACGTCGTTGTCCAAAATCGTCTGGCGTCCCAGGGTGTCGACGGGCGGGCTTTGCCAGCCGTATGCAAGTCCATAGCTAACCGTCAGCGAATTGGTCAAGCGCCACACATCCTGACCGTAGAAGTAGAATTGGTTTTGGACAGTGTTGTTGCTCAACGGAGTACCGAAAGGAAGTGGGCTTAAGCTGCCGTTGCGGACGGCGAAGATGGAGGTATTATCAACAAGCCCCAAGGCGCCGGCATACAGTTGGTTCCATTGCGGGATCTCTCCTGCAGTCAGGCAATTTGTGAGAATGGTCGCGCTGCACGTCGGAGGGGCGTTCGCAGCCGGGAGCGATAAGAAGCCTCCGGCGCCATCTACGGTATCCAATGTTGACTCCAGAGACGTGACTCCGCCGACCACCGTATCAGCACGGTCCGTGAGCAACGGCAGGTGACGATCGTCGGTGCCAAATTCCAAGGTGTGCTTGCCCTTAATCCAATCAATGCCATCGGTGAACTGAATATTTTTCTCAAAGTAGTCTTGGAAGCGTGCGTTATCTGGAGTGTTGTCGATCGGCGAGGCAACCAAACCTTCCGCTGGGTTAAGTGAAATGAACGGATCGGAGGCGACTCCGGAAGCTGTATTGGGAAGATTGAATTGCGCCGCCGATTGCGCAGGGGTCTCTACTTGGGAGTTTTGCCAGTTGCGCACCCAGCCAAAGCGGAACGTATTGGTGAGAGAAGGCGAGATCAACGTGGTCAACTGTCCCGTCACCATTACATCGCGAGTGGGGTCACTGCTCGGGCTGGACGGAGTGCCATTGAGAATGCTGATCTGCGCGCCGGGGTTACTGATGTCACGATAGTAGGTGTAGCTGCCGGAAAATCGCCACTTGTCGCTGAAATTGTGATCGAGGCGCAGCACGCCGAAGTCGGTGTCCAGCGGAGTCGAGACAGTTCCCCGGTAGCCGGTTTCGTTTAAGCCATCACCGCCAGGAGAGTTTCCGGCCGCCGGTTCCAAATTCCAAAATTGCTGCACAAGCGGGCTTATACCAATGCCGCGAGGATCACAAGGCAGTCCGCCGGATGGACCACAGGCGGTGGAGGTAGCCAAGTTGTAAGCATCAATGTTGCCGGCTGCATCCTTGAAGGTAAGAATACCCTGCCTCAGGGACGGGGTGGGAATGTCCCGCGTGAATGTGGTGGATTCCGGAAACCGATTCAGCTCATAATTTACAAAAATGAACGTCTTATTCTTGATGATTGGACCACCGAAGCGGCCCCCACCGAAATTGTCCTCCAGGTGAGGCTGCTGGACGCCAACGGAGTTCAGGTCCCAAGAATTCGCGTTCAGGGCGCTATTCTGGGCGTACCAGTAGGCAGAGCCGTGGTACTGGTTCGTGCCGTGACGACCGAGAAGGGCGATTTGTCCGCCGGAGCTGCGACCGAAGGTGGCGTTCGGGGTGCTGACCCCTATGTCCGCTTCTTGCACGCTGTCAATATTGACCGGAACCCACGTGCCATCGCCCACCAGGTTATCGCTAATGTCGACGCCATCGAGAGTGTAGGTATTCTGGTCATCCAGAGCGCCGGAAAAACGCGGCTGCGTCATGGGAAACACTTCCATGCCTGGAGACACCGAAGGCTGGATCGTGATCAATTCAGTTGCTTGATGGTTGAGGGTGGGTAGCTTGTCCATTTCTTGACTGCTGACGGAGCCGCTCACTTGCGCAGTTGTCGTTTCGAGCTGGACATTAGCGCCGGCTTCCACGGTCACAGACTGGCTCATCGCGCCCACCTGCAAAGTCACATTCACCGTATAGCTCTTCGCGATTTCCACAACGAGATTCTGCACGGCTCCGTTCTTAAAACCTTGTTTGGAGACTTCCAGCGCGTACGTGCCAGGCGTAACTGTTGGAAATGTGTACTGGCCTGAGTCATTGGCGGTGGCGGTCAATGGAACGTTTGTGCCTACGTTTGTCAATTTGACCGTAGCGCCAGGCACGGCGGCCCCGCTCGGGTCAGTGACCGTGCCGACGACTGTGGACGAAGCTGTCGTCTGCGCTTGAACACCTCTGGGAAGAACGAATCCCGCGGCAAACACCAACAGGCCAAGTATCAGAATCAACCGTTGTTTCACGAGTCACACCCTCCTAGCTTATTTTTTCGCTCTGTATCACCCAAGCGAGCCCTACCTTGGACCGTAACCACACCCCAATACAGCGTTCAGCTGGAAATCGATTTATATTTGCCGAGTCAGACAACCCCACAACGCTGGCGAATTTTATAATGCATTCCCAATACGGATGTCAAAAGAAACTGTCCCAGAGGTTCCTAAGAACAACGATGCAAACCGTTAGCTTCTTCCGTACCTTTGGGACTGAACTACATAGACTGCTATGCACGCACAGCGCCGTCGGAGGAAACGACGCTTACTGCGGCAGGCGTACAGAAAACACGATGTTTACTGCTGTCGGAGCGTTGTGTGTCGCGAGCGCGGCGCACGCAGCAGTATGCATTTCCATATCTCTGTACACTAAATCGTAGATTCGTAGATATCGATCGCAGTCATTGACGCGCGTCTTTGCCACGCCTGCGAACGAGCAAACCACCGACGGAAGGACCTTATCCGGGCGATCAAATCTGCAATCGCATATCAGGACAGCCATTGAAATCTAGCCGGCATTTTGGGGGTGCCGTGCCGACAGCGGTATCAACCGAGGTGTGCAGGCTTGTCTTCGCCTCGGCGGCGGCATACTCTATCGCGCGACATGGACACACATTTTCTCGTGCTCGGCGTGATTTGGTACGTGGTGTTCTTGTTCTCGACAGTGTGCCACGAAGGAGCGCACGCGCTGGTGGGAAAGTTGAGCGGCGACCCGACGGCGTTTCACGGAGGCCAGGTCTCACTGAACCCAATTCCGCACATCCGGCGCGAGCCGGTGGGAATGGTGGTGGTACCAATTCTTTCCTACGTCTTCGCGCATTGGATGATGGGCTGGGCCAGCGCACCCTACGATCCGGCGTGGGCGCAGCGATATCCACGGCGCGCGGCGTGGATGGCGCTGGCGGGACCAGCGGCGAATTTTCTGCTGATGCTTCTGGCCGCCATCGGCATACACGTAGGAATGGCCATGGGAGCTTTTCGGCCACCACAAAGCGCTACATTCGTTCTAGTAACGCAGGCCACAGGAACTGGAGGGCAATTGGCAGCGGCAACGCTGAGCATTCTGTTTGTGCTCAATTTACTCCTGGGGACTTTCAACCTTTTGCCGTTCCCGCCACTCGATGGACATAACGGCGTGACGATTCTCATGAGCCGCCGGCTTGCGGCGCGATTTGCGGGCAGCACATTTGCAGGGCTTGGATTCGCGGGGCTGCTCGTTGCGTGGTTCATCTACGACAAGCTGTTTCCGTACATATTCTCGCTGGCCTTGAATCTCCTTTATCCTGGGCTGCACTACGGCTAAAGAATCATAGGTTATGCCATGGCCGAGCCGAAGCAACGTTGGCCCACTCCAACACACATGTTCTGATTTGCGATAGAAGTCGGCTGTCCCACAGCAGGATGCCATAGGTAAACCCTTGTGGATCAATACGCGGAGCGCTGCTCGTTTGGCCTTGCTCCTGCTCTTCCCCTGTCGGAGGCTAAACAGATGGCTTCGCTGGACGCGGGACAAGGAAGCAAAATTGCCGAGATTTCCGGCTGGGATACGGAAGAAAATTTCTTTGTGGAGAAAGCTATTCTTCACGGACGTGGCGACGGCAACAGCAAAGTGGATCTTCAAGCGCGGCTTCACGTGGGTTTGCTCGTTTTTGTGCGCCTGTCTGAGGAGGCATCCATGGACCGCGCGGTCCCGGTGACTTACCAAGTCTCCGGCGTCGACGGAAACGCCAATAACGAAGTGCGCGAAGTGCGTCTGAGCCGCCTTCGCCCAAAAGAAGCGGCCACGACGGCACCCCTGGAGTTCAGGTTTCGGGAGACCGCGGTGAATTGAGACCCGTTTGGCGCAAGAGTGCGTCCGTTTTGAACCTCGGAATTCTGAAATGGAACAATCCCGATCTGGGATTTTGGCGGATCTTCCTGAGGCTCCTGAAAACCGTCTGGCTGCAAGTCAACCCCGCCAGCAATTCCTTTCTTACTAATCATTTGTGATTCAGATCCCTGCCGGCATCCGCAAGGGCAAGCTTCGCTTCCACAGCCACGCCCCCGCTGTTTATGGCACACTCCTTGCCTAACCGCTATTAGGATGTCCGTAGCCACAGACAAATCCATGGCAGAACTGGTTCGACGCAATCTGCCTATATGTGTCCTTGACGACGAACTCGACCTCGTCGAAATCACGACGACGATGCTCACACGCCTTGGTTTTCCCACCCTCGGCACGACGAAGGCAGATGACGCTCTGGGGCAAGTGCGCGCCGGGGCATGCCGCGTTGTTTTGGTGGATATGAAAATGCCCGGAATGGATGGGTTCACGTTTCTGGACCAATCGCTGCAGATCGATCCCAGTATCGCCGTGATCCTCGTCACCGGCTTCTATTCCGTGGATTCCGCCATCGAGGCCATCCGGCGCGGCGCCCACGATTTCCTGTGCAAGCCGATTGATGAGGAGCGGCTAGTCAAGGCGCTCGATGAGCTAGCCGAAGTGTCCACGCGCCGGTCGCAGATTCGCGCGCTCGACGACCAATTGCTTTCCAACTTCGAATTCGAAGGGATTGTGGGCCGCAGTCCGGCGATGCTCGAAATGCTCGATATGGCCAGGAAAATCTCGCGGCATTACACCAACGTGCTGATCACCGGACCCACAGGATCCGGCAAAGAATTGGTGGCGCGCGCGGTGCATCGGATGAGTCCCGTCAGCCAGCAGAAGTTCGCGGTGTGTAACTGCTCCGCATTGGTCGACACGCTTCTCGAGAGCCAGCTCTTCGGACACATGCGCGGCGCTTTTACCGGCGCATCCGATACGCGGCCGGGGCTATTCGAATACGCCAATGGCGGCAGCGTTTTTTTGGACGAAATCGGCGAAACCTCGCCGCAGATGCAAGCCAAATTGCTCCGCGTGATTCAGAACCGCGAGATTCAGCGCGTGGGCTCGCCGGAAGTGAAGAAAGTCGACGTGCGCATTGTTGCCGCCACCAATCGCGATCTTCGCAATGAAGTGCTGGCTGGGCGATTTCGCGAGGACCTTTTCTACCGCCTCAGCTCGCTCGAAATTCAAGTGCCCGGTCTGGCCGACCGGCCCGAAGACATTCCCATCCTGGTGCGCTACTTCCTTAAGAAATACGGCGAAGCGTATGGCAAGACTTTCCAGGGACTCACGCGGCGCGCGCAGATTGTCCTGCTTCACCACGGCTGGCCCGGCAATGTCCGCGAGCTCGAAAACGTGATTTCCAGCGCTGCGATCAATGCGACGAACGAGTTCATCGACGTCGCCGATCTGCCGGGCAATTTACGCAAACCCGTAAGACGCATTGGCGCGACCGAAGGAAACTGGCGGCCGCTGCCACTCGATGAAGTGCGCCGAATTCATATCAAACGCGTTCTCGATGTGTGCGGAGGAAACCGCGTGCGTGCGTCGCAGATGCTCGGAATTGGCCGCACCAGTTTGTATCGCTTCCTGAAGCGCGAGCCCAACGAGCCCGCTGGAAAGAGCGCCGCGTAAACGGACACGGAAGCTTCTCTGCGATGCCGCAACGGAACACCGGTTTCGTATTGCGCCGTGCGCGTTTGGAACATCTCCGCACTTCCTTTCTTTGCCCCCGCTTAGCGCAATCGCTGTGGCCGCCCGCGTGCATGAATGCTACTCAGGAGTACGCCATGCAAGACACCGTAAACTGGGAAGAACTTGGAATTGAAGCGAATAAGGACCGCCGCCGCGAAGCGCGGATCCCCCTCACCATTCCGATGGAAGTAACCGGATTCGACATCGGGGGAAAATTCTTCTGCGAACTCACCAAGACTGTCGACATCAGCGAGAGTGGCTGCAGCTTCCCACTCAAACACTGTCTTGAGCGCGGAGGAATCATCGCGATTAAGGTGATCGTGAAAGACGACAAGAAGAAAGCTGGGCAGCGACCTTTTCTTTACCAGGTCGCTCGCGCAACTCTGGAAGGTGATCACTGGATTACCGGCGCGGCCAAATTGCAGTCCGGGAGCGTCTGGTTCGTAGCCTTCCCGAAGTTCGAGACGAGCATCCAGACGCAACAATAGCGGGTAACTAGGACGCGACATAGCGCAGAGCGACGCCCAGCCAAGGAAGCACAGCTGTACGTAGCAAGAAAACTGACTTCCCTCTTTTCCTTACTTCATCGCGCCAGCACTGGCGCTCATTCGCAGAACAGGCGCTAAACAGTGTCATCGAGACGAGCCAAAAGCTCGGCCTGCGCCGGCAACTGAACGTCCTTGCCGCGCTTGGCTGCAACATAGACCGCGCTGCCAACCATGCCTATGCCGAATCCGCGCACGACGCGGCTGAACACCTCGCTAACCAGCGCTCCCGCCGCCGCTGCCGATGGTCGCATCCTGAACATAGCCCTCCACGTCGCGTTTTTTCGGTTGTCTGCGAGTGGACGGCGGGAACCAGGAGCGAGCGGTGTCGAGAATTCTGCGCGCTCGTCCGAAGAAACAACGAATTACATTTCCGCCGAATCGGAAAATTGCACCCGCTTTCGCGCGCAGAAGCGGTGTGTTAGACTCGCGAAGCCAGTGAGGAACGCGGCGCGAACAACGCGTAGCGACTCTCGCTCGAAAAATCGGCGGAACTTCGGGCTCTGTGCGACGATTCCCCGCAAACCCCGCCAGGCCCGGAAGGGAGCAACGGTAGCGGATCAGTCTCGTGCGCCGCGGAGTACCCGAAGTTCCTTACCAGCGCGCGAACCGACTCCAGGAATCCTTATGGCTTATCAAGTGATTGCACGGAAGTGGCGGCCGCAAACGTTCGGCGAAATCGTCGGACAGCGGCACGTGACGCAAACGCTGGAAAACACCATCCGCCAAAACCGGCTGGCGCACGCGTACATTTTTTGCGGCACGCGTGGCGTGGGCAAGACGACCACCGCGCGAATCCTGGCGAAGTGTTTGAATTGCGTGAACGGTCCCACCGCCGAGCCGTGCAACGAGTGCGACGCCTGTCGCGGAATTACCGCAGGCACCACGCTGGACGTGCTCGAAATCGATGCTGCTTCGAATCGCGGCATCGACCAAATCCGCGAACTCCGCGAAATGGTGCGCTACGCGCCGGCCGCGGCCCGCTACAAAGTGGTGATCCTCGACGAAGCGCATCAGTTGACTGGCGAAGCGTCGAACGCGCTGCTGAAAACTTTGGAAGAGCCGCCCGACAAAGTCGTTTTCATTTTGGCCACCACGCAGCCCGAAGATTTGGCGGACACGATCAAATCGCGCGCGCAACTTTTTCAATTCCGCTCGCTGGCGTTTCAAGAAATCGCCGACGCTCTCGCGCACATCACCCAAGAAGAAAAATTGAAAATCGAGCCGGGCGCGCTGGCCGTGCTCGCGCGCGCCGCGGAAGGAAGTCTGCGCGACGGGCTTTCTTTGCTGGAACAGGCCATCTCCTATTCCGGCGACGAAATCACCGATAAGCAGGTGCGCGAACTGCTGGGCGTGGTCGGCGAAGAAGTGCTCGATGAATTGATCTTGGCCATCTCCGAGCAGTCGGCGGAGAAAGCGCTCACACTGGTGCAGCGTCTGCATGCTGATGGGCAGAACTTGCAGCATTTCTGCCGCGAGGCCATACGGCACGTTCGCAATCTGCTGGTTGGCAAAGTGGCAGGCGCGGAATCTGCGCTCATCACCGAGCCGATGGATGAGCGGCCGCGACTGGCGAAGCAGGCAGCGCTTTTCAGCGAAGAGGACCTGACGCGATTCTTCCAGATTCTGATGGCCACGGACGAAGACTTGCGCCGCAAGCCGGACACGCGCTTGCATCTGGAACTGGGTTTGCTGCGGCTGGTGAATGCGGCGCGGCTTGCTCCTCTGGAAGAAGTGCTCGCCGACTTGCGCGAAGAGAGACTGCCTTCGGATGGCGGACGCAAAGCGGTGTCGCATGCGCCACTGCCTTCCGCCGCGCCGCGCAGTGCTGCAAGCGAAGGCAAAATGCACGCGGCGGCAGCGGCTGCGGGCGTGAGCGGCAGTGTTGCAACACAAAGTGCGCCTGCACCCACATTCGACGAAGATGCCGAGCGGCCGGCGCCGGTACCGGCTTCCGCGCCGCGCATCATCGCCAAGGCCGTGGAGAGCCGTTTCAGCGGGCTCGCGGCCGCGCAGATGGAAGCAATTCAATCTCAGTTAAGAAACCAGAAATTTTTGTGGTCGATGGTCGAGCATGCCACGCGCTGGGAACTCGAGGGCGCGGAAATGAATCTATATTTCCCGCCCGAGAGCCGCGCGCTGGCGGAAATGTTGCAGGCCAGGGACCCTATGGAGAAGTTGCGCACCGTGCTCAGTTCCGTGATGGGCCAGCCGCTGCGCGTTTGTGTTAAACTGGACTCCAGCCGGAGCGCACCGCCGCGCGCGACGGAATTGCGAGCGCGAATGGAAGAGGATCCCATCGTTCAAGCAATGCTGGAACGCTTCGGCGGACAGATTTCCGAAGTGAAACGGCGAAGCGAGGACTGAAATGGAAGTCAAAGCGCTGCAACAAATGATGTCGCAGTTGTGGCAGATGCAGGAAAGCCTCGAACACAGGCGCGGTGAAATTCGCGTGGAAGCGAGCGCCGGCGGCGGAATGGTCACCGTCAAAATGAACGGCCAGAAGCAGCTCACCGAAATCAAAATCGAGCCGGAGATTTTCGCGAACAAAGATCAGGAGATGTTGCAGGATTTGGTTCTGGCAGCAGTGAACGACGCTTCGCGCCGCGTCGATGAGGAGTTGGCGAAGCAGATCAAGGACATGACCGGAAGCATTCCGGGAGTGTCGGGATTGCGCATCCCGGGACTTTTCTAAAGCGCGGGGCATTGGGGCGCGCAAAGTATTTTGCAAATAATTTCATTCCGCAAGATTCCATTGCCATTCGGATTTTGTTTGCTCAGGATTGCTGATGCCTGATTTTGCGCCGTCCATCACGCGGCTAATCGACGAACTGAAGCATCTGCCCGGCATCGGGCAGAAAACCGCGCAGCGGCTGGCGTTTCATCTTCTGCGCGCCGATCGCGGACAGGCGCTCGCGCTTTCCGACGCGATTCGCGAGGCGAAAGAAAAAATCCGGGAGTGCTCCGTCTGCAACAACATCACCGACACCGACCCGTGCTATTTCTGCACGGCGCCGACGCGGGACAAAAAAACGATTTGCGTGGTGGAAGAAGCACCGAATATTTCCGCGATCGAAAAAACGCGCGAGTACAGCGGGATGTATCACGTTCTCGGCGGCGCGCTTTCGCCGTTGCAGGGCCGCGGGCCGGAACAAATCAAAATCAAAAGCTTGATCGAACGGCTCAAAGGCGGAACGGTGGAAGAAATTATTATCGCCACGAATCCCACGGCGGAAGGCGAAGCGACCGCGGTTTATCTTTCAAAATTGATCAAGCCGCTGGGCGTGCGCGTCACGCGAATCGCCATGGGCATACCCGTGGGCTCGGACCTCGAATACGCTGACGAAGTGACCATGGTGAAAGCGATGGAAGGCCGCCGCGATTTGTAGTAGCGGCCTTCCAAGTTGTCACGGTCGCCGCGCTTACTGGCCAGCGCTTTCGAGTGCCGACGCGGCAGTATTGATTGAGTCGGCTTCCTTCTGCAGCACGCCCGCCACAATGCCGATTTGCTGCACGGCCTGCTCCCAATTCTTCTGCTCGATGGCTTCGCGAACTCCGGGAATGGTCTTCACGCCGTATCCGGTGTAAATGCCCGGCGCGTAAAGCTGGTGCTTGTACCACGGCCGCCCCGGCAACCCCTCCTGACTCAGCAGATCGCGCTCGGTCTGAATCAGGTCCTGATCCACCGCTTGGAACGAAGCATTGGATGCCAAAGCGCCTTGCTGAGCCTTATCAAATGCGGATTGATAGTGCTCCGCGCTCTGCTTCAAACTGGTCACTGCGGTATCGAGCGGAGAAAAATCGAGCGGCTGGGGAACTTCTTCCATTGCCGGCGGAACGAATTTCTTCGTGGGATCGGTGGTCGCGGTGAATATGCCGTCGGTTATTTCCTTGTTTTGCCACTGGATTTGGTTGATTTCAGTTTTGTCGAGTTTTTCCAGCTCAGAGACAAAACGGCCGACGGCATCCGAGAGACCGGTAAAATCCAGCGGCGGCACGTCAGAATCGGCTAGGCGCATCACCGTGGTTCCTGCGGTTTGCGCCAATGCGCGCCCATACACTTCCGTAGCATCGTCGAAGTGCGAAAACCAGTAGAAGTCGTCGTAAACGGAATGATAGATGCCGCCGCCCGCTTCGCCGCCGAAGCCGTAATTAATCGACGCGATGCCGTCGTGATCAATGAAGGGAGAATAATCAGAACCTGAGCCTAAATCGCCAAGGATGAAATTCTTTTCGGACTCGAGCTTCTGGCGTTCTTCGGGATTTTCCGCGCGCGCCATGCGAGCCAGCCGCATGCGTTTGCCGACAGAAATCCCCTTCTCCGGGTCTTGAATGTCCTCCGCGACATTATTCACAAGAGACTCGAGCGAGTGCGAACCCTCCGCTTCAAGATAGCCGCGGCCGTTCACGTCGGAATTGATGTAGGCCACGGCGTGAGTCGCGAGCTCGTCCCCGTGCTCTTCGACCCATTCCGTCGAGCCCAAGAGGGCGGGCTCTTCGCCATCCCAGGAGCAATAAACGAGAGTGCGCTTGGGACGCCAGCCCTGTTTGTAAAGTTCACCGAAAGAGCGGGCTTCCTCGAGCAGCGCGACTTGACCGGCGATGGGATCCTCGGCGCCATTGACCCATCCGTCGTAGTGATTTCCGCGAATCACCCATTCATCGGGATAGGTTGAGCCAGCAAGTTTTGCGATCACATCGCGCACCGGCTGCAAATCCCAATTGAATTGCAGCTTCAGATGAACTTTGGCAGGGCCAGGACCAACGTGATAGGTAATCGGAAGAGCGCCGCGCCAGTCTGGCGGAGCGACCGGGCCGCTAAGCGCTTTCAGGAGCGGAAGCGCGTCGCCGTAGGAAATCGGCATCACCGGAATGTCCTCGATGGTCTTCGCTTCCTTGAGCGGCAGGCGCTTGGCGTGCGCGTCGGCCCCAACTCCAGGAGTGAGCGGATCGCCGGGATAGATTTCCATCTTCATCACGCTGCCACGCTGCACGCCTTGATCCGGACGCCAGGGACCTTTGGGATAAACATCGCCTTCGTAATAGCCGTCATCCCGCGGATCGGAATAAATCAGGCAGCCAATCGCCCCGTGCTCGTATGCGAGCTTCGGCTTGATACCGCGCCAGGAATGTCCATAGCGCGCAATAACAATGGCGCCTTTGACGGAAATGCCCATGCGCGCCAGCGCTTCGTAATCTTCCGGCACGCCATAATTTACATACACCAAAGGAGCGGTGACGTCGCCATCGGGAGAATAGGCATTGTAGGTTGGAAGCTGTTCCGATTGCTGATACGAAGTGGGATCACCGGGTATAGGAGGCTCTTGTATTTTGGCGACGTAACGGGTGGGCGCGACCATTTCGAGCAGGCGAAACTTCGGCGTGGGGAAAAGAACCCGGAAGGTTTCGATGTGCGCGTCCCAGCCCCATTTCTTGTACTGAGCGAGGATCCATTCGCTGTTCTGCTTGTCATACGGTGAGCCGACGTGGTGCGGACGAGCCGCGAGCAGCTTCATGTCCGCGATCATGTTGTCGGGCGAAGGAATCGCGCGGAATTTCTGTTCCCAAGTCTGTTCATCGGACGATGAATTGCCAAAAAAGCCAGCGAGCTTTGCCTGTTCCTCCTGCTGGCCAATGGTGAGCAAGGGCAAGCAGAGGATCATTACCAGCAAAAATGCAACACGACGCATAAGGCCTCCGTGAAAGAGATAAACAACGGTCCTGCAAAAACTCTAAGGTGTTACGCCGCCATAATGCGGTATGCGGTCCGGCGCGACGTTCTTATACACCACGCCGCCCTTCATCACAAATGAGACTCGCCGGACTGACGTGATATCCGTGAGCGGGTCGCCATCGAGCGCGATGATATCCGCTTGAAGTCCCGGCGCGATGGAGCCAATTTCGTTTTGGAGACGCAAAGACTCGGCAGCAAGGGAATTCGCGGAAACGAGCGCGGCCATGGGACCCTGACCACCGTCGCGCACGCGGTCAATCAATTCCTCAGCATTCCGGCCATGCGCGCCGGCAACGGCGTCGGTGCCAAAAACAATTTCCAGTCCCGGGGTTTTCAGCGCGCGATGGTAAAGGTCCGCATCCAGAGGGAGCGCTTGCTTCATCTGCTCGAAACCGGATTCGGTGTAATTGCCAATGCCGAGGAAGCGCTTTTCATTATCGAGATAATTCTGGATGACGAGGCCGACTTGAGGATCGAAATAGGTTTTGTGCTGAGCCATCAAGCGCAGATCGTCATCCGTCGCAAATGTACCGTGCTCGATTTCCGTGCAGCCGGCGAGCGTGGCCATGCGCACGGAATCGCGATAGGCGTGCACCAGAGTGCGGAGGCTATGCTTTTTCGCTTCGCTGCATGCGGCATTGAGCTGCTCCTGAGAAAGTGTAGGACCGCCGCCATCGCGAATGCTCTCGGACGCGAAAATCTTGATGAGGTCCGCGCCGTCGGAGGCGACTTTGTCGACATAGGCGCGAATTTGGTCCGGGGTACCCGTGGCGGGGCCGCGTCCGAAAAGAGGCCGGAGTGCGGTAAGAATGCGCGGGCCGGGAATTTCGCCGCGAGCAATCATGTCGCGCAGCGGTTTGTCCTCAGGCGCGCCGACGCTCTGCACGGTGGTGAAACCACCCATCAGAGTAACCCAAGCATTCCCTTCCGCTGCGAGCTCTGCTTGCTCGGGAGTTTCGGATTTGTCTTCGGCGCGCCCGTTCGGGCCAAAGTGATATGTGATGTGAACGTGGCAGTCGATCAAGCCAGGAAGAACTGTGAGGCCACGGAGGTCGTAAGTGACCGGGCCGACGTTGGGGTCAATGCGGACGATTTTGGAATTCTGAATGACGATGTGCGTATCGTGAAGAACATGACCCTGGCCGTCTATGATCGTGCTGGCGGCGATGACGATGGGCTTTTCCTGGGCGGAGATGCAAAGAGAAAACGAAAGCGCACACAGAGCGATAGCGAGACAGCGAAGAATTAGCGTCACATCGCACCCCGAAGCCCGCGTGTTATCACGGCGGGAGCGCACGAGTCAACCGAGAACACACACGGAGAGACAATACGGCGGAGGAGCAGTAATAACGGCGAGGAGCAGTAATAGAGGATGCCGCAGGATCGATGGGAGCAAAAAACCGTCCTGCGGATAACCAGCGCGAAGCACGAGACAGAACTGAAACTGGTGGTTAGAACGGGCGAAGAGGACCGCAGTGCAAAAAACGCGATTTCAGTCCCGATTAGAAAATGTTTTCTCATTTGTTTTGCGTGAGTTACGAAGAACGGACTGGTGTTTTGTGTACCGATTAGAATTTCTGGCCAGTTAAGTCTTTGCTTTCTGCGAGTTAACCTCGATTTTGCCGTCCAAGCCGGTTTTAAAATCCCGGCTGCGAAACCATCCTCCACAGCAAGCCTCTTAGAAATACAAAAGCCACCGAAATGGGTGGCCTGCGGGGCGAATCGCCCGCACGACACTATGTGTACCATTTTATAACTAAAAAGTCAAGTAAAAGGGCCGAAACGGCAGCTTTATTAGGTCATGGGGAGCTTGCCGGGACGAGGCACCTAAGATATAAGTCGGGAAAAGGGGGACAAAGAAAGAAGGCATAGATGCAAGAGAGTCCTGAAGATTATCTGAAGCGGCTGCACGGGTATCTGGGAAATAGCGATCCGATTGCAGTGCAGACAGCGACGCCGAAAAAAATCGCGGAGATCATTCACGGAGCGTCCAAGAAACAATTAACACGACGGCCGGCACCGGGAAAATGGAGCGTGGCGGAAATCATCGCGCATCTTGCCGATGATGAACTGGTGGGCGCGTACCGAATTCGCAGAATCCTCGAACGGCCGGGCATGCCCATCGAGGCTTTCGATCAGGATAAATGGGCGGAAACGGGCAAGTACGCAATGCGGGATGCGAAGAAATCGCTGGAATTGTTTCGCGCGCTTCGCGAGGCGAATTTGGGTTTGCTCAAACAGATTGATAGCGCGCAGTGGGAACTCTACGGAGTTCATGCAGAGCGCGGCGAGGAAAGCATCCGCACGATCGCCAGGCATTATGCCTGCCACGACATCAACCATATCAAGCAGATCGAAGGGATCCTGGGCAAGAGCAAGGGTAGGCCCTCGAGACGGCGAACCTGACGGCGTAACCCTTTTCGCACAGGGCAGCGCGTTTCGGCTAACTGCCGCGTCAAGTTAGTGTTAACTTAGGACATCGCCTCTGAGGAGCAAGGTGTGTCTGAATCATTGCCATCGAACGACCCGGCCGTTCAAAAACGGCGAAGCACGCGAATTGCGCAGTCCGTGCCCATCACGGTCAGCGGTGTAGACGCCCTCGGGCAGGCGTTTAAGGAACGCACTTCCACAGTCTCGGTCAACTGCCACGGCTGCAAATACCAATCGAAGCACTACGTTCCCAAGACCGCACTGGTAACCATTGAGATTGCGCGCGCAGAGTCGGATGCGCCACCGCGATTGGTGGAGGGGCGCGTAGCGTGGGTACAACGCCCGAGGACAGTTCGCGAGCTTTTCCAGATCGGCGTTGAGTTTACGGTGCCCGGAAACGCGTGGGGCATTGCCTTCCCTCCTGCGGATTGGTTCCCGCTGCCGAACGAGCCAGCGGAACAACTTGTGGCAGGGGCCATTGAAATTCCGGTGCCACCAGCGAGCGAAGCGGCAACGAAGAAAAAAGAAGAGCACGCTCCGGCAGTGGCGGCGCCAGCTGAGACAAAGAGGACTGTAGCGGGGAATCTCCCGGTGAATGCGCCAGCAAGCGAGAGCAAGGTTCACGTGCTCCCCACGCCTGCATCACGCGCACATGAAACAGCGCACGAATCGATGTCCGCTGCGCGGCAGATGGCGCGGCTACTGGCGGAGGCCAAACAGCATCTGCGAAGGTCGATGCAGAGCGGCGCGGCAGAAGCTGTGGCGCAGGAAGTGCGCACAGCACGGGAGCAAGTTGAAACACAACTGCAGACCGCGGTGAACGAAGCGGTCGAGGGCTCGGTGGCGAAAGCCGCGGAGAAATCCGTGCAGGCAGCGGTGCAGAGCGCGGTGGAAAATTCGCTGCAACAACTGGTGGAGCGAGCCACGCAACAGGTGGTGCAGAATGCGCTGGCGGCGTTCGAGCAAGCGCGCGAGGCGGCCACTCCCAAGGCGGAGGAGCTGGATTCGAGAGTGCGCGCGGCGGTGGAGCGCGTGGTCGAAAATTCGGCGGCGAAGCTGGCGGAACAGGCGATTCAGGAGAGCGTACACCAAACGGTTGAGCAAGCGGTAAAGCAATCGATGCAGCAGGCGGTGGAGCGCGCGACGGCGAATTTGCCGGTGGCGCAGCCGACGGCGACAGCCATTGCGCCGAACGAGGAAACGCTGCGGCAGCTGGATGAGGCGGCGCATGAGCGACTGGCGAACTGGCGCAAGGAAATCGAGGAGGCCGCAGGCGAACTGCAGGAAAAATCGCTCCAGCGGCTGAATACCGAATCCGAATCGGCGACGCAAAAGTGGCGGACGGAGTTCGATGCGGCGCTCGAAGGCGCGTCGGAGCAGATGAGCGCGCAATTGAATCAGATTTCGCAGGCGGCGACAGCGCGCGCGGAGGAAGAGATTTCGGCGCGCAGCGCGTCCCTGCAAACCCTGATGAATGAAGCGGCAGCGGAGGCGCAGAAAAACCTGGAAGCGCTGTGCGTGGGACTGGACGAAAGGCAGGTACGCGCTGCGTCTGCCGTGGACAAGGCGCACGAGGCGGCACGGCGCGCGGAGGAGACTTCGGCGCAGATCGAGGCGATGTCGCGAGCGACCTACGACGACGCGCAACGGAAGCTGAACGACTTGCTCGCCACGCAGGCGAGCGAACTGGACCGCCGGGCTGAAGATCTGATCAAGAAAAAAACGGGCGAACTCGAAAAGCCGATCCAGGAAATCGCTGACGATGCGATGCGGCGAGTGGCGGAACAGGTGGAGCAGCAGCTCGCTCCGCATTATCAGCGAGCGCAGGAAACGGGAGAGCAATTGGCGGCCGCGGGACGGCAAGCCCAGGACGTGCTGGAGGAATTCCGTTCGCAGATGCATGACGTGTCAGAGAAAGCGCTGGAGTCGTCGCTCGAACGCATGCGGCAGCAAACCGCGGACTTGCCGGCGGACTTCGAGGGAAAATGCCGCGCGGCGCTGACGAAGGTGGAAGAAGAGCTGGACGCAAAGACCACCGAGGCTTCGCACTCGACGTTCGAGGCGCTCTACAAGGCTTCGGAGTGGTATCAGAAAAAGGCGCAGACAAACATGCAGAGCGCGCTCGAGAAAATGCTGGAACAATCGACAGGCATGATGCACGAGCGGGCGGCAGAACTATCGAGGGTGTTCGCATCGGAGCTGGATCATTGCAGCCGCAGCTACGTGGAACACGCGCAGGGGCTGATCGAGGAAAGCGCCAAAGACGTGAAGGAGCGGACACGGGAGCAATTGACAGAAGCGGCGCAAACGACCGCGGCGACCGCGATCGATGAGCTGGGCCGGATTGCGCAGGAGAGCCTGACGCAGTTCGAGCAAATCGCCAGCGCGTCATCGGAGCAAGCGCAAGCGGGAGTGAATCAGAAATCCGAAGAGGCAATCGCGGAATTCAATGCCCAACTCCAGCAACGGCTGACCGAGGGCGTGGCGGACGTGCGCCGGAACCTCGAAGAACAACTGAAGCCGCTGGTGGACGAGTTCCGGTCAAGGCGGGACGCCGAACAAAGCGCGTGGCTCGAACGGATGAAAGGGACCGTGGAGCAATCCATCGAGCAGTATAAGGAACGTCTGGAGAACGCATCGAATTCGTGGCTGCTGGCGTCGGCGACGACGCTGGGGCAGCATTCGAAAGGCGTCCTCAACACGCTTTCGCAGGCGGCGGAAGAACGGCTGCGCGACACGTGCGCCGATGTGTTTGCCAACCTGGGCGAGACACTCCGCGCGCGGATGCTGGGAATTTCCTCCGACGTGAGCAACGATAAAAAGCCTCCCGAAAAGAAGTAGACAGCCGTTCCTCCCGAAGCAGCCCAGTCCCTATTCCCGAAGCACATTTCAGGCGTTGAGCGTTCGCGAGGGCATCCCGGTATAATGCTGCGCATGGCCAATCGCGCGTATGCGAGCATCTGGAGCCAGAATTTCTCCGAGGAAACGCTGATCGAACAGGGGAGGGCGTTCCTGGAGACGGTTCCTTTTTCGGGCGAGCGGCCGGGGTTCACGGAGCTGGTGATTCGGGCGGTGGATATGGCGGAAGCGCCGATTTCCGAGCAGGATTTGCGGTCGGGCGAATACGGGGCGGAGGTGCTGGCGGATTTGGCGCGCGAGCACGCTCATGCGGATTGCTCGTACGAAACGCAGGCGTTCTGGGATTTGTGGACATGGGAAGAATCGAATGAGCGATGGGTGCAGAAGCCGCAACCTTTAGGCATTATTTGCTACGGCAGCGATTTCGACGAAGGAATTGGGAAGGAACAAGGACACTTTCTCGTCGACACAGGGTTTGAACATTTTTTCACGGGACACGCGGGACTGCTGGGGTTCCAGCGGGGGCATACGGAGCCTGTGATGGTTCCTGACGAAGCGAATTTCGTTGCGGTGATGTCGCAGCCGGAGAATCTGCAGATGTATCAGGAAAAGACGCGGGAGAACATACGCAAACTTTACGATTGGATGGCGCGGATTGAAACGGCGGTCCCGGTGGAGCGCTATCAGCTATGGTCGGAGGGAGAAGAGAATTTTGAGGCGCGGATGGAAGAAATTCTGGCGACCCGGTAGCGTGGCGGGTATAGCGACAGCAACGCCTGCATTGGGATTGGCAGATGTGAGCGCGCAACAGGCGTCGCGGCATTGCTTCTGCTGATTGACTCAGCCACGATGAGGCGCGTTTGCGCGCCAGCATCAAGACAGGGCGAGGGTTGCAACTAGCCGATTCGTGCGTGTGAGTGACGGAACTTTACGGCGAGGCGGAATCGAGGAGCCCTTCCGTACGGGGCTCGCACAAGCTAGAATTACTGTTCTATTCCTGCGACTGGGCCGGGGAGGATGCGCGGCAGTCGCTGGCATCTGCAACGCTTTAGGGAGAATATGCGAAAACTGTCTCTGGTGGCCTTGCTGTGTGCGGTCTTAGCGGCCGCATCTTGCAGCGATAGCGGGCATCCAAATACGCAACCGGTGGCGAAACCCGCGACGCCCGCGGTTCCGCCGCAAGTGCAACAAGTCGCACAAAAGCTGTTCGGGTTGGAAACCGACGTGATTGCGTATGGCGATCTGGCGAAAAACGGCCAGGAGGAGGCGTTGATCGTCAATCGGGTGAAGATTACGCCGGAGACGATGGCGCCTGGATTGTTGGTGACGCGCGCGGCGATTATCGAGAAGGAAGGGGCCTCGTGGAATGAATTGCTCCTGTGCGATGAGCACCTCAAAAATCCCAAGGGCTTTCTGGGAGGGCAACCCATTGCGCCCGTGGATGGCTGGCGTGTGCAGAAGGAAGAGGATCCAAAGAACGGGCTACAACTTTATCTCACGCCGCTGCATAAGCCGGCTGGTGGATACATGCAGACGTATGAGATTCGTTGGAACCCAGCCGTGAAACGTTACGAGACGATGGACCGGAATTTTCAGAATTTCCTGACGGAGTTGCCGAGCCTGGAGCCGGTCGACGAAAGATAACGCGAGATAATGAGCGCAGCCGCACAAACCGTGAGCACAGTAAAGCCGACGCAACAGAAGCCGAAGGCATGGGCAGAGCTGCGGCGCCTGATCCCGTATTTAGGGCCATACAAAGGCGCGACAGCTTTCGGGCTGCTGACGCTGGTGCTGATGGGACTGATTGGCGCGCTGCCTCCGTTGATCGTCGGCATGATCACCGATTGCCTGACGCGCGCCCCAGAACCAATGCCGAACCTCGTGGTAGCTTCGCATCCGGGCACAGTGACGCTGTGGCACAAGGTGCTGAGACCGATTCTCCACTTCTATAAACCGGGCAGCGGGCATACGCTGGCGATACTGTGTTTGCTGATGGTTGGCGTAGTGATGGTGAAAGGGATTTTTTCGTTCGCTTCACGCTGGATTCTGATCGGCATATCGCGGGACATCGAATACGATTTGCGGAACGATTTGCTGGCGCGGCTGGTGCAGATGGAGCCGGAGTATTACGTGCGGAATCGCACGGGCGACCTGATGTCGCGGTGCACGAACGACTTGGGCGCCGTGCGCATGGTGCTCGGCCCGGGGATCATGTATAGCGCGAACACAATCGTGGGGATGGCGGTGGCCATCGCGGTGATGGTGAAAATATCGCCGCTGCTGACACTGGAGGTGTTACTGCCTGTGCCGTTTGTTTTCATTACGGTGAGGTACTTCGGCACGGTCATTCATGAATTGCAGGCGAAGATCCAGGCGATGCTGGCGACGCTTTCGGCCAAAGCACAGGAGAATTTGACCGGGATCCGCGTGGTGAGAGCCTATGGGCAGGAGGCCGCGGAGATGCGATCGTTCGACGAAGCCAACCGCCAGTACGTGGGACAGAACATTCGGATGATTCGTGCGTGGAGCATGTTTTTTCCCGCCCTGCAATTGATCATCGGATTCTCGGTTCTGTTCGTACTGTGGCAAGGCAGCCGCATGGTTGTTCAGAGCCGAATTTCACTGGGCGCGTTTACCGCGTTTTACTTCTTTGTGGGCTTACTGGTGTTTCCCATGATCGCACTGGGGTTCGTGACGAATATTTTTCAGCGCGGCGCGGCTTCGATGGGGCGGCTAAATTACATTCTGGACGGGGCGCCGGGCATTAACGATGCAGAGGCGCGCGGCGAGCATCAAGTGGCGATAGGGGGCGACATTGAATTTCGTCATTTGACATTCACGTATCCGACGAAGCGGAGCGGCGATGGTTCCCAGGTCCCGGTGGATGCCAATGCGACCGGGGCGAGCGAGCCAGTGCTACGGGACATCAATTTGCACATTCCGGCGGGGTCAACGACAGCGATCGTGGGTCCGACGGGCAGCGGGAAAACAACTCTGGCGGGGCTGCTTGCGCGGCTTTGGGAGGCGCCTCGGGACACACTTTTCGTTGATGGCAAATCGATCCGCGAATGGCCGCTGGCGGCGCTGCGGCACGCGATTGGATTTGTGCCTCAAGATGCGTTTCTATTCAGCGAAACGATTCGCGAGAATATTGCTTTCGGAGTCGAGGAAGCGGATCTGGAAGCAGTGGAAGATGCGTCGCGAATCGCGAATATCTCCGGCGATATATCGGATTTCCCGGGCCGCTACGAGACGCTCGTCGGGGAACGCGGCATCACGCTTTCAGGCGGACAAAAACAACGCACAACGCTAGCGCGGGCGCTCATACGCGACCCACGGATACTGATTCTCGATGACGCGTTTTCGAGCGTGGACACGGATACGGAAGAGAAAATCCTGCAGGGGCTGGAGGAGGTGCTGAAGAGACGCACGACGATATTGATTTCGCACCGGTGTTCGACGGTGCGGGACGCGGACCAGATCGTCGTGTTGCGCGAGGGACAAATCATCGAAAAGGGCACGCACGAAGAACTGATCGGCCTTGGCGGGTATTACGCCGAGCTTTACCAAAAGCAATTGCTGGAAGAAGAGCTGGCCAGAGAATGAGCACGCATCACGAAGAAGAAAAACTGGGGCGTATTTACGACGCGCAATTGACGCGGCGGCTTCTGCAATACCTGAAGCCGTACAAGTGGCGCGTGTTTCTTGCCATCGGCCTGACGATCATCGTTACGCCTTTGCAACTTGTCGGGCCACGACTCTTTGCCATGGTGATTGACCGCTACATAACGCCGGCTTTGGGCCACAAGATACCGGCAACCGCGGCATTCCACGGCATCGTATGGATCTCGCTGATCTTCATGGCAACTCTGATTCTCAGCTTCGCATTCCAGTACGGGCAAGTGCGCATCATGCAGTCCGTCGGCCAGCAGACGATGTACGATCTGCGCAAGCATATCTTCGGGCATTTGCAACGGCTGCCCATGAGCTATTTCGACCGTACACCGGTGGGGCGGCTGGTCACGCGGGTGACGACCGACGTCGATGCACTCAACGATTTGTTTGCCGCGGGCGTAGTGGCGATGGTCAATGATTTCTGTTTCCTGGTCGCCGCGGTCGCATACATGTTGAAACTGAATTGGAGACTGGCTTTTGCGGCGCTTGCCGTGCTGCCGCTAATGTTGTGCGTGACATGGCTCTTCCGCAACAGCGTTCGAGAAGCGAACCGCCGGATTCGCACGGCGATCGCGCGCATTAATGCATTCTTGCAGGAGCACATCAGCGGAATGCCGGTGATTCAGCTTTTCAATCGCGAACGTAAGGCACGCGAACAGTTCACTGAACTGAACCGCGTCTACAACGTGGCGTTCAAGGACCAGATCATGGCGTTCGCGCTTTTCTATCCAGCCATCGAGCTGCTGTCCTCCTGCGCGTACGGGCTGATCTTCTGGTTTGGCGGCCTGCGCGTGCTGATTGGAGGACTGAAGATAGGGATGGTGACCGCGTTCTTCATGTATTCGCAGCGGTTCTTCATGCCGATTCAGGATTTGAGCGAAAAATTCAACATTCTGCAATCGGCGATGGCCGCCTCGGAGCGCATTTTCAAGTTACTCGATGAGCCGCTCACAGTGCAGTCGGGGGCGAAAACCATACCGATAGAGATGCCGCGGGGCGAAATTGAATTCCGCAATGTGTGGTTCGCGTACCGAGGGGGCGAGAATCCTAAAGAGGACGATTGGGTGCTGCGCGACGTGTCGTTCCGCGTGGCGCCAGGGCAAAACGTTGCCATCGTCGGACACACGGGCGCGGGAAAGACGACTGTCATTCAGCTTTTGCTGCGGTTTTACGACATTCAGCGAGGCGAGATACTGCTGGATGGGGTCAATATTCGCGACCTGGACTTGCAGGCTCTGCGGAGGCTGTTCGGGATCGTATTGCAGGACCCGTTTCTTTTCAGCGGGACGATTGAATCGAATGTGCGGCTGGGAACGGAGTCGATTGGACGCGAGAACGTGGAGAGAGCGCTGCGGGAGGTTGGATTGGGCAGTTTTGTGAATTCCCTAGCGCATGGGGTGAGAACGGAAGTGACGGAGCGCGGCGCTACGCTTTCGGTGGGGCAACGCCAGCTCATCAGCTTCGCCCGCGCCCTGGCGCACAATCCGCGCTTCCTGATATTGGACGAAGCCACGTCTAGCGTCGATACGCAGACGGAAATGCTTATTCGTGAAGCGCTGGACCGTTTGCTTTCCGGGCGAACGGCCGTGGTCATCGCGCACCGGCTGAGCACAATTCAGCACGCGGATCGCATCCTGGTATTCCACAAGAGCAGACTGCGCGAGGAAGGCACGCATCAGGAATTGCTGGCGCGCCGGGGCATTTACTATCGTCTGTACCAGTTGCAATACAAAGACCAGGAGCTGCGAATTTCCACTCCCATCATTGAACCTGCCGGAACATCGCTGCCCGCGAATGATTGAACGCATATGGCATTTCGC
The DNA here is from genome assembly GCA_049678505.1 of Candidatus Acidiferrales bacterium. Taxonomy (GTDB): domain Bacteria; phylum Acidobacteriota; class Terriglobia; order Acidiferrales; family UBA7541; genus DAHUXN01. The sequence continues at coordinate 47,461 of JBAUEH010000100.1, forward strand.
GCCGGCGATGGTCGCGCGGCGGCTCGGCATTGGCGGGGAATAGCCGCGAATGGCGCCGCCGCAAATTCTGATTTCGGCCGGCGAGGTTTCCGGGGATATGTACGCGGCGCGGCTCGCAACTGCGCTGCAAAAGCGGACTGGAGCCCATTTGTTTGGCATGGGCGGCCCGAGAATGCGCGAAGCAGGCGTGGAACTCGTGGCGGATGCTTCGCAGATCGCGGTGGTCGGGATTACGGAAGTGTTTCACCGTTTGCCCGCGGTCTGGCGTGCGTGGCGAACGTTGGAGCGGGAAGCGGCGCGGAGAAAGCCGGCTCTGGCGATCACGGTGGATTCACCGGGATTCAACTTTGGACTGGCGCGCCGGCTGAAGAAGCAAGGAATTCGCAACGTTTACTTCATCAGCCCGCAGATATGGGCGTGGCGGCCACGAAGAATGCGCTGGATACAGCAGCGCTTTGAGCGTGTGCTGGTCATTTTTCCGTTCGAAGAAGAAATTTACCGCAGAGCAGGCGTAACGGTGGATTTTGTCGGGCATCCCTTGGTCGATTCTGTGCACGCGAAGATGACGCGGGAAGAGTTCGCGGCGCGGTTCGGCCTGGATGCGAAACGGCAAATCGTGGCGATCCTGCCGGGGAGCCGGCCGAGCGAAATCCAACGGAGCATGCCGATCATTGCAGAGGCATGCGAAGGCCTACAAAAGGATCATGCGACGCAGTTCGTTGTGGCTGTCGCGCCCGACGTAAAGCGGGATATTTTTGAGAAGCACTCGCGGAACGGTGTGCACTGGACGCTCGCGGAAGGGGCGACATACGAGGCGCTGGCGGCTGCGGATTGCGCGATCGTCTCAAGCGGAACAGCGACAGTGGAGGCGGCCCTGCTAGGGACACCGATGGTGGTCGTCTACCGGCTCTCGCTGCTGACGGCGATGATTGCGCGAAGGCTGGTGACGACATCTCTATTTGCCATGGTGAACCTGATTTCGGGACGGCAGGTAGCGCCCGAGCTGATTCAAGAGAAGTTCACTGCTTCGGCGCTGGAAAAGGAATTGCGAAGCCTGCTGGACTCGCAGGAAGCACGCGAGCGCCAGAAAAGCGACCTGGCGAGCGTGCGAGCCAAGCTGGGAGCGGGTGGAACCATCGACCGCGCCGCAGAAATCATCGCGGCCATGCTTCCGTCAGACCCAGGCGGGCAACTGACCGAGGCTGTTTGATACTCTAATGAGCGGACATTCCATGACCATGAAAATCGCGAGCATTCGGGCCCTGAGCCTCCTTGCGCTGGCGGCGTTTGCCGCACCGTGGGCAAAAGCTCAACAACTTCCGAAATTCGATTTTGATGCTGTGCACTACGACGTGCAGGCTACTCTCCACCCGGACGAACAGAGCCTAACGGCAGAAGCGAAAGTCGAGCTCGTGGCGAAGTCGTCTTCAAGGACGATACTTGTGGAGCTGCATCCTGATTTGCAGGTCGTTTCGGTGAAGCTTGCGAGCGACGGCCGGAAACTGGATTTCCAGCGTAACTCTTTCAATCCGCTGGATTTGGAAGTTACGCTTCCGTCGAACGCACAGCCGGGCATGCACGTGACGCTTATCTTCGACTACACGGGGGCGTTTGCGAACGACGACGACAGTCCGACAAAAGACGTGCGGTTCGCATGGATTGACAGGACGTCGGCGTACTTGCTGCTGTCGGCGCGCTGGTTTCCGCTGACGGATTATCCGTCGAATCGTTACACGGCGACATTCCAGATCACGGTGCCAGACAACTTTGCGGTTACCGGCACGGGCCAGTCGTCCACGCCCAACGAACTGCCTGCGGAAAAGGCAGGCGAAAGCGGGCAGGCCGTGTACACATTCACTTGCAAGGATGCCGCGCCAGTGGGGACGTTTGTTGCAGGCAACCTGCAACTTGTGCCAGTGAATGCGCAGGGGTTGGCGATCTCGGTGTTCGCGCCGCCCTCTGCCAAAGCAAGCGCTACGCGCTACGCCGACGCGCTCGCCGATATGGTGATGCATTACTCGAACGAATTTGGACCGCTGCCTTCGCTGAATATCGTACTTGCGCAATTGCCTGATGGATCGCTTGATGGGTACTCGGCGCCGGGCGTCGTGCTGCTGAGCGCACGCGACTGGGGCACGACTGTAAATCAAACAAAGCTGGCAAGCCTGACTGCCAGCCAATGGTGGGGCAATCAAGTGCTGCCTGCTTCATCGGCAGATACATGGATTACGGATGGCTTGGCGCAATACGTCAGTGCAATGTACATTGAAAAAACGCAGGGCGAGCCGGGCTTCCGGCGCGAGCTGGCGAACTACTCGGTCGGTTCGGTGATGTTCGAAGACACCGTACCGATTTCGCAAGCACAAAGCCTGCAACAATATTCGCAACAATACGAATCGGCGGTGGTGGACAAGGGCGCGATGGTGTTTCACATGCTGCGCACTTCGATGGGCGATGAGCCGTTCGATTCCCTGCTCCATGATTTCTATACGGCGCACGCGGGAAAAACCGCAAGCATCGAGGAATTCGAGCAGGCGGTGGAGGCAAAGCTACCGCCGGCAAAAGCGGGACAGCCGCGCCTAAACACCGTGGCATTTTTCTCGCAGTGGCTTAACTCCACAGGCGTCCCGGAATTCAAACTGGACTACATTGTTTACCGCACGCCCAAGGGATTCAAGGTTGTGGGAAAAGTGATGCAGCCGATCGAAACTTTCAACATGCCGGTCGAGATCCGTGTGAATACGGAAGGCAACGCGGTTACGAAAACCGTGTCGGTAATCGGGACGAGCAGCCCTTTCGCGATTGATACGTTTGGCGAACCCAAGCCGGATGGGATTTCGATTGATCCGGACAACGATATTCTGAAAGCCAGCCCGAAGCTGCGCGTGCGCGCGCTGATCTCGCGCGGCGAGGGCTTGGCGGAGCAAGGAAAGTTCGCGGATGCGATTCAGCAATACCAGCAGGCGCTCGATCTTCAGACGAACAATTCGCTGGCGGATTTCCGCATTGGAGAAGCGTTCTTCTATCAGAAAAACTACTCCGCTGCGGCTGACAGCTTCCGGAACTCTCTCGATGGCGACCTTGACCCGAGCTACCGCTGGGTAGAAGTCTGGAGCCATATTTACCTGGGGAAGATTTTCGATCTGACGGGCTCACGCGAGCGCGCCATCAACGAATATCAGAAGGCTGAGGAATTGAAGGACAATACCGGCGGCGCGCAGCAAGAGGCCGAGAAATACATGAAAGCTCCTTACAGCCAGCCACAAACGACAGCGGCGGCGCCGGCGACAAAGCCAGCCAGTCCATAATGCTGGGGGCGCGTTTAAGGCGCGGCGATTCCCTTCTCCTTGATTTGTTTCCACATCTGCTCGAACACCGCAAGCGACGACGCATCCAATAGGACAAAATAAATGCGCTCCAGTGAAGTTGGGCCCTGGAGATGCTTGACTGCCTCGGCGAGCATGATTTCAGCACAGTCGTGCATGGGGAAACCGGCAATTCCCGTGCCTACCGCTGGAAATGCGATGGTTTTGAGGCCGTTTTGAGCGGCAATACGGAGCGAATGGGCTGTGGAAGCATGCAGTGCGTTCGCTGTGGTGGCGCCGCCAAGCTGCATACTGGCCGCATGAATCACGTGACGCGCCTTCAGGCTGCCTCCTGAGGTGATTGCGGCGCCACCTACAGGAATCGAGCCAATGGCGTCGCATTCATGCTGAATCTCAGCACCGCCCTTGCGGCGAATTGCACCGGCGACGCCTCCACCAAGCTGCAGATCGTTGTTGGCGGCGTTGACGATGGCGTCGACGTCCATTTCGGTGAGGTCACCTTGAAGCAGAACGATTTTTGCGGGTATTTCCGGCACGGTTCTACCTGTTGCAGCCGAGCAGAGGAACTAAGTTTTCGCGCCACCCGTTGCATCCTTGTAATCGTATACCCCGCGTCCTGACTTTCGTCCCAAACGACCCGCTTTGACATACTGCTCGAGAAGCGGGCAAGGACGGTATTTCTCGCCGAGTGTACGGTGCAAATGTTGCAAAATGCTCAAGCGCACATCGAGTCCAACCAGATCAACGAGCTCGAACGGACCCATCGGATGATTGAGTCCGAGATTCAAAGCCTTGTCTATATCGACGGCGGTTGCAACACCTTCCTGAAGCATGTAAAACGCCTCATTGCCAATCATGGCGTTGATGCGGCTGGTCACAAAGCCGGGAGATTCGCGAACGACGACGACTTCTTTGCCCATGCGGCGGCCAGCCTCCACGCATGCGGCGAGCGTTGTTTCCGAGGTTTCGAGGCCGCGGACGATCTCCAATAGCTTCATCTTTTGCACGGGGTTGAAAAAGTGCATGCCAATGCAATTCTGAGGGTGGAATGTAATTGCGGCCATTTCCGTGACGGAAAGAGAAGATGTGTTGCTGGCGAAGATGGCGCCGGGCTTCGCGAATTTATCGAGCACGGTGAAAATCTCAAGCTTGGTTTCCATTTCTTCGGGCACGGCTTCGATAATCAAGTCCGCTTCCCTGCAGGCATCCTGAACAGCACGAGAAGTAACGATTGAGGCCAGCGATTTCTTTTTTTGTTCTTCGGTGACTTTGCCGCGAGAGATGCCTTCGTCGAGAGCGCGACGGATATACTCAAGACTCTGTTCGAGTACGGACTCGGAAACATCTTCGAGGATTGTCCGGTAGCCGGCTAGGGCCGAACAGTAAGCGATTCCGCGGCCCATAGTGCCCGCACCGACGACAGCGACAGTCTTGATTCCCATTGTTTCTCCAGTCATCTGATTGGGATTGCTCACGCCATTTCCAAAGACGCAACTCAGCGGGACATTACGCGCGATGGAAAAAGGCGCGCCGCATTGTCGTACAATATTTTTCGCTGCGCGGCCGCAGAAATCGGCAACGCACGAAATTTCTCCATATTGCCGCGAATCCCCGGAACTCCCGGGCCAGGCCAGTCCGTGCCCCACAAAACTTTATCGGCAATCTCCTCGATGCGCGGGAAGTATTCCATGAGGCGCTGGGGAGGGATTCCGGAAATGTCCATGTACATATTGGGATGACGCCGAACCAGAAAAAATGCTTCGTTCATCCAGAGTGGGCGACCGCCGTGAGCAAGGATGACGACCAAATTCGGAAAATCGATGGCGACGTCATCGGCGAGCATGGGCTGCGCGTAGACGTTTCGCGCGCCAGGGAAAATCGAAGTTCCGGTGTGAATCATGACGGGAATGCCATGGGCTTGCGCGCGATCGTACATGGCCGCAAGAGGCCCGAAACCATCGCGATAAGCATTTGGCGCGAAAAGCTGATGCGACGGGTGAACCTTCAGCCCACGGATGCCCAGGCTGGCGAGGCGGTCGACCTCCGCACCGGCATCGGGAACATGCTTTGGATGAACAGAGCCGAAGGCCAGCAGGCGCGATGGATCCGCGGAGCAGTAGTTCGCAATCCAGTCGTTCACTTCCGGAGGAAAGCCGATGACATCGGGGCTGACGTAGTTGATCAGGCCGGCGCGCTCGATCCCTGCTTCATCCAGAAACTTCAGAAACAGCTTCGCGTCGGCGGAATAACGCTGAACGTCGGGATAATCTTTGCGGCCCTTTTGAATTAAGGCCAGCGCGTGCGGCTTGAACATATGAAGCGGCTGGATATGAATGTGAATGTCGATGACAGCCCTTGCATCGGACGCCAAACTATTTCCTCCCCCAATTCACCAGCCGCAACGGCAGCGCAAGAATTCTAGGAACCGTGCTGCGCGGCCCTCCAGACCTCTTCCAACGCGCGGCGCGTAAATACACGAACCATATCGCGGCGATAGACGGGCGTGGAACCTGACGTAGTAAGCGGCTTGCCGGTCTGAATCGCGGAGTGGGCAATTCGCTCGGCCAACTCGAGCGACCATTTCTGTCCGACGAGGGCCTGGCTAGAATCCCGCACCAGCATTGGCGCGGGATTCACGGCAGACAGCGCTACGCGGGCGCCGCGACAAATGCCAGCCTTATCCACCTCCATGGCTACCGCAACTCCGGCCAGCGGGTAATCAATGGAGTCGCGGACACGAAGCTTGTGATACACGCCACGACGTCCGGCCATGCGAGCGGGCACATGAACGGCGGTGAGCAACTCGTTCCGCGCGAGTGCGATACGGTCCTTCCCGTCATTCTTGTACAGATCAGGCAGCGGAATCCGGCGCGTTCCGGACACGCTGGCAATTTCGACTTCCGCATCGAGCGTGAGGAAAGCGGGAGCGGAATCACCGGACCAGGCGGCCCAGCAAAACTTGCCTCCCGGGGCCACGTGGCAAATGTCCCCATCCTTTTTCAAACAGCCGCCGAGGGACTGGCGCCAAAAATAGGACTGGTTGTACCAGCGGCAGCGCGTTTCCAGGCACAGGTTGCCGCCGACGGTGCCCATGTTGCGCTGCAAGGGGCCGGCGATGGTCGCGATGGCGCTGGACAACACCGGGAATTTTTCGGCAAGCCACGGCGTTTCGAGAATGTGCGTCAGGGACGCGGTCGCTCCGACGGAAAGGCCTTCGCGCGCCGAAAATTCGATCTTGGATAATTCGTGAAGAGGTTTGATGTCGACGAGGACGCGCGGCGCGAAAAGCTTCATTTGCAAGTTAGGGATGACGTCGGTGCCGCCGGCAATGATCATGGCGTCAGAGCCGTGCTCGTCGAGCATGCGGCAAGCTTCGTCAACAGTGCGCGGCTGCAGGACACGAAATGCGGGGAGGCTCATTGCACCATTCCTGGTACAGAGGACTTTTCAGCAGCAGGTGTCGTGTTGCGGGCAGCCTTTTCCTTCGCACGCAGAGCTTCGAGAATCTTGTCAGGCGTAATGGGGATGGAATTGATTCGAACGCCCACGGCATCGTAAATGGCATTGGCAATTGCGGGAATCGTTGCGGCGAGGGAGCCTTCGCCAGCTTCCTTCGCGCCAAACGGACCCTCCGGGTCAACGCTTTCGACGATGATGGACTCGATATCGGGATTTTCCTTGGTTGCAGGAATGCGATATTCGAGGAGCGATGGATTCATCAGGCGGCCGTCTTTCCAAATCATGTCTTCCTGAAGGGCCTGGCCGAATCCCATATAAACCGAGCCTTCGATCTGCCCCTCGACAGTGAGAGGGTTGAGGGCTTTGCCGCAGTCGTGGGCGGCAATGATTTTGTCGACATGAACGTGACCGGTTTCAGGGTCCACAGTGACCTCGGCAACCTGGGCGCTGTAACTATAGGCTGGCGAGGGTCCCACGCCGGCGCCGCGGAAGTTGCCTCCGCGCGCTGCTTCCGGCGGCGCATAGGTGCCGCGGCCCACGAGAGCACCATGGAATTCGAGGGCAAGCGAAACGGCCTCATCGAAGGAAACGCTCTTGGCTGAGTCGCCGGCATGAGCTATATGATCATTTTTCGCAACGAGATCACTCGGTAAGCAGCCCAGCTTCTTCGCAACAGCGGCGAAAAGTTGATCGCGCATGTCTTTGGCGGCATTGAGACAAGCATTTCCGGCCATAAACGTGACGCGGCTGGAATAGCTGCCCAAGTCGATGGGCGTTAGCTCGGTGTCAGCGGCGACAAGCTTGATGCGCGCGGTGCGAACGCCCAAGACTTCAGCGGCGATCTGAATTTGCATGGTGTCGGAGCCCTGGCCGATTTCCGATGCACCGGTATACACTGTGACGGCAGCATCGCGGTCGATTTTGATGTACACCGTGGTGTGCGGCATGTTGGAACGAACGATGGGATTGGCCGCGCCGCTAACATAATGACTGCAGGCAACGCCGACGCCCTTGCCGTAAGGCAATTTGCCTTTTTTGTCTTTCCAGTTGGAGCGCTCGAAGACTTTCTCGATGCATTCGGGAAGACCGTAGCTTGTAACGCGAAGCGAATTGGCGGTGATGCAGGGCGCCTTCAGCAAATTGTGGCGGCGGACTTCGAGAGGGTCGAGTCCTGCTTGATCGGCTAACTGGTCCATGATGGATTCAAAGGCGAAGCGGACGTTGACGGTGCCATGGCCACGCATGGCGCCGCAAGCAGGCTTGTTGGTGAGCACACGGAAGCCATCGTAGCGAACATTGGCGATATCGTAGATCGCCCCGAGCAGCGCGCCGGAATACAGCACGGTGACAGGACCATAGCCGCAATATGCGCCGCCATCCTGAATGACGCGCGCTTGAACGGCCGTTATTTTGCCGGAGCGCGTGATGCCAACCTTCAAATACACAATGGTGATGGGCCGCCCACGATGAGCCAGAAAAACTTCTTCGCGCGTGTAGGTAATCTTCACGGGCTTGCGCGATTTTTTGGCGAGCACACAGGCGGCAATTTCCAGCGGAATGATTTCGCTCTTCCCGCCGAAGCCGCCGCCAATGAGCGGCTTGATTACGCGAATCTGGCTCATCGGCATTTCACAGACTTCCGCGATGGTGCGATGCAGGTAAAAAGGCACTTGCGTGGAAGAATGAACGGTCAGGCGATCGTGCGGCTCCCAAATGGCGAGAGTTGCGTGCGGCTCCATCGCAGCCTGGTTGACTTCGCCAGCGTAGTAGCGCTCCTCCGCCACGAAATCGGCTTGCGCGAAGCCCTGCTCTGGGTCGCCGAAGACGTGGTGATATTCTTTTTCGATGTTGCGCGGGCGTTCCTCGTGAATCCAATTGGACTCGGCCTTCATGGATTCTTCAGGTTCAAACCAGGCAGGCAAATGTTCATAATCGACCTGCAATAAGTCGAGGGCTTGCTCGGCGATTTCGGCAGTGGTGGCGGCCACGGCGGCGACGTTGTCGCCAATATAGCGAGCCTTATCGAGCGCGAAGACGCGTTCGTCGTGGCCGATGGGCAAAATGCCGTAGGGATTGCGCGCATCTTGGCCTGTTGCAACAGCCTTCACGCCGGCAAGAGCCTCGGCAGCCGAGGTGCCAATTGAACGGATCCGCGCGTGGGGATAAGGCGAATGCAGAATTTTTGCAATCAGCATTCCCGGAACGAAAAGGTCGTCCGCGTATTTCCCGATGCCGGTAACTTTCGACACAGCGTCGGCCATGGCAAGGGGCTTGCCGATGATGCTGAAGCCATTTTTATGTTCCAGGTCAACCACGTCAGCGCACCACCGGCGCGTGCACGGGAGGCATGGAAGCGGAAATGGCGCGCCGCTTTTCCAGCGCGTACTTGACCGATTCGTAGATTTGCATGTAGCCCGTGCAACGGCAGAGATTTCCGGAGAGCGCTTCGCGGATTTCGTCCATCGTCGGATTTGGTTTGCGGTCGAGGAGAGCTTTGGTCGCGATCATGAAACCGGGGGTGCAGTAACCGCATTGGGCGCCGCCCATTTCCGCATAGCCTTCCTGAACGGGATCGAGGTCTCCGGGTCCGCCCAAGCCTTCAACGGTGATGATGTCACAACCTTCATAGCTTGCGGCGAGCGCAACGCAGGAAAGCATCGGCACGCCGTCGACGAGCACAGCGCAGCAGCCGCAGCTCGAGTCGTCGCAGCCACGTTTCGAACCGGTAAGGCCCAGGTCTTCCCGGAGCGCGTCGAGCAAAAGCCGATTGGGCGCGGTCGCGATTTCGCGCTCTTCGCCATTGACGCGCAGACGGACAAGCTCTTTATTCACCGAATCTCCCTAAACAAGTTGCTGCAATGCCTTTTCATCGTAGCCCAGCAGAATCTGATCCCTCGAAATCACGATTGGCCTGCGAATCAGATTTGGCTCCGCAGCCATCATTTTCAATGCCGCTGAACGCGATGGCGGGCGCTCTTTCATCTTCTTTTCGCGATAGACCTTGTTTCTCGGGTTGAGAAAAAGCCGATAGTCTCTCTCGCCGATCAAGGCGTTCAGTTCCGCGACGCTCAGCCGCTCTCTATTGAGGTCACGAACTTCCAATTTGGCACCGCCTCTCAGCAAGAGACTTTTCGCTTTGCGGCACGTTGTGCAAGACGGTTTCTGTAGAAATTTGATCATGGTCACAGTTTCGCGCTCCTACTACATTTGCCATGATGGCTCGCGCTTTTCCAGGAAAGCGCGAATGCCTTCGTTGGCGTCGTGGGTTTTCATCAGTTCACGCATATAGAAATCCTCGATGGATTGCAGCGAACGCGCAAAATCGAAGCCGTCGGAGCTCCAGAGCGCGCGCCGAGCCAGCGCAAGGACAGATGGGCTCAGCTTGCATAAATCATCAACCAACAACGATACTGCCCGATCCAGTTCGTTATCCGGAACGACACGGGTGACGAGCCCGATGCGCTGAGCTTCAGCAGCAGAAATCATGCGTCCACTGAGAATGAGATCCAGAGCGGCGCGCATGCCGACCAGCCGCGGGAAAGTCACCATCGCAACGGGCGGAAAACAGCCAAGTTTAATTTCGGGCTGGCCGAACGTCGCGGACTCCGCGGCCACAACGAAATCGCAGAACGTCGCGAGTTCACATCCGCCACCGAGGCAATGGCCATGAACAGCGGCAATGGTGATCATTTTGCCGCGCCAAAGTTCAAGGAAGATGCGGTGAAAAGCCTGGAGCATCGTGGCAACACGGTCTAGCGTATGATCAGCGATTTCCGCTCCGGCAGAAAAGGCGCTCTTGCCTGCGCCACGAAGAATCAAAATATCGGCGCGATCAACAATCTTCGTGATCAAAGTGTGAAGAGAGTCCATCATCCGAATGTTCATTACATTGAGCGGCGGGCGATCGAGCAAAACCGAAGCGACACGACCTTCGATCGTGACGCCAACGCAACAACTGTTGCTATCGAACATCTGATCGGACGGATTCATTGAGACCGCGTGCGCCCGCGAGCGAATGGCTTATTCCATTGACGCTTTCGCTGCGACCCACTTTGGTTCCGTGTTTTGAATATCCATCACCAACTTAACGTCTTCTTCCTGCGGCAGAACTTCCTGCAAATGCTCAGCATACTTTTCGGGCGGCAGCAGTTCGCCTGTGACGCTATACGGCTGATTCGCGAACTCGCCGATATGGCGGTTGAATTTCAAGTCCGGAACGTACAGTTGCGTTTGGCCAGCCGGCACGTGTTTGTTGATCTGGTCAATCAACTTCAGGCACTCCGCATAATACAAATTGCGGTTATGCTCGTTCATGTGGCCCAAGTCGGCCGCTTGCTGATTTTGCGCCTCGTCGTAGCGCCCTTTTAATCCCCAAACGTAAAACCAGTGAGCAGAACTCGATTGATCCACGCCAAACAGGTCGTAGCTGACCGGAATCCACTTGTTGACATATTTTTGGACCACAGTAAGCGGCACAACGCCGGCTTTCACGATGCGCTTAATGCCATCGTGGCCGGTGCCCAGGTGGAATGATTCCTCGCGCAGCATCGGAATCATGGACTGAGCAAGAGGCGCGAACCCGGAATAACTCAGCATGGTGAGCTGGAATTTGCCGTCGCGATCGACGAAGTCGGTATATGTAAAAAAATCCAGCCAATTGCGAACGTCTTGATTGAATGCTCCGAGCAGGCGCTTTTGTTCAAACGCGCGGCGCTCAAGCATTTTTTGTGCTTCGACGCGACCTCCATAACCGAAATGAGAAATCAGCAGAGTGCACATCTGCCAGCCGTGGCGCATTTCTTCGGTGACCA
>JBAUEH010000101.1:0-18621 GCA_049678505.1 Candidatus Acidiferrales bacterium
CGCCGTCAGCGTGGTCTTTCCGTGATCGATGTGCCCGATCGTCCCGATATTCAGGTGCGGCTTGCTGCGCTCGAATTTTTCCTTCGCCATCGCTTCTTACCCTCACTCAGAATCTTTGCTGCCCGCGTATTCCGCCAATGATGGAGCGGGGGACGGGATTCGAACCCGCGACCATCTGCTTGGAAGGCAGAGACTCTACCCCTGAGTTACCCCCGCCCAACTTACAACTCTGGAGCCTGGGACCGGGATTGAACCGGTGACCTCGTCCTTACCAAGGACGCGCTCTACCAACTGAGCTACCCAGGCTCAAACCGGTTCGCTGGTCGCGCGATTCCCTTCCCGACAATTCCTTCACAATCCAAATCTTTCGAGATGAACGGCGCTACTGCTTGCAACGCTTCTTTCCAGCTCTCGCGGCACAATGGTGGACGGGGGAGGATTCGAACCTCCGTAGCCCGCAAGGAGCGGCAGATTTACAGTCTGCTGGTTTTAGCCACTCACCCACCCGTCCCGCGAAACTACGGGACTTGACGCGCTCGTCCCAAACGGGGCACTTCGCAACGCAGAAAGGGCTCGTGTCTAGAGACACCAGCCCGTTCATTTCTAGTGCGAGGAATCCGTCTGATCCAAACCCAAAATCCCGACCCTCAAAAATCCAGCTGGCGGAGGGAATTGAACCCCCGACCCTCTGATTACAAATCAGATGCTCTACCAGCTGAGCTACGCCAGCACAAGCAAACCTGGCAAAGTTATCATGCAGGCAACAAAATTGCAAGCGCTTCACTGAACGAAGCACGATCTGTGCCACACTAGCCCGCGATTGCCAGCGCAACCCCAACTTTACACTAATTGGATGCAAATTTATACTCAGAAGGTGGCTGCCTCACCGACTGCATGAAACGCGCCTTCACCATTATTCTCCTTGCCTGCATCGCGGCAGCGATTGCCTTCGCTTATATCCATCATCATGAACTCGAAAAACAGCGCCAGGCATTCGATGCTCCTTCGCCCTCTCTCTCCGGCTCCTCGCCCGATCACAGTGCGGCTCCCGCTGGCGTAAGCGTTCCGGACTTGATTCAGCAATTGCCTGCCGGCGCATCCGCGGTTGCCTTCGTTGACATTGCTGCACTCCGCGCTTCATCTCTTGCGAACCAGCTTGCCGCTCTTGCACCCACGTCCGCGCAGGATCCCGCCTACGCGGAGTTCATTCGCGCTACCGGTTTTGATTACTCGCGCGATTTGGATCGCGCCGCGGTTGCCCTCTGGCCGCAAACTTCCTCAACGTCTGTTTTCGCGCTCGCGCAAGGCCGCTTCGATCAGGCGAAGATCGAACGCTACGCGCTGCGTGCCGGCAGGCTCGTAAAGACTCACAACCAGAAGATCTATGAAGTGCGTGAAGAGAATTCTCCGCGCCTCATTCGCTTCACTTTCCTTGCTCCCGGCGAAATCGCCCTCGCCGACGGTCCTGCTCTCTCGCAGGTCCTTGGCGCGCAGAATCTCCATCGTCTTGATCCGGAAATGTCGGCGCGCGTCGCTCGTGTTTCCGGCGCTTCCATCTACGCCGTTGCGCGCACGCAGGATCTCCCGAAGGACCTTGGCATCGACGCATCCCATTCCGCGCAGCTCGCCCGCCTGCTTCGCAGCGTGCACGCCATCACCGCTGCGGCTCGGCCCTCCGCCGACAACTTGAAAGTCTCCGCATTCGCCGAGTGTGATTCGGCTCTTGATGCGTTTCAACTTTCCACCGCTCTGCAAGGCCTGCTGTGGATGGGCCGCGCGGCGCTGGCAGACTCGAAAACGCAGCAGCAAATCGGCCCGCAGTGGCCCGCCCTCGACGCTCTGCTCAAAGCTGCTGACATCTCCCACGATGGCCACCTGGTCCAGTTGCGCATCCAGATCACTCCCCAGATGCTTCAAGCGGCAGTGGCTGCGCCTGCGAATGGCCCGACTAGAAAATGAGAGGATTTACGCTGGTGGTTCGAGAGAAACGCAAACGGAAGAAATAAACTGGACCGAAGCCTGAAGCCTAAACTCTTAATCCCCGCCGGATACTGTCCCGCCTGTATCAACTTGTTGTAGGTAACGCCAGGGATTCACGGGGGCATTGTTTATGCGAACTTCGAAGTGAAGATGCGGAGCTGTCGCGCGGCCACTGTCGCCTTCTTGCGCAATCACGTCGCCCCGTTTCACGCGCATTCCTTCCTGCGTATCATACGCCGCAAGGTGCGCATACCACGTTGTGATGCCGAAGCCGTGATCGATAATCACCACGCGGCCATATCCTTGCCTGTTCCCTGCCCACACCACCACTCCATCGGCCGCGGCGCGAACATCGTCGCCATAATGCGACGCGATGTCCAGGCCAGTGTGGAATTCGCCTTCTCCACCAAACGGGTCCAGCCTTTCTCCGAATCGGCTTGTTATCCGTCCCATCACCGGCCAAAGCGAAGGAATAAACGGCGCATCCACAAGCTTCATCCCGGGCACCAAACGCAGAGCTCCCGTCGACGCCAGCATCACCGCAGCGGAATTTTGTTCCAGGAAATTGAATTGATCCACGGTGTCCTTGTACGTCGCACTAGACTGCGCCGAAGTATTCGTCAAACTGAACGGCGTATCCGGTACCCGCGTCAACCCATAGGCGACCGCCACTTCGCTCGCCAACGATTGCAGCGAATTCAGCCGCTGGTTTGCGTCCTTTACCTGGCTCTGCAGATCACGATACTGCTGGGTCAGCGCGCTCTGGTCTTTGAGCAGCGAATTGTAGGCCGTCACTTTCCACAGCATCCGCGAATACGCGCCCACCGCCGCGAGCACTGTCACGCTTCCGACGAGCGCGAGCACAATCAACAAATGCACGGCATAGTGGGGGATGCGCATTCGGCTCATCTTTCCCGAATCCGTGGAAGCAACAAAAAATGTGTAATATTTACGTCGCATGGCTCAAACTTGAATTTCTTGACTTGGTCTTTATCTTTGCGCTGAACCAAAATGACCGCTGGCCCCAAAATGCGGTCTGCGCGATGCTTATTCGTGTTTGAACCGCGAGACTCGGTTCGAAACCGGTCGCGAATATAAGTGCTGCCCTCCGCAGAGTCAATCGAAATTCCTCTCGCGGGGCTGGGTGCTCGTGTTATCCGCCGGATCGCCTTATAATCCGGCAGGGCAAAATCACCCTCTCTCTATAGTTATAAACCGTGAGAAAGCCAATTTCAACTGGTCAGAAGGACAGGGAAGCCGAGCTGATCTGCGAGCTGGCTCAAGTGATTCCATCTATTAGGCATAAGGGAGAAAAGGGCCCGCTGCTCCGGGGAATCGGCGACGACGCCGCAGTACTTCGCCCCTCTCTGCGCTCCGAATGGGCGATCAGTACCGATTTCAGCCTTGAGGGCACCCACTTCCAGCCGAATTACCCTCCCCATTCCATTGGCTATAAGTCGCTTGCTCGTGCCACCAGCGACCTGGTCGCCATGGGCACCAAGCCACGTTATTTTCTCCTTGCGCTGGCCCTGCCCTCTAACAAGACAGAGGAATGGATGACTCTCTTCGCCTTTGGAATGGCTCGTGCCGCCCGTGAATTCGATTCACGCCTGATTGGCGGCGACATCTCGCGATCAGCTTCGGTAATCATCTGCGTGACTGTTCTGGGCGAAATCCCTTCCGGTTTAGCCGTCCCGCGCTCCGGCGCCCGCCCCGGCGACCTTATATATGTTAGCGGTACGCTCGGCGCCGCGCAGTTGGGCCTCAAAATCGTCCTTCGCGGCCGGTCTCGGCAGCATTCCCTAAAAAAGTATCTCCGGCCGCACTTCTATCCGCAAATTCCCGCCGCTCTCGGCCAAGCGCTCGCGCGCCAGCGCATCCCCTCGGCCATGATGGACATCTCCGACGGCCTTTCAACCGATTTGACCCGTCTATGCACAGGAAGCGGCGTCGGCGCGCAAATCTCAGCGGACAAAATTCCCGCCGCCAAAGTTCCTCCTGCCCTGCTCGCGGCCGGAATCGATCCACTCGCCCTCGCCCTCCACGGCGGCGACGACTACGGCTTACTTTTCACCGTCCCGCCAAAATCCGCCCAGCGCCTCCGCCGCATCGCGCCCCACCCACAAATCACCCAGATCGGCGAAATCACTCGCGCCCGTAAAATTATCTTGGTTCACCCCGACGGGCATTCATCCCCATTGCCCTCCAAAGGCTGGAATCCTTTCAGGGGATAATTTCAGGCAAGAAGCGAGCGCACCGAACTTAATATCTCGGCTTAACTCAGTGAGCGAAGCCATGCGGCTTGGCAGCGGGCTGTTGGGGTTTCGCTGACGGTTTCACCTGTGGCGTCGGCTTGCCTCCCGCAGCAGGTCTGTCTCCCGCCAACGGTTTGTCTTTCGTCACCGAACTGTCTTCCGAAGCGGCCGGCTGCTTCTCCGGCAATCCCTGTTCTGTCACGTCCGCTGGCGGAGCCGTATCCGGCACGTCCACATCCTCGTGCTGCGTCTTCGCCAGTTCTTCCAGCGAAGTCACATTCGGGAAATTCTCCGCTGGCATTCCCTTGCACGCCTGCTCCATGAATTCCAACCAAATCGGCAGCGCCGCCCGCGCTCCTGTCTCCTTCGGCCCGAGCGAACTTTTCGGGTCGTCGAATCCCACCCAGACCCCCGCCGTAATCTGTGGCGTGAACCCGATGTACCACGCATCCGTGAAATCATTCGTCGTTCCCGTTTTCCCCGCGGACGGCCTGCCCAGCGCTTGCGCGCGCACTCCCGTGCCGAAATGCACCACGTCTTCCAGCATCGCCACCATGGTTCGCGCCACATCCGAAGGCAGCACGTCCGTCACTTTCGGCCGCGCTTCCTCCAGAATCGCGCCGTCATACGAAGTCACGCGGCGAATCATATGCGGCTGAATATGAATTCCGTCATCCGGAAACACCGTGAACGCCGATGTGTGCTCCAGCAGAGTCAAATCTGCCGCGCCCAGCGCCAGCGGCAAATACGGAGGCAGCGGGCTAGTGATTCCAAACCGCCGCGCATTGTCGATCACATTTTCAATCCCGATCTGATCCAGCAGGCGCACCGCCGGCACATTGCGCGAGTCCGCCAGCGCGCGCCGCAAGCTGATGCGCCCTTCGAACCTGTCGTCATAATTGTGCGGCGCATAGTCTTTCCCGCCGCTCATATAAGTGATCGGCTCATCCAAGACCGTATCGAACGGCGTCATGCCCTTTTCCAGCGCCGTCGCGTACACGTACACTTTGAACGAGCTCCCCGTCTGCCGCATCGCCTGCACCGCGCGGTTGTATTTCGACTCCTCAAAACTATATCCGCCGACCATCGCCTTGATTTCTCCCGTGGCGTTATCGATCGCCAGCAGCGATGCTTGCGCCGCGGGGATTTGTTCGAGCTGCACGTGCACCGTGCTGCCATTCACGCTTTCTATGTACAGATTGGCGAGATCGCCGATTTGCAGAAGCTGCTCGGGTGATTTTTCTTCCGTCCACGCAAAATCCGGCGCGGTAATCACCGCGCGGTACGGACCAATCTTTGCCACCGCCGCGTTGCGGTCCACCGCGATAATCAATCCCGTGACGTAATCTCCCAGCTGGATCGCGTCGCGCCAATCCGGCGACTCATAACTCTGCAGCGTCCCTAGGTGTTCGTGGAAAACGTTTGGCAGTTCGCCGCGCCAGCCGTGACGGCGATCGTACGCATGCAAGCCATCGCGCACCGCTTGCACCGCCTCGCGCTGCATAGCCGCGTTCAGCGTGGTGTAAACACGCAATCCTTCCTGATGCACCGCTTCGGGTCCAAACTCCTGTTCGAGCTTCTGCCGGATCTCTTCCACAAAATACGGCGCGACCGTGCTGTTCAGCGGATACGTCAAATTCAATCCCAGCGGCATCTGCTGTGCCGCTTTGGCCCGCGCTTTGGTGATTTTTCCATCGTCCGCCATGAAATCGAGCACAAGATTACGGCGGTCGAGCGCGCGCTTTGGATGCAAGATGGGCGAATAGATCGGCCCGCGAATGATCGCCGCAAGCAGCGCGGCCTCCGGCAACGTCAACTGGCTGACGTGCTTCCCGAAATACGATTCCGACGCCGCCTCGAACCCATAATTTCCTGCGCCAAGATAAATTTGATTGCAGTACATCGTGAAAATTTGTTGCTTCGTGTAATGCCGCTCGATTTGAATCGCCAGCATGGCCTCTTCGGTCTTTCGCCGGAAACTGCGGTCCGACCGATTGAGAAAAAGCCCTCCCGCCAGTTGCATCGTGATCGTGCTCGCGCCCTGGACGATGCGCCGGTGCACCATATCCGCCCACGCCGCTTCCGCCACGCGCGGAAAGTCCACGCCCCAGTGCTCCATGAAGTGCCGGTCTTCCGTCGAGATAATCGCGTCTTTCAGGACTTGCGGGATCTGATCGTAGGTCAGCAGAATTCGCCGCTGCAGCGCGAACGTTCCAACCGATGTTCCGTCGTCCGCGTAAAGCTCCGTCACCACATCCGGACGGTAATTTTCCAGCTCTTGAATCTGCGGCAGGTCGCTGTTGTAGACGAAAAGCAGCCCCGCCGCGCAACCCACGGCAATCGAGCAGAGCACCAGCAGAAAAATGGCCACGCGGCTGAAGAGTTTTCCCCCGCCAATGCGAACGAGCCCCTGCGGACCTTCATCCTGTAGCATTTCATCCGGCGGCAATTCATCCTGCGGCGTTTCATCCATTTCCCTTCAATTCTATCGCAATAGCGAACGGTTGCGCCTCCGCTGGCCCCTGGTGTTCCAACAGCCTGCTTGCCCACCATAGGTGGGTCGGTGACCTAGGCTCTGCGGCTATTCAGGGTCTTTTTTGGATATCTGAGAGACGGAATTTTCCAGTTTCGAGGGCTTCCTGCCTGTGCCGCAAATCCATCCTTTATGAGATTCCGCGATGACCTGGACATCCGAGTAACCAGCATTTGCAAAGAGGTCGCGATGCTCGTCAGCACTCAGCAGCGTCATACCCGATAACGGGAGATATTTTTCGGCGGCCTTCGCGGTCATGGTCTTCGCCCCTCTATAAATTTCCGCGACAATGATGAGCGTGCCGCCGGGTTTCAGGACTCTTAAAACCTCGCGCATGTCAGCAGGCAAGTCAGGCCACCAGAAGTGTGTTTCCACCGCTGTGACAACATCGAACACGTTCTCTGAAAACGGCAACTGAGATACAGCCCCTTCCCGAATCTCGACGCGATGCATATCGATCCATTGTTTGTTTGTCTTGCTGGCCACGGCGACGCTTTCCGTCGAAAAATCGACACCGTAGACCTTTCCCTGAAAGGCCATGACGGCCAATTTACTCACCGTTCTGCCTCCGCCACAGCCAATGTCGAGGACGATGTCATGCTTCGCTATCGAAATGTGAGATAGACCCCAGTCTGTTACCTTCGAATGCCGCGAATTCATGTTCCACAAAACGAATCGGCCCAGCCATCCTGCCGGCTTTTGGCATTGATTTACACGCGTGCTTCTGCTGGCCACAGTTGGTTCCTCTCCTGGGACAATCTCATTCGGGCGGGAAGAGACCGCGCGTCCTTATTCCATCACCACTGCATCCGCCTCTATCTCCACCAGCATATCCGGCGAAACCAATCCGGTCACTTCCACCATCGAGCACGCCGGCCGAATCTTCCCGAAAACTTCTCCATGCGCGCGCCCAATCGCTTCCCATTGCGAAATGTCCTTCACAAAAATCCGCGTCCGCACCACATGCTCCATCTTCGCTCCCGCTTTCCCGAGCGCCGTCTCGATATTTTTCAGGATCTGCACTGCCTGCGCGTACGCGTCGCCCTTCCCGACAATCTCGCCTTTCGCATCCGTCGCCGTCGTGCCGGACACCCATATCTGCGCGTCCACGCGCACCGCCCGCGAATATCCCACCACCGGCTCCCACGGCGTCCCGCTCGACACATTCTGCCTTTTCATCTCTCTCTCCTTAGCATTAGCACTTCCCTACCGCAACTCGAAGCCCCGCCTAGCTGGACTTCGCTTCGCAAACTTCGTAACCTTACACTAGCCTAAATCGAGGTCGCCGCGCCCGCATGCTCTGCAAAAACATTCTCGAGGCCATCGGCAATACGCCGCTCATCCGTCTCAACCGTCTGACGCACGATATCCAAGCCGAAGTCTTCGTCAAAGCCGATTACCTCAATCCCGGCGGCTCCGTCAAAGACCGCATCGGCATTTGGATGATTGACGAAGCCGAGCGCAAAGGCCTACTCAAGCCCGGTGGCACCATCATCGAAGGCACTTCGGGAAACACCGGCATGGGCCTTGCGCTCGTCGCCGCCGTGCGCGGATACAAAATCGTTTTCACCATTACCGACAAGCAGTCGCGCGAAAAAATCGACCTGCTCAAAGCCTTCGGCGCCGAAGTCATTGTTTGTCCCACCGCCGTCGAACCCGACGATCCGCGCAGCTATTATTCCGTCGCCAAAAAACTCGCGCGCGAAATTCCCAATTCCTTCTACCCCAATCAATACGAAAATCCCATGAATCCCGACGCGCACTATCACACCACCGGTCCGGAAATCTGGAAGGACACGGAAGGAAAAATCACGCACTTCGTTTGCGCCATGGGCACTGGCGGCACCATCAGCGGCACTGGCAAATTTCTCAAAGAAAAAAATCCCGCCGTCAAAATCATCGGCGTCGATCCCATCGGCTCGCTCTACTACGAATTCGTAAAAACCGGCAAAGTCGGCAAGGCCAAAACCTACGTCGTCGAAGGCATCGGCGAAGATATTTTTCCTTCCACTATGCACTTCGACGTTCTCGACGACGTGCTCCAGGTCACCGACGAAGAATGCTTCGTCTGGGCGCGCCGCCTCGCCAAACAGGAAGGCATTTTCACTGGCGGCTCAGGAGGCGGCTGCCTCTCCGCCGCGCTGCGCCTCGCCCGCGAATTGAAAAAAGACGATGTCATCGTCGCCTTCCTCCCCGACACCGGCATGCGCTACTTGAGCAAAGTCTACAACGACGGCTGGATGCGCGAGCACGGCTACGTCGAATCCGAAGTCCCGCTCTGCGCCGCCGACGTCGTCCGCGTCAAAGCGCAAACCGGCAAGCATCGCGAGCTCATCGTTGCGCGTCCTTATCAAACCGTTTTTCACGCCCTCCACACCATGCAGCAGCAGGACATTTCGCAGTTGCCCGTCTTCGAAGACGAAAATCCCATCGGCACCATCTACGAAGATCAAATCCTGAATCTCGCGCTCCAGGGAAAAGACCTGCGCAAGCTCGTCATCCGCGAAGTCATGGGCGAAGCGCTCCCGCGCATTCCCAGCGACGCTCCCGTCGAGCGCGTCACGCAACTCCTCAGCCATTCCGGCCCCGCCGTCTTCGTCGAAATGTCCAACGGCAGATTCGAAATCCTCACCAAGTTCGACCTCATGGACACCATCGCCAGCCTCATGGAACAAAAACGCTGAAGCTGGCTGAAAAAAGGGTGGCGCGCGATGAAAATTCAAGATGCCCCGTTCACGGTCACTGATTGGACCCGCTTACCCGCCACAGAACGCCTTGGCCAAACAGGAAAAGCGATTTCGCGAACTCTCGAGATGGGAAATATCAGGGTCAGAATGGTCGAGTACACGCCTGGATATTCCGCGGATCATTGGTGCACTCGCGGACACGTTTTGTTGGTGACGGAAGGTGAACTTTCCACAGAGCTGAAGGATGGCAGAAAATTTGTTCTCCGCCCCGGAATGACCTATCAAGTCGCTTCCGATGCTGAACCTCACAAATCTTCCACGCAAACAGGCGCCAAGTTGTTTATCGTCGATTAGCCTTTATTGTCCTGCGCCGCGATATACTCCCTTCCTATGCTCGCCATCATCTCCATGCTCCGCGGCGTTAACGTCCTCGGCCACAACCAAATCAAAATGGACACCCTTCGCGCGCTCTACGAATCACTCAAATTCACCGGCTGCCAGACTTACATCAACAGCGGCAACGTCGTCTTCTGCACCAGCGAGCGCGACCTGGCCGCTCTCCCCGCGCGCATCGAAAAAGCCATTGAATGCAAATTCGGCTTCCGGCCCAGCGTGATCCACCGCACCACCGCCGAGATGCGTGACGTCATCGCGCGAAATCCATTTGCCAAGCGCCGCAACATCGAACCAGGCAAATTGCTCATCGGCTTTCTTGCAAGCGATCCGGACAAAGAAGCGCTCGCAAAAGTTCGCGCCATGAAGATCGAGCCTGAAGAATTGCATTCCAGCGGCCGCGAGCTCTACATGTATTTCCCCAACGGCATGGGACGCTCGAAGCTGCCTTGGTCGACGCTCGACCGCGCGCTGAAAACTCCCCTCACCGGCCGTAACTGGAACAGCGTCACCAAACTCCTCGCCATGGCCGAAAAACTCGAATCCCCGCAATAATTCGCGGTCGTCTAGCGCAGAGTTTCGCATTTCAGAAACTCTCGACCTCGCAATTTAGTCATTATGGAGTTGCGCTTTAGCCCCGGCCGCGGTGCCTTTGTTGGGAGCCATCCACGTAGCGAAAGATCTCGTCGTGGTTCGTTTCGTCAGGGCACGGCCGGGTGCCCCATCCTTCGCGCTCTTTGCGAAGGGTGGGGATTTTGCCTCGTAGGGGCGACCCTTGGGTCGCCCGTCGCGACTCCCCGAGTCGCGCTGCGTTCGCACATCCGCACCAACAATCTCGCCACGATTTCCATTGTCATTCCGAGCTTGCTCGCCGCTCGCCCGCCGTGGTGGGCAGGCGGGCGAGCAGGCCACCAGCATCCGACTTGTCCTGGACGATTTTGCGCGACTTGCCCCGGACGATTTTACGGGACGAGGTCCGGTGGAGGCAACCGGCCTGCTGAAACCGGAGAATCCGCAGCTTGCTTTGCGACTCGTTTTGCCGCGATGGAAACTTGTGTTAGGTTGATTCTTTATGGCCTCTCCAACCCAACTCACACATCGCCAGCATAAGGTTCCGCAGTGGCAACTGAGGAATTTTACCGACCCCAACGGCGACCTTTGGTGTTATCGCCGCAACGTGCCTCCAAAACCGCGTCGACCGAAAAGCGTTTGCTGGGAGGTCGACTTTTATGAATACGCACTCAATGGCTACACCACGCAAAATGGGTACGAACGCTGGCTCGCGCAGATCGAGAACGACGCTGCCACACGATGCAATACACTGCTTAGTCGCCGCGAGTTCGGTCAATGGGATGCCGTCATCTGGGCGACTTACGTGGCGTCACTCTTCATAAGGTCTTCGAAATGTCGTGATCGCATACTATCTTCAATGACCCCAAAATTTAGGGAGGAGACCAGGAAGCCCGACTTCATCAGGGACCTGCAGCATAACCTTTTGAAAAAGGGAGAGCTTGTACCTGCCGATCAGCTCAGACAGCTCGTTGAATCGCGTCGCGCCAACATGGAAGATAGCCCGTCGTACTACCATCTCGCTGCAATCAAGGAGACTACTTCGGCCCTGGCACTAGCGTTGATGAAGAAGGACTGGCACACCCTTGAAACGCCGCCGGGACTTGTCCTTGTGCTCGGAGACTGTCCAGTACTGTCGAATTTGTGGGAACTCAAGTGCTACACGGCTCTGGGTTCAACAAGGGAAATACAGCGATCTTACTGCCTATCACACCGCGACACTTATTCGTAGCCTCACCGCCCGCGCGTCAGTGGAGCCTGGTGATGCAACCGTTGCAAGTCGCGGATGTGAATCTTCTGTCTGTTCGCTTCGCGCAAAACGCAGTGCTGTCAAATGTGAATGCACCGGAAACTGAGGCTCTTGTTAACGCCGAAATCAACCGAGTTAATTTCGGCCGTGATGCCTTTATTCCTCATAATTGACGCCATATTGGGGTCCGGAATCGCAGCCCCGCAAAAAACTACTCTGCGAAACGTAAAAGTTGCATAATCCGTCTCTGCACAAGGAAAGAGGGGGAGTCCACGATGATCGCAAAGCATGATTTTCGAGGTGTGGCTGGACGCAAATGGATTTTCATCGTTGCTCTTATATTGGCGGTCCCTGCATGCCAGGCTCAAACTTCGCACCATTCGAAAAAGTCTGACTCCGCAGCCAAAGCTTCAACCCAGCCGCTCGACGCGGACTACACCGCGAAGATCCGCGAATACACCACCGAGCCGTATCTTTCCACTCCGCTCGTTGACCATCTTCCGGCATCGAGCACTGTTCCTTCGCCCGACAAAATTCTCGGCTACGCCATCGGCACGCCCAACAAGCTCACGCATGTCGCCGACATCTACCGTTATTATCACGCTCTCGAAAAAGCCTCTCCGCGCGTCCGCACTTTCATTACCGGAAAAAGCGAAGAGGGCCGCGACTTCATGGTCGTCGCCGTGAGCGACGAGCAAAACATCGCGCAGCTCGACCATTACAAAGACATCACCGCCAAACTGGCCGACCCGCGCAAACTTTCTCCCGACGAAGCCGCTGATCTGGAAAAAACGGGAAAACCCTTCTACTGGCTTTCCGGCTCGATTCATTCGCCCGAAACGGGCTCGCCAGAAATGCTCATGGAGCTTGCCTATCGCCTCGCCGTGGAAGATTCGCCGATGATCGACCAAATCCGCAAAAACGTCATCGTGCTGATCACTCCCGTGCTCGAAGTCGACGGCCGCGATCGTGAAGTCGATCTTTACAATTGGGAAAAGGCCAATCCCGACAAAGCGGCTCCCAGCCTCATTTATTGGGGGCATTACGTCGCGCACGACAACAACCGCGACGGCATCGCCATGGCCCTGGCGCTCTCCAAAATTCAAATGAAAACTTTTCTGACTTGGCATCCCCAGGTCCTGCATGATTTGCACGAATCGATTCCCTTCCTCTATATCTCCACCGGCACGGGCCCGTATAACGCCTGGCTCGACCCGATTGTTGAGAGCGAGTGGCAGGAGCTGGCCTACAACGAAGTGCAGCAAATGACTGCCTACGGTGTTCCCGGCGTTTGGACGCACGGCTTTTACGACGGATGGGCGCCGAATTACATGATGTTCGCCGAAGCGGGACACAACGGCATCGGCCGCTTCTACGAAACATTTGGGGGCCGTGGCGCGGACACTGCGGAGCAAACCGTTCCGGCGGAAGACACCACGCGCACCTGGTTCCGTCCCAATCCTCCTTTCTCCAAGATCTACTGGTCCATCCGTGACAACGTCAATCTGCAGCAGAGTGCCCTCCTCGTCGGTTTGAGTTACATGGCGCAGCGCCCGGAGCAATTCCTCGCGCGCTTCTACGACATGAGCCGCCGCTCCGTCGCCAAAGCCACCACCGAAGGTCCAACTGCGTGGGCGATTCTCAACGATGGCAAGCGGCCAGCTCTCGATGCGCATCTCGCCCGTCTTTTGCAGGACCAAGGAGTTGAAGTGGCCCGTTTGGATCAAGCGATCGACGTGACTTCATCGGCTCCTGCTGCTGCGCCCCTCAATGAAAAATTAAACGGAAAATCGGATGCAAAAATGGATGGGGAAAAAACGACGGAGAAATCCCCAGCAAAAACCACAATCCCTGCGGGCAGCTACATCATTCGCATGGATCAGCCTTATAGCCGTGAAGCGGACATGCTGCTCGACACGCAATACTATTCCATTCACGATCCCACGCCCTATGACGACACCGGCTGGACGCTCGGCCCGCTGATGGACGTCGCTACTCTGCGCGTCACTGATCCAACAATTCTGAAGGCGTCGATGACGCTGATCGACGGGCCCGCGCGCGCCGCAGGAAAAATCGACGGCGGCGGAGGTTTTTTCATGATCAACGCCAACGCCGAACCCGCGCTGGCGACGCTTCGCTTCCGTTTGGCTGATGTCAAAATGTTCGCGGCGGAAGATTCATTCAAAGCGGACGGCCAGGATTTTCGCGCCGGCTCTTTCATTATTCCCGCGGATGGCAATCCGTCCAATCTTCACGACGAGCTTTCCTCCGCTGCGCAAGACTTAGGCCTCGAAATCCACGCGACGTCAGCCAGCGTTTCTGTCGCACGCCATCCTTTGGAAGCGCCGCGCATCGCCGTGGTTCACAACTGGATGAACACGCAGCCGGAAGGCTGGTATCGCCTCGCGCTCGAAGAATGCAAAGTTCCGTACTCGTACATTTCCGACGCAGTGGTTCGCGAGACGCCGGACCTGCGCGCAAAGTACGACGTCATCATTCTTCCGCCGTCGATGCCGAATCTCTCGCGCCTGATTAATGGCGTGCCGAAAAGAATTTTGCCCGACGGAAGCGAGTCCGGCGGCGCGATTCCATGGGAAAAATCCGACCTGACGCCGAGCTTCGGCCTGGGTCCGGATCAAACCAGCGACATTCGCGGCGGCTTCGATTTTTCCGGCCTCGCAAATTTGGAAAAATTTGTCAACGACGGCGGATTGCTGATTCCGATTTCCTCGAGTTCAGTTCTCACCACGGAAACCGGAATCACCGATACAGTTTCCATTGTTCCCACGCCGCAACTGCACGCGCGCGGCGCCATCTTTAACGCAACGGTCGAAGATCCGCACAGCCCCGTTACGTATGGCTATGACGCGACCGTCCCGGTTTACTTCAATCAGGCGCCGGTGTTCCGCGTTTCGCTCACCGGCGGCGGTGGTGGATTCGGCGGAGGCGGCGCGGACGGTGGAATGGCTGCGCGGCCCAGCGGCCGCGGCTCGCTGACCGATCCAGATATTCCGCAGGGACGTCCGTGGAATCCTGCACCGCCCACTGTGCATCGCACGCGAGCGCAGCAGGAACTTTACATTCCACCGGAAGAGCAAGAATACTTGAGTGCATACGTTCCTCCGAAAGCGCTGTGGCCGCACGTGGTGTTGCGCTTCGCGGACGAGAAAAATCTTTGGGTCAGCGGAATGCTGGACGGCGGATCAGCATTAGCGGAGTCACCTGCAATTGTTGACGTCCCGGTGGGGCGCGGCCACGTGGTGCTGTTCGCGATCAATCCGATGTGGCGGCAAATCACACAGGGCAGTTTCATGTTCCTGCTGAATGCGGCCATGAACTACGACCACCTGAGCAATGCGCCTGCGACCACGGCAAGCGCTCCGACACCGTGAGCAAAGATTAGGCGAAATTCGTGTAGTCCTAGAACAGGCCAAATTGTCTCTTTGGAGGGGTGTTTTTGGGCAAAAATTGGCCTGGTAGAGCAGTCCATTGATTTTTCGCGTTTTTCAGTGTTTTTCGAGAAGTGCATTTTTATTTTTTGCGAAAAAGCCAATAAAAACGCAGTTTTCGGCACATACCTCCTAGGACGAGCGGAGTGGCGGCGCGCAACTGCGAGCAGGCCAATTTTCAGAAAACGAATAAAAGTCAGGTTATAGTACCAGGCCATTTATATAGACTGCCTATAGGAATAATGGAAGACAGTGGGCAGTGACTGATCAGCGGCGAGCGGATCACCCTCCCTGTTTCTAGGTTCGGCCAGAATGAGCGAACGTTAATCCAAGCAAAGACGGATAGGCAGCGAAATTCAAAAAGACGGAGTCTCATGAAAACAAGAAAAGCAAAACGCCGAACTAAGCCTGCGGCGGCAAAGATGCTCGTTGGCGGGCTCCTTCTGTTTGGTTCCGCTGCGGGATTGGCGCAGGAGAAAAAGCCGCGGGGGAACCCACCGGCGGGCGCACAGCAGACAGCAACAAAGGGGTTCACGAGGGACGATGCGCGCGCGGCGATTGCGGCGGCGCAAGCGATTGCGCCTGGAGGATTCAACGAACTGAAAACGGTGGAAATTGGTGGCATCCCGCAATGGATCAGCGTTCGCGGAAATAATCCGGCGAATCCGATATTGCTTTTCATTCATGGAGGGCCGGGCTCGCCGATGATGCCGGAGAGCTGGACGTTCCAGCGGCCGTGGGAGGATTTCTTTACGGTCGTGCAATGGGACCAGCGAGGCGCGGGGAAAACATTTTCGGCGGCGAAGCGGCAGCCGGACAATTCGATGACCATTGACGAGATGCAAGCGGATGCGGAGCAGTTGATCGAGCTGCTGCGACGAACATACGGCAAGAAGAAGATTTTTCTGATGGGGCACTCCTGGGGAAGCATTCTAGGAGTGAAAGTGGCGCAGCACCGGCCAGATTTGCTTTACGCATATATTGGTGTGGGCCAAGTAGTGAACGGAGAGCGAAATGAAGTGGTTGGCTACCAGCAAACGCTGGCACAGGCGGAGGCGGTTGGCAATCAAACAGCGATTCGAGAGTTGAAGGCGCTGGCACCGTACCCGAATCCGAAGGGCTTCACTCCGATGTCGAAGGTGCTCGCGGAACGGAAGTGGGATGTGGCGTTAGGCGGCATGATTTACGGGCAGACGAATGCCGACCCGTCGCAGATCTGGGCGTTGAGCCCGGACTACACGGACTACGACGATGCATCGGCGCGGCTCGGCGAAATAACTTCGGTGCAGATTTTATTGCCGCAAATGGAATCTGTGAATTTCGATCATGTGAAGACGTTCAAATGCCCGGTGTTTATTTTCGCCGGCGCGCATGACCGCACGACACCGGAGAGCGTAGCCGAGGAGTATTACAATCGCATTCAGGCGCCAGAAAAGAAATTCTTCAAGATTGAGCGCGCGGCGCATTACGTAGTGACAGAGGCTCCGGGAGAGGTGCTGATGGATTTGGTACAATATGTGCGGCCGCTGGGGGAAGAAAAGCAGTGACGAGTGGTCAGTGGTCAGTGATTCGAAAAGGCGAACAGCGAATACCGCGCGCGGAGGAAGCGCCCCGCAGAAACATCCGGCGCAGGCGCGAAGGGAAGTTAAACTGTGGGTGCGGAATTTATTCGTAGCGCAGAGCGACCATCGGATCGACGCGCATGACGCGCATAGCAGGCACAAGAATCGCCGCAATGGCAACAAGTGCCAGTAATGCGGCGACACAAACAAAACTCGTTGGATCATAAGGACCAATCTCAAACAGCAAACTTCGGAGAAGGTGAGCAGCGGAGAGAGCCGTTACGAGCCCAATGGTGCCCCCCAGAAGGATTAGGCGCAATCCCTCCAGCATAACCAGACGGAGTACGTCGATTCGAGTAGCACCTAATGCTATTCGGATTCCAATTTCATGAGTGCGTCTGGTGGCAGTGTACGCAGTAACACCATACAATCCGATTGAGGCCATGAGCAGTCCTGCTGCAGCAAAAAAGCTAAGCAGGGCCGTCTCAAAACGGGGCCGAGCGGCAAGCGTGCTGATCTCAGAGTCCATAGTTTGCACTTCGATTGGTATCAGAGGATCGATTTCCTCGATCCGTTGGCGGATCCATGGTGCAGCGGTTTTTATGGATAACGCACTTCGGATAATTAGCGTGCCACTATAAGTATTTCTATCCATACTTGTCCACTCGTCCGGCATCGCTCCAAGTAACGTATCGTACTCAGGTAAGGTTCGCCTAGTTAGTCCATCATTCCGCACGTCGGCCGCGATGCCTATGACACGATAAAAAGATTCATCTTTGTCGGGCCGGATTTGCTGGCCCAGCGGATCTTCATCCGGGAACATCAAGGCGGCTAACTCTTGGTTTACAACCATCAGGTGCTCCGTAGATGTAGCATCCGCGTTTGAGAATCCTCGACCACGGACGATGCGTATACCCAGAGCATTAAAATAATCAGGCGTAACAGCACGCTCGCTGACAATATCTTCAGACGGGAGCGGCGGCTTTCCTGCGATGGCCATTGAGGAGTACCAACGGCGAGAACCATTAGGTGGCAGCGAGTCCGCCATCGCAACAGAAGTAACTCCTGGAATGCCATGCAGAGCAGCCACGAGACGGAGGAAGAAATCCATACGTTTTTGAGTCGTATTGTAGCAACGGAGGGATAATGACGCAGATACCGTAAGGACATGGGCTGAATTAATACCGATGTCCTGCCGTTCGATCTTGTCTAGGCTTCGCAAAAGAAGAACTGCACCGGATAACAAAAGAACGCTGGATGCGATCTGCGTAATAACGAGAATGCGGCGAACGTTAGGACGAATGTTCGACCGCTGAAGTCTGGCTGCAACTGCAACGGAACGCAGTTCCAGAAGTGGCAACAAACCGCATACGATTCCGCATGCGAAAGATACGACAAGCATTGCTAGAAGAATACGCAGGTCGAGCGTGGCTTTTCGAAGGAATGACATTCCATCTGGCGCAAGAGCAATGAAGGTTCGCAGTAACGCTTCGGCTAAAATGCAGCCAACTACGGCGCTTACGGCAGACACCAACAGTCCCTCCGTAAGCGTTTGGCACAAGACCCGGCCTTTGCCTGCACCCAAGACGGCTCGGATCGCGAATTCTTGCTCACGCGCTGCAGTGCGCGCAAGAAACAGGCTTCCCGCATTCGCACAACAAACGAGCAACACGATTAACACAGCCCCGAGCATAATCCAAGCCACCGGAATTACGTCGTGCATTTGGCGATCCCGCACAGAGCGCACCACCAGGTGCAGATCGCTGCGCATTTGAGTGGGAGCGAGCCTAACGCTTTCCTTAAACAGTGGCTCTAAATGAGCTGCCCCCAAACTCCGCGCAGTGGATCATACGACGTTTGAACCTCCGAAATTCATAGCTTTTGCTCCCGGGTTGGTCCCGAATGGCGGCGCGCAGGGAGCCGTAGGCGACCGCAGAGCCGCC
>JBAUEH010000102.1:0-2779 GCA_049678505.1 Candidatus Acidiferrales bacterium
TGAACCAGCACGAACACAAGCCCGTCGGGCGGAAGTCCGAGTGAACGTCAGCGAAAATAAGGCGAAATGTCTAATCGCCAACGCGCGGAATTAGGAATGCTCGTAAGTGTTTGTAAATAAACGGCAGCTTGATTTCTAATCGCCAACTTTGGCGTCTTTGTTCAGATAGCAAGATTTTCGCAGAGGTGAAAACGAATGACTACGCTGCTGCAGGACATCCGGTACGCGTTGCGCATGCTGGCGAAATCGCCGGGGTTTACGGTGATTGCGGTGCTCACGCTGGCGCTTGGCATCGGTGCCAACACGGCGATTTTCTCCGTGATCAATTCCACGCTGCTCGAGCCGCTGCCATTCAAAAATCCCGCGCAGCTCGTCGATCTGCGCGAGAGCGAAAGCGCGCCGGGGGATTATCCGCTCGACGCCGCTGACTTTCTCGATTGGCAGGCGCAAAACAGCACGTTCAGCTCGATGAGCCTCTATAGCTTTCCGCGTGGGTTCAATGCCAGCGGGGAGGGCGCGACGGAATCTGCGGCGGTACGGACTGTGGAAGGGAATTTTTTTGACACGCTCGGGGTCCAGCCGTTGATTGGCCGCACGTTCGCCAAAGGCGAAGACCAGGGCGTGCATCACCTGGTGATTTTGAGCTACGGCTTCTGGCAGCGGCATTTCGGCGGAGCGGCGAATGCGCTGGGCAAAACGGTGGAACTGAACAGCGAACCCTACACCGTGATTGGCGTGATGCCGCGCTGGCTCGCATTTCCTTCCGAGACGGATCTTTTTATCCCACTCGACATGACAGCGGCACGCATGCACGACCGCGGGTCGCATTGGATCAATGGCCTGGGGCGGATCAAACCGGGCGTCACGATCGGACAGGCGCGTGCAGACTTGATGACCGTCTTCCAGCGGCTGATCAAGCAATACCGCAAGCCCGACGACACGGATGTGCATTCGCTGATTTTTCCACTGAAGGATCGCTTGACGGGCAATTCGCGGCAGCCGCTTTTGATTTTGTTTGGCGCGGTCGCGCTCGTGCTCCTCGTGGCGTGCGCCAATATCGCCAACTTGCTGCTCGCGCGCGCTACCAGCCGTCAGCGTGAATTGGCTGTTCGCGTGGCGCTAGGCGCTGGCCGCGGCAGAATCGCGCGGCAACTGCTTACGGAAAGCGTGCTGCTCTCGCTCATCGGCGCGGGACTTGGGCTGCTCGCGGCGTCATGGGCCGTGGACGCAATCGCGGCCGCAAAGACGCTGCCCATTCCGCGCGCCAATCCGATTCATCTGAACATTACCGTGCTGGTGTTCACGATGGCGATCAGCGTTCTGGTGGGAATTCTCTTCGGGCTGGCTCCGGCGGTGCAGGCGGGACGCATGAGTCTGAGCGACGAATTGAAATCGAGCGCCAACGCTGTGGTCAGCGCGACGGCCGGCCGAAAGATTCTGCGCGATGCGCTGGTGGTTGGCGAAATCGCCGTGTCGCTTGCCCTGCTGGTCGGCGCAGGACTCTTGTTGCGCAGCTTCTCCAAGTTGCGCAACGCCAACATCGGCGTGGACAAGGCCAATGTTCTCACCATGAATCTGGACTTGCCCGCTGCGCATTACGCAACGTACGCCGCGAACAAACAGTTTTACGATGAGTTGTTGCGGCGCGTTGCGCAAACTCCTGGCGTGACCAGCGCGGCGGCATCGAGCGAGATCGCGGTCGAAGGCGGCAGCAACGGCTATATCAAGGTTCCCGGCGTCACCAATCCGGCGCTCGTCAATCAGCTTGTTGAGGTCAACTACATCTCCCTGGGCTATTTCAAGACGTTTGGCATTCCCTTGATCGAAGGCCGGAATTTTACGGCGGCAGATGCCCAGCAAGCGGGAGACGTGTCGGCCAAACTCTTGGAGTTATATAAAACCGCAAAAGATCCAGAGAACCTGGTGGTACCGACGCAATTCGTTACGCCGGTTGTCATCAATCAGACCATGGCCAAGACCTTTTGGGCCAATCAGGACCCCATCGGCAAAGCTTATACATGGGGAGGCGCGCATCAGGTCGTGGTTGGCGTGGTGGGCGATACGCGCGAGTTCGGAATTCGGGAACTGGCCATACCCGAAAATTATCTGCCATGGGCCGCATCGCTCGATTATCCGGGCGCTGGCGGAGTCATTTCTGTCAAAACGGCCGTCGCGCCCACCAGCGTGATTGAGGCCGTCCGCAACGAAGTGCGCGGGCTCGATAGTTCGCTCGCGCTGTACCATGTGCGCACGATGGAGCAAGTGGTTGCTGACGGAATGCAGGACGCAACCTTGCAGGCATTCTTGCTCGGGCTTTTCGCCGCGGTGGCGCTGCTCATGGCCGCAATCGGGCTCTACGGCGTGATGGCTTACATGGTCACGCAGCGCACGCATGAAATCGGCATTCGCATGGCGCTCGGCGCGCAGCGCAGCGACGCCTTGAAACTGGTGATGGGCCACGGCGCGAAGCTGACGGCAATTGGCCTGGCGATTGGCGTAGGCGCGGCGTTGGGGCTGACGCGTTTGCTCTCAACCGCTTTGTTTGGCGTGACCGCTACCGATCCGGCGACCTACATCGCCGTCGCCATTTTATTAGCGATCGTGGCGCTTGCCGCGTGCTACATCCCGGCTCGTCGCGCGACGGCGGTCGACCCCATGGTGGCGCTGCGCTATGAGTAGCGTGCTGTAGCTCAGGTCCCGCGCGACACCGTTTGTCGGGCTGACCTGAGGCCGCTGCTCTTCGGGTGAAATGCCTCGCGTCAGTCCGCTGAAAGCCGCG
>JBAUEH010000103.1:0-10428 GCA_049678505.1 Candidatus Acidiferrales bacterium
CACTCGCGTCCCGCAAATGGTTGCGCGAGTTAGGGGGCGTATGGTAGTTTGCAACGCATTGCGGCATGAGCGCGGCGCCGCACGAGCGAACCCATTGCCAGCGGAAGTCCTGAAAGTCTCAATCGACGCGCCTGAATCCCACGCCATCCATTACGCTGCCAGCCTGATTCAGCGCGGGCGCGTGGTGGGCATTCCCACGGACACTTTTTATGGGCTTTCCGCCGACCCCTACAATTTGTCCGCCATCGAGCGCGTGTTTCAGGTGAAGGGCCGCGTGGAAACCAAAGCTCTGCCGATTCTGGTCAATTCAGTCGAGCAGGCGGTGGTTCTGACGCGGGATTTGCCCGAGCATTTTTTTGATTTGGCGCAGAAGTTCTGGCCGGGGGGCCTGACCATTGTGGTGGAAGCGACGCATCGGTTGCCGCTCAAAGTAACGGGCAACAGCGGCCGCGTGGCGCTGCGCTGGCCGAAGTCGCTCGTGGCCTGCGAGCTGATCGAATGCTTTGGCGGTCCGGTGACGGGGACCAGCGCAAATTTGTCGGGCTTTCCAGCGTGCAGCAACGCAGTAGCGCTGGTGAAGCAACTGGGAGATCGGCTGCCGTTGATTTTGGATGGTGGAGAAACCGGCGCGACGCTTTCGTCGACGATCGTGGCGCTGCGCGGCGACGATTGGTCGATCATTCGCGAAGGCGCCGTCCCCGAAGCGGAGATTCGCAAGGTGATTGAGGGCTGAGCCATGAGAGTCCGAAAAATCGTCGAACTAGGACTTGCGAGCATCGCAATCGTGTTGGCATTGAGTGGCGTCTTGCGAGCGCAGGAAATTCAAGGCGCGTCCGCCGCGGCTCCAGTCCCCGTGCAAATCATCGATGCAAAGAAGGTTTTTATTTCCAATGGAGGCGCTGATACCATCATACTCGCCGCTTACAAGCGTGCGGAGCAGCCTGACCAGGGTTACAACCAATTTTACGCGGCCATGAAAAATTGGGGGCGTTACGAACTTGTAGCTGCGCCTGCCGGCGCTGATTTGGTTTTTGAAATCCGGTTTGTTGCTCCTATGTCTGATTGCGGCAAAGTAATCACCTACGAACCTCAATTGCAATTGACAATCGCCGACGTCAAGACACATTTCGAATTGTGGATGGTTACCGAACCTGTGCAGACTGCCTTCCGCAAAGCAACATGGGATAAAAATGTTGACCAGGGTGTTACCAATCTTCTGGCAGACATTAAGAAACTGGCGGCCGCTCCTGAATCCATAAGTGGAACGGCAAACCAGTAATCCGGCTGAAACTAGGGGACGGAGAGAGTCGCGTGTTGGAGGAAATCAAAGTCGCCGCCGGGGGAAAGTTGAATGTTCGAGATGCGGCGGCGATGGACGCAAACATTGTCGTAATACCACAGATTGATATACGGCTCGTCCTCGGCGACGATTTTTTGAATCTGCGAGAGAATTTCCTTCCGTTTCGCGCGGTCCGCGGTGACGCGCGCCTGCTCCAATAAAACGTCCAACTGCGGATTGCGGTAGTGGCCGCGATTCGCGCCCGCTGGCGGAAATTTCGCGCCGCTGAAAACATATTCAAAAATGTCCGGGTCGAGGTTCGCGCCGAGCCAGCGAAGAGTGTAGAGCTGGAAGCTGCCGCGCGTGATGTCCGCGTAAAACGTGGCGAATTCCAGCGAGTGCAAATCGAGTTGCACGCCAACCTGATGCCACTGGTCTTGCAGAGCCGCAGCGAGCAGGCGCGTGGATTCGTCGGTGGAAGTTTTGAGTTCGAGATGGAAGCGAATGCCATTGGGTCCGCGAGGGAAACCGGCGGCGTCGAGCAGGGAATTGGCGCGCGCGTGATCGAAATCGTAA
The DNA here is from genome assembly GCA_049678505.1 of Candidatus Acidiferrales bacterium. Lineage (GTDB taxonomy): Bacteria > Acidobacteriota > Terriglobia > Acidiferrales > UBA7541 > DAHUXN01. The sequence continues at coordinate 1,856 of JBAUEH010000103.1, forward strand.
TGCGCGACGCTTGCGTCATAAGCCCAGTCGTTAGGCGGCAAAAGACTGTCGGCGGGGCGCGCTTGGCCGCGCAAAAGATATTTGATGAGCGATTGGCGATTGGTGGCGTAAGCGAGGGCTTGGCGAACTTGGCGATGCGAAAGGATCGGATCGTCGAAATTGAAGGCGATGTAGGCGAGTGCCGTGCCGGGCGCGCGAGTGACTTCAAGGTTCGCGTCGCGGGCAAGGCCCCCGACCATATCCGGGGTGAGCGAATTGTATTCCAGATCGCCGGAGCCTTTGCGCAGTTCGAGGGCGCGCACCAGCGCGTCGGGGACAATGCGAAAGCGAATAGATGCAAGCGTTGGCGCGCCAGCGAAGTAAGAGGGGTTGCGTTCGACGAGAATTTCTTCGTCGGTGACAAGGCTGACCAAGCGAAACGGGCCAGTGCCAACGGGATGCTGCGCGAAATCAGGGCCGGCATTCTGCGGCACGACGCCGACGGCTTGGCGAGTGAGATTCAAAGGAAAAGAAGCGTAGGGAGCGCGGAGATGGAAAATTACCGTGTATGGATCAGGCGTGGTGATGGAATCGACCAGCGCGAAGGCGCCGCGCTTGGCGGTCTTGATGGAGCCGGAGCGGATGGAATCGAACGTGAATTTGACATCGGCGGAAGTGAGCGACTGGCCGTTCGAGAAGCGCACGCCGTGGCGAAGATGGAAGACGTAAGTCTGCGCGTCGGGAGTTTCCCATTTTTCAGCGAGGTCGGGCGCGAGGTCGAGATGGTCGTCGCGCTGAAGCAGGCTGTCGAAAAGCAAGTAGTCGATGTGCTCGGAGAATGCGTCGGTGCCGATGCGCGGGTCGAGGTTGGTGGGCATGGACTCGAGGAGAAAATTGATGGTTGTCGAATCATTTGCCTGGTGGCCGTAAGCGCAGCCGAAAAGAAGGGCAGGTAGCGAAGCGAGAAGGGCGGCGACGACGAGCGGCCGGTTAGCGCGGGTGGGCATAGCAGATTTTCCCGAGGATGGCAGGATGGTGCGCGCCAGTGGCGCTGGGAAGATTGTTCGCGTGCTGGTGAAAAGCGGCGTAGGCAAGAACGGCGAAAGCGAAGGCTTCTTTGGCGTCGGCGGGAACGCCGAAAGCATCTGCGGGAATGATCTTGAGCGAAGGCAGGAAGGCAACGAGGTACGCGACGAGCAGAGGATTGCGCGCGCCACCGCCGGCGAGAATGAGTTCGGTGGCACGAGCGCGCGGGAAGACAAATTTTTCGCAGGCTTGCGCGATGGACGCGGCGGTGAAAGCGGTCGCGGTGTGAAGCAGGTCGGCAGGAGGGGTGCGGCGGCGTTTGGCGAGTGTAATCAGGCGGCTGGCGTATTCGGCGCCGAATTCCTCGCGCCCAGCGGTCTTTGGCGGAGATTTACGAAAAAAAGGATGGGCGAGAAGCTGGTTCAAGAGCGAAAGAACAAGATGGCCGCGACGCGCGAGTTGCGCGTTGCGGTCGAAGCGCAAGCGGCCACGAGTGAAATGCGCGGCGAGGGCGTCGATGATCATGTTGCCGGGGCCAGTGTCGAAGGCGAAAACGTCGCGCGGCTGCGCGGCGGCGGGAATAACGCTGAGGTTGGCGATGCCGCCGATGTTCAGGGCGATGCGGCCAACTCGTGCGTGGCGATAGAGAAGATAGTCGACGAAGGGCACGAGCGGCGCGCCTTGGCCGCCCGCGGCCATGTCGGCGGGACGGAAATCGGCAACGGTGGTGATGCCAGTGCGCTCGGCGATGATGGCAGGCTCGGCGATCTGCAGCGTGGAAGAAACAGACGCGCCGAGAAACGGAGTTGCAGCGCCCTGATGGTAAATCGTTTGGCCGTGGGAGCCAATCAGCGAGATGCGACGCGGCGAAACGTGAAAGCGGTTACAGGCGCGCAGCGCGGCGTCGGCGAAAAGCGTGCCGAGGCGGAAGTTGAGTTGGCTGATCTCGCGCGTGGTGGTGGATTCGCCATTGGCGAGGCGAAGGACAGCGGCGCGCACCGCGGGCGGATACGGAAAAGCGGCGAAGTTGACGAGGTGCGCTCGCGGAGATGCGGACGAGCCAGAAATATGCACGAGGGCGACGTCGATTCCGTCGGCGGAAGTGCCGGACATCATGCCAAGAGCCAGGATGCCGCGAGAAGGCTTGTTCACGAGAGCTGCTTCTTGAGCGCGGCGAGAAGATTGAGCGCTTCGAGAGGCTTGAGGTTGTCGAAGTCAGCGGCACGGAGCGCGTCGAGGACTTCCTGATTTACCGGCGTGAACATGACTGGCTGGACGGGAACGGCAGCGCCGGGAGAAAGCTCCTGAGTGAGTTGATGCTCGCTCTTTTCGTGTTCGGCGAGAACTTCACGGGCGCGTGCGATTACCGAAGCAGGCAACCCAGCGAGGCGCGCTACTTCGATGCCGTAGCTTTTGTCCGCTGTGCCGGGTTCGACGCGGCGCAGGAAAACGATTTCGCTGCCCGCTTCGCGAACGGAGACATGCACGTTTTTCACGCCGGGCAGAAGCTGTTCGAGCTCGGTCAATTCGTGGTAGTGGGTGGCGAAGAGCGTGCGCGGGCGAGCGTTTTGGTGGAGATGTTCGACGACGGCCCAGGCGATGGAAAGGCCGTCGAAAGTTGAGGTGCCGCGGCCCACTTCGTCCAGAAGCACGAGACTCGCGGGAGTAGCGGTGTTGAGGATGGCGGCGACTTCGCTCATTTCGACGAGGAAAGTAGAGCGGCCACGCGCGAGATTGTCGGAGGCGCCGATGCGCGTGAAGATGCGATCGATCAATGGTAGGCGCGCTTCATGGGCCGGAACAAAGCAGCCGATTTGCGCCATGACGACGATGAGAGCGGCTTGGCGAAGATAGGTGGATTTGCCGCCCATATTTGGCCCGGTGATGAGAAGGATGGGCTGCGTCACGTCGTCGAGATACAGATCGTTGGGCACGAAGCGTTCGCCGCGCTGCTCCAACAAATTTTCGATGACCGGATGGCGACCGCCAGCAATGAAGAGCTCTCCGCGTCCAGGCGCATTGGCGGCGTGACCCGGTTCGAATTCATTGAATGCGGGACGAGAGTAGTTTCGCTCCGCAGCCAGGACGGCGAAGTCGACGAGGACGTCGAGCTGCGCGATGGCAGAAGAAGTGTGGCGAAGGCGCGAGGCCTCCGCGGCGATTGATTCACGAACCTCGCGGTACAAACGACGTTCAATTTCGATGATGCGCTCGTCGGCTTCGAGGACTTTGCGCTCGTAGTCTTTCAGCTCGGGCGAAGTGAAGCGCTCAGCGTTGACGAGGGTTTGCTTGCGAGTGTAATCAGACGGGGCGAGATGCTGATTGGCTTTGGAGATTTCGATGTAGTAGCCGAAGACGCTATTGAAGCGGATTTTAAGCGAGGTGATTCCGGTGCGCTTGCGTTCGCGCTCTTCCATGGCGGCAATGGTTTGCTTGGAGGATTTGCTGAGGTCGCGGAGTTCGTCGAGTTCCGCATGGTAGCCACGGCGAATCATGCCGGGCTCGGTAGGTTGGGCAGGCGGATCGTCGGCGATGGCGCGACCGACGAGGTCGCGGACGTCGGCAAGTTCATCGAGTTGCGAATGAAGCGCCGCTAGCCGCGCGCTCGCGCAACGCGCCAGCAAGCCGCGCAGCGTTGGAATCGCGGAGAGAGAGCGGCCCAACGCGAGGAGGTCGCGCGGAGTGGCGCTGCCGAGCGTGACGCGGCTGGTGAGGCGTTCGAGATCGAAAATCTGGTCGAGGCCGCGGTGGATTTCGTCGCGCACGACCGTCGCGCCTTTCAATTCAGCCACCGCATCCAGCCGCGCTTCGATTTCGTCGCGATCAATCGAGGGACGAAGAATCCAGGAGCGCAATAGGCGCGCGCCCATGCCGGTCGCGGTGCGGTCGAGCGTGAACAGGAGGGTCGCGGAAGGCTCGTCGCCGAGGGCGGGCTGAACGAGTTCGAGGTTGCGGACAGTCACATGGTCGAGGACCAGCGCGTCCTGCTGTTCGTAGAAAACGATGTGGTCAAGATGCTCAAGGCCGCGCCCGGCGGGGCGAAGCTGCATGGAGGCAGTGCCGTTGCTGGTGTCGGAGGCGCCGATGGCGGAGGTTTCGCGCAGGTAATGGAGCAAGCCGCCCGCGGCGGCGATGGCTTGCGCATGGCCGGCAAGACCGAAGCCATCGAGCGTGGCTACGCGGAAGTGTTGGGTGAGGATGCGTTCGGAATGGGCCGGCTCGAAGACCCATTGGTCGAGGTGAGTTTCGGTGGCGCCTAGCCCACTTAGGGAAGGAGCGGCAGCCTCGGGGAACAGAGAGGAGGCGGGCGCAGGCAGCAGGATTTCGCGCGGGCGAAGAATTTCGAGCGCATCGCGAAGGCGCGTTTCGGCGGCCGGGCCGGCAAATTCCGTGGCGCGAAATTCGCCGGTGGAGAAGTCCACAAAGGCCAGACCGATGGGCTTGCCACCGCCATTGCGGGCGATGGAGGCGAGGAAATTATTCTCGCGCGTTTCGAGGAGGGGGGAATCGGTGGCGGTGCCGGGAGTCAGGACGCGAATGACTTCGCGGCGCACGAGCTTCTTCGTGCGCGAGGGGTCCTCCATCTGCTCGCAGATGGCGACTTTGTGGCCGGCGCGAATCAGGCGGGCAATGTAGGTTTCCGCGGCGTGATAAGGGACGCCGCACATGGGGACAGCCTGGCCCTTCTCGCGGTTGCGCGAAGTGAGGGTGATCTGAAGCTGGCGGGAGGCGACCACCGCGTCTTCGTAGAACAGTTCATAGAAATCGCCGAGGCGGAAGAGAAGCAACGCCTGAGGATGCTGCCGCTTGATGGAATGGTATTGCTGCATCAGCGGAGTGGTGGGTTCGGTCATTCGGGAGCCATTTGGGCAACAGTCATTCGGGCAGCGGCCATTTGGGGTGGAAACGGAGACGATTATCGCGGGTCGAGCAGGCTTTGGCAACAGGCAGGAGGGGATTCGCAAGAGCGGGCCTTTCTTCGGCTGAAATGCGAGGGTCGTTTATACTGCAGAACGAGCCATGCCTAGAAACTGCGAAATCGAGATCAAACTGCCCGTCCTCGACGCTGAGAATCTCATCGCGCGGCTGCGGAAGATGGGTGCGAAGAGGATTGGGCGCGTCTATGAGGAAAACACGCTGTTTGATACAGAAGACCGGCAGCTCGGGGCGAGACAGGCGATTCTCAGGATACGGCGCGAGGAGAATGCCGATTCACGCGGCAAATCTGCGGAAAAGAGCCGGAGGAAGGGTTCTCCCGCTGGAGGCCTGCTGACGTACAAAGGGCTCGTGGAAGGGCAGAGCGGCACGGGGGAAAAGTACAAAGAGCGGGAGGAAATCGAGTATCGAATCAGGGATGCAAGGCGGTTTGCCCGAGTGCTCAAGGGGGTCGGCATGCGTCCATGGTTCAAGTATGAAAAGTATCGGACGAAATACAGGACCGCATACGCCGGGTTGAATATCGACCTGGATGAGACGCCGATTGGGACTTTTCTGGAACTGGAAGGGCCGAGGCGAGCAATTGACCGAGCGGCAAAGGCGCTGGGGTATTCGGGCCACGATTACATTACGGTGTCCTATTTGGAACTCTACGCGGCGGAGTGCTCCCGAAAAGGCGTGAAGGTTGCGAATATGGTATTTGAAAAGGAAAAAAAACGTTAATTCCGCACTCTGTCCTTGACAAAGTTTGTGACTGCTCTTAACAAGGAAACTGACATGGAGAGAACTGAAGTGGATCGTTCTTCCAACTTGGAGCCCGGGGGGCGATGCCTGTCTAGGCCGGGATGGCGGGCCTGGATGGGGATCGAACCGCTGGGTGTTTGCGGCCTGCAGGACGCGAAGCGTGAGGGCCAGGAGGCCTTAGCCGACCATAGGTGATACGGCGGGAGTGATTTCCGCCTGTGGTCGGCGATGAGTCCGGCCACGGGCTTTTTTTGTGCGCCAACGGCGGGCGGGGAAGCATCAGGGAACGGGAGGTTGGTCATGTTGCACGCGACGGAATTATTGGGTTCGCAAGCCTACGACTCGCAAGGGCATCTTGTGGGGCGCGTGAAGGAATTCTACCTGGAACCGGCGGAGCAGGGCGCCCGCATAAGCCGCATATTGCTCACGAGAGGGAAGTACCAGCCACTGCTGGCCCGACATGACCAGATTGCGTTTGTCGAGCCGGGCACACTGAAGCTGACGGTAGAAGAGAAGCAACTGGAGCCTTATTCGAAGAATGAGGCGTGGTTGGGAGTGCGCAAGGATCTGCTGGATCAGCAGATCATCGATACGCATGGGAGAAAGGTAGTTCGCGTAAACGACCTGGACATGGCGGAGCACAAGACGAACGGAAACGTTGAACTACGCATCGCGCGAGTCGACGTTGGGCTTACCGGGGCAGTGGGACGCCTGCTGCAAGGGGTGGCCTCGCCGGCGATGATTCGTCGCATTCAGGGAAGGCTTCCGACGCGGCTGATTCCGTGGGAATTCGTGAATCTGATTGAACCCGATCCACTGCGGCGAGTAAAGCTGCGACTGCCCAGCCAGAAGCTCACGAACATGCATCCGGCGGATTTGGCGGACATCATGGAAGAGCTGTCACCCGACGAAAGAAGCTCGATTATCGCATCGGTTGACGAGGAAACTGCCGCTGAGGTGATTGGGGAGCTTGATAAGCGGCTGAGAACGCAGGTGGTGGAAACGCTCGAGCCGGGGAGAGCGGCGGAAATCCTCGAGGAAATGCCGCCGGACGAAGCGGCCGACGTGCTGGCAGAGCTGACTCCGGAGAGGTCGCGCGAGCTGCTGAGCGAGATGCCGAAGCACGAAGCGGCCGAAATGCGGGAACTGATGCAGTTCGAGGGACACACGGCCGGCGGGATGATGAACACGGAGATTGTGGAAGTGGGCGTGGAAGCTACCAAGGGGGAAGTGGTCGACTATATCCGGTTTCATGAAGTGGCGCTGGATCAGTTGGACACCATTGTGCTGATCGACCGGGATGCCATATTTGCCGGGACCGTGCCGGCGGCGAAGCTCGTGCTGGCGGCGCAGGAACAACGAATGGCGGCGCTGGTGAGCGAGCCATTCATATCGGTGGAACCTCAGGTGGAAGAGCGAGAAATCTTCGAGCTTTTCGATAAGTACAACTTGCGCAGCTTGACGGTGGTGGACGAAGAGAGGCACCCGATTGGGTCGATCACCGTCGACGACATCGTGAACCGGATGCACGCGAAGCTGAGATGAGATTGAAAACAAGATGAACTGGACCAGTATCAATGCGAGATGGGAAGCCTGGCGGGGCCGCAGCGAACAGGTCCGCCGCCAGGGACGCCATTGGCGCAGGCGGCTGGCATTGTTTCTTGCCGTCGTTGGACCCGGGCTGATCACGTCCAATGTCGACAACGATGCCGGAGGGATCGCGACTTATTCTGTGGTCGGAGCGCAGTTCGGTTACGCGATGCTGTGGTCGCTGATCCCCATTGCCGTCGCGCTTTACGTTAGCGAAGAAATGTGCGCACGGATGGGCGTGGTGACCGGCAAAGGTCTGTCCGATTTGATTCGCGAGGAGTTCGGCTTTCGCTCCACCTTTTTCGTGATGCTTGCGGGGCTGGTGGTGGATCTGGCAAATACGGTGGCTGAATTCGCGGGCGTGGCGGCCTCCATGGAAATCTTTGGTGTCAGCAAGTATATCTCCGTGCCCGTTGCTGCCATCCTGGTCTGGATCATGGTGGTTCGCGGGACTTACCGGCAAGTCGAAAAGATATTTCTGGTGGCGTGTGTTTTCTATGCTTCTTACGTTGCGTCGGCATTTCTCGCCAAGCCGGATTGGATTCTGGCAGCGAAGCAGACAGTTATCCCAAACCTGCAATTCAATTCCGCGTATTTGCTCATACTCATCGGATTGATTGGGACGAGCGTGGCACCGTGGCAGTTTTTTTATTTACAGGCTGGTTATGTGGAGAAGAAGGTTGGAGCGCGGCAGTATAAACACGCACGCATGGACGTGCTGGTGGGCAGCATCAGCTGCATGGCCATCGTGTTTTTCATCATCGTTTGCACCGCAGCGACGCTGCATGCTACTGGGCATACGAAAATTTCAGGTGCGGATGATGCCGCGCGGGCGCTGGCGCCATTAGCGGGGAAGTGGGCATCGTGGCTATTTGCATTTGGTTTATTGAATGCATCACTGTTTGCGGCTTCAATTCTGCCGCTTTCCACCGCTCATGTGATTTGCGAGGGTCTGGGATTCGAGGCGGGAATCGACCACAAAATGAACGAGGCGCCGATGTTCTACGGGCTTTATACCGCGCTCATCGTCGTCGGTGGGGCGCTTATTCTCATACCGCACGCGCCGTTGTTCAAGATCCTGGTCCTTTCGCAAGTCGGCAACGGGATATGGCTGCCCATCGTGTTGATTTTTGTTTTGTTGCTGGTGAATCGGCGGAGTTTGATGGGCGACCACGTGAATGGCCGGACGTTCAACATCATCGCGTGGCTGATCAGCATTGCCATGATCATATTGACGCTCATTTTAGTATATGTGGCGATTGTGAATCCGAGCGCGGCGGGGCTTGGTTGACGCCAAA
>JBAUEH010000104.1:0-8698 GCA_049678505.1 Candidatus Acidiferrales bacterium
TCTCGCCCAGTCCGATGTATGTCCAGGTCTTTCCGCCATCGGTGGACTTATACATCCCCTCGCCAGTCAAGACCGTATTGCGGGGAGCGGAATCGCCCGTGCCCACATAGATAATCTTTGGATTGGAGGGCGAGATCGCCATAGCGCCGATATTGTTGCTCTTGAAGTCCTTGTCGGAAATGTTCTTCCAGCTATGGCCGTAATCATCGCTCTCCCAGACGCCTCCACTCGCCGTGCCCATGTAAAAGACATTGGGCTCGGCGGCGATGCCGGCTACCGTAGTGACGCGCCCGCCGGTATAGGGACCCACGCTGCGCCAACGCAGGGCGCTGGTGGGCTGGTTCGGCGGCGCGGGCGTCGCAAACGCCGCTGGCAATATCAGGAACAGACAGGAAAGCAGGACGTAACGTGTTTTGAACATAGCGGAGCCCCTCTCAATAAATTCAGTCCAAAAATAACAGTGTTCGCGCCGATACCGAGGGCGAGAGTGAGGACGGCGACGGCAGTGAAGCCCCGGGGATTTGCGGAGCATGCAGAAAGCAAAGCGGAGATCGTGCAAGAGCGATTCCATATCACCTCACCCTTTCGCAACCAAAAGTGCGCGCCGATTGTACTGCGAAGAACATGAACCATTCCAGGTATTGCGTGGGGTACAGAGTCCCACACAGATTGTGTTTGCAATTCGCCGCGGTTGGCGTAACGATTCGCTTTGCAGTTCGGGACGGCGGAGTGGAAATCATCTTAGCTACGCCGGGAAATGGGAGGGGTGGCATGAGCTCTGGTCGGCCGCGTGGCGAGTCGGATGAGCGGGCGGGAATGAGCCGAAGGGAATTGATGAAGATCGCGGCTTGTGCGGGTGCATCCGTCGTTCTCCCAGCCAATGCCCTGGGAGCATTCGGTGCGTCCACGCCCTTTCTTTCGAAACCCGCCGCAGCGCGACCTATTCCGTCAATGAATATTCCAAAAGAATGGACCGGCCATAGCAAGCACCTCGCCAAGTATTATCTGGCGCCGGGATATCCGGCGTACGATCCACATCCGCGCTATCTGGGTGAATTGCTGGGTTCCTGGTACGAAATCGGCAAGCAGTATGGCGAGCGCGCTGGCGACCTGATTCGCATGGTGTATGAAGGCTGGTACCGCGAACTGTTGCCGATTCAGGGAAGCCCGGAAGCGATGGTCGCGTATCTCGGTGAGCAGAACTCCTATTACGAATTTCTCGTTCCCGAAGCTCTGGAAATGATGCACGGCATTGCAGACGGCGCTGCGGCGGAACTGGCCGCCTCCGCATTTCCGCGAGAGCTCAGCCACTTCGACAAGATCCTGATGATCAACAGTTACTTTGGCCTGATGGGCAAGCCGCCGTCTTCCGAGACAGCCGAGCTGGCGCACGAGGACGAGAGCACGCATTGCTGCAGCGGCGCGGTGATCCTCGGTCCAGCCACGCGCGACGGCAAGACTATCCACGTCAGTTCCGAGGATCAGCATTTCTTCCCTCAGGAATATCTGGTCGCCTTCATCGTTCGTCCGCGCGATAAGCGAGCGCACCGCTACACCGTGACGGACTCCGCCGGTGAAATCGGAAGCGAACACGCGCAGAACGATCGGGGCGTCACCGTAAGTGGATATGCCGGCGGAGGAGTCGGCATTCTCGGCCCGACGCTCTCGCATCCGTTTTCGGGCTATCGGCGGCCGGGCCTCGACTGGCAGGTCGGCGACTTCTACGCCGCAGCCTTTGCAGACAACGCGCGGCACGCCGTCGAACTGCTGACCGTCGGGCGTCCGGAATACCGCAAGAAGTCCGGCCACAAAATCGTGATCGGCAAGTGCATGCGCGGCGCGAACTGGCTGGTTTCCGACGGCTACGAGGCGTTCGTGGTCGAGAGCATCCCCGCCGATCAAAAAGGAATTGCGCGTTGCGCTGTTCGCACACCCGGCGAGATGCATGAGCGGGACGCCCGCTACATCGTCACAACCAACAACGTGGAGGCGCGCGATAGCTACAACGAAGACAACGTCCACGATCCCCGCCATCCCATGAGCCAGCACGGCAACGGCGCCCAAAGTCCCACTCACTTCGGGTTGAACGGCACTGGCATGCGGTTCTGGACATTCATGTGGCTCATCCGCAACAACTACGGGCAAATCGATGTCGATATGGTGCAGGCGTGGCGCAGAACGCATTTCGTTTACGACCGCGATGGCGCGCGGCACGACGACCTAGCCGTCAACGGCAGCAGTGTTCCGATTTATCTCGCGCCCGGTGCCGCCACTCTTTGCCGCCACACCTTCGAGCAGCCGGGAGTCGACTCCTTCAAGGGCATCAATATCTACGTCAGCCTGTCCGTTGCGCAGGAGTTGTCGTCCTTCCGCACCAAAGGCCGCCCCTGCGAATGGCTCGGCCCCTGGGATCGCCTCTCCCTGGCCTGATCGGCGCAAGCGCCAGGTCGTGGGCTTAAGTCTGAGCGTAGCGACGGTGTTGCCAAAGTGAGACGCGCGAGAATCTTGGCCCCAACGACCCCGCCCGCTTGGATCACAACGGCCCGGTTTCTCTTTGCAATAGTTCCAGGTGTAAAAGGGTCACTGGGTCACTGTAAACAAGGGCGAGACGCTCATTAAGAATGACACGGCCTGTGACAACCTAAACAGCAGCACCCAGCGCTATAAAGGCAACCACTAGTTGCGATCTTTCAACAGGTTGTCCACGACCAGAACGGGAGATGCTGATTGTGCTGAGCAATCTCATCTATCCGAGGGGCCGAATGAACATCCACAAGAATGCCCGACCCCAGCAAGTCTCGATCTGGCGGAATTGTTTTTGCCGAATTTGACCGTTCGAAGCGGGCGACCAGTATAGCCAAACACGGCGAGGGGGGCCTCAAACGCTTGGGGGTTAGCTTATACACAGGGGAAAACTGCTACACCCTTTGCCTTTGTGAGCCGAAAACCAGAAGCGGGGTTATTCGTGCCTGAGGCCACCATGGGGACGACGCGCATGGCATATCAACCACTGAGAAAGGCGGACGCGGGCAACTTCAGCTGGGGCGAGGTTCCCGCGCGATGCAAGCGCGCGAGTCCGCTATCTACGCAGGTCACGGCATTTTATGTTCTGTCGCCGGAGCTAGCGGCGCGCCAACGAGAAGGATGTGGACATGCACTTTGCGATTGAAGTCCCACCAATAATCCAAGTCATGGTCGATTAGCCTCTGCTCATCCGTTTGGGAGGCACCTTCAACAATTTGCTTGGCAGCGTCAGTCTGATGAGTTCCCGTGCCTTGGCCCACGTCCGCTGAAAGATTCTAACTTCTCCGCGTTCGGCCATGGACAGGAAACCGTGCGTGCGGTCGCTGAGACCGTTCGAGCAATAAACGAATAGCGGGCGCCCATTCTCGCGCACGTCCTCGCGGGCCAGTTCGTTTTCTTCGTCCGTGAGGCCGGGAAAAGTGTCCGTGAGACGCTTCAGTCCGTATCGCGACTGTTCAACCTGCGACTCGATAATCTCGTTTTAGGCCCAGCGATTCACGGCGGCGGATTATAGCTGAGAACGATGGTTAGCGAGCGAGAGCAATTCTAAGCCGGCGAGCACGATCTCTGAAGGCCAGTTCGCCTCCCTCCAGAATGTCGCACACGATTTTTCGGATGGGCTCTTCTTCCAACCCACCGGAACGATATGAGATTGGCGGTAGCCCTGAAGTGGTGTGTGCTGCACTGACTTCGGCAACGATGACTTGGTCCGCATCGGCATTGACCACTAGGTTGGCGTTGTGCGTAACCATTATGACCTGACGCTTTCGCTTTGCCGCTTGGAATAGAGGCACGAGTTTATCGTACACAGACTTCGGATCGAGATTTTCCTCCGGCTGATCTATGATGAGCGGACGGTCATCGGCATCGTCCAGCGCAAGGTAAAGCAGTAACAGAACGATGCCGCGTGTTCCCGGCGATAGCTTTCGTATGTCAACGCCATCGTAGTTGATCCCGTACTTGATTGCGATGTGGTCGGTGCTGTAGAGCCATTGAGCAAAACGTCTGGACCAGGGACGATAGTTGATCTGATCTGTCCGCTCGTATGGTGCTTTCTCAAGCAACGCGTCCTGATGCTTATCTCTGAAATCTGTCATTGCCCGCGAAACATCTGCGGCGTCGCCGGTTGTCCAGGCGCTAAGCAACATCGTTCTCGCCACTTTTTCCAGCGACCCGATACCCTTGAACGGTCCTCCGCGAAGATCGAAGAGAGTCTCGCCTCTTTTGGCCCACGCCACAACGTCGGCGACACGGGTTACAGTGAACGAAAGGCGTGCAAGCGTCCCGCCTGCCTTCTCCAAACGCATCTTGAGTGGAGCGTACAGTTCAATCAGCACACGCTGCTCGTCGAGGACGGCTTCGAACACCCGAATATAGCCCTGCTCGCGCTCGGTGACTAAAGCACTAGCCCTGGCTTTGGCGCCCTGGCAGTCCTTGAGTCTTTCACGCAGGCGCTCCAATGCCGTCCTCTCTTCGGTGAGCCGTTTTGTGATAGCGACAATCCTGTTTGCGGTCTCCTTGTCTGCCGCGACGAGCTTTTCCAACCGCCCGATTTCCGCTTCGAGCAGAGCGAGGGGCGTCTGCGTCAGATCCGCATCTGCTGCCAAGAACGCGCCGCTCGCATCGATTGGCCCCGTCGGAGGCTTTCCCGTCCAAGAGGTCGCGCCATTTTTCACTTCCGCCGCTTTCGTTGTTACGACGACATCGACATCCCCCGAGTATTCAAGGAGGAAGCGTTCCCATTCTTTCGAATCAAGGCCGGCTTTATTGTGGCGCTCTTTCATCGACCGGAGAGTGTTGGGGGCTTGATGTTTCCGGACATCCTGCACTTCACCCTTCAAGGCAACAATCGAGGCCTGTTGAGTCACGTACGAGCGCAGGTAACCGCGAACCGTCTCGGCAGCAGCAATGAGCGTCTGCAGTCGCTCACTCGTCTTGTTCTTTTCCTTCGGTAGGAGATTTTTTCGGTCCTTCTCATAGCGGGCGACAAGCTCTTCCTTTTCGGTGGTCTGGGTTGTTAGTGCGGCAACCTGTCTCGACTTGTCCATCTCAATACCGATCTGGTCCGAGACGCTTTCCAACGCTGCTTCTTCTCGCCGCCGAACGTCGCGGTATTGGCTAGTTCGGAGTTCAAGAAGCTCCTCGAAGTCCACGGCGATTTCTCGTTCGAGCGGCGGATGAGCTTCGAAGATCACTCGTTCGATCTCTCGGATTAAAGCAGGCATTCCTTCGACAGAGCAGAGATTCTCTACGAACTGCTGAGATAAGTAGCGAGCGCGGGGATATGCGTCCGCTGACGAGCTTATAGGTGTGTCCAAAGGACACGTGCTCTCATTGCCGTTCAACCACTTCAGTTTTACTCCGGCACTGGTTAGATACTCAGCAGCCCGACCCAGAAAAGACGGGGGCTCGGACTCTTCATAGGAGTTGCAGCCGGCCGCGACTACGTCCACCAAAGCGGTTTTTCCGGATCCTCTCGCACCGACAATGACTACTAAGCCAGGGTTAAAGTGCAGGAGGGGTGTTTGCGCCCACGGGGCGCTCTGTAGCGCGACCTCATCAATGATTTGCGAGGGAGCTACCCATGAGGGAGCGCTCGGCCCGACGTACGCTCGATCTGGATCGATGCAAGCCTGCTTTAGCGCGTCAAACGTCGGCGTCCCTTTAATCCAGCAAAACCGATTCTCATCCGGATTTCCGACGCGGTCGAGTTCGTGGGCGTCAGATCCCCATATGCATGGTTTCAAGCCGCCGTATCGCTCCACCAATTCCTTGACTGACGCCTTGCCGTACCCGAGCCAGAAGTCTCGCTGGTTTAGACTGCTTGCGAAAATGGCGTGTGCAGCCTTCTGGATCTCTTCACGTAGGGTGGCATCAGCGGCATCTTTGAGGCCGGACGTGCCGTCGGCGCCGCCCGCAACGGCGATAACAATATTCTCGGCGGCCCATGCCATGCCGCGGTGCGTTAGAATCAAGTTGTCGAGGGACACCTTGAATTGAGTGCAGCCATGCCGAAGCGCAGCCTCATCCTCGGTCTTGCTAGGATCCGCACGTCTTCCAAGGCGAATCAGATCTGCAGGTGTACAGACGAATTTGTCGTTGAAGGCCCAAAAGAAAAGCTGTCCGAGAAACCGATTTAGTTCCGAGATGTGGTCGGGATCGTTCGGAGACACTAGAAGATGGATGTTGACGAAGTTCCCTTTTACTGTGCCGGTATTTAATCTCAGCTCGATGTTCGGGAACAAGAGATTGCAATTTCTCAGTCGCCCATTCTCTTTCTCGGTCTTCACACATTCATACGACCTCGTGATGCAGTAGTCGGTGATTCCTATCGCCGCCAGCGGAGGCAACGCGGTTTCGAGTGCAGTCAGATAGGCGCCCCACCCTGACGCGGGGTATCGATCCTCAAGGACTGTGCCGGGTGCGTGGATGTGCGGCTCCCATCGATGCCACTCTGAGCCGCGGTCTGCTTTCGTCATCGCGTCGATACGTTATCATTCTTTTACCCTCGGTAGCCACGGAAACGCGAACATCTCCTCGGACATTCAGGTGAACGTTTTCCACGCGACTCGGATTTAGATATCTTCGAAAGAATTCCCGAACATGAGACTATTTAGAAATATCCACAACTCCGCGGTCATTCCCCCGTTCTTAACAAGTGTCAGAAGCTCTGTAAGTCTGTCGGCATCTACAATAGGAATGCTGACCCGGTCCTCAAGATAATCACATCGGGCGCCGCCCATAATCGTTGTGAACACTATAGGCACGACTTGGGCGAATGTTTCACCGAAAGCTTCTCGCAGAAGAATTTCTCGCGCATGCCGCAAGTTATCAAAATCTTCCTGCTTCGGTGTACCTAGCGTGCAAGCGACGATAAGCAACAGGTTCTGAGATTGACTGGCCGCAAGAATATCTACCGATGCCCGACGTACTTGAGTTTCCTCACCGAGAATGTGCTCATACTCACCCAACATAATTGTCGAGAATCCGAATAGCCCCAGAAGCCAAGAAACATATAGTTCGAAGGCCGCGCTTGGGCTCACCCTCGGAGGCTTCTTGCTATGCGCCCTCACGAGCGAGTTTTCAAATTCCTCATCTTTGCAAAAAACTCGAAGACCCAGCAGTAACAGATTCATTTTACGAGCTTCTGCGACCCTCGGCTCGTCCTGCGATGCGACCGGCTCGCTGGAGGACTTTAGATTCTTGCCCGTCTGCTCGACAAACTCATCCCACATGGTCTCGATATTTTTTCGCTCAAGGATGCTTTCGTTGAGAAGAACAAACTGAAATGTGAGTTGGTCAGAATCGGCCGGTCCCAATCCGCTAAGAATGTGGAATTCTGGAAGGAGATAGAGAGCAAGTCTTACGTGCGCATTTGAATGAGCCCGACCAAACATTTGATTAACGCCGGCTTCTATATCTGTCGGAGACAATTTGAGAGGATCATCAGCCGTAGAATTCTCATACAGCTGTACAAGAGTTTTTGTGATTCTTTCCACGCTTCCCCTGGCGTAGCGAATTATGCTGCGTCTGCCGCAATATTCGAAAGCGAGCACCTTCGGAAGTAAACCTTTTTGATCCCCGGTTTGTCTTAGCACCGAACCACTAACAAGCCGAGTGAAGGGCGCTGGGCTTTTGTATTTTGTAACGAGGGGCTTGCGAGGAACCGCCTTCCAAGTTTGTAAAAACCCGCGTACCACTTTGAGAACTATCTCAGTTTCCGTTTTATCGAGGCGAGATACGAAGTCAGTCATTGATGGAAATGAGAAACGATGACATCTCATCCGCCGCCTTGTTGTCCAATGAGCTGTCGTCCGATTTTGGTTCCGACATACGCGAGTCTTCGCCACTGAAAGCCTAACACCGGTTACTTGTCGCGACAAGTGAGTGTAGAGTATCAGTTACATTCTGCCCGACACGGCAGGCGTCATGCTCGCCAGCCTTGCGGCCAAAGGTCGGCGCTAAGACGACGGATTCCAGCTATCAGACTTCTCGAATCCCCACAACAGTCTCGCGAGTACAATCACTATGAGATGGTCTTCAGCAGTCGGCCAGCGACATAGGCGTATCGATTGAGCGTTTGCGGATTTTTCAAGTGAGCGGCAGATAGCCCCGCCGGGGTCGGCGAAGGCCAACGGCCGTAGATTTCGTATTCCGCGGAACTGTGCGTCGTACAGATTCGCTGAAGTGTCTTGATCGTTCCCCGCAAAGGACGTGTCCGTTACTCCTGTGCTGCCACTTTGCGCATATTGCTCCCCAAACGGCGCGTAGGCCAAGTCGTTGTACATCGTCCGGCTCGGCACCGAAGAAAACCGCGCGCTTCACAGCCAGTCCGCATGATGGTAGTAGGCCAATCCGCTCGCGTTGTATACTGAGTGCTTCTGGACATTGATTAGGGCCCTGAAATTTTCCAGCTCCGGCAGTTGCCCAATAAGAGCCGGGGCTCTGCGAATTACCTCCTTCAGATTGATTATTCGAAACAGGGAAGTATAAACAGGCACAACGAGAGGCCTCAAACGTTTGAGGGGTATGGTTACAGAGCGGGGGAAAGTGATATACCCCGTGGAAGAAGTTTGCCGCGAAGCAGCTAGACACGACGCCGTCCGAATGTATACTTGCTTTGAAAATAAGGAGGTCCTTTTGCTGATCGTCAACAGATCCATCTGCGCTGCAG
>JBAUEH010000105.1:0-3932 GCA_049678505.1 Candidatus Acidiferrales bacterium
TTCAACACGCTGAATACGGTTTCGTCGCTGGTCCGGTACGATCCGGACATGGCCCGCATCGTCGTCCTGAAGCTGTCGAACATTTTGAGGCGGCTGCTGCGCACGCACGAAAC
The DNA here is from genome assembly GCA_049678505.1 of Candidatus Acidiferrales bacterium. Classification (GTDB taxonomy): domain Bacteria; phylum Acidobacteriota; class Terriglobia; order Acidiferrales; family UBA7541; genus DAHUXN01. The sequence continues at coordinate 114 of JBAUEH010000105.1, forward strand.
TTTCGTGCCGTTGCTCGACGAGCTCGATTTCATCGATGACTACCTCGATATCGAAGTGGCGCGCTTCGGCCACGACAAATTGCAGTTCTTCAAAGAAGTCGACGAAAGCACCCTCGACGCTTTCGTTCCCAGCATGCTGCTGCAACCGATCATTGAAAACGCGATTCGCCACGGACTGGCGCCAAAACTCGAAGGCGGGGAAATCCGGCTTTGCACGCAAATGGCGACTGGCCGGCTGACGATCGAAATCAATGACAACGGCATGGGGATTTCCAGCGAGCGGCTGGAGGAGATCTATCACGAAGGCATTGGCATCAGCAATGTGCGCGAGCGCCTGCGGCTGCTCTATGGCGATCAGTTCCGCATGGAAATAAAAAGCCAGGAAGGGCAAGGCACGCAAATCCGCATCGAGATTCCCGAACTGGTTGAATCCGCAACGACGCTTACCTGAGCGCAGAGCAATTTCCCGCACATACAATTTTGTTTTTTCAGCGCCGCCCTTTTCCTGTTGACATGCCACAGGTCGTAAGCGATACTCCTGTGGGCGTTCCACAGGAAAAGACAATCGGAGGCGGCATGGCGGACAGTAAATCGGAAATTCTGCAAGGCACGCTGGACTTGATGGTGCTCAAGACGCTGGCTGCGATGGGGCCGCTGCACGGCTACGGCATCGCGCGGCGCATCGAGCAAATCAGCGAAGAGGCGCTGCAACTCAATCAAGGCACGATTTACGCATCGCTGGTGCGCCTGCAACAGAAGGGCTGGATCAAGGGTGCATGGGGCGCGTCGGAAAATAATCGCAAGGCGAAGTTTTATTCTCTGACGCGAGCGGGAAGGAAACAGCTTTCCGCCGAATCAGAAAACTGGAAGCGCATCGCGAGCGTGATTGGACGCGTGCTGCGGCTCGAAGAGAGGGGCTAACGCCATGCGTACTGGATGCGGCTGGAAGCTAGTCAAAAAGCGGGCGGCATAAGCCCGCCGCTGCGAAGGCTGGTGACATGCTTACACTACTGCGAATGCTGGTGGCGCGGATGCGAGGGATGTTCGCGCGGCGGCGCGAGGATGAAGAGTTTTCCGATGAGATTCGCGAGCATCTGGACATGCTCACGGAAGAGAACGTGCGGCGCGGGATGCCGCTCGCCGAGGCACAGCGCGAAGCGCGCATTCGCCTGGGCGGCGCGACGCAACTTCGCGAAACGCACCGCGAACTGACCGGCCTTCCCTTCCTCGAAACGCTGTTTCAGGACGTACGTTATGCCCTACGCATGCTGCGCAAGTCGCCTGGATTCACGGCGGTCGCGGTGCTGACGCTGGCGCTGGGCATCGGCGCATCAACCATTGGATTCAGCATTTTCTACAATCTGATGTTCAACGCCTTCGCCGCGAGAGATGCCAGCCGCTTGGTCGTGCCGACGATCCACGACGAGGACGCCGGCCGTGGTGAGCCTCTTGGCTTATCGCTGGCGGACTTCGAAGAAATTCGCAAGCAAAATAACGTCTTCGAGAGCGTAGTTGGCTACATCACCTGGGGCGGTTTAGTGCTGGCCAGCGAGGGCCCGCACATGTACCAATTCTTCGTTTCGCGCGTTACGTCAGACGCGTTCGATTTCTATGGCGTGCCCGCATTGCTCGGGCGCGGCATCGAAGACGCCGACGGCAGCCCCGCTGCCCCTGGCGTCTTCGTCATCAGCTACGATACCTGGAAGCAGGATTTCAACGGCGATCCCGAAGTCTTGGGCAAAAACTTCGTCGTGGACGGCGAGCCGCGAACTCTCATCGGTGTCATGCCGCCGCGCTTTCACGCTTTTGGGCCCAACGAAGAAATCTGGATCCCGCTCGACCTGTCGCAGGCTGCGCCAAAGGGTCCTTTCGGGCACTTTCCGGTTTTTTTGCTGGCGCGCTTGAAGCGAGGTGTGACCCTCCAAACTGCATCGACAAATTTGGATGTGATCGAGAAACGGCTCGCTGCGGCTCATGCGGAAGATTTTCCGAAGCATTTTCGCGTCGGCGTGAAAACCGCCGAGGATGATTTGATCGGCCCTCAGGGACCAGATGCTGGGCCGGGCTTCCATTCCGACGTCAAACATCTTCTCTATGATTTGCTGGCCGCCGTCATGATGCTGCTTCTCATAGCCTGCAGCAATGTCGCTAATCTGCTTCTCGCCCGCGCCAGCACTCGCGAAAGAGAGCTCGCCGTCCGTTCCGCGCTCGGCGCCTCACGAGGCCGCATCATTCGTCAACTGCTGGTCGAAAGCTCTATCCTGGCAATCGCAGCATGCCTTGTCGGCTGCGCTTTTGCCTGGTGCGGATTGAAAATCATCGTCGCGTTTCTGCCGCACGTGTTGGCGAGCGGCAGCGCACTGGGAGGAGGCATTGGAGCGGAAGCGTTGCTGAGTTTGGGCCTCAATGTGCCCGTGCTACTTTTCGCCGTAGTCATTAGCCTGCTGACAGTATTGATCTGCGGTTTGGTGCCTGCGGTTCACGTGGTGCTGGCAGACTTGCAGCCGCAGTTGACCGGCGCAGCCAAGACCGGCGGCTCTGCTCATGGAAGGTTGCGCTCCGCGCTCGTTGTTTCCGAAGTCGCTCTCTCAATTGTGCTACTCGTTGGCGCCGGATTGCTGATGCGCACGCTCTTTCTTCTCACCCACGTAAACCTGGGATTTAATCCGAAGAATGTCATGATGGTTGTCTTTCTACCGCCGCCAGGTCACGCGCAACTTCCTCCGGCCCAAGAGTTCGCTTCTCCCCTGGGACTCGCCATCCTTCGCGGCATCCTGGACCGCATGAAAGGATTACCCGGCGTAACCGACGTCTCCATCGAGGACACCATCCCCGGATATGGCCCAGGCGCCGGGCCTCAAGTGACAGTCCCCAGCGGTGCGCACACGGAAGAAGCGGGCGTTATTTCTTGCGACGAGAGTTTTCTCGACACCCTCCAATTGCGCCTGCTTCAGGGACGCTGGCTTTCAAGCGAAGAAGTACAACGAGCGGCGCACGACGTTGTGGTGAATCAAGAACTGGCGCGTGATTTATTTGGTTCTAAGAGTCCCCTCGGACAACAGATTCAAGTCAAATCCTTCCAACCTCCGATAGGTGCGCGACAGGACACCGATTTTCAGGTCGTCGGCGTCGTCGCCGACATCAGGAATGCCGGTCCGCAAAAACCGTCCATGCCATTGATCTTCCTGCCCTATACTGTTGGAGGCGGTCGTTTTTTCCTGCTCAAAACGACCGTGAATCCCCTCTCATTGGTCCGCGCTGTGCGCGACGCTGTTTGGTCAGTTGATCGCGACGAGGTCATCGGCTTTTCGATCCCGCTCGAAGAGTTTCTTCAACGAAACACTTATTCGAACCCGGAGTTCGGGCTGACCATCTCCGGTCCATTGGCAGGCATCGCTCTTTTGCTCGTTATCGCTGGAATCTTCAGCGTAATGGCATACAACGTCTCGTTGCGCACCCACGAAATCGGCATTCGCATGGCTCTCGGCGCGCAACAAGACAGCATTCTCCGGATGATTTTGCTGCGAGGGATCCAATTAGTCTTGGTAGGAATTGTTGTTGGTGTTGCCGCAAGCCTGGCACTCACGCGGTTTATCGCCAGCCAGATATGGGGCATCTCGGCAACGGATCCGCTGACCTTTGCCGGCGTTGCACTTTTGCTGACGTTCGTGGCCCTCGCCGCCTGCTGGATTCCCGCACGCCGAGCGATGAAGGTTGATCCCATGGTGGCCCTGCGGTACGAGTAAGTCGCGGCTCAGTGGCCACGGTGAACCACTCCGCTGCCACCCGCGAAAGCGTGATTCTTCCTTGACAATATAG
>JBAUEH010000106.1:0-82339 GCA_049678505.1 Candidatus Acidiferrales bacterium
GGGCTGGCGCTCGAGACTCATCCGCAAGACGCGGAAATCATCCGCCGCGTCCGCCGGGTTGTTCACACTCTCAAGGGCGATTCAGCCGCTTGCGGCTTCCGCGAGCTGAGCACTCTGGCGCACGAAATGGAAGATGCGCTCGGGCCTGGCGTCGTCCACGCCATGCAAAGTTCGGCCGTCGATGTGATATTCACTGCCGCGGACACATTCCAGGCCATGCTGGCCGCCTATCGCATGAACGTTTTGCCTCCCTCGGGCGAAGAACTTCGCGAGCACATTCGCCGCATCGCAAAAAATCCACAAGAGGCGCGGCCCAAACCAGCCCCTGCCCTTGACACTGCTCGCAGATTCGACTGGAGCGACGTGCAGCGCGAGCGCATTGCCGATTCGCTGAGCCGCAACGAATGCGTCTACAACATCGCGCTCGAGATCGACCCCGCAACCGGGATGCACGCGGCTGCATTCCAGCTCGTGCAAAACGTGCTTCGAAATATCGGCGCGATTCTCGCCATCTATCCCGTCGATGCCGCCGCGGCGGAATATGCGTCGCATATCGAAGCCGCCATCGCCACCGATCATGCGAAAGAGTTGCTGGCGGCAAAGTGCAAGATTCCCTCGGTTATCTCGAACGTAACCCTGGAGCGAATTTCCGAAACGCAGGAACCGTCGCAGGACCTTCTCGAAGTCTTGCTGCAGGCCGAAGCTCGAGCTTCTGGAGTGGCCAGCGTAACTCCGGCGAGCCACCGCGACGCTCCGCCGAGAGCCATTGACGAACCTGCCGAGCGCGAGAAAACAGCGGCGACACGGCTAGCGGCAGACCATACCTTGCGCGTGGACGCTGATCGCATCGACACAGTCCTGAATTTAATCGGCGAGCTGATCATCGGCAAGTCCATGCTGCACCGGACCATCATCGAATTCGACAAACGCCACGCCAAAGACCCATTGCGCAGCCGATTCGCCGATGCGCTCGCTCTTCAATCCCGCGTGCTCGAAGAGCTTCAGCGCTCTGTGATGAAAATTCGCATGGTTCCGGTCGAACAGCTCTTCCGGCGCTTTCCGCGCCTGGTGCGTGATATCGCCAAAAGTTGCGAACGGGAAGTTATTCTCACCGTCGCCGGCGAAAACACCGATTTGGATAAAAGTATTCTCGACGCATTGGCCGAACCGCTCGCGCACTTGGTTCGCAATGCCGTGGGCCACGGAATCGAGAATCCCAGCGAGCGCGAGTCCGCCGGAAAGCAAAGATGCGGTACCGTCCAGCTCAACGCATACCACCAGGGAAATCAAATGGTCATCGAGGTTTCTGACGATGGCCGCGGAATCGACCGGCAAAAACTGGTTCAGCGTGCAATTGAGCGTGGCATTATTCCGGCATCCGAAGCGGCCTCTCTCTCAGACGCCGAAGCAGCTCGATTGATTTTCCAGCCCGGCCTGAGCACCGCCGATCAAGTCACCGAAGTGAGCGGCCGAGGCGTGGGCATGGACGTTGTTGCCACCGCGCTCGAACGCCTGAAAGGCGCGGTCGAGATCGAAAGTTCGCCCGCGGCAGGAACGAAATTCCGCCTCATGGTGCCGTTGACGCTCGCCAGCATTCAGGCTCTTCTTTTCCGCATCCGCGGCCGCCTCTACGCTGCGCCCATTGCCAATGTGCTGGAAATCACGCGCATCACAAACGACGAGATCCACCGCGTCGACAATCACAGCGTCATCCGCCTGCGCGATCAACTGCTCACGCTGGTCTACTTGGACCAGCCCAGTTCGGCGGACGGCGTCGTTGCGAAAAAAGCCTTCGTCGTCGTCATCGGAGCCGGCGAACGAAAATTCGGCCTCGTTGTCGATGCGCTCATGGGCGAAGAAGAATTGGTCATCAAGGCTCTTGACGATCGCCTGGCCGCGTCCGACATCGTCACCGGCGCCTCGATTCTTGGCGACGGCACCGTCGTGCTCATACTGAATATTTCGGCGGTCGCGGCCCGCTTGGGACGGATGCCCGCGCTCGGAGCCATCGCATGAGCGAACCGGTGCGCGTGCTCGTCGTGGACGATTCCGCGCTGATGCGCAAACTCATTCCGCAAATCTTGGAGAAGGACGGAACCATCAAAGTCGTCGGCACCGCGATGGACGGATCATTTGGGCTGAAAAAAATCGAGGAGCTGAAGCCGCACGTGGTGACTCTCGATCTCGAGATGCCGCGCATGAACGGCATCGAAATGATGCGTGAGATTACTCGGCGGTTTCGCGTTCCTGTGATCCTTTTCAGCGCGCATTCCCGCGAAGGCGCGCGTGAGACCCTGAAAGCGTTGGCCTTGGGCGCATTTGACTTCGTGACCAAGCCGTCGAATGCCGCCTCCGGCACGCTGCAAGGAATCGCTCAGGAACTCGCGATGAAGATCAAAGCAGCGGCAATTTCCGGCATCCCTAAAATGATCGTGGAAATTCCTGCGGCGCGGCTAAAGGCGCGCCTTCCCAAAGGACAGCACCATCGTCCGCCGACGCGCATCGTGGCAGTGGGAATCTCTACGGGCGGGCCACACGCGCTCGAGTACATGCTTTCACAAATGCCCGCTGATTTTGGCGGCTGTTTCCTGATCGCCCAGCACATGCCGGAGGGCTTCACGGAAATGCTGGCAAAGCGTTTGGACGAAAACTCCTTGATTCAAGTGCGCGAAGCCTGTTCTGGCGACGAGCTCATCGCCGGGCAAGCTCTCATCTGTCCCGGCAACCGCCATCTTCTGGTGCGCCGTGCGCCGCAGGGCCATATCGCCGTTGTCTCGGAATCGCCACGCGTGAACGGCCACCGCCCGTCCGCGGATGTTTTGTTTCGCTCTGTTGCCAAGGAGTTTGGCGCGCGGGCCATCGCGCTTCTGATGACGGGTATGGGCGACGATGGCGCGGATGCCATTCGTTTGGTGAAGGACGCGGGCGGGCTCACGCTTGCCCAGAATTCCACTTCCTGTGTGGTGGACAGCATGCCACGCAGCGCCATCGAGCGCGGCCATGTCAATCGCGTGCTGGATCTCGAGACTCTTCCTAATTTTCTTTACGCCCAATGCGCCGAGCCTTCTGAAACTGGGCAGCAAAAAGATTCGGCCGTGCAAATGCACTGATGGAGAAACGGCAACGTTGTTCGAGGAGACGCTCATGAAACCATTTACGCCATTGACCCGAAAGCAGGATAGCCAGTCGGTTCGTTATCTTGTCGTTGACGACTCGGTCTTCGCGCGCAAGAACCTGGCGAAGATGATTAACTCGTTCGGAGGTGAAGTTGTCGGCGAAGCCGGCGACGGCTGCACGGCCATCACCGAATACGCGCGCACCAAGCCGGATATCGTGCTGATGGATATCACCATGCCGCAAATGGAGGGCATCGAAGCCGTCGAACGTATCGTGCGGCAGCATCCCGACGCGCGCATCGTGATGGTTTCGTCCGTCGGTTATCAGGACAACATTTTGGCCGCGCTCCAGAAAGGCGCGCGCCACTTTGTGCAAAAACCCGTGAAACCCGATGTGCTCTACGAAATCATCCGCTACGTGTTGACGGATGAAGACGCGCACGCGCATGCAACCGTGGGAGAAACACGCTCATGAAGATGGAATTGATTCAGCCTTTCATCAGCGCGGCAGATTGTGTGCTGGCAAGCGTCCTTCGTGAGCCCGCAAAGATCGGCGGCCTGACCATGGAGCAGGAGGATTATCGGCCAAAGGGCTGCGCGGCGCGGATAGCCATCCACGGAGAAATCGAAGGCCGCATCATTGTCGACATGACTCCCGATACCGCCGTGCGCGTCGCATCCGTTCTCGCGGGGGAAGAAGTCGAACAGTCGGATCAGGTAGTCGGTGAAACGGTCTTTGAGTTGGCGAACATGATGATCGGAAATGCGGTCACTTTGCTCAACGATCACGGATATCAGTTCAAAGTGTTTCCGCCGGAAACGCATGCGCGTCAGGAAAACTCAGACAGCAAAGCAGAAACGGAAGAAACCGCGATTTATTTTGACACCGTCTGCGGCCGCGTTTTCTTGAATATCTGCATGCGCTACAATTTGCATCCGCGCGCCGAGCATGCCCCCGTTCTAAGCAGTGAGTTCTGAGCCGTCCTTTCGCAAATATCTTGCGCCATGCCGGTACAGGCCCGCCGCCGGCAATGCCCGCACGTGAATCACAATCGCCGGAACAAAAACGTTAGCCATTCCCGGCGTGTACGGCACGGCCACTTCCACCTGCGACCCTTCCCGATATCGATTTTTGGTACGAAAAGCAACGCCTTGACGCGAAACGTTTTCACACACGGCCATTTCTTCCGTGCCGGGCTTTTCCCGAACGCACGCGGTGAGACGCGTCTCATAACGTGTCGTTTCCCGTTCGGGTGACGCGCTCGCGGTTCCCGATCCCGCGCTTTCGCGGTGCGAGTCTGCGGTGCCCGCGCGAGACATCGATTCCAGCGGTTGTTTCCAGATCGTCGGAGATTCGCACATGCGGCACTGCCGTGCGAAAAGATGGTTCGCCTCGAATTCCTTCAGCTCGCGCGAATCAAGATAGGCCAATTCCTGGCACTTGCAATGCGAGCATTCCACCAGGAGCCGTACGACCGCATCGATTGCCCTTTCCGGCGATGGAAATTCGATCCCCCAGAAATCCAGATTCGGATCGACGAATGACACTCCATACTCTCCGCCGTTCGCCGTCTCTTTCTCGCACGCGACGACGCGCACCTCTGCCTGTCGAATCGATCCGTCAACCACACGGCGCCGCACGGTGACCGTTTGCCCCACACGAAGTTTGTGACGGAGCGAAACCAGTGCGCCGTGACGATTTACGACCACCGTCCTTGCGGTTTCCAGGAAAGGCCGGTTTTCGGCGTTCATGCCCAGTGTTTCGAGCGTGAACGAGATGGAAATGCGATCGCTGCGGCGATTGCTCCGCGAATCCATAACGCCCCTCTGTAGAGAGTTCAGGAGACCCTCTCTAAAGCTACCACAGAGGAAAGCGCTTGCCGTGGGCGCTTGGCTTCGAGTTTCCGAGGCCGAAATATCCTCTACGCCGTATCGAATGGACGCTCAAGCGACGCGCTCTGCCCGGTGAAGAGCTTCGCGCCGTCCTCGGTAATATGCATACAATCCTCAAGCCGGACGCCAAATTCGCCTCGGATGTAAATGCCCGGCTCATCGCTGAAGCTCATGCGTGGCTCAAGCTTGATCGTATCGCCGCCAACCAGATAGCACCACTCGTGGTCATCCATGCCAATTCCGTGGCCGAGCCGGTGCCCAAAATATTTGTATCCCGGACCGTAGCCCGCGTCCTCGATCACTTTGCGCGCGGCGGCGTCGACCGACTGCGCCTCCACGCCCGGCCGCGCCTGCGCCAGCGCCGCAGCCTGCGCTCGGTGAACAATGTCGAACACTTTGTTCATTTTGTCCGTGGGCGTGCCCAGAACGAACGTGCGGCTGATATCCGAATGATAGCCTTCCACGGTGCAGCCGCCGTCGATCAGCAGAATCGTTCCCTCTTCCACTTTCTGCGGTTCAATCGAGCCATGCGGCAGCGCGGAATACTGTCCCACTTGCACTCCTGCATCGCCTTCGAAACCCAATTGTGCGTGTGCCTCGGAGACCATTCGCGCGAAATCCTGCTGCGTCATTCCTGCTTGCAGCGACCGCCACGCTGCCTCATACGCCTTTATCGTGACCGTGTTCGCAAGCTGCAGCAGCGCAATTTCGTGCTCCGTCTTATGCATGCGGCATCCCGCGGTCACCGGCGTCGCGCTTGTAAACGTCAGCCCCGGCGCCGCATGCGCCACACCATCGCTTTTCACGAACCACACCGTTTCCTCAATTCCCATGCGCCCGTTCGCGATTCCGCGGTCCTTCAATCCCTGCGCCGCGCGCTGGTACGGACTCTCGTTCTCCTGCCAGATACGAATATCCGGATTCCCTGCGAACGGCCCGCGATTGATTTGCTCGCGCGCGCGGCCTTCCTCAAATCCCGGGCAAACGAAAAACGGCTCGCCTTTCGCCGGAATAATCAGCGTGAACGTCCGCTCGCTCAGCCACCAGTCGATGTTGGCAAAATACTTCATCGACGTGCCTCCAATTAGCATGATGGCGTCGATGTGATTTTCCTGCATCAGACGGCGCGCGCGCTCCACGCGCTCTTGCCGTTCGGCCACGGTAATTGGCTGAGCCTGGTCGCGCATCGACTTCAATTGCGCGATGGCCGGCGGCAAATTTCCGCATCCCGGCGTGTCTTGCGCCAACGCCAGACGAGACGCAAGTGGCGCGCCCGCTGCAAGCCCTGCAAGTTGAAAGAATCTTCGGCGAGAAATCATTCGAGTGGTCCTCCGCGCACGGAATCATACGCGCGTTTCGCCCTAAGGAAACATTATTTAAGATGGGATCAACGCGTCCGCCGCTCGTAGCGGCGCTGCTTGTTTATGTGTGCCTACGGAGGAAGGGAGTGCTCTGAGCCGTCGCGCCTCATATCAAGATTCACTGCCGGAGCAGGGGCTGCGTCCGCGCAGGCTCAGAAACTTCCGCACCCGGCATTACGACGTAGTCGTAGGGGCGCTGCTTGCTGCGCCCGTCGCGACTCACCGCGTCGCGCCTCTCTGGTGCGATCAGCGGCTACTTGCGGGCAATTATCAGCCGTGCGAAAATCAAACTTCGAAATAAGCGCCAACGGTTCGGCGTTTATTCAATTCGGCCGCTGTGGCGATATCGTCTAAAGGTTAGGACGGAGCCCTCTCAAGGCTCAAATCCGGGTTCGAGTCCCGGTATCGCTACCATCTCACTCAGCAGAATAAAAAGTCGCAATCACTTCCGATTATCCCCGTTCACGCTATGCTGCTACGTATCGCTGCGATGGTGGTCGGCGGCAAGCTTCGCCGTCGAACTGGCTGCCGCAACGGGCGTCCGCGCAGGTTCCGCACCCTCCGCACCGGGTACGCTCAAGTGCCCGTGCAGCGACGAAGATTCTGCGAGCCGCCGCTTCTGCTCGATGCTCAATAATGCATGGGCGTCGACCACCGCTTTGTCAACTTTCTCGAGCTTCCATATTCGCGGGAATTTTTCGTGCAGCAGCCGCTCCGTAGCTTCCACCAGAGGTTCTGCGTGGAAACGCCTTTGCATCGGCGCGTCGCACAGCACATTCACCACCGCCACCAAGCTCATTCCTTGGTGATGCGCCATCCAGCAGTGCACCAGCTCATACTGTTTCCCTTCGCCCACGCGCGAAGTTGTAAAGTCCGCCGATTCGAAAAATCCATACGCGCCGAGCCAGCCCATTTCTTTCATCCGCCGCAGATTTTTCGCCGCGCCCGCCGCGTCCACCAGCAAGCCAAGGAATGTGGAATACGGCGATATAACCAGGTCCGGCGAGCTCGGCCGGTTCATTGCCAGCCCCGGCACTCCAAACGCGTGATAGCGATAGAAGCCGTCAGGATTCTTGTCGATGCACGAGCTCTCCGATACGCCCCACGGCACCGACGTTTTGCGCGTGAAATTCTGCTGCGCCCGCACCGCGCCCTGGCCGCTCCGCTCAAAAATTGTGTTGGGATAGCTCCTCATCCACAGCGCCGGCAGCAGATATTCGAACATCGTTCCGGTCCAGGAAAGAATCACGCGAGTCCGTTTGTACAACGCATGCGGCCGTCGGAGATGGAGCCACGTCTCCTGCGGAATTTCGCCCTTCGCCACGGCCACGAATACGGCCGCGCGCGCCTCCGACGCGAACACGTCGTAGTAATAATCCATCAAGCATCCATGCTCCACGTCATAGCCGATGGACATCGCTTTCTTGCGCTTATTGTAGAAAAAACCAAAATCCATTCCTTTCGCCAGCTCCTCCGCAGCCGCCGCGATGCTCTCCAGGCTCTCGCTGACCTCCCGGCAAATCTCTTCCGCGCTTCCCAGCCGCGTCCCAATCGACTCTGCCATCGTGCGCGTCTCGGCGTCGAGTTCCGGCTGCGCCAAAAACTCTTTCAGCCGCTCTTGCAGATTAGCGTTTGCTTTCCGTGCCGACTGCAGCGTGAGGCCGCTGATCGACGCATCGTGGGAAATTTCGAAAGCCCGCAAATACTTGGCGACCTCCGGCAAAAGCCACGGCGTAAAGTCCTGCACCATTTTTCCCAGATGATGCAGCCGCAAAGACAGCTCGTGCACCCACCACCGGCCTTCCTCGGCGATCTTCGCCTCGGATAGCTCCATTTCGAGCATCGCCACATCCACTTCCAGCCCGCGAACCACCTCCAGCCACGTTGCGTCGCCGCTCGCCTTTGAACGGGTCCTCAGCTTCATTTCCTCGATGCGCGCCGCGATTCGTTCATTCTTCCGCTCCTTGGGAAGAAATTCCGCGGCCAAGTCGAGATGGTCTTCCAGTCTTCGCCAAAGAGCTTCCTGAAAAATGGGAGCATTCATCGCCTCCAGACAGCCATGCTTTAGCGTCCAAAGGCAGCAAACCAGGTTCCCGTTGTCCACCGTCGAAATGAATCGCGGTGTTAAGGGCTCGAGCGTCCGCGTGTTATACCAGTTGTACAAATGCCCGTTGGATTTCGCCATGCGCCCCATTGTTTCGAATGTTTTTTGCGTGGTGGTTATGAACTCGCGCAAAGTGACAAAGCCCAGGTCGTACGCCGCCAGCCTGGCGTTCAACAAGAATCCCAGATTGGTCGTGGATATCTGATGGGCCGCGAACGGCGCGGCCTCTTGCACAATGTCCGGGATCAGCCAATTCTCCTCCGCGGTGCTGTACTGGCGGAAAAAACGCCATGTTCGCAGCGCCGCGCCGCGCAGCAGGACGCGATCCTTCGCGCCGAGCGGCGTCACTCCGGAACGGCCCGGCTGATTCAACCAATGGCAAATAGGTTTCGATGACGCCCACAGCGCCAGAAACGGCAGCGCAATCAGAAGAGATGTGGGCCGGAACGCCGCGATGACCACCGCGATGCCGAAAGAAAGCAGTGGCATCCACTCCATATAAGTTTCTACCGGCGATTTCTTCTTATTCGTGGCGATTTCCACTTCGGCGGCCGTTTCCCACTCCAGCATCCGCCGGCGCGTGATCGCCACGCGTATCACTGTCCGCACCACCGCATCCATGGTGACAAACCCTTGATGACACAAGAACGTTATGCGGAAAAAGAGCCGCTCATTCGCACTGACAAAATCGGCGGCGAAGTTCGCCCAAAACGCCGTCGTGAACCGGGCCGCGCCGCCCCGCGCAATCGAAACAACAAACTGAAAATACGTGGGGAAGGCGATCACCGCCAAAGCGGCAAGCGTCCAATACACGACATCCCCGGGGAAAAACAGCCAGATCCCGAGCAGCAGAACGAATGTCGCGAATTCTGTGACGCTGCGCCGAAGGTTATCGATGATTTCCCACCGCGAAAGCAGGCTCAGCGGATTGCGCACGATCTTGCCGAAATAGTCCGGCACGCGCGGCAACAGCCACAAAATAATTTGCCAGTCGCCGCGTACCCAGCGATGCTTGCGCCGGCTGTACGCGCTGAAGTGCGACGGGTAATCATCCACAACTTCAACATCAGAGAGCAATCCTGCCCGCGCGTACGCCCCTTCAATCAGATCGTGGCTCAGCAGCGAATTGATCGGGAATCGATGCTCCAGCGCCTGCTGAAATATCTCCACTTCGTATATGCCTTTGCCGGTGAAAATCCCTTCCCCAAAAAGATCCTGATAAACGTCGGAAACGGCTCTGGCGTAGATATCGAATCCCGTGTCCCCGGAAAAAATTGCTGCCAGCCGCGAGCGCGCTGCGGAGCGGATGCTGATTTCCACTCTCGGCTGCAGAATGCCGTAGCCCTCCACGACTTTGTTCGTCGCCGGATCGATGACCGCGCGGTTCAGCGGATGCGCCAGCGCGCCAACCAGCTTGCGCGCCGAATCGCGCGGCAATTGCGTATCCGCGTCGAGTGTGATCACGTACTTGATTTTCGACAGAACGGAAATATCACCCGTCTTCAGCGTGAAGCTGTTTTCTTGTCCCAGCAACAGCCGGTTGAAGTCCAGGAGTTTGCCGCGCTTCCTTTCCCACCCCATCCACATTTTTTCCGTCGCGTTGTAGACGCGGTTCCGATGAAAATGAAAAAACGAATCTCGTCCTTCCTCCGCATACTTTGCATTCAGCTTTTTGACCAACTCCGCGCACAGAGGCGCTAACTGATCCTTCTCATCGAATTGCTTCACTGAATCCGGCGGGTCGGTGATCAACGCGAAGTAAAGATTTCGATCGCGATTCGCCAAATAACGCACTTCCAGATCATTCACCGTCTTCCGGGTCTGTTCTTCACTGATCAGCAACGTCGGAATCGCAACCACTGTGGCGCACTCTTCCGCAATGCCCTTGGAAAAATCCATCTTCGGCAGCGCCCTCGGAGAAACGAATTGCGTCGACAGAATGTTTACCGTCGCCACCGCGCATTCCAGCGCCGGCAGCAGGAACAGCAAAAGTTCCACGGAGCCCGGCAATCTGCCGTGAGCCGCCGCAAGCACCAACGCAATCACGCCCATCGTTGCGACTTCAATTCCCATCATATAAATCAAATCGGCGGACCGCAGCAGGGCTGCACGCAGGCGCGTGGGCCACGCCGCGCGATAACCGATGGCCTCCCCGAGAATCTTCCTTCCTTCGCGGATCACGTAAAATCCCACGTGCGATCTTCGTTCCACGCCTCTTCTTGTCGCTGCGGCCGGCGGCGCGCCGGCAAGCTCGACCGCCTTTTCCGCCACTTCGCGCTCGCTCGCGGGAGATTGTGCGGCCAATTCCGCGACGGCCCGGCAATACGCCTCGCGGCTTTCAAAATCCATCCGGGCGTACGCTTTTGCAGGGTCAGCCCTCAAAACTCTGTCGATTTCACTGACCGCGCCGATGATTTCCTCCGGCTCGAACTCGCTGATCCGGCGCAGACTCGTGATCAGCGTCCCCATCAAAACGCTGTTTTCCGTCTCGGGTGCATAGGCCGCATTCGCGCCATTCGTCGGCAACGGCAGCCGCTCGATCGTGCGGCGGATGCGATCGAGTAGCAGCAGTTGTGCGAAGGCAATCAGAAGCCAGTCCTCGGCAAATCGCAGCGGATACTTCTCCTGAAACGCGCGGAAGAAAACCGAGAACTTCTCCGAATCGAAATCATAATCGATCGCTTCGAAGAACTTCTCGATCGCCGCATAGGCGCGCGGCACAGTCTCGCCATCCGCCGTGGTAACTTGCGGAACCAGCTCCGCTTTCTTCAAACTGCCTCGCGCATTTTGCAGCGCCATCCGCACAATGTCTGCGCTCTCAAAGAGCTGCCGCTGCACGCCGAACAACCGCGTTCCGGCGCTGGCGAGCAGTTGCAGTTGTTCGAAAGCTTTGTCGATGGAGTCGGCAGCGTCTTGCAGTTTTGCTTCGAGCGGCAGAGCGCTCCCTTTTGCTTCCGAAATGTGCTGCTCCGCGCCAATTTCGAGCGCCCTCGAGCGAAGCGCGCTCAGCATGGCCGCGCGTTTTTCGCCAGCCACTTCTTTCTTAAGAGCAGCTCCCTCGCAGTTCGTCGGGGCAATAGGGCCTGGCCCGGTATTTATGAGTGATGGATTTGGGGTCGCCATTTGTAAACAGGCCTCACACTTTCATCGCCGGCATCTTCATCGATAGTTCGCCGCTTGCATCTCAAACATTTCTGCATACCTTCCGCCGTTCTTGAGCAGCTCATCATGGGCGCCCTGCTCGGCGATCCTGCCATTTTCGAGAACCAATATGCGGTTGGCCATTCGCACGGTGGAAAAACGATGAGAAATCAAAAGAGACATCTTGCCTTCGGTCAGCTCCGCGAAACGCTGAAACACCTCATGCTCGGAGCGCGCATCCAGCGACGCCGTAGGCTCGTCAAGGATCAGCAACTGCGCGTCGCGAAGGTAGGCGCGCGCCAGCGCTATTTTTTGCCATTCGCCGCCGGAGAGATCCACGCCGCCTTCGAACCGCGATCCCAGAATTTGTTCATATTTTTTCGGAAGCCTGCTAATCACTTGGTCCGCCAGGCTTTTCTCCGCAGCGGCTCGAATACTTTCCTCGTTTTGGCGTTCATCGATCCGCCCCATCGCAATGTTATGCGTCGCGCTCATCTCGTAGCGCACGAAATCCTGAAAAATCACCCCGACTTCTTTCCACAAATCATCAAGGTCATATTCGCGGAGGTCCACTCCATCCAGCAAGATCTGCCCCGACGTCACGTCATACAAACGCACCAGCAGCTTCACGATGGTCGTTTTGCCTTGGCCGTTTTCTCCGACCAGCGCGATCCGTTCGCCCGGCTCTAGCCGGAAGCTTACGTTTCCCAGCACCACCCGTGAATGCCCGGGATAGGAAAACGAAACATTCTTGAATTCGAATCCCTGTTGGATTGGGCGTGGTACTGGCAGCGCGTTCGGCTTCGAAAAAACGATCGGCCGCACCGCAAAAAACTCCAGCAGGTCGGTCATAAACAGGGCTTGATCCGCTATTCCCGAGAACGTCGAGAACACTGCCTGAATATTCGTGCTCGCGCCCGCAATCGCGCCGGTCAGCAACGTCAAAGTGCCGATACTGAACACCCCCAAAACCGTTTCGTAGATCACGTACGCGTACGTTCCGTAATACCCAACTGTTCCGAGCACCGTCAAGAATGTGCCGGCGATCAGCTTGCGCCGAGCCAGCGCCACCGTCTGCGTGTGAAGCTCATCGGTAATCGCCGTGTAGCGGTTTATGAAAAACGGGCCCAAACCGAAGAGCTTCAGCTCCTTGATGCTCTCTTTGCTGCCGCCAACAATCCGCAGGTAATCCATCTCGCGTCGCGCGCGCGTCTGGCTGAAATTTAGCGAATAGCCCAAAAAAGAAAAATGCGTCTCGCCCAAAAACGCCGGCAGCACAGCGATAAACAGAATCGCCAGAATCCACGGCGCATAGAACGCCACCTGGATCGCCAACGTAATCGTCGTAATCACTTGCTGCAGCAGCTGCCCCATCGCCCGAATCATGGCCACGCGGTCGGTGCCTTGCACCCGCGCGCGATCCATCTTGTCGTAGACGATCGAGTCCTCGTACGACGTCAAATCCAATCGCGAAGCGTGCTCCATGATCCGCTTGCCGATATAACGCGTGAACAGATCCGCGACCACTGTCTCGCAATAATCCGCGACGCGCGAAAAAATCATCGCCAGGCACGCCAGCGCAAATTCCGCCCCGACCAGCCACCAGAAATAATGCGGAACAGGCGTCCCGTGATCATGGTGCGCAACCAGCGCATCAATGATGTATTTCGTTACGAACAGCGCGCCTGCGGGAATCACCGCGATCAGTACGCGAAATAGCACTCCGCAGAAAACCGATCGCGGCGCGGCCTCCCAAATCATGCGCAGCACCGGAGGCACGTTGTGCAGCGCTTTCAGCCGCTCGCGCAGCGTGGGGGCAGGTGCGGACTCCACCGTCGCCTGTTTCGCCTTTTCGTTCGAGCTATCCATATGCTGGCCCCCGTTTGCCGGAGCCGTCTGCGGTCACATACAAGTATAAATCTTCCTCGGGAGCTACGGGAGCAATGGTTGCCGCGCCCGGGAGGGCTCTGGCAAACCGGCGAGCGCGAGATGCAACGGAAGCTAGGAGAATGGCGGAAGAGCTCGGCCGAATACCTGGACGAGCACCTGAACGAATACCTGAACAACGACCAATGCCTCTCTGCTCGTTTTTTTCAAACCTGTTCCGAAACGGGTCTGTGGGAATATCGAAAACTTGATTCTGCCTCTGAGGAATGTTCGGTGACCTCCGCCGCACTGCATGATTGCGCTCTTACGCCTCTCGCGCAATCCCCTCTTGCACGTATTTTGCCGCTCCCTTAATCGCCTAAATCCTTTACAGTCCATCCCTTACGAATCGGCGCGCCCCGCCAGTCGTAGCGCACCATAGCGTTTCTTCTTCCCCCCAGCAACTTCTACTGGGCCGCTGGATAGCATGGGAGCCACTTTCTCTCTTGTGGTCAATCACTGAGCGGCAGTTTTCACTTTGCCGTAGGTCGCTTCATTGGCTTTCTCCATGGCTTGCCGGGCTTGGTCTGCGATTCCGAGCTGATGCGAATGACGTGGCGTCTCTACAATCTCAGCTTCCCCATCCTCTCTATAATATACACCGTAGACCTACACGGTATACACTGTATACGTGACCGTTCGCCCTACCTCCTCGAGAATCGCCACTGCCGCCCGCCGCCTGCTGAATAGCGAGGGAACCGAGGCCGTGACCATGCGCCGGGTAGCCCAAGCAGCGGGTGTTACGCCCATGGCGATTTATCGCCACTACCCGGATCGCGCGAGTCTCCTTAATGCCCTGGCGGACGAGGTTTTCCAAGAGTTGGCGGCTCGCTTGGCCGGCAAGAGGTTCTCCGGCAGCATCGAACAGCGGCTCACCCAGATGGCGGAGATATACCTAGAGCACGCCCTCCAGAAGCCACGGCTCTTCGAGCTCATGTTCCTCAAGCCGCGCGAAGGCGCTCGCAGCTACCCACGGGACTTCAAGGCTGGCCGCTCCCCCACCGCCAACCTAATGCTGGAAGTGGTGCAGAGAGGCATGGACAGCGGTTATTTCCGCAAAGACGACGCGTGGGAGACCGTCTTCCAGATGGGCGCGTTGTCCCACGGCCTCATCATGCTCTATCTGGGCGGACGCATGGAAATGTCTCGCGCCGATTTTCGCGCCGTATATCGCCGATCCTTCAGGAGATTGATACATGGCATTCGCAAATGACGCTCTTCACAATGGTTACCGGCGCGTGGTAAGACGCCTCGCGTCTTCCGTGCTGAGTTGTTCTCTGTTACTTTTCTTCCTGATACCCGGGGCGCCCGCGCAGACTCCCCAGGATGCACACCAGCCCCCGGCAACTGACTCCGAGTATCGCCAGCTCGACAAACTGGTTTCGTTTCTGCGCGCCCGCAACGCCCAGCAATACGCAATCCCCTCTGCAAAAGGCATCGACGAGGCAAGTTTCGTTACCATTGGCGGTATCCCGCAGTGGGTCACCATTCGCGGCTGGGATCGCGATAACCCCGTGCTCCTGTTCCTGCACGGCGGCCCTGGCGACGTCACCAATCCGTGGTCATTCGCGTTGTTCGCGCCCTGGGAGAAACATTTCACAGTGGTGCAGTGGGACCAGCGCGGCGCAGGCAGGACGCTGCGAAAAAATGGGCCCGCAATCGCGCCGACCATCACCGTGGATCGCATCGTGCAAGATGGCATCGAGCTCTCCGCGTACCTGTGCAAGCATCTCAGAAAAAGCAAGATCATCCTCGTGGGCCATTCCCTCGGGTCGATCATCGGTGTCCTGATGGCGCGAGCCAAACCCGGCCTTTTCTACGCATACGTGGGTACAGGCCAGGTCGCCGATAGCGCCAAAAACTCCTTCGTCGCTTACGACGAGCTGCTCGCGAAGGCGCGCGCTGTTGGCAATCAGCAAGCCTTCAATGAACTGAGCCGCGTCGGGCCGCCGCCTTACCCGTCGGGTGAGGGGTATCAGGTGCAGCGCAAATGGGCCAACGCCTTCGAGGGCGCGGACCAATTTTTATTCGGCGAAATTGGCCTCACTCTCGTCTCTCCCGGAATTCCGTGCAGGATATCAACGACACCGTCGCTGGCGAGGAATTGAGCGCCGAGCGTCTCGTCCCTCAAACCAGCTCCATCGGGCCGAACGACCTCGGCCTGGAATTCTCCATCCCCATGTTTTTTATCGAAGGAGCGGAAGACTTTACCACTCCGGCTGTGCTCGCTCGAAATTACCTCGCCTCCATCAAAGCGCCCCGCAAAGCTTTTATAACTATCAGCGGTGGGCACTTTGCCGTGTTCATGCACTCCGATCAGTTTTTGCAGGAGCTCATGAAGCAAGTCGCCCCGCTGGCCGCAGTGCACTGACCGCGCCTGGTTCCACCTTGTTTTTACGTTGTCATCCCGAACCCGGTCGCCGTCTCTGCGAACGGTGGTGAGGGATCTGCTTTGCTTCAGTCTTCGCGGCCGCCCCATCCTTCGCACAACGTTTGAACCGTGGCGCGAACCGTCCGGTCGTCGCCTCGTAGGGACGCTGCTTGCTGCGCCCGTCGCGACTCTCCGAGTCGCGTCGCATTCTCCTTCCGTGGCCAGGGCCTGCCCGCCGCTTGCCCGCCGGGGCAGGCAGGCTCCTAGCCTGTGCGCCCTTGCGTTGTAGCGCCGGCCTTCAGGCCGGCATCGCCGCACTTCCGGCCTAGCATGTGATTTGCTTTGCGCGAGTGCCCCATCCTTCGCGCTCTTTGCGAAGGGTGGGAGTTTTGCGTTGTGTCTGGACTCCGGTACGAACTCACCGGCCTCCTGAAACCGGAGAATCTGCAGGTCCCTTCGCGGGTTGTTACTCTTGTAGGGCCCGATCGGCTTTATCGGTCCGCCGACCTGCGCCGCAGCCGTCTCTGTTGTTTGTCATTAGTCTAGGGTGTCATCCCGAGGAAGTGTTTTCGCCGACGGAAAATCTCGCCATGGTCGTTTCGCCAAGGCACGGCTTTTACCCTGAGGAACAAAGGGCAGCCGTGCCAGCAACTGGATACGAAAGTTTCTTTCCTTTCGCGCGCCTCATCCGCGCGATGTATTGCCCTCATCCCCCAGCCCGATGGGCAAACGATTTCGTCGTGGTTTTTGCACTGAGTAAAACAGAATCTTGTTTGCCCGCAACTCTGCGGTTTTTGTCGCTGTCACCACAAATTATTTCTTTCGTGTGTAATCCGTTTCCTGAAACGGCATGTCCTTCCCATTCGCATCTGTCGTTGACATCGTCACACTGAACTGATCGTCATTCACCCGCTCGAATCTCGCGTGCAGCGGCATCTTGCTTGCCTCCGCGCTAAACTCAATCGTCTTCCCGCCGTCGCTGCTCGTGCCTTTCATCAACGTGATGCCGTTCGACATCGTGTACATGCGCGCCATCTCGTATTGCTTGGTCGCGTCGTTGTACCCATATATCCGCAGCCCATCCACCGGCCGCCCAAACACCACATCATGGCTCTTCTCGACGATGAACCTGCCGCCAAGCTCGACTGAAAACGTGCATGTGCCCGACGACGGCTGTGCCATCGCGCCCGTTTGACCCAAAAACTTTATGACTCGGTCGTACTCGCCCGCCAATTTCACCAGCGACGCGTGCTCCGCATCATTCGGTGCCGGTGCATTCATTTGCGCGCGACTTTCCACCCTGTGTTCTCCTAGCGCAGTTCCAGCAACCATCAGTGCAGCGCCTGCCACAAAACCCAAAATAATCCGGCCCAGCGCCCGCACTCGTAGTGAAGAGGTCCTCTTTTCTTCGCTCACCTTGCGTCCTCCCTTCCTAGGATTTTGCCCGCGCCTATTCTGCATCAGGACACCCTGTAAATGCCTCAAAATCCCTACACGTAGGGTGCGAACCTGCCCCGTTCGCGAATAATGGCTTTGTGTTTGCGTCTAACTGGGAACCTGGGCGGAATGAAAATGAGAACAAGCAGGAATCGGTGCCGGATGCCCGAGTCGCGAAACTCAGTTCTTTTCCGAAGGTTCAACCATCAAACGGCTTTCGTCACCGGCTCCGAGGTAACTGCTCTGCCCCAATTCGCCGGAGGGTTTGTAATCCCGCTCAAGCAAAATCCAGACATGCTCGCTTCTCGTCACGGGTGCAGCCAGCAAAAACTCATAGGCTCGCCCATCTAATTCGAAGGAAACTCTGCTCCTTTCAACTTGACCCTCTACTGCACCCTTCAGGGGCGATAACGCGATGTGATAGAGCCCCCCATTTGGCGCATACATCTCAATACCCTGCTCTTTTCCGTGTACGGTCGCACCGCTGCCCTCGAAATCAAACAAAATTTCCTTCCCTTGCACCAGCACCGGCGAGATGAAGCGGAGCTCGTCTGGTTTTGGATCCATCGGCTCATCCGGTCCGCTGCCAAGTAGCGTTGGCATGTGGTCTGTCAAAGCGCCCGTGACCACCACGGGTCCAGAACCAGAAACCGGTATCTTCAGTTCTTTTCCTAACTCAAACCAATACTCAACCTCCTCAACGCCCTCGAGTAGGCTGGCCGAAGTTACGGAGGACCCCTTGGAGAGGGGGCCCCAGGATCTCACGCGCGCTCCTATCTCGATGCGGTTTCCGTCTTTCGCGATGATCCGGAATGCAAAAATGAGTCTCGGCCCCATTGCCTGACACAAGCCCATCTTCGGGTTGTTCAGCGAAAGTGCACACCGCACCGTCCGACCGTCCTCCGGCGTGGCCGTCAGCATTAGCACTGTTCCCTGAGTCTGGGCGCGCGCTTTCAAGATCGCGAGACCGGACCCCAACGCCACAATCACTACCAACAACGACACCAAGACAAATCTCGGTACTCGCACAGTTTCCCGTCCTTTCCACCACCAGACTGACGTGGCCTTCTTCGTTCTTTGCCAATCGCGCAGGCTCGCCCCTTCCGCTGTTTCCAGACTAGCTACGCGGCGCAACTCTGCTCCCATTTCGGCAAACTCCTTCAATCGCGTCCGGCATGCCTCGCATTGGCCAATGTGCTCGGCCGCGGAGCGTGGAATCGTTTCACCATCACAAAGCGCGGAGGCAAACTCCCGCGCTTCTTCACATCTCATAAATTCTCCTTGCACCCCTCTCCCGGGCCGCCTTTCCAGATCGCTCGCAACGCCTCTCGTGCAACAAACAGCCGGGACCGCACCGTTCTTATCGGTATTTCGAAAATCCCTGCCAGTTCCCCGTACGATTGCCCTTCCACTTCTCTCATCCAGAGCAATGACCGCTGCCCTTCCGGAAGCTGCTTAAAAGCTTCCTTAACCGCGGAAATCGTTTCTGCGGAGCACCCGGTCGCATCGTCTTGCGTGCTCCCACTTACCGCCCCATGCGTCCGCCACCACTCCGCCGCGCGCTTCCGGCCGGTGCCGTAAAGGTATGCGCGCAATGTACCGCGCTCAGGACGAAATCCGTTTGGCCGGCGCCATATCTGCGTGAATGTCTCTTGCATCAGGTCTTCCGCCACTTGACGATTCCCGACGGCTTGACGCAGGAACTCCTGCAGCCGTGGCGCATTCTCCCGATAAAATGCGTCAAAGGCTTGCTCATCGCCCTGGCAGATACACTCCCAAACCCGCCGGTCGTCAGCCAATCGCCTCCTCCATCCTGTTATTCGGGTTCATCGGCCAAAAAGTTCATCCGTTTATTCTCGCCGCCCTCGATTCGCCCCATCCTCGTGTTGACATTCTGGTTAACTCGTGCTATACAGGTTCGTGATTTCGACCTGCCAATTCGTCATCTCAGCTACCTTCTCGCGAGGTTCCCGGTGGAGTTTCCCCTCCGCCTAGTTTTCCAAACCCCCTCCCACGTAACTTTTCTACCCAAATCTATGATTTTTTTAATCGGACACTGCAACACAAGTCGCCAATTCCTAACTCACACAAAACAAAGGAGAAAACATTTTCTAATCGGGACTGAAATGCGGCTTTTTCCCTTGTCCCGATTACACCCGAATCCCGTTTTTCACATCCCATTCACTCCGCCATCCGCCGCTCGCGCGAGCGCCAATGCTATACTGCCCGTTCCCTTTTTTGAGGAGATCCGCCGCTCCCAACGGGAGCATCGCCCACAATGAAAATTGAAGAATTTAACGACCGCCTCCGCAACGCCGTCCTTGTCGGCGATGGCGCCATGGGCTCGATGCTCTACGAAATCTTGGGGCCGCAGCGCTGCCTAGATGAGTTGAATTCCACACAGCCCGAAGCCGTTTTCCGCATACATCAGGCCTATCTCGAAGCTGGCGCGCAAATTCTGGAAACGAATACCTTCGGCGCGAACCGCCACAAGCTCGCCGCGATTGGTCTTGGTGATCGCGTCGCCGAACTCAACCATCGCGGCGTGAAAATCGCGCGCGAAGCTCGCGAGGCCTCGCGCCACGAAGTCTTGATTGCCGGCTCGATTGGCCCTCTCGGCACGCAGCGCCAAGCCAAGGAGCTTCCGCCCGGCGAAATCCGCGAAATATTCCGCGAGCAAGCTCTGGCCCTCGAAGAGCGCGGCGCGGATTTATTTATCCTCGAAACTTTTGGCGAGCTCGAAGAGCTTCTCGCCGCCATCGACGCCATCCGCTCTTTCTCGAAATCGCCGATCGTTGCTCAGCTCACCTATTCGGAAGAAGGCAGCACCTTTGACGGCACGCGGCCGGAAGATGCCGTTGCGAAACTGAAGCCGAAAAACGTTCAAGTCATCGGCGCCAATTGCACCATTGGTCCGCAGCTCCTTCTGCCGATTCTTCGCGAGATTGCCAATTCGATCAACGATTCGAAGTTGCCGCTGAGCGCCATGCCGAACGCAGGGTTTCCAAAGCGCGTCGGCGACCGCATCGTTTATCCCAAATCGTCGCCCGAATATTTTGCCGATTTCGCGCGCGATGCCACCGCGATCGGAGTGCGCATCCTCGGCGGCTGCTGCGGAAGCACGCCGGAGCACATCCGCGCCATGGTGGAGGCAGTCAAGAATCTTCGCCCCGCAAGTGCCGCGCATGTTTCGGCTCCGGGCATCGCGGAAGAAACTCTCGAGCCTCGCGAAAAAACGCGGCGCTTGGCAACGCGCGAGCCCGAAAGCCAGTTCTGGCGAAAAATTCAAGCCGGCAAATTCGCGGTGTCCGTGGAAATCGATCCGCCCAAGGGCACCAGCATCGATCGCGTGCTCGAGCAGGTGAAGCGCGTGACGGCTTCCGGCAACGTGGACGTCATCGACATCAATAGCGGCACGCTGGCGCGCGTGGGCATGGATGCGCTGGTTTTGGCGGGCGCTCTGGAAGCGCACGGAATTGAAACCGTGCCGCACCTCACCACGCGTGACGCAAACATTATTGGTCTGCAAGCGATGCTGCTGGGCGCGTGGTCCGTCGGAGGTGTGCGCAATGTGCTGGCCATCACCGGCGATCCGCCATCACTCGGTGACCATCCGGAAACGAGCGGCGTCTACGAAGTGGATTCGACTGGCCTAGTCAAAGTGCTCGCACGGCTCAATCAAGGAACGGATTGGGCCGGAAAAAATCTCGGCGGGGCCACGAACTTTACCATCGGCGTCGCTGTGAATCCAGTGGCCGACGACATCGAAGAAGAAATCCGGCGGTTCTTCGCCAAAGTGGAAGCTGGAGCGCACTTCGCCATGACCCAGCCGATTTTTGACCCGGAGCACTGGCACGCGTTCCTGAAAAAAATCGGCGGAAAATCGCCGATACCCGTGCTCGTTGGCTTGTGGCCGCTGACCAGCTACAAACAGGCGCTGCGTTTGAACAATGAAGTTCCGGGAATTCTGATACCGGAAGCGACTTTGAAGGAAATGGAATCGGCGGGCGCATCTGCGCGCGATCGTGGATTCGAGTTGGCGCGGCGCATGCTGGATTGGGCGCGAACGGAAATGCCCGGCGCCTATTTGATTCCCCCGTTTAAGCGCTACGAAGAAATCCTGGAATTGTTTTCCTGAGGGGGTACAGAGAAATCTGCGCGGCCGCTCAGCAAAGTTTGGGCCGCTGCGCAGTTGCTGTTCTGCTGCTAATTGACGACCACCTGGCCGTTCACGACCTTAATACTATTTATGCCGGGCGGCAGGCGCATCTTCTCGCGATTTTCCGGCGACGACATCATCTTATCGACGGCGGCGTCGAGCGTCGATTGCGGCAACGGAAGCGAGCCAAGTTCTCCTGCCGTGGGCTCGAAGTGCAAATAGCCGTCCGCCGAAGAAATATGCCCGTCGAGCTCGAGCGACATGTCTTTGCCGTGAAAATCGAACGTCACATAAGCCTTCACCAGATCGCCGACCATGTCCACTTTGACGTCTTTCACCGCTGACTGCACGTCGTCAATGGTCGGCTCGGCAGCAGGAGCCTCTGCGGAGGCCGCAGGCGTTGCGGCTGAATCTGCCGCTGCGGCCGGATTTGCTGTGGCAGCCGAAGGCGTTGCATCGGATTTTGCCGCGCCATTTGCAAGCTGCAAGTTCGAATTCAGATACGAATTCACTTCCGTGGAATCGAGCGTGACCTGATGCGGCTGGTTTTGCTGCGCCGCAGTCTGCGCCTCCGAGAGCTTCGCAGCCGCGCGCGCGGCCGCTTGCGGATCTATACGTACTTGCGGCGGAGCGGCTTTGTGAAAGATCAGGAAAACCACGGCGAGAAGCAGCGCGAGGCTTGTCCCGCTCATCACGCGATAGGCTGTGCGCCACGGAATGAAAAATCCTTCCGCTGGCGCCGCGTTGCCAACCGACGAAGCAGGTGTGGCTCCCGCGGCGTGCTGCCCCGAAGGCTCATCCTGCGCTCTAGATTGGGAGTAATACGAAAATAGCGACGAACATTTCTGGCATCTGTCTCCGCTGGATTGTTTGTAACCGCAATTTGGACATGTGAGCATTGGCCGGCCTGCTCCTCTGGACAAGAAGAACCGTCTGAAATACCAGGATATCGAAGGCATTCGTCATGCGGGGCCGATACTTGCTATTTTCCCTTGGGAGGAACCTGTCCTGGCGGACAGTTCTATACGCCGGCTGGGAATATGTATCGGCTCTGTGATTTTCCCCTTCGCTGGTTCACGGAAATAGGGTAATTTCTTGGCCGTACCGATGCAGCGAAATTGTGGAACTTTTTCTTCGATTAAGAGTAATTCTCTTTATTTGTAGGGGTGTCTTTCTTCTTTCGAGAATTTTAAGTGCATCCTTGCTTGGGGAGGATCAGATTGAGAAACGACAAGAAGAGATTTTTGCTCCTGAGTTCAATACTCGCCGGTGTGTGCTTGCTTTCGGGGTGTGCCAGAAACTCCACGCCAGTTGTTACTCCTTCCCAGGCGGTTGTCTTGGCTGGCCAGACAGTTCAGTTTACGGCTAGTCTAAACGGGTCGCCGACTACACAGGCAGTGTGGATGGTCAATGGGGTCTCGGGAGGTTCGGGGACAACGGGAACGATTAGTTCGACCGGCCTCTACACCGCATCTACCGATCCAGCCGTGGAGACTGTGACTGTCACAGCAGAGATTCCAGGGGACAACGTACCGTCGACGCCCGGTCTCGTTCAAGTTTTCAATCCTTCGAAATTCACTCCCGGTACGGTGAATTCCACGAGCAATCCGCTTGTAGCATCATACTCGATTCAGGCACCAGAGGGAGCGAGCGTCCAGATTCAATTTGGCCAAAGCACCAATTATGGCCTTACAACGTGGGCCCAACCAGCTCCCGATTCAGGTGGAACCGTCAGTGTCTTCGTAGCAGGAATGCGAGCCAGCACAACCTATCACATGCAAGCCCTTGTTTCGCTTCCCGCCGGAACACAAGTTGCGGACTCCGATCACACGTTCACCACAGGCGCGATCCCCGCCTCAATGCTTCCCAATCTCACCGTCCAACAGACGAACGGTATGACGCCAGCTCCAGGCGTTGAAATGCTCTGCCTGGACCCTACAGACGGCGGAAGTGAGCTTACGGCTGTAATCACAGACTTATCCGGTAATGTTATTTGGTATGACAACATCGGAACAGGGGAGTGGCCCTTCCCCATGAAGCTCTTACCAAATGGCCACATATTGATGGTAACTTCGCCGGTGACTAACGCTTCCGGCGGAATCACCCCGACCGCGGCGAACCCGAACGAAGTTCGGGAAATCGATCTTACTGGAAATATCATCAACGAAATCACGCTCAGTGAGATCAACAGCGGTCTCTCTTCGATAGGAGCCTCGTTCCAGGCCGCATCTCTTCATCACGATATTTTGGCATTGCCTAATGGGCATTTTATTCTTCTGGTTGACTACAACAAAACCTTTGACAATCAGCCGGGACTCCCGGCAGGAACGATAGTGACCGGTGACGCGCTTGTGGATTGGGACCCGCAAACCGCTTCTCCGGTATGGACGTGGTCGACATTCGACCATCTTAATCCGAGCCGCATTCCTTACGGCATCGCAGATGGAATTGCAGACTGGACTCATTCCAATGCGCTCGTTTACTCACCAGACGACGGAAACATTCTTCTTTCCATGCGGAATCAGAACTGGATCATAAAAATCAACTACGAAGATGGCGCGGGAGACGGAAGCATTCTGTGGCGTTTTGGGTATCAGGGTGACTTCTCGCTGCCTAGCAGTGAAGCACCAATCCAATGGAATTACGGACAGCATTATCCTTCTATCGTCAGCACAAACACCACCGGTATATTTTCATTAATGTTCTTCGATAACGGCAATAACAGGTTAGTGGATGCAAACAACGACATTTGCAGTACTCCTGGGACAGTGGATTGTTATAGCGATGTGCCTGTGTTTCAGGTCGACGAGTATACGAAAACGGCGCAGCTCCAAACGGCATTGAATCTCTCTCCAGCCTACTCGATTTGTTGCGGAGATGCCCAATTTGTTTCGAATGGAGATTTGGAGTATGACGTGGCTTACAATATATATACACCGGGGCTGTCGTACGTCCAAGAAATGACTCAGGGAGCAACTCCTCAGCTTGTGTGGCAGATGAACATTAACGGGCCTTTAGCCTATCGGGCTTTTCGCATTCCAAGTTTGTATCCAGGAGTAGAGTGGACTCAAGAGGCGCTGACTGCTTCTGAAGCACCTTCCGAAGCATCTGACAGAAAGCGAAGGAGCGTACCCTAGAGCGAGCCCCTGAAGCCTATTGGTTCAGTTGATGACGGCATAGCTGTAACATGCCGGATTTGTTTGCGGGGTGGTGGCTGCGCTAACTGTAAAGCTTGCTCCAGGAGTTCTTTGCGACACCCACGGTGCTGCATAAGTGGTATTGCAAGTGACACCGAGTTTCGCGCCCAAACTTGAGTCGAAAGTAACTAGGATTTGCGAATTGGCGGTCACGACAGCGGTATCGACTACAACAGAGGTAGAACCGGCTGGGATAACGAAGCTTCCTGCCGCGGCAGAACCGCAGTTAGCTGGAGAGCTAGAAGATGTGCAAGACGATCCTGTTGAAATATCCATATTGTCAAATATTGCTTGCGAGCCTATGTATCCAGGCTGAGCGAATGTATAGAAGGGCAGACTTCCACCAGGCGCACTGTAGACAAATCCGGTGACGGTATTGTTGATCGTATGCATAAATCTTCCGATACTTGCATCCTGGAGTCCAAGGATAATCGAGGGAATCGCATCGCCCGTCATTTGGGAGATCTTCACGACGTTCGTGCCTCCTATTCCTCCCACCACAACGTTTGAAAGAGTAAACCCGCAATTTTGGAAATCCATCGCATCGGAGGCGGCATAGTGGTTTTCCAAGTAAGTTCCGAATAATCCGACGCCAGTAATGAAGACTCCGGGGGACTCCGCGCCGGAACATGTGAGTTCCGAATTTCCGTTTCCTGCATCCGTGATCGAACCGCCCACAAAATTAACGGAAATGATTATATTGTCCGGGGAAGGCTGGGAGATGACCACCGGCTGTGATCCGCTAATGAAATCGCCGTTTAGCCAGCAGTTGTAGCAAGAGAACGGTCCGAGAATAGCACCCGGAGCGGTACCGCTAGAGAGCTGTAGAATAGGGCCACCCCAATGCCAGGCCTGGAAGTCTCGTAGGTGCGAGGTGTCGAATACTGAAGTTATTCTCACTAGAGGAGCCGTCTGATTCGTCGCGCCATTTCCCACAACCGCTAACCCACTTGCTGTAAAGTACTGCTGAGCGCCGCTCGAGTCTGAATTACAGAGAAGGGGCGGTCTGGCAGATGGCCCTAGAACAATCGACGGCCAACTTCCACCGAGTGTGTCATCGCCGGTGACCGAGCTTCCGTTCGGGATGGATATTGCGCATCCGGTGCCAGTCCAAGTGAGCACGCTGCCCGCTCCGAGCGCGAGTTTTACGTATTTGCGGTTTGATGTAGCCGAGCCGCCAACTAAGATCTGAGAGCTGAAGCTAACTCTGTAGCCCGGCGCCGTTATCATTGTGCCTCCTCCAGAAGGAAGAGCTTCAAGGGCTGCCGGGATCGTGGCCTTTGGGCTACCCCACGTCAGGCCATCATTTGAATCATTTCCATCGTTTGAAACATATTGAATCGCGTCGCTTGAAGGGGAAGTCGCTGTGGCCATTTTTCGAGCTCTGAGGTGTGCCACAGATAAGCCAGAGGTTCCAACGAGCAAAAGCACAGCGCCAAGACATTTTTGCATAGTCTTTATTTCCCGCCTGTCCAAGGAGCCCGAAATCGCGCGGCTATTGTGTCGCGCCCGCTATTTTCCTCTCCTTGATATTCTGATGAAATCTCGGGATGTTAAGTTACCACGCAGTTATCTGCCCGGGTACATGAAAACGGCGGGAATGGTTCTTAATAAGATCTGGAGATCGAGGAGATAACTCCACTGCTCAATGTATTTGTTGTCGAGGGTCATGGTCTTTTCGAAGGATGGATCATGACGTGCCTCGATCTGCCACAAACCAGTGATGCCCGGCGTTACCTCCAATCGGCGAAAGTGTTCTGGCGTATAGTTTTCGACATCGTCTAGCGGATGCGGTCGAGGTCCGACTAAGCTCATTTCTCCCTTAAGTACATTCCATAATTGGGGCACTTCATCCAAACTGTATCTCCGAAGAAAACCTCCCAGACGCGTTAATCTCGGATCTTTAGATATCTTGAAAAAGGGCCCTTGGCGCTCGTTTAGATGTCTTAATTTGTCTTTTAGCGCATCGGCATTAGGAACCATGGTTCGAAACTTATAACAAAGGAATTTACGGCCCTTCCTACCCACGCGATAGGCCCGATAAAATATAGGACCCGGCGAATCAATTGCGATAGCCAAAGCAATCAAGACTAAAACCGGCGAAAGCAAAAGCAGCAGGAGGGTAGAAGCAACTACATCAGTCATACGTTTCAGGAAAAGCCCGGAAGCGGGTATAGGCTCCGGATGCAAAACTCGAACGGGTACATCGCCCACAAAGTCCAGCGGACAGCCCCATTCCATGCCGTAGTAGAGCTCAGGAACTACCTTGACTCCTAAATTCAATTCCATAGCTCCGAGCGCGAGTTGTCTTACCAATGCTCGGTCGGATGGAATCGTGATAAAAATCTCATCAATGAAAAATTGGCGCGCCGCACGGGGCAGATCTTCAGGTGCTCCCAGAATCCGCGGGTCGCCACGGCTGTTTGAGTCAAGGAACCCCAGTACCTCATATCCCAGAGCCCGATTTTGCTGGAGGTAATCTGCCAACATCATGCCAGTTTCGCCTGCCCCAATAATGAGCGCATGCCGCATGTCCATACCCTTCGCTAGCCTGCGACGTAGCATGTACCGTTGACAAACCCGCCAACCGCTTAATGTGAGCGCGCTGCATAAGGCTGTCGATCCCACAATCATGCGAGAAACAGTCTTTATCCCTGAAAGATAAATAAACGCCGTAAGAATGACCGTGGCGACGAGCACGGCGCGCGTCAATAGTAGAACTTCGGCCGACCAAGGCCGCGTCAGATCGATCCTGTATAATTTCTGCGAATAGGCACCGAGTATGAGCAGGGCTAAATAAATAAGCAGAAACCCCAAATAGACTCCAGTTATTTGAGCTTGAGTCATCTGAGTTTGAGGTACAAGGGAGTGCGGAAAGACATTCGGCCTCGTAAAAGCGCGGAGCCCCGAAAAACGAAGAAAATACGCAGCCACGCCGCTGGCGCCCACAAGTAACATATCGATGAAGACTCGACGGACTGTACCCCAGCGTTCGATTTCCTTTTTTCTGGAATTTTTGGAGTCTAGCCAGTCGGCGGGAACCGACTTCCAAGGATGGCGTTTCGGAGCCACGGTAGGACGCGCAACAGTACTCATTGTTTCTCCACGGATGTTCGCCTACACCGTCTTTTGACCGCTGTTGTCACGCTCGAGTTTGTCTTAAACAAATCTTCGCGAGATTCGAAAACGCTGGGGAAGCCTTTCGCAAACTGCGGCAATTGTCGTAGACACCGCCGCTTAGCAATTGCCTGCCGGTTTCTCACCGCAAGCGGCACGTGAACATGTTCAGTGCAAATCCGCTCCGTTGCAACCCCTTCATGTCCCCTTTTTACAGTTCTCTTCATTAAACACGCGTGGAACAGAATAGTTGGCAGCTTGTTCCACCGAAAAATATTCTCGGGCTTCCGCGAACCTACGATCTCACCTAAGCAGTCATTTCACCGCCTTGAGTCTGCCGGAATTATGGGGCAACACTATCATAGGTTGCAGCCGTCGTCATACCGCTGACTGCATATTATAACCTACTCATTACCCCGCGTTGAGATCTAAAAACTGACCTGACCGACTCTTTGCACCACAGCGAACGAGAGAGTTTACATCACAGCCTCACGCTGTGAATCGAGTTGGGCGGAACCAGGGGTCATAGCCGCCGGCGCTGGCGGCCTATAACCGAGCGTCGAGTGCGGACGCCCAGTGTTGAGGCGTTTTGACTGATCCAGCTTCAGTCCGCCGTATTCCTTACCGCCAGCGGGAGCCGGTCTGTGCTGTGATCTGGGCTTCTTTGCAGGCTTGCGAGGTGGTCTTTCCGTTGGCGATGGCCACTTCAATTTGCCGCAGCAGGGTCACGATCTGCTCCGGCTTGTATCTCATCTTGGACATGACCGGTCTTCCTCCAAGTAAATTCCCTCTCACTTCACCGGGTACAAAAATCCCCGGTCCGGTCAATACCAAGACGCAAAGAGATTGCTGACAGAATACGTTTCGAGGCTTTCCCATCTCCGTAAGGGCAAATCTGGCGAGCCATCTGGCAATAGGATTCATAACTGGTCAGGAGACGCGAGGCTTCTTCCAGGATTAGATGCTCGTTGCTTCCGACCAACTTTGTTACACCAGCGGCAACTGCTTCGGGCCGCTCTGTTGTGTCGCGTAAGACAAGAACTGGCTTGCCAAGGGCTGGGCCCTCCTCCTGCACTCCTCCCGAATCAGAAAGCACGAACTCAGATAACGCGAGTGCGCCGACAAATGCACAGTAGTCAAGAGGTTTGGTCAGGTGAATCCGCTCTTTGTCGGCCAGTATGTTTCGCACTGTGTTCTCGACGTGGGGATTCGGATGAACAGGCCATATGATCTGGATATCCGGATGCTGAAGGGTCAGGGACGAAATAGCATGGCAAATTCTTCGAAGAGGTTCACCATGGTTCTCGCGCCGATGAGCCGTAACCAGCAGTGTTCGCAAGCCGTTCCTCAGAAAAGGAAAGCGACTGGATGCGACAGCTACGGCACGATCTTTAATCATATGCAAGGCGTCAATAACAGGATTTCCTGTGACGACAATCCGGTGGGAATCGACGTGATCGCGAATCAAATTGTCACGTGCTTCGACGGTGGGGGCGAAGTGAATCTCTGCCAGCAGTGTAACAACACGCCGGTTCATCTCCTCGGGAAACGGACTCTGCATGTCATGGCTGCGCAATCCTGCTTCCACATGAGCCACGGGGATTCTTTCGTAGAAGCCAGCTAGGGACGCAGCCAGTGTTGTGGTTGTGTCGCCTTGGACTAATATGAGATTCGGTTTCTCATCGTGAAGGACGCGCGACAAAGCCACCACCGCTTCCGCCACGAAGAGCGGAAGCCGTTGCGACTCTTGCATCAGATCTAGATCAATGTCCGCGCTCAAGCCAAAGAGTTGAAGAGCCTGATCAAGCATTTGGCGATGCTGGGCGGTGGCGACTAACCTTGTCTTGATTTTTGCGTCTTCCTGCAGACACAGCACCACGGGCGCCATTTTAATCACTTCGGGACGCGTGCCAACGATCACCATGCAGTAAGGAAAACTTACCGCTGCCATGTTTCTCCGTCGCTTAAGATGGTGCTTAGATCCTGGTAAAGTTTTAACGCGACAGTGCGGGAGAGAGTTCTTGTAAAGGCCGAGCCGCCGATGACATACCCGGAGGGAATCCCGCACAGCTAATAATTTCATCCATGTGGCTTTGGAACCATTCAATGGTGTTTCTCAGGCCCGTTTCGAAGTCCATTTTTGGCTGATAACCGATCATTTCCTCCGCGCGGCTAATGGACGCGAGCAAGCGTTTTTTGGTGTCCCAAACCCTCGGTTTCGCTCTGCAGATACCAGCTGTATTCCCCGTAAGGTCGTTAACAAGCTCCGCCATTTTTAAGATATTAATTTCTTTCCCCGAAGCAATGTTCATTTCTTTGCCGACGGCCATTTCAAAATAGGCCGCCCGTAGTAAACCATCTACAATATCCATTACATACGTAAAATCTCTTGTTTCGTCGCCACTCCCCGTGAATGGCAATGGTTGCTTGAGAAGCGCTCGATAAATGAAATTCGGAATCACGTTTCGGTATTGTCCTGGGACTTCGCCGGGGCCGTACGAGTTGAACAAGCGTGCCTTCACTACTGGCAGTCCGCTATGGTGATGGAAGAAATTAGCGTAGAGCTCTCCGAGCATTTTCGTTATCTGATAAGGTGACGTCAAATGCATCGACATGAAATCTTCGCAAAGAGGCAATGGAGAAGCGCTTCCATAAATGGAGCAGCCCGACGAGGCATAAACGACGCGGTCGATGCCTGCGAGAGCGCAATATTCAAAGACGCGGAGTGTTCCCATCCCGTTCACGAGCAAGTCTTTTTCAGGATAATCGATAGAATTCTGGTTCGCGAAAAATGCAGCGAGATGAAAGATGATCTGGGGCTTTTCCGCAAATACGCGTTTGAGCGCCGTCTCATCTAGGACACTGCCTTCGACAAAAAGAATGTTTGGCAGGCTTGGAATATTCCATTTGTAAGCAGCCGAAAGATCATCCAAGATGATGACAGCCCTTGCTCCGAGTTCAGCAACCGAGCGAGCGAGATTGCTGCCGATGGACCCTGCGCCGCCGGTAATTAGAACTACCTTGTCGCGAATATTGTCATGATATGCCTGCATGCATTTTTCTCCGTATTAATCAGACGATGATTAAGTCTCGTAAACCGATCTCATCCACGATACATATTTTCGTACCCCGCTACGGAGATCGATTTGTGGATCGTGGTGCAGATCTCCTCGTGCTTTACTGAAATCGACTACCTTTACGCGAGTGGTGAATTGTTCACTGCCCTCATACTGTGCAAGTTTCGGGGCAGCGCCAGTCGCTTCGAGGATAACGCTAGCGAGCTCCTCAATGCTAGTGGTCCAATCTTCTTTGCTGCCAACGTTGTAAACCTCACCTGGAATAAAATTGTCGACGATATTCGCGAAGGTCCGGCAAGTATCTTCCACAAAGTCAAAAATACGCTGATGGCCGCGGTACACCTTGAATGGCTTGGCCTTTAGGCAGGAATACGTAAATATCGGAATAACGCCACGATAGGGGCTGTAGTATTCGTGAGGACCATAGCAGCCGACAGGACGGACACGTACAGTCTCTGTTCCAAACATCTCTGCGGCATTCAAACACTGCAGTTCACCCGCCCATTTCGTGATTGCATAATCGTTTATTTGCTTGATGGGTATCTTGTCCAAGAGATCTTCGGTCATTAGCCCGTCGTAGTCGCCGTAAACTTCAGCGCTACTAAAAAACACCATTCGAAACTTATAGTGCGCCTGCAGTTGAAGCAAGTGTTTTGTTCCAACCACATTCGTTCGCCAGAGGTTCTCATAGTGATCTTCCCCATTCCATCGGCCATACTCTGCCGCCAAGTGATAGACGTAGTCGAAGGACTGCTTCATGAAAATAGATTCCATTTGGCGAAAAGCGGCAACGTCGGCCTTATAATGCTTGTCGTCATGTCCCTGTAGGATGTCGCATGTCCAGACGCTGTGCCCACGAGATCGCAGTTCATTCGTTAGATTTGTTCCTATGAAGCCCCTTCCACCCGTGACCAAAATATTAGGCATTCGCATTTACTCCCTAACAATAGACATGGGATTTATATGGCGTCTCTTTTTCCCCGCTAAGGGATAAACAAAATCGCAGCTTCACCCGTACCTCAATTCTGCCGTGGGCTGCTTGCCTTCAGTTTGGAATTTTAGAAGGCCGGACGCTTGCAAGGCCACCAAAACAGCGTAAACAGGATTCAACAAAATGTAGCGACGCCAAAGGCGTTTCGGCTCGCAATAAAGGCGAAATAGCCATTCAAGGCCACGGTCTTGCATCCACTTTGGTGCTTGGGCAACGTTGC
This sequence comes from Candidatus Acidiferrales bacterium, assembly GCA_049678505.1. Taxonomy (GTDB): domain Bacteria; phylum Acidobacteriota; class Terriglobia; order Acidiferrales; family UBA7541; genus DAHUXN01. The sequence goes on from JBAUEH010000106.1 coordinate 32,111, forward strand.
CAGCAATAACTCCAAAAGCGCCTCCTACTGCAATGATAGGTACGGAGAGAATATCGCGGTATTCGTAAGACCAGCTGTCCTGACGTGGGCAGCCCAATCCAACGATGACAATCGAGGCACCCGTGTCACGAATCCGGCGGCCGATCTCATCTCGTTCGTCTAAGCTGAGTTTTCGGAATTGCGAAGGCAACATGCCAACAATGCGCAAGCGAGGAAACATTTGCATGAGTTTTTCGCGAAGAGCATTCAATGTTTCGGCGGTATTTCCATAAAAAAGGACATCAAGTTTCTCTGCTTCTGCTCGGGAGCAAAGCTTAAGCGTGAGCTTCGGCCCATACACTCTGTCGCACAATTTTGATCCATGCAGCAGGTTGAGCGCCCACCGGACGGGTTGCCCATCTGGGGCTATCATGTCGAGATGATTTAAACGGAATTTGTGTTCCGGATTAAGCACGCCTTCCATCACGGCATGCACCGCAGCTGTGGATACTGCAAATCCGCGGCGTTCCTTGGCAGCTCCTACTATTGCATTGATGGCTCCCTCATAATCGAGTGCGTCGATCATAATTCCGACGACATTTTTCTTGCCGAGATAGGTCATCGTTTCAAATCACCCATTGTGTGAGTAATTTTCTTACCCCTCGCCCGCAATTGATTTAAAAAGGGCAATCGCGTCCCGTTCTTAATCACTATAGAAACTCGCATCATTTCTTCGGCAGACTCCCGTGCGGTTGTGCCGAGATGAGCAGCCTATTCATGCCGGCTTTGAGCCGAACACGCGATGATTGATTTGTTCATTCCCAGCCACTTCTCGCTAATGATGTGTGCACCATTAAATAGGTTTTCCATCTCACGTCTCGTCAGCAGCCTCAGTTCGGAAAGGAATTCTTCGACCTCACGGGGTGACGGCCTGCTCAATATTCCGTACAAGGTGAAATTCCGTATAGTTGCTCGTTGTACGCTCTTGGGCAGCCAATGAACGGAGGGCCCCAAAAAGTGTGGCTCGACCGGAAAATTCCGGTTAGGAGTCTGTACAAAGTAATTCGGTGCCAAGCGGCGAACCTCATTGGCAAACTCTTGCTGAGACCCATAATCACCAAGATGTTCGATCAGGGAATTGCTCACGACTGCATCAAAAGCAAAGTCCTTAAAAGGAACTCTCCTCGCGTCCGCTTTTACCCAGGACAGCCGATTTGACGTTGAATCCTCGGGATCGGTGGTATTCACAATGGTCACCCTTGGGACTGGGAAACCAAGTCGTTGCGCCAAATTCCAATATTGACTGGTACCGCCAAGATCCAAGACCCTAGTGTGCCCGTCGAGTCCGAGGGAACGGTAAAGCAATCTAAATCTCTTTGGTGCGAAACATCCTTGAAAGAACAAATAGATGTTTCGAAGACTTGTGGGAATTCTCTCCCGCCGGAAGTTGCTGGCTTTTCCTGGCTCACTGCCATTCACTGTTTTTATAGCGGTGTCCGGATTATTCACAATTCTCCTGTGCTGTCAGATAAACAGGGAGTCCGTGCTGGGCTCGCGAAAACAGCTCTTATCTTTTCCGCAAATCTCTCGTATGTATAGCAGTCGAGAAATCTTCGCCGACTGGCCTCTCCCATTCTCTGGAGCAGACGTGGGTCAAGTAAGAGATCAGAGATTTTTCTAGCCAGCGTCTCAATATCCCCTGGCTCGATCAGAAATCCCTCTACGCCATCGCGTACAGTTTCGGGAATGCAGCCGATTTTGGTTGAAATAATTGGTAGTCTGGCCGCCATAGCTTCCAGAATAGCGTACGGCTGGCCTTCATTCCTGCTGGGAAGGACAAATACGCTAGCTTTTTCCAGGAGTTGGGCCCGTTGCTCGGGATCGACGGGTCCCGTAAACTCCACAACTGCTTGCAAACCCAGACTTTCAATGAGCTCGTCAGCCATATCTTTATCCTGCCTCGAATACCATTCGCCTGCGAACACAGCACGAACGGAGCCAACTCGGTCTCGTATTCCTGGTAGTGCACGAAGGATGTCCGAAAAACCTTTGCCAGCCGCGAGCGTGCTCAGGTAGAGCACCACTGGCGCGAGCCCATTCGTTTGCTTTGCGTTTTTGGCTGCTGGCCCTGACAGCGTATCCGGAACTCCATTCGGAATGATGCGAATCCTGTCTGGCGGAAGAATGCCATCAAATGCATTTGCGACGTTCTCGCCCAGGACAATGGCAATCATCACATTCCCCAGCGCGTAGTGAACTATGGGACGCATTATCGGAGAAGTTTGAATATAAAACCGCCGAAAATATGACCCATGAAGATGAATAATAACGTTCCGATTCAATAGCCTCGCAGGAACCAGAAACAAGCAATCTCTGAGAAAAGGAAGCCATAACTGTGAGATCGGTACGTAGACCGAGGTAGGCCGATCGCTGAGCAGAATCCATAAGAATTTCATTCCGTGAAAAAGTGCAAGAAATATATTTGTGAAATCGAGTTTACCTACATTCGCGAGTCCACGACGGTCGGCTGTATCCAAATGAATACAGTCAATCACCCCGTGAAGCGCCCTCTTTACCATTTCCGTAGCCACGCTCATCCCGTTATAAGGAGGTGGAGTTGGACCTATAAGCAGAAGCCGCGTTACGCTTTCTTTCTGCATTCTTCGTTCCTCGCCCAAAGCTTTTCAGCAGCCTCCACGGCTAGTAGTGTGTTGCAAAACCTCTCGTGAAACTGTAAGTGCACATAGATGTCGCAGACGCAAGCTGACCATCCGGCTCACCATAGCCTCGCCATTAATTGACCAGCGGATGGTTGCGAGTTCACATTCCTTTCTATTAACCAAAAACCTATGCCCAAGTTCAGCCAAAAAATCGAACCGTAGAATGGCGTCTCCAAAACGAGATTGAACATGCCCAAAGTGACTAAGACAATCTGAAAAATTGTAACGAGGAGGCATGGAGCGTCATTGAATAAAGCCCCACGAAGATAGCTGAAAGCACGGAAGAAAAAGTAAAGCAGAATGGCCAATAGGGGTAAGACACCAATCAACCCCATCTGATATAACACCGTGAGATATGTGTTGTGCGGCTTTGCATCCACGTTTATCTTGCGGGACTTGGCATTTAATTGGAATTCAAACCGGAAAGGGCTACCGTAACCGACGCCCAAGACAGGTTGCCTAAGGAAAATATCGACTGCTGTTACCCATGCGGCTAAACGCCACATCGCATCAGGGTCCTGTTTCGGCGTGAATAGTCCTTGATAGGCCATTTTAAGACCCGCCGTGACAAATTTGTGCGCAACTGGCGTGGCAGAGAGAATAACAACCAGAAGTGTTAGAACTATTGCGCCGCGGAGTAGCGGCTTCAGCGCTCTCAGTCTTCTTCTCCTGCGCGCTTTGGGTACAAACAGAAATGCCGCGACCAACATTAGGCAAAGGGCGAGATAGTTTGTCCGGGCATCTGAGAGCAACACTCCAATCGCAAACAGGAAGGCCAATCCATAAGTCCACAAACCCTTATGAATAAATCCATTTTCAAAGCCTACTAAAAGCATACCTAGTGCAGCAGTTGCGTAAATCCCACCCGGCGTAAGATGGACTCCATATCCATACTGCGGATAATGCAGGAAATAGAAGATTGCAACCACGCTTGTTAGAGCACTGCCCAGGAAGAATACCTTACCGAGCAAAAGCAGCTTGCGGGGATCGCAGGCGCATAGGTAGCCAACAAGGAAGAATAAGGCATACCAAGTAATCGCTGCATCCCTTAGGCTAAGTAATACAGGATGTCCAGCAAGCACGCTGCGGAATAACGTGAACGCGCCTATTCCAAGATAACACAGCAAGAACTTTCCCGCTGTTGAACGAAGATTCGTTCTCAGTCGCGGATTGAAGATTATGAGGGAAAGGATAAGCACTGCTAAGAGAACATCGGTGACAAAGATCGGCTCGCCTGGCAGGCGAATGTACGAGAAATCCTTCGTGAAAGTGATGGTTCCGAGAACGAACCAAAGCAGGAGACCAAACCGAATGGATGTGCCAGCATTGCGAGCATACGCCAGGCAAGGTAAAAGCGTTGCTGCGCCAAATATCCACACCATCGGCTGAGCTGTGTATGCGAAGGTGTCTGGACTGGCAAAGTCAATGGTTTCCGGCCTTGTTAGCCCTACCATGATTGCGATGATGACGCCAACGGCCGCGAGCGTCCCGAAGGCCGAGATCGGTAAACGCGGCGTTTGCTGCTCCAATATGCGTGGAGTTTCTGTGCTCATCTACAGGATGTCGAAACGTGTTTTTTCTTACTCACTTCTCTGATTTGGCGCTGTTACTACGCAAGTCCTTGACTATTCTTTTTGGCATAAAGCATCATTCCGTCGCTGAAGTAAGGAAAAAACGGAATAAACAAATAGCGAAGTGTAATGTCCATCGGCAGATAAATTCCCTTCAGAAAATTTTCTGTAATGCTTCGCCGATTCCTGAAATTGGGCTTCCAAAAACTTGAATAAAGGGCTAAATGCTCGATTTTATACCCGTGTTTCTTTAGCAAGGTTGGAAGCGTTGTTGGCGAGTAGTAAAAGTTGTGGTCTGGGTGAACCACTTCAGTGCCCGATAAAGGATAGAAAAATGTTCTAATAGAAAGGGCATTAGGCGTGGTAACCAGCACAACCATGCTATCGGTGAGAATTTGGCGAAGTTCGGATAAAAACAGCCCGGGATTCGCGAGGTGCTCGATGATATCGGGCGCCAATATGATATCGTAGTCCAAACGTGGAAATGGTACAGCGGAAAGCTTCTCTACATCGCCTACGTAACAGTCGTTGTATCCAAGCTCTCGGGCGCGATTGACACCCTGCGCAGACACATCAACGCCTACCAATTTCCGGGCAACCTGTGCAAGTCGCGCGTGCAACCAGCTCTGTTCTCGCAAACGATCCTCAAGTAATCCTTCATCAACGAATCCGAGGTGCAAGACGGTTTTTCCCGCGCAATATCGCAGAATGCTTTCATTCCTTGAACCGACAAACTGTGCTTTGGGAAGCGAATGGGCGAATTTCATTTCTGTATCCTGCTAACCAGTCGCTGAATTCGCAAACCGCAGACCGACACCCGTGGTTGTAAGACGATGGATGGCGCAGTACTTATAGCCATAATCAACCCGTAGCCCAATTTCGCAGGACCTTTGCGGCGCTAAGCAACGAGGAGTCGCGCTGCAGCCACAGGAGCGCCAGATACACGGTTGCGGAGATGCAACCTCCCAGTATTAACCGTTCGAAAGCCGTGTGCCAAACTCGCGTACCGAAATACACGACCGCCGCCATGATCAACGAGGAAAAGGCATGCCGCAAATAAAGCTTCCATTCCAGCCGCATGGATGATCTGCGCCGGAAGAACGCGCACATCAGTATCGCTCCAATGATCCATGACGTAAGCTGCGCAATGGCCATACCGTTGACCGCCCAGCGCCGGGCAAGAAACACGCCTGCGACCAACGTGATCGCCACCATAGCTCCATAAATCTTGGCTAGCGCGCGAAGACCTTCACCGACGAACAACACTCCAGAAGCAGCGGTCATCCATGCCCGCAGGAGGTTTGCGCCAAGCAAAATTCGCAACGGCCATATAGCCCCAGCATAACTGTGTCGCGTAAATGTTGCGATAACCTCGGGCGCCAATACCAAGCCTGCGGCCGTAATCGGTAGCCCTAACATAAGCAGATACCGCGTGATGGGAAGAACTAAGCTGACGGCAATGTCGTGCCCGTTAAGAATTCCTTCTCGTGCCACTGGCATGAGAGGAAGAACCACGATCATTCCAAGCAAGGCAGGGACGATTCCGAAAGTTGCTGCCATCTTGAAAACTGCGGCAGCAGCATCTCCGTTTACGTAATCGACAATGAGAACTCCAATTTGGCCGGCAAAACCGCTCAAAACTACGGCCAGCGTAGCCCACAACCCAAATCGAATAATTTCAACCGCAACTTTCGGAAGGAAAACAACATTTCCACGAATAGCTGGATCGAGCAGTGAAGCGTAAATACCGAGCACTATGAACGAGAGAAATAATCCGAGCAACGGCCCTGAAATGGGCATTCCGGCCTTTACAAGAGCCACTGCAATCCCTATCCAAAGAGTGTACAAACCAATACTGTACAGACTACCTTTAGCAAAATTTCCCAACGCATTGTGAGCATAGACCACAGTCCCGAAAACCGAAACCACGAGCAGAACAGCTAGATATAAGCCGTACCCATGAAAAACTCCTATCGTGACATCCAGTCCCCAGCAAACTAAGCCCAAGAAAATCGAAACCCCCAAGCGCAAGAGCACGGCAGTCCAATAAATTTGTTTTGCCTGCGATCTATTTTCGGGAATTAATTTTTGGAGCACGTAAGAGATGCTCCAATCGGCCACGGGAAGCAATATACTGTAATAGGCCAGAACGAATGAAATGATACCCAGCTGCCTCGGCTCCAGCCACCAAGCCAAAATAATGATTAAGATGCCGGGAAGAATCCTATTCAGTAGGATAGCCAGTCCGAACCAGACAGAGCCGCGAAGGATCACCCGGAGTGGTGATCTTTGATTCCTCTTCAGTATTTGAATTTTGCCATCCATCAGATCGGCTAAAGTTATCTCGAGAACGCTGGGACCCCGCCCATTCGAAAAAAGTGACCGCACCTAAACAATGCGCCACAGCTCTTTTAATTAATATGACAACAGATTAGGTCTACGTCACCGGCATCAATGCGCACAGCACGGATCGCATAACCAAAGCAATTGACTTTCAATGATCGGCCTCGTTAGACGAACCGTTTTTCGAAATTCGCCGCAAGCTGACATGTACATCTTCCCAAATCCGCTGGATCGTGACCTTACGAGGATCGCTTGCATCGACTAGTTTCCAAGCTGACAGGCCTAGAACCCAGGCCACGGCGAACGCAAAACCAAGCAGCGTGCCTAGGGATATGAACAGCGGCCGCGGTGGAAAGGATATTTTCTGTGCTACCTCAGGCGCGTCGAGCACCTTCACGCTAGGGACTTCTTTTGCTTCTTCTACTTTTGCCATTTCGTTTTCTTGTGTGAGTACTTCAAAGGCAGCTTCCTGAACTTTGGTGCGGCGTAACAGGTCCGCATACTCCACTCCAAGCAGCGGAAGTTCCCGGAGCGAAGGGTAAAGCTGCTCGGCTGTAGTATTTTCATCTATATTTTTGCCGCCAAATTTCTGAAGTGCTTGACGGAGGTCATCTACGCGGGCTTGCATCGAACGAACACGCACATTGTTATCGGTGTAAATCTGCCGCAAGCTTTCGAGTTCGGACTCCGCTGCAATCAATTGACCCTGCAGACCGGCCACTGCCGTAAGCATTGCTTTGCCCTGTTCTGAAATATCAACCGCGCCTTTCTGGCTTGCAAATTGGCTGAATTGCTTTTCGGCAGTTTCCAGATTCGCATTCACTTGCGTTAAACGCTGGTCAAGGAATACCCTTTCGCGGTGCGCAGAAGATGTATCAAGATGCGTGACCACCCAATTCAACCCGTTGATGTACTCCTGTGCTATACCCGCAGCTCTCATTGCATTATGGTCGGTCACTTCTATGGTGATGATTCCACTCTTAGAATCTGCAGAGATGGTGGTGTGATCGGCCAAATCCTTGCGCGCATCCTCGATATATCGATCTCGGTAGATTTTCTGGAGCGCGAATTTCTCAATGATACGATCTTCCACAGTGTCGCTGCTGAGTACGCCCACAAACAGGTCGCCATTGGCGCTCAGTCCAAGGGCGCTCTCGGCCAAACTACCCAAACTTCCACTCGCGTGACCGGCTAGAGCGGCCAGCACAGCGGTGCCCTGGCCTGAAGCTTGGTCAGGAGGCATTAATCGAGCTGTTGATGTGTACCGTTTGGAGATGACGAATGCCAGGACTATCGAAATGACCAGGCACGCCAATGTCGTTTTCAGCAAGAAGCGACGGTTTTCCCATAGCAAGCGAATCGTGGCTGCACGGCGCTCACGGACTTCCTGCACAGTTTGGTCATCAACCGGCTCTAGCAGTAGTTGCGGAACCGGCTGGAGTTCGACATCCGTTTTTCCTGTTTTCGTCATCAGACTGACAAATTTCTTCTCAGCTTAAGAATATCCTCAGGATTTATCGATCCAGCGGGAATTTGACAAGTCTTTTCAACGTGTTCCTTTTCCACCTGCTCGCTTCGGCCAATACGTCACCTGCACCGACACCGTCACGTCTGTTTGTCTCGTTGGTGCCAGCACAGGGAAATCCCATTCCTCGTCTTGAACTGCCGGTGATATACTCACTTGCGAGCCAATCCAAAAATCCGCGCTGACGCCACCATCCGTTAAAGTGCCGCCGAAAGGAACCAACTGTTGGCTCACTTTCTGGTGGCGGAAACTGAATTGCAATTTGTCCTTCGTGGTAAACCAGTACGTGCTCCAGGCCTGCGCCCCTTGCCCTTCGCGCCCAATCCAGCTTCCGATCAAATTCCCATCATTCGTGTATCCATTGCGGTAACGATCATTCCAATAAAAGAATCCATGCTGCAGTACCGGATTGGAGTTGGGATTGTCCGTGTAGACTCCCTCAACTCGAAAATCTAATTTGGGCAGTTTCGGCAGATGGGGAAAGTAGAGTCCCGAGTCAAATGCCGACTTGTCGAAAGCGCCTGCCAGCGGCGAAGGCTCATCATCGGTAAAGCCATCGCCATAAAAGGTCAGCCAATCCCGCAAGCCGGGGACTCGGTAGGTGAAGTCGAATGCGCCGCGGGCGTCGCCGGGATCGGAGGATGTCCCCGGCAAGCCATTCCCCGATGAGAAGATTGCCTGAAGCAGTTTGTGCGTTGTGAACGCAACACCCGATCCAGCGAACAAGCGCGTCGCGGCGAAGCCGAACTCCAGATTTGGTGTCGGCTTCAGGCTGAGCTTTTCCCCCACGATGTACGGCTGATCGGAAAGCGTCTGCGCCCACGATCCCGTGAATCCAGTCAGGGAGCTATAAAGCCAGTGATAGCCATCGATCCTGCCTAGGATGAATTGCGCACGGATGGGACCAAGCAATCCAAGAACCCACGGCAATGTGAACGGCGTAGTCCGGTTAATCTGCAACATCTCAATTGGCTCCGCATTCGTGCTGAAGAGCATCGGTCCTCCGGCGTCAGGTCCCCACCACTGCTCTTGCTTGCCAATGCTGATCTGCCAGTTATCAATCTGCATGCCGACATATCCATCCAGCATGTCGAACTGATCGACTGCTGCCGTCGGCGTCGCCGACGGAGCCACAGGTAACACCTCTTCCTGCGCAATGGCCTGCAGCGCCGCATTGGGCAGCGCCGGTGACGACGGCGCATGCTGATACTCGCCTTGTATGTAGCCAACGAAGGGTCCGTCGGAGACCCAGCCCGAAGCGCCGGTGACGTTGTTGAAGCCTTCCGCGTACGGCCGGCCATCATCATTGATGATCGTTTGCCCGAAATCGAAACCATCCTGCAGCGGCTGGCCGGAAATACCCGTTACCCGCGTGTACACCGACTCGAGTTGAGCCTGTCGATTATTGCCGCCGCCAAGCAGATTGATTTCAGCGCCGAATTCTTTTTCGAGCGCGTCGTAGAGTTGATTCGCTTCGGCCCCTGTGGACTCCTTGTCTGCGATGCTGTCCGACGCTTCTTCGACCAGTCGCGCGCACTCCATGCGCGTCCATGGGCGCATGCCCTCAATGTCGCTCTTGATGTAGCCTAGCGCCGCGAGCCGGAGCAGGGCCGGGTAAATCCAGCTATCGATCGGAACATACGGCGAGCCCATGAACTTCGCCTGCCAATGTCCGGGCCTGTCCGGCTGGATTCCCGGCGTTCCCCACGACGCGCCAGGGAGTTCTGAATCGTGATGTTCCTTGTAAACATATTGCGAAACGAGCCAGCCGAGGGCGCTTCCGACCACGACATCGGACGGAAAATGCTGCTCGGCTTTAATCCGGGAAACACTCACTGCGGCGGCGGCACCGTAAGAGAGGAATTTGACCACTGGGTTCGGGTACTCGTGCGCCACGATTCCTGCGATGGACCATGCGGCGGCCGCGTGGTCGGATGGAAAAGAGTCGCCACCATGCCAGAATTGCCCGTTCGCGTTATCCACGAGCGGCCGCTCTCTCCGCGTCATGTACGCAATCGCCTCGGTCGCAACCAAACTGTCGACCGCTGCTTCGCCGCTGAGGAATCCCGTCTCTCGCTTGTGCTCGTCATGCGTGGCCAGCCCCAGAAGATACGCGCCCCCTGCAACTCCGCCCATCGCTCCCAGACCATAGTTTGAAATGTGATCGTAACGAGTAAGCGTGCTGGGGTTTTGGGACAGATGCCGCATGAAATCCGAGTCGGTAGCGAAAAGGCCCGCTGTAAAACCGGCAACAGGCACAAGCCACGTCGCCTCCGGCACGCTCATGTGGAGCGGGCTCGTCCACATCGCCTTTTGGTCGAGCAAAAAGTGTTTTGGGGCTGAGAGGAGAGTGTTCTTGTACCTGTCATCACTGCTTGGCGTGGTGAAACTCAGGTTGTCCGGCCCGTCCCCTCGTGAATTGTTCGTCCTCTTACTCATCGGCTTCTTCGGCGCGTCGTTTGACGGAGCAGAGTTCGATGACTGTTGCATGGCCGACTGGCCGCTAGCCGTGATCACCGCACTGGCAACCAAAATTGTCACCATAAAAATAAGCCGGAGGCACTTAGTCACCACCAAGATCCTCAATAATTGGCTGCCAGAATCACTGACGTCGCTATAGAACTGAGAACCTGCACGTTCTGGAAAAGCGACTTCCAAATCGGTGGCCCTCCAAGAGCTTTCTCCGGAACCACAATCTCATCCCCAGGCTGAAGTGCTTCGTTGAGTGCTCCGCCATCCCACCAGCGGCCTTGCTTGGAGCCGATCACGGTCCCATCCGCGCGAATGACAAAAATGGCCCTCTTGTTCGCAAGGTTAGTCGCTCCTCCGCCTTGACTGAGGTACCACCTCGCGCTTCGTCCCGGCCGGAAGGAAACCGCTGTGGGATTGTAAACCTGTCCTTCCACCATCACGTAGCTAGGCCGCTTCGGAATCATCAAGATGTCGCCGGCCTGGACGGTGATATCACGCGGTGTATTCTCCCAGCTTCGAATATCCGAGGAGATCTGAATCGTAACCCGGCCGAGCGGCGGATTGTCGCTCAAGGTTTGAAGAGCTGTGTGCCATTGCTGGTAGCCGATCGCCTTCGCCGCCGCTTCATCCTGATCCGTAGTCGGTGTGAACTTCAAATCCGCCTGCATGCCTTCGATTCGTTGGACCAATTCCTGTTGTGATTTTTCTTCGACATCGCGAACCGAGGCTCTTTCCAGCACCGTTCCATAAGGATAACCCGCGGGCGCGAACCCACCAGCGCGCAGGAGAATGGAACTGAGTCTTTCCCCAGGCCGAATTCCGTAGCTTCCCGGATGCATTACTTCGCCGCGAACCGTAATCGATGCACCTAAGTCGTTCCAGCCTTCCCTTTGGCGTATCGTCAGGACGTCCCCATTGTTTACAGGAATATCGGCAGTCGAATTTCCGGCCATTGCTTCCCCAAGAGCAATTTCCTCATGCACGCCGCTGACCTGTGCTTGCCCCGCCCATTGATAATGCATTAGATCCGCGCTTTGCAAGTCCGCGCTCTGTTGCAGGCCACCTGCAGCGTGAATCAAATCGGACACGTCCATATTGGACGTCAGCGGGTAGCGGCCCGGTCGCGCCACGTCCCCTGTGATATATACGGTGGCCGGATCGACATCGGTTGGATTCCGGTGGATGAGGATGCGATCTCGCGAACTTAAGACCAGATTGTCGGAAGCGTTGCCTTCCAGAGCGCCAGCCAAATTGACGTTGAAGATCTTCGACTGGCCATCTGGCAGGTAACGGAACACCTGGGCGTCTGCCACTTCTGCGTCCGCTGCCAGACCTCCGGCCATATGAACCGCATCGCTCAGGTGAATTTCTCCTGAGGTTCGATAAGTCCCGGGATCCCGCACATCCCCCCACACCGAGACAGTCGGAGGATTTTCGAAGTCATAACGTCCGAAAATTTGCACGGTATCAAGTGGATTAAGAACTGGCGCTCTTGCCGGATTCTTGAGCGCATCCTCCAAATCGAAACTCTCGACGCTGGGGTGGTAATCCGGCGCATTCAGCCGGATGATTTCCGCATAGTGCTCAGATGGCTCCGGTAGCAAATCCTTATAGGAGGCAATCAGGTCAGTGATTTTCATCCCCGGATGATAGGAATAACGGCCCGGCCGGATCACATGCCCTTCCAGGTAAACCGTGTCCTGATTGAACGGCGCGATCGGAAAGATCCGGATCTTGTCGCCGTCCTGGATCTGAAAGGATTCGAGCTTTTTGGTCACGGTTTCGGAATCGTCACCGACAGGAATATCGACGCTGAGCATCGTCCGCTTGTCATGTGCAACGATGCGCTGCACTTCGATATGGCGCAGCGTCGCTGTCGGCAGCAGTCCTCCCGCAAGCGCCAGAACATCCGCAAGGGTTTTTTCGTCTCGAAGCTCATATATGGCCGGCCGCCGGACCATTCCTTCGACAGTAACTTGAGGTCCGATCGGCGGAACTTGGACCGTATCACCGTTATCGAGCCGCAGGATGTCGCTCTTTACCCCATGAAGAAGCAGGTCATAGACATCGACGGTCTGAATTAGCTGACTTCCCCGATAGTGGTTCACAATGCGCAGCGATCCTTGCGCGGTCGGTCCATCCGCGGAAAAAAGCGCGTTCAGCGGAGTGGAAAGCGCGCTGATGTCATAGGCGCCCGCATGATCCACATCGCCGACCACATAAACGCGGATCGTGCGCAGCCGCGCCAGAGATACGTCCACGGAAACATCGCGGAATTGGGTACGCAGCGTTTGCTGCACACTTTGCTGCACATCCGCTAACGACTTGCCGGCCACAAGAACGGGACCTGACTCCGGAAGGTTGAGACGTCCTTCCCGGTCAACGACACCGTAAATCCGTCGCGACACGCTACCCCACAGATCAATCGCAAGGCTGTCTCCAGGACCTACCGTATAGTCCGGACCCACAGGTACGTCCATCGGGATCATGTCCAAGTCGCGCGTCCCGTTCTTGAATATTTCCATGCCAAAGCGTTGTAAAGCTGCCGGCTGCGGCACCGCTTGCAGGTACATGTCGTAAAGCGATGGAATTTCCACGTAAGGATCTGGCCGGGAGATCAGCGCCTGACTCAGACTGACTGGCTGAAGCGTTCGATTTGAGTATGGCTGTGAAAGATTATAAAGATCTCGCTGATTGTAAAGATACGTTTCGCTCGTCGTGGCCATCAATCCTTCTTGGCCCTGCATGCCTCCGAATGAGCCGCCGTTCGCGAGGAGAGCGGCTTGCAACTGATTTGCCGAATTCAGCCCCATTCCATTTGAATTAAAACCGCCGCTCCCACCATCAAGCTGCTGAGCTGCAAATGGATTTTGTGAGAATCCGCCTCCTGATGACCCTCCGCCAAGCCCAGCCGAGGTTCCTAGGAATCCCTGAGCCCCCAAGGCGCCGCCCGACGGAGACGACATATTCCCAAAAGAGCCCCCAAGCTGCATGTCTGATATTCCAAGGGGAAGCTCGGAATTTGGTTCTATGAGCTGCGTTTGTTCCAGCGTTTGGACGGGCAACTGTGGAATGGGCGGCATCTGGGAACCGTTTGGTGTCAGGCCCCGCTGTAACAATCCTGGCTGGTTCGGAATTCCCAAGTCCTGCAATTGACGACCGCCCGGAATTGCTCCCGGTTGTTGGCCACAATTCGAATCAACTCGTGGATCGCAAGCGTGGGTCTGCATCAATTTTTGCTCGGCCTCTAATTCCTCCGTCGCCTCTTGGTGCTCCTTGGCCCGCGCCTCTTCTTCGCTCTGCACAATCAACTTCGTGCGCTCTTGCAGCAAGAGCTCCTGCTGCTTTGCCTGCGGCGACTCCGGATTGAGCTGAGGGAGCAGATAGCCATACTTCTGCAGCAGCTGCGTCGCTACGGAGCGGAATTCAACATCTGTATTGAGACGGTCATAGATCGCCTGATCGGTCAAATCAGCGTCACTCACTAGCTGCCCGTGTTCAGTAGCGTCTTTCGCTATCCATGCTTTTAACTCCACCATCAGTCCGACGTCTCGGTGGAGGACAAGTTCAATATCAGCTGTCGAGGCTGCCACGTGGGACATATTTTGTCGTGCAAGATCCGATAGCGGGGCACGTACATTTTGGCTCTGGCTCTGGTCCTGACTCTGGGCCGGGTCTTGTGCTCGCGCCGCTGGACAGGCCAGCATCACCAAGCCCACAAAAACGAGGGCTACTCTGCCGAATTGCCTTGGAAGAACGCCTGCCATCACTGAGCGGCTAAACTCTCGAGAACTCATTGTACTTGCCTGCCTCCATCCGTGCTCCGCGGAGTGCGCTCAGCACGCCATTTTCGGAGGCCTCAATTTGACTGGACTTGATCTGCAGCGAAGCCCAGTAGAATACGGAATTGTTTCGGTTGGGAGATATCGCGATCACTTTCATTCGAGGGTGGCTTTGGAGAACGAAATCGCACACGGCCGACAAGCGATTGGATTTTCCCAGCGCGACAATCAGAAAATCCGGCTCGGTGTTGTTCACAGCGTTTTCAATTTCACGCTCATCCTTGTCTTCTCCGACGATTTCGATGTCTGGCTGATCCGCAATGGTTGCCAGCATGAGCTCCCGCATGAGCCGAGGACGATTGGCAACAAGAACACGAACACTCTTCATAGCGGCTCCACCGCCTCACAGTATCGCGAGCCCGTTCAACTGGGGAAGGCCCAATTAGTGGACAATACAGTACTTTGGGAGAAGATGCAAAAAGGTACCACTGAAAACAGGTCGACCCGGTACTGCTTTTCCTAAGTCAGTACTGCAAAAGTACTACTGCCGAGTGCCGTTAAAAAAAATAGTTAGGCAAGTTACGCGACTCGATCGCGCCCAAGATGCATAATCGATTTTCCACTCCAACTTTGTGTAGTATTCGGTGCACGTGGTTCTTGATTGTCTGCTCCGACAAGTTCAATTGACTGGCGATTTCTTTGTTCGTCAGCCCGCGACCGATCATCGGAATCATACTGGATACAAGATACCCCATTTTCGGTATATTCCGCTCCTTCGGTCAAATAGAATGAAGACGTTCAATTCAGTACCAGATATGCTTTCTCGCAAGCCCCCTTCCATTTTACGAGTTATCGTTCCCTGCAGTCCTAAAGTTAAGAGATACTGCCGGAGAAATCTGATCTGGAGAATTCCTAGAAGAACCAGAAGCGTTTTTTCGGCACGCTTCCTTCCGTTCCGTTGTGTGTTTTTTTTCGATCGCCATGTGATTTTTTCCAATCGCTCGGTTCGGGAAGATAAGGCAAAGGTTGGCCTTCGAGCACAGCGCGCGGGTTTTCTTCGAGGAGGGCTCGGGCAAGGTCCTCGCCTTTACTCTCCGCGAGCGCATCGAAGGCCGGTTTAAGCCGCAGAGGCCGCGTTGTGAGGTTGTGTGCATCGCTGGCGGCGAAGTGGACGGCATTCGCGTCGAGCAGTAATTCGGCAGCCTGCTGCGCCCGGCGGCCAAATCCGCCCGTAAGCGATTGTGCCGTCACCTGCACGTAGCAGCCTTGGCGTAGCCATCCCCACAAACGATCCCATTGGGAACGGATCAGCGGGTTCCGCTCCGGATGCGTGATAATAGGATGTAGGCCGAGCAAGTGCAATTGATGGAGCGTTTGGTCCAAAGAAGCCGGAATAGCAAAGTCTGCGAACTCGACCAGAAGATAGTCCGTTTGGTTCAACGTGAAGCGTTTGGGATCGGCGCGTAGTGTGGTCAAGTTGTCAAAGCTTAAGTGAAAATCGCATCCAGTGGCAATCGTAAGGCGATCGCTCAGATGGGCCTGCATTTCATCTCGGCGTGCTCGTACCAATGCGGGGACGAATTCATAGTCGCTGTTTGCATGAGGTGTAGCTATGACGTGAGTGACGCCATCGGTGATGGCCATCTCGGCCATCTTCAAAGAAGTTTCGAGTGAATCCGACCCGTCATCAAGTCCAGGAAGAATATGGCAGTGAATATCAACCATTATTTATTTACTTTCCTGAAGATAACGCAGGAACGATCGAATAGAAAGCGCAAACGAAAGCTGAACGGCCCTGGGGCCCCCGCAGCTCTTGGCTCACTTCCATCAGGGGCGGTTGTCGATGACCCAGAATCAAATTGCGGCGGCAGCCGTCTTGTGCGAGTCTTTCTACATGAATGATCAACGGCCTCTCGCCCCGGCATTGTTCCGCGCCTCGAAGCTCTCTCTGGGCTGAAGAACACCGCGAATGAACGTCATCGTATTCACGCTGCTGATATGGATTTGCGCGCTCGGTGCGGGGCTTCTGGGATCGCTCACCGGGCTCGGTGGCGGCGTCATCATCGTTCCTTTGTTGGTGTTGGCATTTAAGGTGGACATTCACTACGCTGCGGGCGCCTCGCTGATTTCCGTGATTGCCACATCTTCCGGCGCCGCTGCTGCATACGTGCGGGAAGGATTCACGAATCTTCGCATCGGGATGTTTTTGGAGGTGGCCACCACGCTCGGCGCGCTGCTGGGCGCATACCTGGTAGCTAAGGTTCGTCCCTCAGACATCGCCATCATTTTCGGGCTCGTGCTGCTCTTTTCCGCGGGATTGTCGCTTCGCGGCTCGCCTGGTTCCGGTAGCGTACGGCCAGCCGATCCTCTCGCGAAGCGCCTTAGGCTGAATGGCGAGTACCCATCGCGGGAGGGCATGAAAGCTTACACCGTCCATCGTGTCCCGCTCGGGTTCCTCGTTTGCCATTTTGCCGGAATTATTTCCGGACTCCTGGGGATCGGAAGCGGCGCGCTCAAGGTTCTGGGAATGGATCAAGCCATGGAGATTCCCTTCAAAGTGTCGACCGCCACCAGCAATTTCATGATTGGCGTGACCGCTGCGGCAAGTGCAGGAGTTTATTTCCATCAGGGTTACGTCGATCCATCATTGGTCATGCCTGTAATGCTTGGCGTACTTTTCGGCTCCTTCATCGGAGCGCGAATTTTACCGACGGCGACCACGCGCTATCTGAGAATCCTATTCGCCGTAGCGATTGTCGCGCTCGGAGTCGAGATGCTGATCAAAGGACTGACGGGAAAACTGGGATGAGTGACGCTCAGCACAATTCTGACGAAAAACATTTCGACGAGATGATTTCGCTTTTGCTTCGCACGGGCGTAATTGTTTCATCGATCGTCGTGCTCACGGGAGGAATTTTATATCTGGTTCAGTCGGGAATGCTCAAGCCGGTTTATCACCCGTTTCGCGGAGAACCGGCGAACCTGCGTGAGCTGCGCGGAATTGTTCGAGGTGTCTTCACCCGCAGCCCGCGTAACTGGATACAGTTCGGTCTCCTGCTTCTGGTAGCTACTCCGATAGCGCGTGTGGCCCTTTGCTTCATCACGTTTATGAAAGAAAAGGATCGAACGTACATCGTGCTCACCTTGATTGTGCTTTGCGTGCTCGTATTTGGACTGATCGGGCACTAACGCCCTGCTTCGAATCCGGCTTTTGCGCGGATGGCATTCTTGCTATAGTTCCGTTCGTATTGGAGCCGCCAGCTCATGGCCGCCTTATGAAAAATATTCCCGATTTCACATCTCAGATTCGCGAACAATTGCGCGAAAGCGCGAAGGTCAAAGAAAGTTTTTCCGACGAACTCCTGGAGAAAATTGCGCGATGCACGGAAGTAAGTGCGTCAGCGATAAAGGGCGGGAACAAGATTGTTTTTTTCGGCAACGGCGGAAGCGCCGCGGACGCGCAGCACCTTGCCGCCGAGCTCGTGGTGCGGCTCGAGCGCGACCGCCCTGGTCTGCCAGCCATCTCGCTGGCAACAAATACATCGGTCTTGACCGCTGCCGGAAATGATTTTGGTTTTGAGCGCATTTTTTCGCGGCAGATCGAATCCCTGGTGTCCGCCAATGACGTCCTGGTGGCGCTTTCCACGAGCGGAAACAGCGCCAATGTGCTAAACGGAGTTGACGCTGGCCGGGCGAGGCGCGCATTTGTCGTTGGCCTCACCGGCGAAACGGGCGGAAAACTCGCAGGCAAAGTGGACTTGCTTCTCAATGTGCCGTCGCGAAATGCTCAGCGGATCCAGGAAGCGCACATCACCATCGGCCACATTGTTTGCGCGCTCGTTGAACAGAGTTGCTGCGCGAGTTGATTCTTCGGTAGTTGGCCGCCTTGGTTCCTTTCTCTGTTAACTGACTCGCATGGGATTTCGTGCAGGCATTTGCGGCTGCGAACGAACAAAGCTAAGGTAAAGGCATGGCGGAGCCGGTAAGTCCTTCTGAATTGACCCTCGATAAGGGCCGGCGCCGCAGCATGCGCGTCATGCTGTCGGTCGCGATCGTCGTTCGCGCCAAAAATCCGGACGGCAAATCCTTTTTCGATGAGGAGACCAAGACGCTGGTTGTAAATGCTCACGGCGCGCTGATTCATCTGCGCTCAGAAGTGAAGGCCGATCAAAAAATCACGCTGACCCACAAAGGCACGCATGAAACCGAAAGCTGCCGCATCGTTTACGTAGGCAGAATGCAGGGCGGCAAAGCTCAGGTCGGAATTGAATTCGACAAGCCCGCACCAAAGTTTTGGGGGATCAGTTTCCCGCCGGAGGATTGGAACGTGCCCGAGGAGTGATCGGGTTTGCTCCAGCTTCCGCCTCGAAAGCTGTATCCGATGTCAGTTCAATCCTGAGAGTGCCAATCGGCAAATAAGCTTCGCACAATAATGGAGTTCTTGCGGTGTCGTCGGCCAGCCAGATTCTGAAGTGCTCGTCTGGAATTTCTTTATTCCCGTCCAATAAACGGATGTCAATTTCGGTTGCCTTGTAATCTCCCGCCGCCACGTGTATGCCCGCCGGTTCTCCAGGTTTTGCGGCCATCTCATACACATTTTGCCCGTCATAGACCGGCGCGCGCAATTCCTGCACTCTGCGCCAATCTGTCTCACGCAAGAAATAGATTGCGCTCAGGGAGTCACGCGTGCCTGGCGGCACAATCACGTGCGGCGAGGGAGCGTCTGATACTTCTCCGGGAGACACAAGCGTCGCGTCCGTTTCCTCGAGTTTTCCGAATTCGCGGAAATGCTCCTGGTATTGGCGGCTTTCCAGGCTGGCGAGCAACGCATACGAATCGATTTGATCATCCATCGAATAAAGAGCGCGGACTGGCTCGGCTGTGTGGACGCTGGCGCGCAAATGCCACGCTTGCCAACCATAGAAATTTCCTCGATCGACGACCTGCAATTGCGCCACGGCTGCTCCGGCGTAGCGCTGCCAGTCGATTCGGTAGTTCAAGGTTTCGCCGACGCGGAATGCCGGAAGTTGAACGCTGGCAGCAGGCGAAATCGAAGCAGGTTTGGATTGAGATACAAACCACGGCGTCGAAAGAGCGACGCTTCCAATGATCGCCCATCGAATTGCGCGGTGGCTAAGATTCGCGTTCATGTTCAACATAGGCCGGCAAATCAGCAAGACTGTCGAGCAACAAATCCGGCGGACACTGCGGCCCCATGCGCCCGAGTCCGTAGGTTACGCCGCAGGCGAGCGTACCGGCATTGCGGGCCGTTTGAATATCGACTTCCGAATCGCCCACCATCAGCAGTTCGCGCGGCGCAACTTCGAAATCGCGAAGCAGCGTGTGCAGTCCGACGGGATCAGGCTTCTTTTTCTCGAAACTATTTCCGCCGTAAACGAAACTAAAATAATCGCTCATGTTCAATCCGGCGATGATCGCCTGGCTGAATTTCACCGGCTTGTTGGTGAGCACGGCAAGAGCGCGGCCGCGCAGAGCGTCGAGACATTCGCGCACGCCGGGATACAGAATGGTGTTGTCGAGCATGTGGGCGCGGTAGTAATCGAGGAAGTGGACGATGCCCTTTTCGATTTCTTCTTCCGACCCGCCATCGCCCAGGGCGCGTTTCATGAGCAGCGGAACTCCGCCGCCAACATAGCTGGCGATCTGTTCGTGTTCCAGGGGCTGGCGGCCCAAATGCACAAGCGTTGCATTCATCGAAAGCACAAGGTCGAGTTTCGAATCGATCAGCGTGCCGTCAAGATCAAAAACGAAAGCTCTCACCCCGGAAAAACGTTTCCCGTTATTTTTACCGTTCTCAGACATAGGCCACAAGTTAGCACGAAGGGGAATTTTTTTCAGGCCGGGCGGGCGAGACACCTGGGCCGCGTTCCGCAAAGTGGTCTTGCATGGCCGGACAAGTTGGAGCGAGCGCGCGGGCTTGTTACAATGGCGCGCTTGCGCGACGCGAACTGCGCAAATGCAAAATACGTGGCAGACATTTTCCCATTCCGCGCCGTGCGATATGACTCTCGCCGGGCTGCGCTCGAGAGCGTGCTCACGCAGCCTTACGACAAGATCACGCCGGCGATGCAGGAGCGGTATTACGCGGCGAGCCCCTTCAATCTGATCGCCATTGAAAAAGGAAAATCGCTCCCTTCCGATTCGCCGACGGAAAATGTTTATACGCGAGCGGCGCACAAATTCGAGGAATGGCTGGCGCAAGGAATTTTGATTCAGGATGCGGAGCCGGCCATTTACGCGTATTTTCAAAACTACACCTTGCCAGGGACGAGCCGCAAGCTGGAGCGGCGAGGCTTCATCGCGCTGGGACGGCTGGCCGATTACAACGAAGGAATTGTTTACCGGCACGAGCAGACGCTGACGGGGCCGAAAGCCGACCGGCTGGAATTGCTGCGGGGCACGCGCTGCCAAACAGGCCAGCTCTTTTTGTTGTACGACGATCCGGCGCGGGGCGTGGATGCGATTCTCGAAGAAGCGGCGAAATCGCAGCCTACCGCGGAAATGCGGGATGAATATGACGTGCAGCACCGGCTGTGGGCAATTTCGGACCCGGCGCGCGTTCGCAAAATCGTGGAATCGATGGCAACGCAGAAACTGGTAATTGCCGACGGGCATCACCGCTACGAAACCGCGCTCGCGTATCGCAACGAATGCCGCGCGAAAGCGGGACGAAGCGATCCGGATGCGCCATACGAAAAAGCGATGTGGACGTGCTTCAACATTTGGCAAGGCGGCCATGGGGATGGACACGTGGGCGGGCACCACGAAGGGCTGACGATTCTGCCGACGCACCGCCTGGTCCACGACGTGGCGGGATTTTCGGTCAAAGAATTCCTGAAGACCGCTTCGGCATATTTTAACTGGTACGCGTATCCGTTCGCGTCGGCGAGCGAGCGAGAAGAGAGCCTGGCGGAATTTCGGCACGACCTGGAACGGCGAGGACGCGCCGGACATGCAATGGGAATTTATGCGGGCGACGCCGGATTCTATTTGTTGGTGCTGCGAAACACCGGTGAGCTGGAGCGTTTGCTGCCAGACATGACGCCAGCGCAGCGGCAGCTTGACGTGGTGCTGCTGCATCGATTGTTGCTGCACAAATGCCTGGGCATCACCGCGGAAAAAGTGACGGCGGAGGCAAACGTCAGCTATGAGCGCGAAATGGACAGGGCGATGGCGGAGGTCGACGGCAAGAGAGCACAGATTGCTTTCCTGTTGAATCCTGTGCGCGTGAAGCAAGTGATGGAAATTGCGCTGGGCGGAGACGTGATGCCACAAAAATCGACCGATTTTTATCCCAAGCTGCTGAGCGGGCTGTGCATTTATAGGCTGTGACGAACAACGCCGAGGAGCGTGTGGCGTGATATGGGAAATGGAATCCACGTGAAAACCATGCTCAAAAAAAACCGCATTCCAGTCCCGATTAGAAAATGTTTTCTCCTTTGTTTTGCGTGAGTTAGGAATTCGCGACTTGTGTTCCAGTGTCCGATTAAAAAAATCATAGATTTGGGTAGAAAAGTTACTTGGAAGGGGGGAAAGAGGCTCTAGGCGGCGAAGAAACGCCACCTGGACGCTCCCATTTTGGGAAAAACTGAGTCGGAGATTGATGATGGTGCCATAACCAAGACGATATGTTTACCATAAGTTAACGGAAAAGGCAAGAGGATTTCAGCAGGAGCTCAGGGTTTGGGCCACTGAATTTCTGAATCGGGTATCACGTTAATGGGCAATCCGAGCTCTCGTTCGAGGAAGTCGTACCATTGCTCCCTTAACCCTCGGCATTTCATGAACAGGTCCTGATCCTTCCAGCCTTCGAGAGTTTCATTTTCCGCACCCGTAAAATGGCCCCAAAAGATGCTTTGGTTTACTCCCGCGCTCATCAGTTCCGGCACCGGTAGACTGAAATAGGCCCACGCCTCGATGTTGGAATAGCTTGCTCCACTCAAAATGTTATCCCGGACGAGCCAAAGTAAGCGTGAGGGTTCTGCGTGAAGGCGATTTCGTATGTTCAAAAGCAAAAGAATACCCTTTGCATGCGGTACGAGCGTCTTCGTGTGGGCGATTTGCCTGTCGGCCTCCCTGAAAATACTTCGAATCTGCTTTAAGAGAATTGAGGACCACTCAGCCCGCATCGCGTCTGGAATGTTTGGGTCATCGAGACAAGTTTTTTCCCGATCGATCTCTGGCCTCATGCTGCCGTCGGCCTGGTATTTGGCAAATAAGTGGTCCATCTTTTGGTTGTATTCATCCCACTTGTCTTTTTCCAGAATCTTGAGTTCCCCGATGATGCGGTTCTGAAATAGATAGTCGGCTCCGCCAACCAGCCCACCGGTCAAGGTGCGCGCGCTGTCTATTTTGGTGCCACCAATTGACGTGACGAATTTGTCAAAGAATTTCTCAGCCGCCGAAGCGTCATGGGAAATGCCTCGTATCTTTGCAAGAGCACCGGCATGAATTCCAAAATGGCTACTCATTTGCAACAAGTTACGGTAGACGAACCTGCCTTCAGGGAAGCAGTAAGAACGAGAATGCGCAAACCCTTCGGACGCGCGCTTGGCTATTTATTCGAGGTAAAGCTTCTTCGCATCATCAAACGGAAGGGAAGCTTCCGGTGCAAGAGTCGTTGCCAGCCACTGCGCTTTCTGGTTCGTTTCGTCCCACCAGCCATGCTGTTCTTGAAGTCGCTGTTCTCCGGTGGGGCCGCCGATTAAAGAAACTTGATATGCCTCGGCCTTTTCGATCGCGCCAAGCTCGGACGGATGATTCTTTGTAAGAATTATCGTGTTCCCCATATACGATCCTGCCGCGTATTATACCAGAGCTTCAATAGGTCGGGCCTGAAGCCCGACTCTACCGACGATCAAACAGTCGCGGCGAGATTCTTCGCAAAGCAACAGGCGCTTCGCTCAGAATGACAACTCAAAGGGAGGCCCGTAAAGCCGCCGCGGTGCGCGGCCTGTACAACGTCAAAGTGCAGAGCACACAGGCTGAGAGCCTGTGCCACGTAAGGCAACAGCAGATTCCTCGTCGGATGCTGGTCGCATCCTCGCTCGGAATGACAAAACTAAAGCGTGGGTCAGGCGAGGACGCGGAGAGGACGAGCGGCGGACTCTGTGCCTGAGGGGCGTTTGCGGTATTTTGTGTCGACGTAGTCGTTGACGAGCTTTTGGAAGGCGACGGAGAGTTCGTCGTAGGTGCCTTTGAGGGTGACGAATTTTTCGCCGTCGATGTAAACGGGGCAGCTGGGCTCTTCTCCGGTGCCGGGCAAGCTGATACCGATATTGGCGGCGCGGGATTCGCCGGGGCCGTTGACGATGCAGCCCATGACGGCAAGCTTCAGTTCTTCGACGCCTTCGTAGTTCGTCTTCCACTCGGGCATTTTGTCGCGAATGTAATTCTGGATGCTCTCGGCAAGTTCCTGAAACGTGGAGCTGGTGGTGCGTCCGCAGCCGGGGCATGCGGTGACGCTGGGCGCGAAAGAACGCAGGCCGAGGGCCTGGAGAAGTTCGCAGGCGGCGTAGACTTCGTCGCGACGGTCGCCTCCGGGGCGCGGCGTGAGAGAGACGCGAACGGTGTCGCCGATGCCTTCGGCGAGAAGAACGCCCATGGATGAGGCGGACCAGACCAGGCCTTTGGCGGCCATGCCCGCTTCGGTGAGGCCAAGATGCAATGGCTGATCGGTTTTGCGGGCGAGTTCGCGATAGATGCTGATGAGGTCGCGCGGACGCGAGACTTTGCAGGAAATGATGATTTGATCCTTGCGCAGGCCGCAGGCGAGGGCCAGTTCGGTGGACTGAAGAGCGGAGATGACCATGCACTCGTTGATGATTTCTTCCGAAGTGAGGCCGAGGTTGCGATCGGTGTTCTCCTGCATTTTCTGCATGACCAATTCCTGATTGAGCGAGCCGCCATTGACGCCGATGCGCACGGGCTTGCCGTTGTCGACGGCAACTTTGCAAATAGTGGAGAATTGCTCGTCGCGGCGCGTGCCTTTGCCGACGTTGCCGGGATTGATGCGGTATTTGTCGAGGGCTTTGGCGCAATCGGGATACTTGGTGAGAAGCACGTGTCCGTTGTAATGGAAGTCGCCGATGAGCGGCGTGTCGCAGCCGGCGTCGAGGACGCGGCGCTTGATTTCCGGAACGGCGGCGGCGGCTTCAGGAATGTTAACAGTGACGCGGACGAGTTCGGAGCCGGCCTGCGCGAGTTCGAGATATTGCTTGGCGGTGGAAAGCGGATCGGCGGTGTCGGTGTTGGTCATGGACTGGACGACGACGGGCGCGCCGCCGCCGACCTGGACTTTGCCGACCTTTACGCCGACCGTTTTGTGACGCTGCGCGATTGCCGGTTCCATATACCTTCCGTGAGATGCGAATCTTGCTGGCGATGCTGTAAGTATGATTGTAGCGGATTTCAGCGTGCGGGCGCTAGTCGGACGCCGGTGAATGGTTTCTACTTCGTCGAGGCGACGGGCTGAATACCTTGCGCGGGTGAGGCGCGCAAAAGGAAGAAGGACACAAAGATATTGTTTTTGGCACAGCTGAAGGACGCGGGCGGCAGTTAGGCCGTGCCCTGATGAAACAAGCATGATCTGGCGGGCTTCAATGAGTTGAAGCTATGCGATTGTCCGTGTTTGCTGGTTAACAACATCGATATAGTTGAAAGCAGATAATGGTCTTCGAAATGCTAAAATTAATCTCGTCCGCTTAATCACCGCGATGAACCGGAGATATGATGCGTTCACACCGTCTGATTTCCGTTTTGCTACTGCTCTGCGGCCCGGTCCTCTTTGTTGCCAATATTTCTAGGGCCAAGAATACAAATTCGCCACAATCGTTCTATGCCGTGACGGAATTTTTCTCCGACAATCTTTCTGATTCGTATGAAGAGATTTTGGACGTTGAACCACAGGGGAAAGACGTTCAAGTTCGGCTGATTCATATCACATCAGCAACCCAGTTTTGCGGCGGAAGTCTGCTCCGAGTGGTAGAGCGCACGCTGCCGAACACTACGGTGCAAAAAGTGGTTGGGAGAAAAGTATGTTCTGTGACTGGGCAGGAAGTCGACGCGGCGCTGAAAGCGGCTGCCCCCAAAGTGATAGAGAGTATTTTCGAAACTGATACAGTAGATCTCGTTCCGCAGTGCGGTACCCGCCAGGACGTGCTTGCATTTCCCCATCCTCAAGACGTAGAGGAGAAGGTCCTGCATCGGAATAGCCCTCGCGTCGAGGCACTATGGGATTTGAGCTACCACATTCGAAGGCGCGTGTTTGGCAAGTACTTTTCTTTTCGCAATTTGTCTTCCGCGCAGGAGAAGGAGTCCGAGGAATTGGAAGTAAAGCTTCTGCCGGAATTGATTTCGGGGAAATACGATGCAGCATTCAATCAGAACGCTTGCAACGGTAAGAAATGTGAGCCTAACTATCTTGCCTGGGAACTTTCCGGGTACAAAATACCCACGACGCAGGATCCGTCCACAGTAGAACTCGTCAATGTCTCCTCGCTGCATCTCTTGAACTACGAACGTCCGCAGTACCCGGCGATTGCGGGGATGGCGCACATCTCAGGCGAAGTACGTTTGAGGCTTTTTCCGGATCCGGCGACCGGCGCAGTCAAGGAGGTTCAATTCATTTCCGGGAATCAACTCTTGCGCAGTTCTGCTGTCGACACGGCGAAGAAATGGCGGTTTTCGCCGGGCACCCAGTCCGGCGCTCCTGTCGAAGTGGTGCTCAAATTTTCGCTCTGTGCAAATATGTAGTCGCAGGACCAACGCAGATCTCGCTTCCATGTTTTTAAGTTTCCGTGTCGATGCCGAGCATGCGGACGATGTTCAAGGCGTTGGAATGCGTCAGCAGGCCGGAACGGAGGCGGTAGTCGAATTTCAGTTCGCCGGCTTCGCCTGAGTCTTCGAAATAGACGTTGCGCCCCGGCAGGCTGTTGGCGGCAATTTCGGTGAGAGTCAAATCGTGCGTGGTGATGAGGCCGATGGCGTTGCGGCGGACGAGCGCGCGGACAACCCATTCGGCGGCGATGCGGCGGTCGTGCGAGTTTGTGCCGCTCATGATTTCGTCGGCGAGAAAAAGAAGCGGACCTTCTCCGGCCAAATCGATCATGCGGCGCAATCGTTGCATCTCGGCGAGGAAATGCGAGCGGCCGTCCGTTATCGAGTCCTGAACGCGAATGGCCGCGGCGATCTGTAATTTTGAAATGCGCAGCTTTGCGCATCGCACTGGCGCTCCCATCCAGGCGAGCACAGCATTGGAGCCAACGGCGCGGAGAAAAGTGCTTTTGCCGGACATGTTGGAACCGCTGACGATGAGGAAGCGGACATCGTTCGCCAATCGGACATCGTTGCGAATGCAGGCGCTTTCGTCGAGAAGAGGATGGCCGAGATGTTCGGCTTCGAAGACGGGGCCATGGTCGAGAATATCTGGAAAGATATCTCCGGGATGCTCAAAGGCATACGCGGCGAGGGAAAGAAGGGCTTCGAATTCTCCGGCGACGGCAACGTATTCCAGCAGTTCCGTACCGTAACGGCGATGCCAGCGGTCGATGGCCATGGAGAATTGCGTGCCCCACAACAGGAACCATGACGGCAACGCAAACCATTCATTATTGCGTTCTTCAAGCAGCCGGACCAGGCGGTCCAGACGGCGAACGTTGTGCGAGGCGGCGTTTGGCCCGACTTTCAGCCGGCCAGCCAAAGCGGCAAGTTTCGCCGAAGAGAATCGTTCGCGTTCGACGATTTCGAGTAATTCGCAAACGATAGGAAGCTCTATGGAGAGCATCTGAACTGACTCGATGATGAGCCGCACGCGGTCGTAAAAAAGACCAGCAAAAATTGCTTCGACCGCGAGCAGCGCGACGGCGCTCATCCAAAAGTTTTGCAAGCCAAAGGGACCAAACCAATAGAGAAAAGGCAAAGCAATCAAAACAGGAATGAGCAAGAAAGGCAGCACTGGCACCCACGAAGGAAAACGAGGGCGAGACGACATTTCCGCGACCCAATTTTGAAAGGTGCCGGGGCTGCAATTGGAAATGGCACTCGTTCCGGCGGCGGCGATGGATTCAAACAGGTCCCGACGGTCGCGAAGCTCGGAAACCGCCTCCCGCCGACCCAAGACCTCATCGCGCACGGCAGGAGCCTTCATCCAGGCGCCTAGCGTGTCGCGGCCGAGGTGCGTGCGAGCGGAACACAACAACTGAAACAGAGAGCCGCGACCGAATAGATCCAAGTCGGTGGTGTAAATGTGAGCAGGATCGATGAAGTCCTTGCCATCGTCAAGTGAATCCCAATCGTGTTTCAGCCGCGCAATTCCTTTGTCGTAATACGAGCGCACGCTGACGAGCTTCAATACTTGTCTGCGGTGCTGCTGCGCTTGCCTCATCGAAAACGCAACTACGGCGGCCGGCAGAATAAAGCTCCAGTATGGCAGCTTCTTAGCGATGAAGGATTCGTAGAGAAGCCCACACATGAGGAGGCCGAGGAAGACCGAGATGGAGAGCCATTTCCCACGGCGCTCGTTCGTTTGCTCCGACAAGAGCTTCAGCTCTTGCGAGCGTTTGGAGTAAGCGCCTAGCGGAGAGGGGCTTTCTTGTTGCATGACGCGCCAATACTAACACGCGACACGTTGGGCGGCTTTGGCAGCCAACTGAGAGTCTATTCGCGGACGTTCTGGTAGATGCCGTAGAGGGAGAAGGCCATTCCGGCCAGGAAGAAGGACGGGAGCAAATAGCGAGTGAGGATAGGAGCAAAGGGAACCGGCAGTTTCAGGGGGCTGACGGGCGAAAGCAGATAGTAGACGAAGGCGACGGTCATCATGTACAGAAGGCCGCGACGAAACGCGGTGGGGCGATCCGCGCTGGTGGCGCGAGATGCGGAAGCGGCGCTGGGAATGCGTCGCTCCGGCAGCGTCTCGTGACAGTGCGGACAGTCCCTAAACGCATCCGAAATCGACTTCCCACAAAAAGGACACTCTCGAATACCCATTTGCACTCTCAGTCTTGCAAATCAGCAACGAAGGGTACGCCTATGAGAAGAGACTAGGGTGTGGGAAGAATGGTGTCAAGAATGAGCGCGGGGGAGGGTGCGTGAAGAGGAACTGCCGAGATATGCCATCCTGTAAGCCTTTTAATTAAAGCGACTTACGGTGGGCGTGCGCAGAGGCGCCCTCAGCCGAACCACTGGCGACCCGTCCAAGAACGGCTAAAACTCGGGAGCGGGCTGGGCCGCGTGATGCGGGAAAGCCTCGGACAATTCGGAGACGTTCCATGCCCAGGCGGCCATGAGCGCCGCGCCTTCGTTTATCTGATCGGGAACGACTTTGTCGAAGGTGTCGGTCTGGCTGTGGTGCGCTTCGCGGTATCCGGCTGGCGCTTGGACGCAGAAATAGGAGGCCACGCCCGCGCGGAGGTAAGCGACGTGGTCCGACGAGCCGAAATAGCGCGAGCTGACGGGCCGCAGATCGAAAACTTCCTGAAGCGGCTGATAAACTTGCGCCATTAGAGGAGCAGTTTCGTAGAGACCTTCGAGAGCGATGCTGAAGACGCGGCCAGTTCCGGTGTCGTGAGTGAGCACGGCGTCGATCTTCGGAATTTCAGCGGCGTGATTGGCGAGAAACAGGCGGACGCCCACGCCGCCTTCTTCTTCTCCGGTGTACAAAATAAATGTGATGGTGCGCTTGGGCTGGAAACCCAGGGCTTTGAGAGAGCGCGCGGCTTCGAGGACGGCCATCGCACCAGTGCCGTTGTCGACGGCACCCTGGCCAAGATCCCAGGAATCGAGATGGCCGCCGATGATGACGCGCTCGTCGGGATGCTCGCTGCCTTTAATTTCGGCGACGGTGATTGAGGCGGGAACCGGTCCGGGGCTGAAGGTGCCGGTGAGGTTGATTTTCATGGTGACGGCACCGGCGTGCGAAAGACGATAGAGCAGGCTGTAGTCTTCGTGAGTGAGGAAGGCGGTGGGAAGCGTTGATGGCTCATAAGGCTTGCTGGAGCCGCCGCCCATGTTGAAGAGGTCCCAGGGCTTGCCGCTGTCGCGGAGGATGGCGAGAGCTCCGGAGTTCGCGAGCGAGTCGAGCATCTTGCGATATTCAGCGAAATTGAAGGAGCGGCCGGTGGGAACACCGCGCGCGGGCGGAATGACGGCGTCATAGGCGTTATCGGGAACTTCGGAAGAAGGTGCGAGAGTGGCGGGTTCGCCGAAGCAGATGATCGCACCCTTCAGTTGGGCCATCTTGGATTGGACATCGGTCAAATCGCGAGGATTGAGGAAGACAATCGGGCCGGAGACTTCGCCTTTGGTGGCGCTGCTCCAGCCGAGCGAACGAATGGGGATGCGGCGCTCGATGGGGCTGACAATTTCGGCGGAGTCGGTGCCACGATACCAGGTGTGGGGGACGGTAGTGGTTTCGAGATGCGCGTCGATGCCATATTCCTGAAAGCGCTTGAGAGTCCATTGACTGGCGGCTTGCATTTGCGGCGAGCCGGTGAGGCGCGGGCCGATCTGCGTGGTCAAATATTCTTCGTTTTTCATCAGCTCAGAGTGGGCCTGAACTTCGGCGGCGATTTTCTGATCGGCGGCTTCCATGGCTTTGCGATAGGACTCGGTCGCGTGGGGATCGGAACCGTATTGAGGCGCGGTGCTCTGCGCGAAGGCCGGGGCGGCGACAAAGATTGCGGCGGGAAAGATGAGAACAAACGAAGCGAGGAATCGGACGCGTGGAGTTAGGGCTGTGCTTCCTCGCAAGAGGCGAGCCTCCCGAATTGGATTTCGCAATATGGGAATCTGAGCGGGCTGATTATATGCCGAGATGCGGAGAAAATAGAAAGAGGGAATGCGGGTTGCGGACGATAAGCAGTATGCGGATAGACTCTGGAAGATCCTTGTGGAGGGTGCAATCGAGAGCTAACCAAATCGCATCCAATTCTTGGACGCAGCGACACATCCAGAAGAGGCTTTAGTAGAGTACTTATTATGATTATGGAGAAGCAGAGATGACTGCAAAACGCGCACCGGAATTGACGTATTCCGAAATCACGCCCAAGGGAACGTACACGAACCGGCGGAATTTCTTGTTTGGCATGCTGGCCACAGGCGGCGCAGTGAGCGGCTGGAAACACCTGACGAATTGGATGGCGGGTCCGGCCACGGGCTCGGTGCCGCAGAAACTGAGCGGCGTGGTGAAAGGGCCGTTCAACACGGATGAGAAGATCACTCCGGAAAGCGATGTGACGACGTACAACAATTTCTATGAATTCGGCACGGGCAAGGGAGATCCTTCGCAAAACGCCAAGAATTTCCGGACTTCGCCATGGGAAGTGTCGATCGAAGGAGAAGTGAAGAAGCCGCTGAAATTGAGCATGGACGACATCATGAAGATTGCGCCGCTGGAGGAGCGAATCTACCGGCACCGATGCGTGGAAGCGTGGTCGATTGTGGTGCCGTGGATCGGATATTCGTTCAGCAATTTGGTGAAGCTGGCGGAGCCGACGCCGAAAGCGAAGTACGTGGCGTTTCAGAGCTACTACGACACGCGGCAAATGCCGCTGGGACCGGAAGCGGGAATTGAGTTGCCGTACGTCGAGGGATTGCGGCTGGACGAAGCGATGAATCCGCTGACGCTGCTGTGCGTGGGCATGTACGGCGAGACACTGCCGAATCAGGACGGCGCGCCGGTGCGCATGGTGATTCCGTGGAAGTACGGATTCAAGAGCATCAAATCGCTGGTGAAAATCCGCTTCGTGAAGGGCGAGCCGCCGACAACATGGAATATCTCGGCGCCAAATGAGTACGGCTTTTACTCGAACGTGAATCCGACAGTGGACCACCCGCGCTGGAGCCAAGCGAAAGAACGGCGCTTAGGCGAATTCTTCCGGCGACCGACGTTGATGTTCAATGGATATGGCGATCAAGTGGCGAGCCTTTATACCGGCATGGATCTACGGAAGAATTTCTAAGCGAGCGCCGGCGTGTTGAATTCCATTCTGACAAGCAAATGGACGAAGGTGGCCGTGTTTCTGGCGTGCCTGATTCCATTGGGCGTGTTGATCTGGCGCGCGACGCAAGGCGAGCTGACGGCGAATCCGATTGAATTCGTGGAGCACTGGACCGGCGACTGGACGATGCGATTCCTGATTATCACCCTGTGCATCACGCCGGTGCGCAAACTGCTCAAGATGCCGCAACTGATCCGGTTCCGCAGGATGCTTGGCCTTTTTGCCTTCTTTTATGTTTGCCTGCATTTCTCGACGTGGGTGGGGCTGGACCGTTTTTTTAATCTTTCGGATATGTGGGCGGACGTGCAGAAGCGGCGATTCATTACCGTGGGGTTTGCGGGGTTTGTTCTGCTGATTCCACTGGCGGTCACTTCCACAAGAGGCTGGATTCGCCGCTTGGGCGGAAAACGCTGGCAACTGCTGCATCGGGCGATTTATCTGAGCGCCATCGCGGGCGTGATTCATTACTACTGGCTGGTGAAATCGGACGAGCGCAAGCCATTGCAATATGCGGCGATCGTCGGAGTGCTGCTGGCCTGGAGAATTGGCGCGTGGATTCGCAAACGCTGGCAACAACAGCCGGCGGCTCCCGGCGGCCTTCGTTCCCACGAGCCTACAACCGCTGAAACTGCTTAGAGATGGTCTTCAGCAAGCACTCCCCTTCTGCAATGACCGGCTGAAACGCGATGTGCGGCCTGAGCGTCTCACCCGTCGATAGCTCGTTCCCTGGGGATGCGTCCCAAACTAAAGCTTGTCAAGAAATCGCGGAGGATGATGGTGTGAAAACTTGGAATAGCAGTCGCGGCGTTGCTGGCGACGTCAGTGGTTGTGCCGGTTGCGGCACACGCGCAGAGCGAAACGGATCTGAACGCGATCTACACGATCAAGGATCTTGGCTTCAATCATTCGCAGATTATGGACATCATGAGCTACCTCACGGATGTTTACGGACCAAGGCTGACGAATTCGCCGAACATGCGAGCGGCGGCGCAGTGGACGGAAGACGAAATGAAGCAATGGGGCCTGGCGAATGTGCACACTGAGCCGTGGAAGTTCGGGCGCGGCTGGTCGAACGAGCGCTTTTCCGCGATGATGATTTCTCCGCGGCCATACATCCTGATTGCATACCCGCTGGCTTGGACTCCGGGAACGAACGGGCCGGTAACGGCGGATGCGGTGCTGGCGCAGATTCAAAGCGAGGCGGATTTTGACAAGTACCGCGGGCAACTGAAAGGCAAATTCGTGCTGACCCAGGCTCCTCCGGACGATCCGGCGCACTTCGACGCGCAGGGCCACCGATACACGGATGCGGAACTGGCCGAGATGGCCACGGAGCCGGTGCCGGCGGGGAATATGCAGGATCGGTTCGCGCGATTCCGTGCGTTACGGGCATTGCAGCAGAAAATTCAGGCGTTTCTAGTCTCGGAAGGCGCGGCGGGATGGATTGAACCGTCGCGAGGAGATGACGGAACGGTCTACGTCCAATCTGGTGGCTCGTACGATCCGAATGGGCCACCCGCGCCCATGAGCATTGCGATGGCGAGCGAATGCTACGGAAGGATTTACCGGCTGCTGGAAAAGAAGACCCCGGTCACGCTGGAAATCAACGACGAAAACAAGTTTTACGACGACGACCTGAATTCGTTCAACATTATCGGCGAGATTCCGGGAACGGACAAAGCAGATGAAGTGGTGATGATCGGCGGGCATTTCGATTCGTGGCACTCCGGAACGGGAGCCACAGATAATGGCGCGGGCTCCGGGGTGATGCTCGAAGCAATGCGCATCCTGAAGGCCAGTGGGCTGAAAATGCGGCGCACGGTTCGGATCGGACTGTGGACCGGGGAGGAAGAGGGATTGCTGGGCTCGCGCGCGTACGTGAAAGACCATTTCGGCGACCCGACGACGATGCAGCTCAAGCCGGAACAGCAGAAACTCGACGCGTACTACAACATCGACAACGGCACAGGCGAGATTCGCGGAGTCTACTTGCAAGGAAACGAGGCCGTGGCGCCGTTATTTGAGCAGTGGATGAAGCCGTTCCATGATTTGGGAATGACGACGCTTACGATTCGCAATACAGGTGGCACTGACCACCTGTCATTCAACGCAGTAGGAATACCGGGATTTCAGTTCATTCAGGACCCGATTGAATATGAAACGCGGACGCACCACTCGAATATGGACGTGTACGAGCGGATACAGGAACCGGACATGAAGCAGATGGCGGTGATTGTAGCGTCGTGGGTGTACCTGACGGCGAATCGCGAAGAGATGATTCCGCGGAAGCCATTGCCGCCACCCTCAACGAGCCCGTTCTAAGCCGCAGCGACTAGCTGGCGCGGCGGGCAGGCTTTCGGCGCGATTCGGCGTGGCGCTGCGCGTGCACAGGCTGCTTGTGCGACGCGCCTGAAGCGGCGAGACTTTTCTTCAAGGCGGCCATCATGTCGATTACAGGCGCGCGATGCGGTTCGGGCGCCGCCGCGACTTCCCTGCCCTTTTGTTTGGCCTCGATGAGAGCTTTCAAGCGATCTTGAAATTCGTCGTGATATTTTTCGAGACGGAACGGTTCGGAAAGATTCTCAACTAACTGCTCGGCGAGTTTTACTTCCTGGGGTTTGAGCTTGATTTCTTCGGTTTTGCCGTATCCAGGAGCTTCGCGAATTTCGTTGGCGAAATACATGGTATGGAGCGCGAGGCCGTGGTCGTAGGAGCGAATAAACACGGTGTACTCGCGCTGATGCATGGCTACCTTGGCGATGCCGACGCGCTTGGTGCTTTCGAGGGTCTTCAATAAAAGCTGGTAGGCTTTGCGGCCTTCGTCTTCGGGAACGACGAAGTAGGACGAATCGAAAAAGAGCGGGTCGATTTCCGATTCCTTCACGAAAGCCAGGATTTCCATGGAGCGAGCCGACGGCGGCGCAATCTTCTTGATCTCCTCAGGTTCGAGCAGAACGTACTTGCCTTCGTCGTATTCGTAACCTTTCACAACTTCCGAGCGATCGACCATGCGATTGCACGTAGGACAAAAAAGAGGCTGGCGCAAACGCGTTTTGCACACGCTATGGAGCTGATGGAGTTCGACGCGGTAAGTACGGGCGGCCGCGTACAGGCGGATCGGAATCGAGATCAGTCCGAAAGTGATGAAACCCTTCCAGGCGGAGGAAGCCATGTTTGCGAGACCTCACATTTCCACTGTGGACAAATTTAGACCTATTTGGAAGCGACACGCATCAGGGAAAATCCGCACGAGCAGACAGGAAAGGCCGTACGCGATAGTTTGATTGCCAAAGTGAAGGAAAGCCTCTTTATAATCGCAGAGATGGCTTCGCTGCAAGAATACCGGAAGAAGCGGCGGTTCAAAGAAACGCCCGAGCCGAGCGGCAAAGTTGGACGACAGCGCGGCGACCGCTTCGTCGTGCAGGAGCATCATGCGCGGCGTCTTCACTACGACTTCCGACTGGAAGTCGGCGGCGTGCTGAAATCGTGGGCGGTGCCGAAGGGACCTTCCCTTAATCCCGCCGACAAGCGGCTGGCGATTCAAACGGAGGATCATCCGCTGGAATACGGTAGTTTCGAAGGAACGATTCCCGCGGGACACTACGGCGCAGGAGAAGTGGCGATCTGGGACAGCGGGACGTTTGAGCCAGAAGGGCAGGTTTCGGCAAACGAGCAAATCGAGCGCGGGGAGTTGAAGTTCACTTTGCACGGTAAGAAGTTGAAAGGCAGTTTTGTGCTGGTGCGGATCCGCGGAAGAGGAAATGGAGCGAAAAAGGAATGGCTGCTGATCAAGCATCGGGATCAAGCAGCAGATACAAGCGGGCCGGCGGGAAAAGTGGCGGAGGCGATGCTTCCCGTGCAGCCGAGAAACGCGAAACGGGACGTGGAAGGGCGCAGCAATTTGCGGGCGCGGCCGCAAATGCCTGATGGAACTCGGAAAGCATCGATGCCGGAAACGCCGCCGGTGGCTTTAGCGACACTGGCGGAAAATCCGTCGTCCGATCCAAGTTGGATTTTCGAGATCAAGTGGGACGGGATTCGCACGATTGCTCGCGTGCACAACGGAAAAGTTCGATTGTGGTCGCGCGCGAAGCGGGACATCACGCCGGAGTTTCCCGAGCTGGCGGCGATAGCGGCGGAGGTAAATGCGAAGGAGGCGCTGCTCGACGGCGAGGTGGTGGTGCTCGATAGCACGGGGCGAAGCGATTTTCAGCGCCTGCAATCACGCATGGGGGTGCGAAACCCATCGCCGAAACTGGTGAATGATGTGCCGGTGGTTTATTACGTGTTCGATATTCTTTACTGTGATGGATATGACCTGCGACAGGTCCCGCTGATCGCACGGAAAGAATTTCTGAAGGGAATCCTCAGCGCGAGCAGCGTGATGCGCTACTCCGACCATCAGATCGGCGAAGGCGAGAAATTATCAGAGCTGGCCGAGGAGAAGCACCTGGAAGGAATCATTGGAAAGCAGGCATCCAGCATTTATCCCAGTGGGCGCACGACGGCATGGCTGAAATTCAAAACGGACAAAGAAGTGGACGCGGTGGTGGGAGGCTGGACGGAACCGCGCGGATCGCGCGAATACTTTGGCGCGCTGCTGCTTGGCCTTTACGACGGCGCAAGGCTGGCATTTGTTGGCGGAGTCGGAAGCGGTTTCACTTTCGAATCGCAAAAGCGTTTGTGGCCGCGCCTGCAATCCTTGAAGACGGAGGAGTGTCCTTTTGCGGAGCGGCCTGCGACGCGCGAAAAAGCCACATGGGTAAAACCGAAACTGGTGGCGCGTGCGAGATTCGGAGGATGGACCGAAGGCACACATTTGCGGCAGCCGCGGTTTGTCGGTTTGCAGGAAGATCACGAACCACGCGAATGTACGATCGAGAAGGAGACGGAGGCGCCGGTAAGCCCGGAACAAATGCGAGCGAGTCGCGAACAGAAAGCCAAGCGTGGCGGACCCTCTGGACAGCCTCATTCGAGACGCGAGAAAACTTCACCAAACGAAAGGCCGCACACCGAGGGGTTTGAAAAAGAGCTGGCCGATGGTTCGGCGGAAGAGATGTTCGCCGAAGTGGACGAGCGGCGCTTGCGGCTGACAAACTTAAACAAGGTGTACTTTCCAGAGGACGGGATCACGAAAAGAGAGCTTCTGGTTTATTACGCAGGCATCGCCCCTCTGCTCTTGCCATTTCTGAAAGACCGGCCTCTGGTCCTGCGGCGATATCCAAACGGGATTCATGGGCAATCTTTTTTTCAGAAGGATGCAGACAAAAGCACTCCGGGGTGGGTGAAGACGGTTCCGATCATGTCCGAGGGAACGGGCAAGCCCACGCATTACTTCATCGCGAACGACCGCGCAACGCTGCTTTATCTGACGAACCTTGGATGCATCGATCACAACCCATGGTCAAGCTGCGTGGGCAGCCTGGAACATCCAGATTATATTTTCTTCGACCTGGATCCGACGCCGAAGACTCCCTTCACGAAAGTGATCAAGCTTGCAAAAATTCTGCTGTCGATACTTGAGGAAGTGCATCTCACGGCGTTTTCAAAAACATCCGGGGCGACCGGATTCCACATCTTTGTGCCGGCGGAACCTCGCTATACGTTCGAGCAAGCGCGGACGTTCGTGGAGGCAGTGGCGTCAATCGTGGATGCCAAGCATCCCGAATTGCTGACGGCAGAGCGGAGCGTGCGAAAGCGGCCAGATGGCCGCATCTACCTGGACGCTCATCAAAATTCCTCGGGGCAATCACTGGCCAGTGTGTACAGTGTGCGCGCATTTGCTCATGCGCCGGTGTCGGCCCCAGTTCGCGCCGGCGAGCTCGGCCCCGGACTGCATCCGGAGAAATGGAACTTGAAGTCGATGACGAGACGGATCAAAACAGTTGGGAACCTGTGGGCAGATTTCTGGAAGCAGCGACAAGAAATCGAGCCGGCGGCAGAGCGCCTTCAGCGCTTGGGGCGATAGACTCGCTCTCTTCCGCCGGCCCTTGGAAATGACGCGCTCAGAATGTGCTGTTCTGGTGGTCTACAGGATTCGGGGTTTCAAAAGATGACGGCGTTCTTGTTTTCGACTGCTTCTGACGCGATGTTGGGAGCGAACTGCGGGACCTGTCACTTGACACAGAAGACGCCTGTATGTGCGGCGAGTTTTGGCTTCGCAATTCAGTCTCGGCAGCGAGCCAATCCTCAATGTCTCTGCCCGGTTCGCTTCCGCGCATCTCGTAGAGTTCATAGGCGCGCTGCGCGATTTGGTCTCTCGTAGGAACGTCTTGCTTGGGAATGCTACGGTGTAGATCAGACATTTAAATCCCCCTGGGTATTTTCGTTTCGCATACCAATGTAAGGCTTGCAATATTTTGCGAACAATACTGTAAATGCTGTAAGTATATTGCACGGCGGATTTTGCTGGCGGCCAAGAGAGGCTTCCAGAACGGGCAAACTGCAAAGGCCGTCAGGGCCTCCGTGTGCAGTCACTCCCATAAAAGGGACGAGACCGCCAGCCCTAGGTGAATGGACCAAGGGCAGTGTAACGGGTGCAAGAAAACCTGCAATCCGGTGAAACCCCTAAATTTGACAGTTATAGCAGGGGCCGGATTCTGGACAACTCTCGCTTTGCCTTGCTTGTTGTCACGCGTGGAATTAATGCGGGACTCTTGACGAAGCATGAACTCGATTGAGGCTGAAGAGGACGTCCGACGGAGTCAGTTTTCCGGAACCGCAACGCTCACGTGCGGAACGCTGGCGCTCTTGAGTTTCGCATTGAAGTTCGCTAGGTCCTTCGAGACAAGTTCGTCGAATTTGCTCTTTTCATCAGCGACCTGCTTCGTGTACAGCGCGTAGAGTTCCTTTTCGGCTGCCGTCGGTTCGGAATCGTCGCCTACCTGATTCGGCCCGAAATCGTCACTTGAGGTCACGACCACCGCGAGATTTATGATCTTGGAATAGAGGCCGGGCGGATAGTAGAAATCACTGCCGGCGATGTGCGGATCGAAGAAGGCTTCTTCGACCGCCAAGAGTTTCGTATTGATAGCCTCGGCATCGCTTCCGAGCGGCTTCCAGCGAGCGTCGGCCTTCAGGACGGGCTCGAGGCTGATAATTTGGCTCCTCGCCGTCTCGGCCTGGTCGATGATGGAGGTCATCGTATTTACCGCGTCGCGGAGACCCAACTCCATCTTGGTCTGCGCGAGGATGTCCTGCTGGGTTCCGAGCGAATTCGGATCCTTCAATACGGTCAGTGGTTGGCTGAATTCGGCCGTTCCCACCTTTAATTTCACGGTGTAATCGCCGGGCGAAACTACGGGCGCCAGTTTTTCTTCTGACGGGAAAGGCCGCGAGCCCTCGGGTCCCAAACTGGCTTGTGGCGCTCCAAGCGGCTTCGTTCGCAGGAGGGGGCTCTTCGACTCTTCATATTTAAGGTCCCACCAGACCCGATTGATCCCTTGCTCTTTTTGGCCTTTCAGCGTGCGGATGACATGCCCACCGGCATCGAGGATCTGGATCTGAACGTCGCCTTTTGGAACCGAGCCCAGGTAATAATTGATGTCCGCTCCGTATGGCGGGTTTTGACCTGCCAGAGTGGGCGGATCGTTCGCCTCGCCCATGTAAATGGGAAGTGTGGGCTTGGTCAAGAAGCGATAAGCCGGCCGAATGGTGAACAGGTGGGCGCTGGAGGAACGCACGGCGTCGGTAAGCTGTTGCAACGGCCCGATGTCGTCCAGAATCCAGATGCCCCGGCCGTAAGTTGCTACCACAAGATCGTCGAAATGCCGCTGGACGGTCATCCAGGACACCCGCGTATGCGGCAAGTTCTGCTGCAATGGCGCCCAATGAGCGCCGTCGTCGAAAGAGGCGAAAATCCCGTTCTCGACTCCCAGGTAGAGCAGTCCCTGGCGAACCGGGTCCTCGTGAATGCAAGCGGCGTAACTGAAGTCGCTGCGAGGCAAGTTCGAGGTAATCGATTTCCATGTGGCGCCGTAGTCGGTGGTCATGAAAACATATGGATTCCGATCATTCATCTGGTGACGATCCACGGTAAGGAACGCCGCACCCGCGCTGAAATGCGACGGCTCGATGCTGGTGACGGTTCCGTCGGACGGCAAGCCAGGAATGTTTTTGGTGACGTTCGTCCAGGCGCGTCCGCCATCCCGGGTCACCTGCACCAACCCGTCGTTGGTCCCAGCCCAGATCAGGCCGTCCTGGAGCGGCGATTCGGCAATGGCGAAGAGGACGTCAAAGACTTCGACGCCGCTGTTGTCCGGCGACAATCCGCCCGAGGATTGTTGTCTGCTCTTATCGTTCAGGGTCAGATCCGGGCTGATCACCTTCCACGTCTGCCCCTCGTCGTCCGACTCCATCACATACTGACTGCCTACGTATAAGCGATGAGGATGGTGAGGCGAAAGCGCCAGCGGATAGGTCCATTGGAACCGGTATTTCTGGTCTGCGGGAGGCCAACTGCTCATAGAGGCCGGCCAGGGATTAACATCCCGCGCGTATTCGGTGCGCAGATCGAAGTGTTGGAGGAATCCGCCCATGCCCGATGACCAAACCATATTGGGATCGGCAGGATCGGAAAACGTCCAGCCGCTCTCGGCTCCGCCCGAAAAGGTGCAATCGGCGGGCAGGATTTGAGTTCCGTCGAGACTATTGCTCGGACACCGATGCGCCGGACCGTCCTGTCGATTTCCGTAGACGAAGTAGGGAAT
Organism: Candidatus Acidiferrales bacterium; assembly: GCA_049678505.1. Lineage (GTDB taxonomy): Bacteria > Acidobacteriota > Terriglobia > Acidiferrales > UBA7541 > DAHUXN01. The sequence goes on from JBAUEH010000106.1 coordinate 72,229, forward strand.
CTTGTTGTCTGCCGATACGTGATAGATCTGGGCGATTGGCAGGCCCGCTCTCATCCAGGATCGGCCGCGATCGGTGGAAATGTTCACGTAACGATCGTTTCCAATGACCATATGATTCGGATTGAGGGGATCGATCCAGATGACGTGGTTGTCTGGAAAGACGGCGGGGACTGACTTGGCGGTGCGGCCGCCGTCGTAGGAGACGTGGGGACTGGTCATGGTAGCGAACCAGACTTCGTTGGGGTTGTCGGGCATCACCGCGAGGCGGGAAAAATAATGTGGCCGCATGTTCAGAGCGGTGTCGCGGCTGACCAAGGCCCAGTTCTCGCCCTCGTCGTCGGATCTCCACAAAACGCCATTGTCACCGGCCGTTTCGATCAGGGCGTAGACGCGATTGGGCTCGCTCGGTGCGATAGCCAAACCAATCCGGCCGAGGGGCGCGTCGGGAAGGCCGTGACCAGTAAGATGATTCCAGGTAGTTCCGCCGTCCCGCGAGAGGTAAATCCCGCTGCCCGGCCCGCCACTATCCAGGTCCCACGGCCGAATCAAGACTTGCCACATACCGGCGAAGAGAATGTTCGGGTTTGTAGGGTCCATGGCGATGTCGGCTGCGCCGGTATTCTCATCGACGAACAACACTCGCTGCCAGGTCTTGCCGCCGTCCTCAGTGCGGTAGACGCCACGCTCCTGTTGCGGGCCGTAACAAGTTCCCAACGCGGCGGCGTACACGACATCCGGATTGCGCGGATCGATCACAATATTGGCGATGCGACCCGTCCGTTCTAGGCCCATGTGATTCCAAGTCTTGCCGCCGTCGATCGATTTGTAGATGCCGTTCCCAATGGAGATGTTCCCCCGAATGAAGGCTTCACCAGTTCCCGCCCAAATGATATTCGGATCGGAGGGAGCGACAGCCAGCGCGCCGATGGACTGCACGTCTTGACCGTCAAAGATCGGATTCCAGTGAACGCCACCGTCGGTTGTCTTCCAAATCCCTCCGCTGGCGGCGCCAGCAAAGAGGACGTTGGAATCACCGGGAACGCCGGCGACGGCGTCCACGCGATTCCCTTTAGGCCCGATGTAGCGGTAGCGCAGCGCTTCAAATGAACTGGGTTGCTGTGCTCGGATTGTTTTAGGACACAGCACTGCGAGGGCAGCTAGGGACAATGTAAGCCGTGTCGCAAATGCGGGGCTCATTTTCACAGTCGGCGTGGTCTGCTACGAAGTTGAGACATGGCCATTCCCTAGGTACATGACTGCGGCACGCTGGTCTGGTTCCGAGTTTTCCTGTGGTCTCGAATGACTTGAGCCCCACGTTTCCGAAAAACCCTTCCTAGCTCCGATTGCACGCGCCAGACTCACTTCAACTGTTCTTCACTTCACGGAATTCTACTTCTCTCTTCGCAGACTCCGCCGTGCGGAGTAGCTGTCGGCGCCGACCAAAGCCTGGACACCGACCGTCTAACCTGTCCCCCGCCGTCTAGAAGTGAATTTTCAGGGCCAATTGCACCTCGCGCGAAGTGCCAAAACCGATCTCCTTGCCCACAGTGCTGAGCAACTGACCGAATGTGGCGTCATCGACGAAATTGTCGGGCAAATCGAAGTTTGTGTGATTGAACAAGTTGAAAATTTCCGCGCGGAATTCCACGTCTTTCCCTTCTCCGAACGGAGTGTGTTTGATGGCAGAAAAATCCGTCTGTGCAAAGCGGGGGCCGCGCACGGCACTGCTCGGGCAAGTACCGAAAGTATTCGCCGGTGGGTCAGAAAACGCCGCGGGATTCCAGAAATCCCCTGGCGTGCCGTTCCCGTAGAGGGGCGCGCCGGTATTGCAATCCGCTCGTTGGTTGTAATAGTTGCCATCAGCACCGTTGTCGTAAGTGTAGACGGTGTCCGCCAATCCTGTCCGGAAGAAACCGAGAGCGGCGATTTCCCATCCACTCACTATTTTACTGACGGGCCCTGTGCTGAGGGAGGAATGTCCCTGACCCACCGGGATATTCCACAAAATGTTATAGGAAACCTGATGGCGCGCGTCATTCGAGTTGTCACCGCGATCCAGGTCGAAATTGTTGTTGTCCTCGGGTTCTGAGCCGAACTGGTCGGCCATCGGTTCACTCGAAATCGCGTGACTCCACGTGTAGGAGACGTCGTACAAAAACCCGTGAGTCATCTGCCGCTTGAACGAGATCTGAAGGGCGTTGTAATCGGATTGGCCGTTCCATTCGACAACTTCATTGACGCCATCGGCGGGAATGGGTGCGATGCCCGTGATTGGATCGGGCCAGTTGTTAAGGAGATCGCGTTCCAAGTTCAGCGCGTGATTGCCGACATAGTTGACCAAGATGCCGGTGTTGTCATTGAACTGACGACCCACGCCGAAATTCCACTGTTCGACGTAAGTGTTGGGGGCATCCGGCCAGAACCCATAGAGCGCAGGCGGCGGCACGGAACTGCTGGAGAGGAAAGGAGTATACGGGTAGGAGAGTTGTTGACTCGGCGTAGTAAACAAGTCGAAATTGCCCGGAAGTGTATTCGCCGCTGGGCTCCCAAAGCCCGCGTCGGCAATAGGATAAGCGGTATAGAAAATTCCGTATCCGGTACGGAAGACCCAGTTCGAATTATTGGGCGCCCAAGCGATGGAAACCCTAGGCCCAAAATTTCTCTTATTGGCATTGAAGTATGGAGTGCCCGGTGGATTCAATACCCCAGTGGTTGGATTGAACGCTTGAGTCTGGTGAAATTCATCGTCCGGCACAGTGTCATAGTCCCAACGCATACCTGCATTGATCGTCAGACCAGGACGGACCTGCCAAGCGTCTTGAAAGAACAGCCCGGTTTCCCGCTGGAAGGTTACAGTTCCCGGATTTCCGGCTGTCTGGGCGACCTCGTTGAGATCGTTGTTGATGAAGTCCTGCTCAGAAAGGTATGTGAGCACGTCCGTCGGTTGGGCGGTGTAGGGCATGCTGACGAGCCATACCGTTCCGCCCATCTGGAAGGTATGGGCACCACGAACCAAGGTCGCGGTGTCACCGAGCTGCCAACTCGTTGGTGTGCGAGAGTAGTTGCCAAAGTTGCCGGGAGTAATTCCCAGGCCTCGTATCTCCAGTTGCGGTAAAGTTCCCAGGCTTTCGTCAACCCCGCTGGCGTAGCGTTGCATGCCGGCCAGAAAATTGTTGGTTAAATTGGACGAAAAGATATGGGTCTCACTGAGAGCCATATTTGTGGTAGTCGTCGGGATATCCTGGCCATCGAACAATCCGAATGATCCGGGAAAGATCTGAAATACGGGGCCGGTGACCGAAGAATCGTTGATGTTCAGGCGGAAGAAGGCAGTATCTTTTTCGGAAAGGGTGTCGTCAATACGAATACTCCCCGTATCTTCTCGAACTCGGGATGTCGCTTGACCCGTGTACAAAGCAGCGTTGGGATCGTTAGAAAGAACGTTGGTGCTGGTCGGCATTTCGTTGATGAACGGCATCAGCACAGGCGAGGTTGCCTGAACTGCGGCGCGCATGGCATCGCTCGGCACAGTACCGTTGGCGATAACCCCGATCCCTTGCCGCGACCCTTCGTAATTCAAATAATAGAACAGGCGGTTCTTCTTGATGGGCCCGCCGATGTTGGCGCCGAAGTCCTCGTAGTGAAGGGGTTGATTTGTGCTGGCGAAGTAATTGCGTGCGTCCAGGGCAGTATTACGGAAAAAGTCCCAGACCTCGCCATGAAACTTGTTCGAGCCGGACTTCGAAACGATGTTGATGTAGGCCCCACCAGAGCGACCGTACTGTGCGCCATAGTTTCCCGTTTGAATCGAGAACTCGCCAATCGAATCCAAGCTACCGGTTAGCAGACGCGCGCCGCGTTCCGAACCATTGGACATATAGGGATCATCAATGCGCGTGGCATCGATGCCATCGATCGAAAACGTATTGCTTACATCGGACAACCCGTTAAAAGACAGATCGGCGATATAGCCCTCGCGCACCGTCGCGCCGGGCGTGAGCATGCTGAAACGTCCATAGTCACGTCCGTTGATCGGAAGTTGCGAAATTTGCGCGTTTCCCATGGTCGAGCCGGTGGTGGCATTCGTCGTTTGAAAAGACGGCGCCGCCGCAGTTACTTCAACTTGCTGCGAAATCGCCCCAACCTTGAGACCGATATTGACCGGGACCGTCGCGCCCACACTGAGGATCACGTTGTCGATCACTTGCTTTTCAAAACCTGAATGTTCCGCGGTGACTCGATACGTGCCCACTGATAACTCAGCGATGTAATAGTGCCCGGCCGGGTCCGTCGTAGCGTTCCAGCTCTGGCCGGTCGCGACATTAAGCGCGACGACCGTGACGCCCGGCACTGCTCCTCCCGACGCATCGGTCACTTGCCCGGTGATGTTTGCTTGGACCTGGCCCTGCGCGTATGCCTGCCCGTGAAATGCCACCAGCGCCAGTCCCAAGACAAGACACACGACTAACAGACGACACCCAGGAATTCCCTGCAAAGCCCTATTGATCGCCATTCTTCTCTCCTCACAGCCCCGAGAAGGGACTGTAGCGTGACGCTTACATTGGTTCTTAAGGTTCCGTTCGAAATATTTAGCTAAGCGTTCGCGAATCTGCATCCAAGCCTCACGTTTCGCGCATCGTCACTTCGCCGATGGCGGGGGGATATAAGGAATTTTTGCCTTCGCCATTGCGGCATTCAGTTTGGGAAGGTCGGTGTCAACCAATGTCTTGAGCTCGGAAACTTTGCTATCAATGTTGGATGAAATCTCCGTGAACTCACGCCGCTGCGTAGAAGTTGGCGCTTGGCTGACGTTGTCGAGACTAAAGAGCAAACGTCCGGCTTGATCGCGAACAGGAGGCGGCGTATAGGTCAGCGGAACAAACATTTCCTCGGAAGGGCCGACGATTTGCTTGTGGAGCTGGTCGACGCGCTTCGCAAAATCCTGAATTTGAGCCTTCAGTTCCTTGGGCATGTCGGGATATTGTTTCTGCGCGTCATCCAGGGACTTCTTGAGCGAGATAATCGTTTTGCCGGCTTCGACCGCCCGTTTGTAGGTCTCATAGGTCTGCATGATTAGGCCGTCGCGCGCCTGCCGGTCTTGAGCGCTCATTTGGATCGTTGGGTCATCCAGAACTTCCACGGTTTCTGAAGCTTTCTCATTTCCCACCAAAACCTGAACCGTGTAGCTTCCGGGCGCTACCAAGGGTCCGCGAATGGCGTTATAGAAAAACCCTTCGTCTTGCGCGCCCAGTTGATCCTGCGTGGGCTTCACCGGGGTGGGATATCGCAAATCCCAATTCATGCGATTTATGCCGGGATCGTCTGTGCCCGGAAACTCCTGTATCAGTTTCCCCTCTTTGTCAGAAATTCGGATTTGGACCGTTTGCCCTTTTTGAGGCGTGCTGGCGAGAAAATAATCGATCGTTGCACCATCCGGCGGATTCGGTGCCATAAACAATTGGTCGCCGGTGTAACCGTTGCTGTGATCGAATATCTTCCATTCCCTTGCCGGCTGAATGTCGAACAGATGCAGGGGAGAAGAGAGGACGGAAGGAGTCAGTTGCTCGAGTGATCGGATGTCGTCAAGAACCCAGAAAGCGCGACCGTGAGTGGCGAGAATCAAATCGTGCGATCGCCGCTCGATGGTGATGTCGTCCACAATGACGGAAGGAAAATTCAGTTTCAGCGCAGACCAACTGTCCCCGCGGTCGAACGAAACGAAAAGGCCAAACTCGGTGCCGACAAAAAGCAGTTTGCGGTTGTACGGATCCTCGCGGATGACCTGCGCCGTTCCGCGATTGTCTGGCAGCCCTGTGGTGATTTTCTGCCATGTCTTTCCGTAATCGTCCGTACGAAAAACGTAAATTCCAAAATCGCCGTTGCGGTGGCCGTCAAAAGTAACGTAAGCCGTCCCCTCAGAAACAGGCGAGGCGTTGACGTAACTCACGTAAACGCCTTTGGGCAAACCATTGGAACCAATTACGTTGCTCCAGGTCTGTCCGCCGTCTCTGGTGACCTGAAGATTTCCGTCTTCCGTGCCGACCCAAATCACCCGCTCGCTCTTTTCAGAAACAGACAGCGCAGTGATGCATGGATATGTGCCGGCGCCGTAATCGCGCTCGATCATCTTTTTTGCGGCCGGCGCTTCTCCGAGAATCGAAAGTTTGGCCGGGTCGATGTTGGTTGTTAAGTCAGGACTGATCGTGGTCCAGGTGTTTCCCTGGTCTGTGGACTTGAAAAGATAATTCGCGGCCGAGTACAGATTGCCTTGCGCGCTTGCAACCAGGGGAGAATTCCATTGCCAACGATAGGGCGGCCCACTGAGTTTCTCAGGCATGGGACGGATCAGCGCCCACTCGTTGGTGCGGCGATTCAGCCGAATCAGCTTTCCGTTCTGGCCTTCGACGAAAACAATGTTGGAGTCCTTGGGATCGGGAACCACTTGGAAACCGTCTCCGTCCATGACGCGAGACCAGTCGCTATTCATGATACCCTTGGGACTCCGAGTGCGAACCGGACCGCACCACGAGCCGTTGTCCTGAAACCCGCCGCAGATGTGATAGGGAGTCTCCGTGTCAGTAGCAACGGCATACACCTGGCCGACGGGTATAGTGTTCACGTAATCCCACTTGTCTCCGGCGTCGTGACTGATGTAGACGCCACCATCCGATCCAGTGATCATGTAATTGGAATCGTCGGGATCGATCCAAACGGCATGGAAGTCAGCATGAATCGTTTGCAGCCCCTGCTTGTCCGGATCCGGCAGAAACGTCTTGCCGCCGTCATCGGAATGGGCAAGTCCTCCACCGGGCAGCCAAATTCGAAGGTAGTTGTTCGGGTCGACCAGGATTTGCGAGAAATACGAAGGCCGAGGATCAACGCTGCTGCGCTTTTCCCAAGTCTCTCCGCCATCCATGCTGCAGAAGACACCGCTGTTGTCGGCGCTTTCGACCCTGGCATACATAATGCGCGGATCGCGTGGATAAATCGAAACTCCGATACGGCCGGTGTCGACAGTTCCGTGTTCGTAGGGCAGGCCCTTGGATAACTTGCGCCACGTTGCACCGCCGTCGGTTGTTTTGTAGAGCGCGCTGCTGGGCCCCCCGCCGTTCATCCCAAATACGGTTCGACGCCGCTCATAGGCCGACGCAAAAAGCGTTTGCGAGCTCTGCGGGTTCATCTCGACATCAGCGATTCCCGTATTTTCGTCCTGGTAGAGCACCCGCTGCCAGGTTTTGCCCCCGTCCTTCGTTTTGTACAGCCCGCGCTCTCCTCCGGGCCCCCATAAGTTGCCCAGCGCTGCCACATAAACGATCTGTGGGTTCGCAGGATCAATGACAATTCGACTGATCTGGAAACTATCGCTGAGGCCCATGTGCGTCCATGTAGCACCCGCATCAGTGGACTTATAAACGCCATCGCCCCATGACGAGGTCTGGCGGTTGTTGGCCTCGCCTGTGCCCACCCAGACAATCGATGGATCCGATGGCGCAATTTCGATTGCGCCGATGCTGGAAACCGGCTGCTGATCGAAGATAGGTGTCCAGGTGGTTCCGCGGTTGGTCGATTTCCAAACGCCGCCGGTGGCGGAGGCAACATAAATTGTATTGGGGTCGTGCCGAGGCACCGCGAAAGCATCGATGCGCCCATCCATGGAGGCCGGACCAATGGATCGAAAAGCTAAACGTTGAATGGCATCCTGGTACACCTTGTCATTGGCCGCGTCCCCGGATTGTGCAAATGCAAAACGAGGAATTAGGCCAATCGCACTGATCAACACTAGAAGCAAAAACATTCTCTTCATCCAAACCCTCACTCGCAACGGGAACATAAGCCGCGCCCGTATTGCACCGCTGAATGGTGCGAAACTTTTGTTTCATTTTACAAATGCAGTATCAGGGCACGCACGATATCGCTGTATATCGCTGCTGTCAAGTCTTTTAGCTCAACAAATCGAGTTTAGTGCGCACAAACCGGACCGAGACACTGGAATCACACTTAATGCAAGAGCGATCCATCGGTGCACTCCCATGCAGAATGGGAGGGCGGGAAATTCGCTCTCCTCGTTCCAGTCCTACTTCCTCGAGTGCGCTCCAAGTTTTTCGACAGCTTGTTTTGGGCTCGATAATTGCGCGGTCCACACGCTGCCGTCATAATAATAAGGACAGGCATGCTGATGGCTGCTTCTGAATTCTTCACTCGCGCCATCAACCCATGCGGCGCTTTCTCGCCGCGCAACGGTGCGTTCAGCAAATGTTTTCGACGGCGCGGTGATCCATACGGGGATGCTCTCGTCACTGCCGCGAAACACGGCCTTACCGTCTGCTAACATCACACAGATGAGAAACAATCGTTGCGTATTCCCTGGGAAGATTCCACGAGAATGACACGGGCAGCGCGAAATTATGGGCGCAAAAACTGCAACTAACGGAAAGACCGGACGGCCGCGCGGCTTCGACGAAGAGAAGGCGCTCGACTTCGCCATGAAGGTCTTCTGGGAGAAAAGCTACGAGGGCGCGACTATGGGTGCCGCGCGGATAACAGAGGTTAAAATACTCTTTTTAAATGGTAGTTGAACTATGGCGGAGAGGGGGGGATTCACCTCCGGCCTTCGGGCTCAAGTCGTTCAAGACGCAGGAAATCCACCTATCTACATGAAGTCAATCGTCTTAGCCGGATTTCCATTGAATCTCGCCTTGCCGCTTAAATCTGTCCACCGCTCTCCAGAAACCGACACCAAATAGACACCAAACTTTGCTCCTTGTCTGGATTTCCGGTCCGCGCCTCTAATCTGGCTTCCGTTGTAGAGACCAATCAAGCATCGTTTGCTTTGGAGCAACGCGGAGAAAACATTCATGCCGACCTTCGCGCTCCGCTTCGCCTGAGTTTGATTCCGCTTCGATCAACGCCAACTCTGCGCCTTCTCCGTGCATGCTGGATTAAGACCTCCGCCTGTGCCGAGTTTCTCGTGCAGACTGCGAATCATGTTGAGAGATAGCGGTCTCTTGCCGCACATGACCTCATACACGCGCGTCCGTTGGCCGATCACCCCAATCAACGCCCTTGAGTCTTTGCCCTTCTGCTCCAGCCGAAACTTAATTGCCTCGATGGGATTCGGGAGGTCCATAGGGTAGTGCTCCCGTTCATAGGCCTCGATCAACGTGGTCACAATATCTAACTCGTCGCTTTCTGCAGAGCCTTCCGTGGAATCCCACAACTCTTCTACGCGACGAAGCGCTTGTTCGTAATCCGCCTCCGTCCTAATTGGCTTGATGTCCATATCTCACCGTCTTCACATCAATCTGGTCATAACCTCCATGGGTTCCAAGCCACCTTGATGAAGACGATCTGACACCGACAATTGATCGCCACCACCAATCTGTAGTCGTTCCCCTTGATGTTGAAAACCACCCTGTCCGGACCGACGGCGCTGGCGTTCGCGTAGGCTTTTAAAACATCGGCTGGATTTCTCCAGTCGGCCCGGAGCACTTCGTGAAACCACGCGTCCAGTGATGACTTGACCGCCTTCTGGTCCTTGCTGCCTTTGAGCTGCTCGACGAACTGCTTTAGCGTCTTCCGCGCGATTATCCTCACGGTCGAGTCTCAACAACCCGGTTATTATACATTTGTTCCCAAAATGGGTACATCTCCATCTGAACCAGCTTATTTCAAATGCCGCTTGTTGCCTTCGGCTCTTTTATTCCTATTGCCGCGGCTCCGCTTTCTTGGCAGATCTGCAGAGACCTTCACAGTGACCTTCGACGCGTCCACCTTGTAGCGGGCAGATGCCTTCATGAGATTGGTATCCTTCGACAGAGTCTCGGCAGAACTGTACCCAGGGCAGTACAGATCGGGAACGAGCGCGCAACTGACTAGAAAGCGGTTGAGGTCGGCCATTGTCATAGCCCGGATTTGAGCTTCCGCCAGCTTCCCATGGTCCACCGAGGTTCCACCCCAAGATGTCTTGGTCTTCTTCTCTTCCCAGCCGTAGACCTGGAACAGTCGATGATGGTTGTCGTGGCCGAGCCGTCGGAAATAGTCAAGTGCGACCATCTCGAAGTCCGCACGGGCCAATTCGGCAGGAAGCTTCTGCCGGACAGCCTGCAAAATC
>JBAUEH010000107.1:0-3820 GCA_049678505.1 Candidatus Acidiferrales bacterium
TTCAACACGCTGAATACGGTTTCGTCGCTGGTCCGGTACGATCCGGACATGGCCCGCATCGTCGTCCTGAAGCTGTCGAACATTTTGAGGCGGCTGCTGCGCACGCACGAAACTTTCGTGCCGTTGCGCGACGAGCTCGATTTCATCGATGACTACCTCGATATCGAAGTGGCGCGCTTCGGCCACGACAAATTGCAGTTCTTCAAAGAAGTCGACGAAAGCACGCTCGACGCTTTCGTTCCCAGCATGCTGCTGCAGCCGATCATTGAAAACGCGATTCGCCACGGACTGGCGCCAAAACTTGAAGGCGGGGAAATCCGCCTTTGCACGCAAATGGCGGAGCGCCGGCTGACGATCGAAATCAATGACAACGGCATGGGGATTTCCAGCGAGCGGCTGGAGGAGATCTATCACGAAGGAATTGGCATCAGCAACGTGCGCGAGCGCCTGCGACTGCTCTACGGCGATCAGTTCCGCATGGAGATAAAAAGCCAGGAAGGGCAAGGCACGCAAATCCGCATCGAGATTCCCGAGCTGGTTGAGTCCGCAACGACGCTTACCTGAGCGCAAAGCAATTTCCTGCACATACAATTTTGTTTTTCAGCGCCGCTCTTTTCCTGTTGACATACCACAGGTCGTAAGCGATACTCCTGTGGCCGTTCCACAGGACAGGACCATCGGAGGCGGCATGGCGGACAGCAAATCGGAAATTCTGCAAGGCACGCTGGACTTGATGGTGCTCAAGACGCTGGCGGCGATGGGGCCGCTGCACGGCTACGGCATCGCGCGGCGCATCGAGCAAATCAGCGAAGAGGCACTGCAACTCAACCAAGGCACGATTTACGCGTCGCTGGTTCGGCTGCAACAGAAGGGATGGATCAAGGGCGCATGGGGCGCGTCGGAAAATAATCGCAAGGCGAAGTTTTATTCGCTGACGCGGTCCGGCAAGAAACAGCTTTCCGCCGAGTCGAAAAATTGGGAACGCATCGCGAGCGTGATTGGACGCGTGTTGCGGCTCGAAGAGAGGGGCTAACGCCATGCGTACTGGATGCGGCTGGAAGCTAGACAAAGAGCGAGCGGCATAAGTCCGCCCCTGCGAAGGCTGGTGACATGCTTACACCACTGAAAATGCTGGTGGCGCGGATGCGAGGGATTTTGTCGCGGCAGCGCGAGGATGAAGAGTTTTCAGATGAACTTCGCGAGCATCTCGACTTGCTCACGGAAGAAAATGTGCGGCGCGGAATGCCGCTGGCCGAAGCGCGGCGCGAGGCCAAGATTCGGCTAGGTGGTGCAACGCAGCTTCGCGAAACGCATCGCGAACTTACCGGCATCCCCTTCCTCGAAACGCTGTTTCAGGACGTACGTTATGCCCTACGCATGCTGCGCAAAAACCCGGGATTCACGGCGGTAGCGGTGCTGACGCTGGCTCTCGGCATCGGAGCAAATACGGCAATTTTTTCCGTCATCGACGCGGTGCTACTCAGGAGCCTACCCTATCCGAACCTTGACCGGCTGGTTGGCATGAATGAATCGCTGCCGCGAGCGGCACAGATGCCCGTTTCCATGCCGGATTTTCTGGACTGGCAGAAGCAAAACGACTGCTTTGAACAAATCGCCGCCTACGCGCCAGATTCATTCACATTGATGACACCGGGAGGGCCGGTAGTTCTTCGGTCCGGCTTCGTATCGTGGTCATTTTTCTCACTACTGGGAGTGAAGCCCATTCTTGGCCGGACCTTCGGCGAAGCGGAAGACCAGCCCGGGGCTCATTGGACCGGTGGAGTCGTCATTAGCTATTCCCTGTGGCGAAACGAACTCAACGGGGACCCTAAGATCATCGGGAAAACGATCACGTTCAAGGGGGGAGTTGGCCAAGTCATTGGAGTATTGCCGCCCGGCTTTCAATTTCCGGACTTGCGAGCCGACGTCTACAATCCCATTGGCCCGCTAGCTCACCTGCCCAACTACGCGGACCGCTCCAATCATCCCGGAATTCAGGTCCTGGCCCGTCTGCGACCTGGCGTATCCCTCGACGCCGCTCGCGCGGATATGGCCACGATCATGAACCGCCTCGGCATGGAATATCCGAAGTCCAATCGTGGAGAGCGAGTCAACATCACGCCGCTTTACACCTTGTATCTTTCTGGCATTCAGCCCATGCTGCTAACATTGTTCGGTGCCGCCGGATTTGTTCTGTTGCTGGCATGTGCCAATGTGGCCAATCTTTTTCTCGCGCGGGCCACGACGCGCCAGAAAGAGATGGCGCTCCGCGCGGCTATCGGCGCAACGCGGGCGCGCCTTCTTCGTCAACTTTTTACAGAGAGCCTTCTGTTGTCGCTGCTTGGAGCCGGCGCAGGAGTGCTATTCGCGTTCTGGATGATGAAACCGCTTCTGGCGCTGACGCCGCGCTCGATTCCCAACATAAGCAACGTGGCACTGAACACCACGGTTCTGCTGTTCACGCTTGGCGCGGCCGTGTTTACCGGCGTGCTCTTTGGCTTGGCCCCCAGCGTGCAAGCGACGCGCCTCGATTTGAATCGCGCGCTCAAGGACAACGCCGGTGCGGTTGCCGCTTCCGCACGGCAGGCTTTCCGGTCGATTTTGCTCGTAGCTGAAATCAGCGTGGCGATGGTGCTGGTGATCGGATCGGGGCTCTTGATTCGTAGCCTGTCCGCCGAACTCCGAGTCAATCCAGGATTTAGTCCTGAGCATCTGCTTGCTCTCGACGTGTTTGTCTCCGGCCAAAAGGTCAGCGAGGCTTACGATCTCAATTTCTATGGCGACGCGCTTCGGCGGATTCGCGCGTTGCCACGTGTGCAATCAGCGGCCGCAGTGATGCAACCTCCCATCGCGGGCCTCCACTGGACCTCGCCATACAAGATCGACGGCCAGCCATCCGAGCCGCCGAGCGAATGGCCGTGGACCGCGATCAACATGGTCACACTCGATTATTTTCAAACGATGCAGACTCCTCTGCTGGAAGGACGCTTTTTTACAGATGCCGACAACGCACATGCTCCTCTGGTTGCAATCATTAATGACACGCTTGCCAGGAAACTGTGGCCCAACGGAAGTGCGGTCGGGAAACGCATTTATGCGCAGCAGGCTTGGCGGCAGATTGTCGGCGTTGTTCACGACCTTAAGCAATATAATCCCGCCGCACCAACATGGCCCGAGACGTTTATTCCTTTCGAGCAGATGCCACTCAATTTTATGACCATCGTAATTCGTACGATAGGCAATCCGGCGGCTTTGGCGCGCTCCGCGACCGACGCGATTCACAGTATCGACAAAGACCCGACCGTCTCGGGCGTCGCTCCCATGACCGAATACATCGCAAAATCCGTCGAATCGCGGAGGTTTTCGACATATCTGCTCAGCCTTCTTGGATTGCTCGCACTTCTGCTCGCGGCGATCGGCACGTACGGCGTGATGGCTTATAGCGTGGCGCAGAGAACACATGAAGTTGGAGTGCGCATGGCGCTGGGCGCTGTGCCCACAGATGTGCTGAGTTTGATTATCGGACGTGGCGCAAAGCTGGCGCTCGCGGGCATCGCCATCGGCATCATTGGAGCCTTGGCGCTTACCCGCCTGATTGCCAGCCAGCTATTTGGAGTCACCAGCAGAGATCCCTTGACGTTCTCGTCTGTGGCGATCTTGCTGTTCGGAATCTCGTTGCTGGCCTGCTACATCCCCGCACGCCGAGCGATGAAGGTTGATCCCATGGTGGCCCTGCGGTACGAGTAAGTCGCGGCTCAGTGGCCACGGTGAACCACTCCGCTGCCACCCGCGAAAGCGTGATTCTTCCTTGACAATATAG
>JBAUEH010000108.1:0-52511 GCA_049678505.1 Candidatus Acidiferrales bacterium
TGAATCGACGGAGAGATTTTGCCGACGAGATGCGTCTGCAGCAACGAGGCGCTGGCCACCAGGGCAATGCCAAGCTCGCGCGCAGCTTGAATCGTCGAAACGGTTTTCCCGCCGACAATTTGATTCGGGCGAATCAGCGCTTCCGGCATGGCGATATTGAAGGGCAACTGAACGAAACGAAAATGATGCTCGTTCCCGGCAACCTGGCGCGCGAGCCCGCATATCGCTTCGAGCGATAAATAACCTTGCGCGCGCGGATCGTCGCGGAAGGCATTCCAGGTGGCAAGGCCGTAGGCGCGGATTTTACCCGCCGCCACCGCTGATTCGAGAACTTCAAACGCCGCGGCTATGCGGCCGTGCAATACGTCGCGGGAAACCTCGGAGAGCTGTGTTTCCGGATTGTGCAGATAAAAAACATCGATGCAGGAAAGCCCCAGATTGCGGCGGCTTCTCCCGATTTGATCTTCGATGTAGCGCGGCGCGATGCAATGGCATCCTGCGGCGATGTCGTCGACGGAGAAAACTTCCTTGGAAATGAATTCGCGATAGAAATAAGCGTTGGGATCAGCGGGCATTTCCCCGTCGGGCGTAAGGAAGCCAGCCTTGGTGCAGACGACAACGCCGTCGCGAGCGAAACCGGCCGTAGAAAGAGTGCGTAACGCGGCGCCCACGGAGCGTTCGCTGCGCTGCATACGATAATTGATGGCAGAGTCGATGACATTCACGCCGCCCCAAACCGCGGCGACGATCGCTTCGCGATAGTCCATGTCGGTGGCGGCGTCAGGTTCGCCGAGATAGGTGCCGATGCCGATCGAGGAAACTATCAAGCCTTGGCGTTCGCGGAAGTGTCCCGCGGCGGCGAGCGCTTCGAAGCGAGCGGCGAAACGGCGAGTGCCGTCGAGAGTGGCAAAGCCGGGCGTAAGTGAATTTTCGGCAGTCATGCCTGTTGAAAAACGCAAAGATAAACGGCCGCTGAGTATAGCAGACGGTTTTGCGCGCAATGAGACCGGCGCGAGGAACCGGTGCCCTTATTCCAATTCCAAAGCGCGAGAGGTCATGTTTCCCGGCGGCTCACCACCAGCCACAGCCTGCGCAAGAATAAGCTGACGCGCTTCAACGCGCAGCCGCGGCAATTGACGGGCAAAGATGAAACCACCAATGATGGCACCGAAACCGCCGAGAGCCACCGTCCACTGCGCGCCGATTCGGTTCCCCAACGCACCAGCGAGCAGCGAGCCCAGCGGCGCCATGCCCATGAACATCATCGAGTAGACCGCCATGGTGCGACCGCGGAGGCGATCGGGAACCATGGCTTGGATCAAGGTGTTCGACGAAGCCATTTGCACCATCATAAAGAATCCTACCGGCACCAGGAAAGCAACCGAAACCAAGTACCAGTGGGAAAAAGAAAAAAGAATCAGAGCGACGCCGAAACCGACACAAGAAAAAGCCACCCAGCTCCCAAGCCCCTTAAGCCCGGTGCGCGAAGCAAGAACCAGAGCGCCGGTGAGCGCGCCCACACCGGTGGCGCCCATCAGCATACCGAGCGTGCGGGCATTCCCATGGAGAATGCGCGCCGCGAAAATGGGCATCAGCACGGAATAGGGCATGGCCACCAGGCTCACCAGTCCGAGCAGCAGAAGCAAAGCGAAAATAGGCATGGTATGGCGGACGAAACGAAAGCCTTCCGCGATGTGATCGAGGGCCGAGGCCACGTGTTCTTGCACCGCGCGCCGATTGATTTTCATCAGCAGCAAGCCGGCAATGACGGCGATGTAGCTGACGGAATTCGCGAAGAAGCACCATCCCTCGCCGATGCTGGCGACAAGAATTCCAGCTATCGCAGGGCCGATGACGCGCGCTCCATTGAACATCGACGAATTCAGGGCGATGGCATTCATTAAGTCTTCGCGGCCCACCATTTCCACCAGAAAAGCCTGGCGTGCGGGAATGTCAAAGGCATTTACGACGCCCATCAGGGAAGCGAGGGTAATTACTTCCCAGACCTTGACATGGCCGGAGATGGTCAGCGCCGCGAGAATGCCAGCCAGTACCATCGAACTTGCCTGCGTCGCAATCACGATGCTGCGACGATTCAAACGATCGGCGGCCATGCCGCCCAAAGGCGCAAGCAAGAACACCGGTATCTGGCCGGCGAAAGCTACCGTGCCGAGCAGAAGCGATGAACCGGTCAGGCGATAGACGAGCCATGCCTCGGCGACGTTGTCCATCCACGTGCCAATGAGAGAGATGAGCTGCCCGCCAAAAAACAACTGGAAGTTGCGATACTGCAGGGCGCGAAACATCACCGACCAGCGTGAAGACGGAGGCGGGCTGGTGGTTGCCGGGGTCTCTGCGGTCAATTCTTCAGGCATTTTTGTTTTTGACTACGGAGTCTCCTGCGCAGCAGCTAAGACGCGAGCGCAGGCGCGAAGAATCCTGCGATAGGGCCAGTCAGCGTCGCGGAACAATATCTCTCCCGCGCGCGGCTTGGAGTAAAACCAACGAGCAAGAATCGAGAGATGTTCTTCGCGCTGGGCGGACGCGTCGAGACTTTGCGGTTGAGGAACGTCAGCCTCCGCGCCGCGTTTTGTTTTCACCTCCGCTTTCATTGTATCGCAAGGCTCGGCCTGAGGTGCGCGTTCGGCCGACGGAAGTTTCTGGAAATGCAGGCGGAGGATTTCTTCCACGGACTGCGGCCGGCTGAGCTCATCGAAACAAAGAAAAAAAGGCTCGACAAAATAACCATCGACCATAGTGAAGACGGCGACGGTTTTCCCCCGTGGAGCGCGTTGGAGGACGACAGCGCTCAACGTGTCTACACGCCGAACGATTTCCGGCAAACCGTGGAATACACCGCCGACTTTTTCGAGCCGTTTGTGCACCGCCGCTGCGTGTTCGAAATCCATCGCTTCACTGGCCAACTCGCGTTCCCGCTCGATTGAGGCAATAAGAGATGCGCCTTGCGAGTCGAGCGTTTCGACCACGCGCGCGACCTCGGAGTCATATTCGTCCTTCGTGCAGCCGGCAAAACACGGCGCCAGACACATCTTCATTTCGGAGTAGATGCAGCCCGGAAAATCAGGATCGCGGCGGATTTTGATCTGGCAGCGGCGAATTTTGAAGAGATCGAGAAAGCGGCTGGCAAAACCTTCTGCTGCGCGCCGCGAGGCAAACGGGCCAAGGTAAAAACCGCCATCGCTGAAAATGCGCCGCGTAACGTAACAGCGCGGATAGGCGTTGCGTAGATTGACCTTGAGCAGCGCGGGAGGGCGCAGGCGCAGAATATCGCGATAGCGATTGGGAAAACGTGCGCGGGCGTGCTGGTACAGCGCAAGGATCTGCTCGAAGCGCGAACCCGTAATGCGATAGCGAAAATCCGCCGCAACTTCCCGCAGATTGAGCCGCTTCGACGCGGGATCCGGGCTTCGCAGCAGCCGTTCTGCGGCGCGGCGCAGATCAGCAGTGCGGGCCAAGTACGGGCGGGCCGGCGAAGCGTCATTGAGTGGCCGCGTCTCGATCAGGAAAATCCCAGGGCGGGACGGGAGGGCGGAAAAGAACGGCTCGTCCTTCGATGGATCAAACTTCAGTTCGGCTTGAAATGGCAACACAGCGGAAGAATACACGAAGGTTTGCGCGCGATGCACAGATTCCGGACTCGGGTAGTGACTCAGAGTGATTTGGTGGCGTAGTTTCCGATAACCTGACAAATCACGAGTTACGATTACTTCCGCACTGGGAAGCCGGAGTTCTCGACCGGCGGTAGCTAAATGGATCGCAGATTCGCGGCCACACGAAGCAATTGGCTCATAGGCGTTCCTGTCAGGCCCATCCGTTCCTGCTCGATCCTTAGCAAGTGGTCGGCGATTGCTTGTTCAGTGGAATTTGTTACAAGAAGCGAGTGAATTTGCGCGATGTATATATCATATTCGTCGTCAACGATGTCGGCATCACCAATGGGATCCCAATCGCCATTCAAGACAACCCGTATCTGGTCTTGAATCGTAAGCCAGGTGCGACCGGCTGGCTCGACCCGCACAACATCTTGGCCTGATACTACAGCCACACACTCGGAATTGGGCATTCGCAACGCGGGCTGAAGCAGATCAAATGGGACATCAGCAACGAATTTATGCTCACCGCGACCAAAGGCGACTCTCAGTTGGCCGCGGTTTACCGGGCCCTATTACAACTGCTTCAAGTCGTCTCTCAAACGCCATTGTGCGCCATATTATAGACGAAATAAGATCAGACAATCGGACACCAACTCCAGATTAGCGCGGTCATCGGATACTGAGCCACTATCCAGAATCGCGGAAACTAGTAAGACTTGAGGACCCAAGAGGCGATGACCAGGCGCTGAATCTCGCTGGTGCCTTCGTAAATTTCCGTAATGCGGGCGTCGCGATAATTGCGTTCGACGGGATATTCGCGACTGTATCCGTTGCCGCCATGAATTTGGATGGCTTTGTGCGTGACGCGAGTGGCCATTTCCGACGCGAAAAGTTTAGCGATGGACGCTTCCATGGAAAATCTCGCGCCGGTGTCCTCCTTCCACGCCGCCTTGCGAACGAGCAGGCGCGCGGCGTCAATTTCCGTGGCCATGTCCGCGAGCATGAATTGGATGGCCTGAAAATCGGCGATAGGATGGCCAAAGGCTTGGCGCTGTTGCGCATAGGAAAGCGCCGCGTCAAAAGCTCCTTGCGCGATGCCGGTGGCCTGCGCGGCAATGCCGATACGCCCGCCATCGAGCGTGGAAAGCGCGACTTTGTATCCCTCGCCTTCCGCTCCGATGCGATTTGCAACCGGCACTTCGCAGTCGGTGAAGGAAAGTTCGCAGCAAGCGGTGGCGTTGATTCCAAGTTTTTTTTCTTCCTTGCCAACGGCGAAACCCGACGTGCCCTTTTCAACGACCAGAGCCGTGATTCCCTTCTCGCCTTTTTCGGGATGCGTATTCGTGTACACAATTGCCGCGTCGGCAGCGCCGCCATTCGTGATCCACGCCTTGGTGCCGTTGATGACGTACTTGTCGCCTTTGAGGACAGCCTTGGTGCGCAATGCGGCGGCGTTGGAGCCGGCCTGAGGCTCGGTGAGCGCGTAGCAGCCGATTTTTTCACCGCGAGCGAAGGGGATGAGGAATTTCTGTTTTTGCTCTTCGGTTCCGAAGCGATAAATGGGATCACAATAGAGCGAATTCTGGACGGAGAGAATCACGCCCGTGGATGCGCAGGCGCGCGAAATCTCCTCAATGACGATGGCATAGCTGATGTGGTCCATGCCGGAGCCGCCGTACTGCTCGGGCACCGCTACGCCCGTCAGGCCAAGCTCTGCCGCTTTGTGGAACGTGTCGTGCGGGAAATGGCCGGTCTCGTCCAGCTCCTTCGCGAGCGGTTTGACTTCGGATTCGGCGAATTCGCGAACGGTGCGCTGCAGCAGCAACTGTTCTTCGGTCAGTCCCAGGTCCAAGTTTCCGCTCCGTGTGATTCCAAGATATCAAACTGCCAAGGCGCGCTTCAGTTTTTCATAGGTTGTCGAAAGCTCTTCCGGCTCCAAGCGAGTCTCCGCGACCGTGGTCATGAAATTCGCGTCACCAATCCAGCGCGGCAACACGTGCATGTGAAGATGCCTAGTGACACCGGCGCCCGCGCAACGGCCCAAGTTCATTCCCAGATTGAAGCCCTGCGGATGATAGATGCTCGAGAGCGCGATTTGCATTCTCTGCGCCAGGCGCATGACTTCCGCCAGCGCTTCCGGGTCGCATTGGGGAAGATCGGCGACGTGCGAATAAGGAACGATCATGACGTGGCCGGTTGTGTACGGAAAGCGGTTCAGGATGATGAAGGAGAGCTTGCCGCGAAAAACAACCTGAGACTTGGCGTCGTCATTAAGCGCCAACGCATCACAGAAAATACATTTATCCTCGTTGCCAGGCTCGGCGAGGTAGCGATACCGCCAGGGAGTCCAGAGAAAATCCATTTGCTGCCGTTTATCCCTGGGACGGTCGGTCGGAGGAAAGCGGCGAAGCCGCCGAAGTGCGGTGGCTATTGACGAAATCCTTCAGTTCTTTGCTCGGCTTGAAAAACGGTATGCGCTTGGGCGGGACTTCCACTTTCGCGCCGGTTTTCGGATTGCGGCCAATCCTGCCGCGCCGCTGGCGGGTGCGAAAGCTCCCAAAACCACGAATTTCGATCTTGTCGTTCTTCTGAAGAGCTTCGATGATGCTTTCGAAAACCGTCTCGACCACGGTTTCCGATTCCTTGCGCGGGAGCTCGGTAATGCGAATAACCTCTTCAATCAACTCGGCTTTAGTAACCGTATGATCGCCGGCTTCTGGCTTACCCGGAATGCTTGCCATGGGGCTAATCGCCCTCCTGTCGGAACTGAGTTCGGTTTGAGAACCGGGCTGAACTGCCCTTCCACCGGCGGCGCCGTCCACCACAAATGACAAGGCGCTTAGCCGCTCTTGATATCACCAATCAGGCTGAAACGTAAATCTTTTTCTACTGGAGAGCTCCGGCCAAAATCTGGCCCGAACTACGTGGCCTGGCGTTTGGCCAGAATTGCGTCGCCAATCGTCGCCGTCGGTGAAGACTTCGACGAGCGAAAGGCGGCGATTTCCTGGCGCTCGACTTGCTTCCGGGCCGCGCGATAGCTCAGGCTGATCTTGCGCTGCACGGGATCAAGCCGAATGACTTTGAAATCATACTCACTGCCCTCCGCCAATGCCGGCTTCGCCGCTTGTGATTTCGACTTGTTGCGATCACCGGATTCACCCTTGGGGCGGCGTTCTTCGATCTCAGAGATGTGGCAAAGACCCTCGATGCCATCCGCCAACTCGACAAAAGCGCCGAAGGAAGTGTTGCGAGCCACCTTGCCGCGCAGGATTTCGTTCAGCTTATGGGCCTCGAACCAGTTCGCCCAGATATCGTTGAGCTGCTTCAAGCCCAAAGACAAGCGGCGATGCTCGCCGTCGATCTTGAGCACCTTGGCTTGCACTTCCTCGCCCTTTTTCAGTTTTTCGCTCGGATGCTTGACGCGCTCTTTCCAACTGAAGTCGCTCACGTGAATGAGGCCTTCGATTCCCTCTTCTATCTCGATGAATGCGCCAAATTCCGCGAGATTGCGCACGCGCCCGGTGACAACGGAGCCCACCGGATACTTTTCCGGAATGCCGGCCCAAGGATCGGGCTGCGTTTGCTTCAATCCCAGCGAAATGCGGCGCTGCTCGGAATTCAGATCGAGCACGACCACTTCCACGTCGTCGCCGGGATTCACGAGTTTTGATGGATGTTTTGCGCGCTTCGACCAGCTCATTTCACTGACGTGGACCAAACCCTCGACTCCCGGCTCAATTTGGACAAAGGCGCCGTAATCGGTGACGCCCATGATTTTCCCGTGCACGCGCGAGCCCACCGGAAAACGCTCCGGCACGGCAGCCCAGGGATCCGGAAGAAGCTGCTTTCTCCCCAGGGAGATGCGCATTTTTTCTTTGTCGAATTTGAGGATTTGAACCTGAATTTCCTGGCCTTGCGACACAGCTTCCGAAGGATGGGTAATACGGCCCCAGACCAAATCGCTGATGTGAAGCAGGCCGTCGAGTCCGCCCAGATCCACGAAAGCGCCGTAGTCGGTTATGTTTTTCACCTTGCCGGTGACGACGGAGCCTTCGCTCAGCGAATCAGCGAGGGCGCTGCGCTGCTTCTTTTGCTCTTCTTCCAAAATGGCGCGCCGACTTACGACCACGTTGCCGCGTTTGCGGTTAAGCTTCAGCACGCGGCATTCGATCTCACGATCTTTCCACGCTTCCAGGTCGTGGGTGGGCCTGAGGTCGAGCTGCGAAGCGGGCAGGAAGGCGCGGACTCCGATATCCACGACCAATCCGCCTTTGATGCGGTCTACGATTTTTCCTGTGAGCGTGCGGCCTTCCTTGTGTGAGCTTTCGATGCGCTCCCAGACCATCCGGCGATGTGCGCGCACGTGAGAGAGAAGGACGTAGCCGTCTTTGTGTTCCGCAAGGCGCTCGACTTCGATCAAGTCGCCGGGGGCGAAGTGTATGCCGCCTGTTTCGACAAATTCTTGGGCCGGCACCAGGCCCTCGAACTTCCCGCCGACATCAATCACCAAGCCGAGGTCGTTCACGGCGATGACGCGGCCTTCAAAGACTTCGCTGCCTGTGGCAGCAGGTTCTGGAACAGCGTACTGCTCGATCAGCTGCTCCATCGGTTCTTGCGGTTCCTGTGGCTCCGGGGACGATTCTTCGGCAGTTGCGGCTCCGGATTGAACCTCAGCTGCACCACTGGTGGCCTCCGGGCCACCAACACCATCTGCGCCTGGAGTTTCGTACGAGCCGCCATCAACCACGGGATCGATTCCAGATTCGGTGGCAGCCCCGTTTAGGACCTGCGTCGAAGTTTCCTGGGCCGGTACAGCAGATACGGCAGACGCAGATTCCATCGTCGAAACTTGCGGTTCCGGATTGGCGTACTCCGACGACATGCAAGCGACCTCCCTGAGGGACTTACCCTGCTTGCCGAGGAAAAAATCCTCGAAGATTCCTCCCCACGATGAAAAACGAAAGAAGGGGACGCAGCCACGTTAACGCGCTGTATCGAAAGGATGATACGCGTGCGGAGTCGAGGTTGTCAACCTTGCGCGCGGGGCGACTCCTTCCAGTTGTTGCCTTTCCGGCTACGGCTTTGCATCTCTGCCGTGTGGACGGGATTGCCTCCGCGCGGGGGTTACAGTAGGCTGAAGCCGCTTTGATTCCGAAGGAAGCGCTTGTTTTGTGGGGAAGGAAGCTAGACCGATCTGGCTGACCCCGAATCCGAGTTGGAATTCAAAGTATGGCACGATGTGCATGCGGGGGCGGGCGTTGCGTTAACTAATGGGGACTGCTCAGCCGGCGGCGCGGGAGCTACTTCTAGCGATTACGCTCCGCGCGCTTGACGCTGTGCCAGCAAGATGGCAGCGCAATTCCAAGTTGGGACCGGATATCTACTTTTGAACACGATCGCTACGAGGCCTTCGGCTCGGAAAACTCGGACCTACACCTGGCTAGGCTACGCTGTCTCGGTTGCATGCCTCGTTTGGGTTCTGTACGACTTTCACGTCAAGGAAGCCCTGGAAGAACTCGCCGCCGTCAGTTGGCGCTGGGTTGCGCTGGGCATTGCACTCGATATTCTCAGTTACATTGTACAAGGCCTTCGCTGGAAGTTTCTTCTTTCTCCGTTCGGGCGCGTGAAGACAAGGAATGCGATTCGCGCGGTGTTCGTCGGGCTATTTGCCAATGTGCTTTTCCCGCTACGTCCTGGCGAACCGCTTCGCGCGTACCTGATTGCGAATTCCGAGGACCTTCCCTTTGTTACGGTGCTCGGGTCGGTCTTAGTGGAGCGGCTTATTGATTTGGTCGTGACGACCGCAGGCCTGGCTGTGATGTCGCTCTTTGTGCCGTTGCCGGCGCGCTTTCGCCATGCCGCGGACGCCCTCGGAATTGCCACGCTGGCGTTGCTCGGCACTTTCGTCGCCATGATTATTTATATTGAGCTACGCTTTGCGGGCGACCCACGCCGCATGTATGGAGGCAAGCGAGTGCCGGGCAAGCTGATGTCGACGCTGATTGGCTTGCACGTGATGGGTACCTCGCCAAGCTTTTATCCCGCGGTGCTTACCTCGCTTCTTATGCCGTTTTGCCAGGTTCTGGCCCTCTGGGCGATGATGAAGTCTTACGGCATCGGATTGCCGTTTATCGCTGCCGTGGTCCTACTACTGGTCATCAATTTGGGCGTATCGCTGCCGAATGCGCCGGCGAACGTCGGTTCCTACCAGCTTTTTTGCGTTCTAGGATTAACCATTTTCATGGTGGTGGGCAGTAACACGGCGAAGAGCTTTTCGTTTTTTGCTTGGTGGATGTTGACGCTGCCGGTTGGACTCCTGGGACTGTATGCAGCAGTGCGGAGCGGGCTCTCGATTCGCGCAATCCACGAACAGGTGGTTCGCCTGCCGAATGAAGCGAACGCTCCGCGCGCCTAGAGCCTCTGGCGCACTCGGCGGCTTTCCTCCGCATTTAGCGTGGTTCTAAGAGCGTTTGCACCTGTTTTCATTACTTCGCGAAGGTCATCGTCGCGTTGAGTTGCTTGATATATTGGCGAATCTTGAAGCGAAGCCCGTCGTTGCGAGAGTGGCAAACCACAATGCAATGCGCCGCGCCGGCTTGAAAATCAAGCGCTTCATTTCGTTGGAGCGGAACATGCCTGATACACCTCATCGATGGCATCGTGCAAGGTATTCGCGAGAAAACGAATCTCATCCGTGGAAATGATGAACGGCGGCGCAAGCAGAATATGGTCGCCGCGCGTGCCGTCGGCGCATCCTTGGATCGGATACGTCAGCACGCCGCGCCGCAGCGCGGCATCATAAACGCGCGAGGCAATGTTCGCGTCTGCGGGAAAAGGCTCACGCGTCGGAGCGTCTCTGACAAATTCAATGCCGAGCAACAAGCCCATCCCGCGAACGTCGCCGACCATCGGCGAATCCCGCAGCGGACTGAGCGAGCGGCGAAGCTCTTCGCCCTTTGCTGCGACGCGCGCGAAAAGATCATGTTCCGCAATGTAGTCAAGCACGGCCAATCCCGCAGCAGCGCAAACTGGCTGGGCGCTGTAAGTGAAGCCGTGCAAGAAACTACCGGAGCCTTTTTCGATCGCGGCCGCCACGCGCCCAGTGACCATGACTGCTCCAAGCGGCGCGTACCCGCTGGCCACTCCCTTCCCGACAAGGATAATGTCGGGTTCAACGCCCCAGTGCTCCACGGCAAAGTTTTTCCCGGTGCGGCCCATGCCGGTCATGACTTCATCGGCGACCAACAAGATGCCGTGACGTCTGCAAATCTCCGCGATGCGCGGCAAATATTCCGCGGGTGGAGCTGCTGCGCCAAGCGTGGCGCCGGAAACAGGCTCAACGAAGAATCCGGCGATATGCTTACCGCCAATGGCTTCGATCTGTTCCGCGAGATCTTCCGCGCACGCGACACCGCATTGCGGATAATGCAAATCGAGCGGGCAGCGGTAGCAATAGCATGGAACGATGTGCTTCCAGTCCGGCAAGAGCGGCAGAAACGGAGTCCTGCGCCTTACATTTCCCGAGAGAGCGAGCGCGCCCAGCGTCGCGCCGTGATAGCTTTGGCTCCGCGAAACAAACTGTGTGCGCGCCGGTTCGCCACGCTCGAGAAAATACTGCCGACAAATCTTGAGCGCCGTTTCCGCCGCCTCCGAGCCACCGCACGTCAAGAAAACGCGGCCCGGGCCATCCGCTGAATCACGGAAGTTGGATGGCGCCAGAGCGAGCAAGCGATGCGCGAGCTGCGTCGCTGCATGCGTCACGAATTGCGAAGAGTGAGCGTAAGCGAGCGCGCCTGCCTGCTCAGCCATCGCTTGCGCCACAGATGCAACACCGTGACCGATGGAGACGACCGCCGCGCCGCCGGAGGCATCCAGGATTTTGCGGTTGTCGGCGGTGAAGAGAAAGCAGCCCTCGCCGCGCACGGCTTCGGGATAGGCCTTGCGAAAACTACGCGGGAACAGGGCTTCCGGCGGTTTTTGACCTTGCGCTTTCTCCAACAAATGCAAGCTCCAGCAAATCTTGTGCTGCTCGCGAAAAACGTGCGTCGATTCTAGCAGAAATGTTTACGCGGGCATTCGGACACATGCGATTCACCGCTATCGATTAAGCTTGCGCATTCCATGCAACTCTTGCTTCAATCTATTCATCGTTCATATCATCTCACTTGGCGGCACGGAGGAAATGGATGAGGAAGCGAATTCTGGTTTGCGCACTCTTGGCCAGCGGCCTGGCGTTGCCGGCCTTTGCCGGCTCAACGCGCAATGACGACATCAGCCGCATTGAGGATTCCACTCAGATATTCAAGGACATCGTTGACGCTCCCGACAGCGCGTTTCCGCTGGACTTGATCCAGTCGGCCGCCTGCCTTGCCATTATTCCTGGAGAGAAGAAGTTCGCCTTCGTTGTGGGCGGAAAGTACGGCAAGGGCATCGTGGTGTGCCGCACCGGGCCCAAAACTTGGAGTGCGCCTGCGTTTGTGATGATCAGCGGGGGAAGCTTTGGGTTTCAGATCGGCGGATCATCCACCGACCTGATTCTTGTTTTTCGTAATCGCGACGGCCTGACAAGGCTTCTCAGTGATAAGTTCAAGATCGGCGGGGAGGCCACCGCTGCGGCGGGTCCGCTTGGCCGGAACGCCGAAGCAAGTACCGACTTGCAGTTGCACGCCGAGATCTTGAGTTACTCGCGCAGCCGCGGTCTCTTCGCTGGCGTTAGCCTTAACGGAGCTGTCTTCCAGCCTGATGAGGATGGCGATCTCTCTCTCTACGGCACCGGCACCACACCGGAGAAAATCCTGAACGGTAAAGTGCCGGCGCCAAGCGAGGCCGTTCCCTTGCTAAGCAATATCAGCAAGTACGCGCTCAGCGACTATCGGCAGCCAGGCGCCTGATCAGCGCTTCTGCGCTTGACTGGCAGTTTGCGTGAACGCGTTCTCCGCGCCTGAGCCATTGTCGCGATGGGCGGGACGCGAAGCCCCTTCTATAGTTATCATGTACCGGAATTCGCGCACGATGTTGCCGTCCCACCAGCCGCGCTTCACTTCTTCTTGCAGGATCTCCCACGCTTCCTGCTGCGTCAGAGCTCCTCGATACGGGCGTTTTGTCGTCAACGCGTCGTAAACGTCGGCGATCTGCAATAGGCGCGCAAGCAGGGGAATTTCGTCGCCGGAGAGGCCATCCGGGTAACCCGACCCATCCCAGCGCTCATGGTGGTGCCTAATAATCGGAAGAACCATGCGGAACGATTTCAGCGGAGAACAAATATGCTCGCCGGCTGCGGCATGCTGCTTGATCACATTCCGCTCTTCCGGCGTCAGAGGCCCCGGTTTCAGCAGCACCGCATCCGGCACAATCACTTTGCCCACGTCATGAACGACTCCCGCGCGCCGCAAGGCGACGATGTCATCCGCAGGAAGGCCCATCCTTTCGCCCAGTCGTGCGGAGAATTCCGCAAGGCGCGTGCAATGTCCGTGCGTATAGGGGTCGCGGGACTCGATGCTGAGTGCCAGAGTGAACAGCACCGATTCCGCATTTTCCAGTTCATCGGTGAAAGCTTTGAGACGCAGCAGCGACCGAACGCGCGCATCCAGCTCGCTGACATCGATTGGCTTGCTGAGAAAGTCGTCGGCTCCCGCCTCGATCCCGCGAATGCGGTCGCTGCGGTCCGAAAGTCCGGTTATCAAGACAACGGGGATTAGCCGTGTCTCCACATTGGATTTTAATTCCTGGCACACGTCGAAGCCGTCGCGGCCTGGCATCATCACGTCCAGCAATATCAAATCGGGGCGAAAGGAAGCGCACTCTTTCAGTGCGCTTGCTCCATCCGGTGCGGTGCGCACGACATATCCCTGCCGTTCCAGCAGGAGCTGAAGCCCATTGCGAATTGCGGCTTCATCGTCCACAACTAGTATGCGTTCGTTCATCCCGTTGACACTTTACAAACTGTCAGACCAATCCCTTCCTGCGGTGTAGCGTTGCTGCAGCCACTCCTCGAGGTTCCTCCCGCGGCGCGAACACTTCGTTCTCGTTTTCCATGCCAAATGGTTTGAGATTCACGGGCGGACAATAGTTGTCTGGCATCCAGAGACGAATTTCACCGATCGATTCGAAATTGTCGAGCACTGCCTGTCCAACTGCGTAAAGCGTATGCTGCAGCGATTTGCCTTCATGAGCCGCGAAAGTTTCGAGAAGAGTTTTTCGCGCTCCGTGCCACATGGTAGAAAACGGCATACCCGGTTCGGGAAACTCGTAGCTCCAGGCCGCGTTGAGAGCGGTGGAAAGAATACGTTGCTGATCTTCTTCGAGCGTTGTGTACGGATCGCGAAGGAAATTGTCAAACGTTGAGCCGGAAGTCTTCATGACAAATAAGTCCTCCAGCCCGGATTCCAAAGTAATTTTCTCTCTCGCGGCCTGGAGATGGGCGGTACGCTTCTCGCTCGCGCTGGCAAGAAATGCCGAGGCATGGCCCTTGTCCCCGATGGTGATGCGCGACCACGGACGCTCGCTGAGATGGACATCCACGAGCGTCACTTGAGGGTTGTAAGTGAGGAAGTGCTCCGTGATGTGAAATGCAAATTCTTCGATCGCTTCGGCCGGATATTGGCGGGCCAGCACGTAGACCGTGTTCTTTACGGTATCGGCGGGGAGAATGGCGCGATTCTCGCCCTTGGTATGCGCGGCTTCAAAAGCGCCTTCAAACCGCACGGAAACAGTAAGGTCTTTCACTTCGTGCAGTCCGCCACGACGCATCAAGCGCAGAAGACGAATGCGCGATTCCCCGTAGTTGTTCTGCGACAGCTCGATGCTCATCGACTGACTCCACAATAAAGCGAAAAGGCCAGCGTACGGCCCACAAGCGGCAATTTCAGCCGCTCAGTACTAGACTTTGTCTGACTTTTCTTCCCACACGCGAAACACCTTCAATGCATCTTCGCGCATAAGCTGCGACATGGGGATCGTTCTCTCTTCCACGTTTTTTTTCAGTTGATCGTAAATGAGCGAATCGTCGAACCCGATCTTCGCAGCGTCTGCGGAACTGGCCGCAAAGTAGATTTGCGCAGGGCGCGCCCAGTAGATCGCGCCCAGGCACATCGGGCATGGTTCGCAGTTTGCGTAAATCTCGCAATTGCTCAGCTCGAAATGGCCGAGCTTTTTGCACGCTTCGCGAATGGCCACGATTTCCGCGTGTGCGGTGGGGTCGTTTGTGGAAGCGACAACGTTGGTCCCTTCGGCAAGGATGCTTCCTGCCCTCACAACTAACGCCGCAAATGGCCCGCCTCTACCCGAATGAACGTTGTCCAGCGCAAGCTCAATCGCGCGCGCCATGAACCGCGCAACATCGGCGTTTTTGTTTCCCATTCGTCGCCGTCACGCCAGCCAAGAGCGACAACCATTCAACCGCCTAATGGGCCATGCCCCGGCCTTTTCCCGCTCCTGGCTTCGCTTTCTTCAGAATGAACATGAAAGGTATCATGCCCACACAAACATATCCCATAATCCGAAAATCCCTGATGAACGACAGCATCATCGCTTGGCCCTGCAGCGATGCGTAGAACATCTGTTGCGCCATCTGCAACGCGTGAGTAGCGCTTTCGCCCGCCACCACCAACCGCTGCGCCATGGCTTGAATGGCAGCCTCGAATCGATAATTCATCGGAGTGATGTGTGCGGCCAAAATACTCTGGTTGGCCTGCGCGCCGCGGTCCAACAGCGTGGTGACAAACGAAATTCCCATGCTTCCGCCCACATTGCGCGCCAGATTGATCAGTCCGGTAGCGTCGTTCGTTTTTTGTGGCGCCACATAATAAAACGCAATCACATTAATGGGCACAAAAAGGAACGCCACGCCAAATCGTGAAACAATCCACACCAATACCGGAGTTGACATCCCCATCTGCAAATCAAAATGCGTGCCCATCATGAACAGTCCGGACGCAGTTATCGTGAGGCCTGTTACAACCAGCCATCTGGCTTCGATTTTCCCCAGCAGCCATCCCACAAACGGCATGACCATCATCATGAATAGTCCACCCGGCAAAAGAACCAGGCCGCTCTGCATTGCCGTGTAGCCCAACAGAGTCTGTAACAGTATGGGGAGCAAAACCGTCGTGCCGTAAAGCACAAACCCAAGGATATACATCGTGAACACAGCGACGGAGAAGTTGCGTTCCTTCAACAGACGCAGATCGATCACCGGGTCGCGCTGCCGCAACTCCCAAATAATCACGCTCACGATTCCGACGACCGCCAGAATCGTGGCCCAAACGATGAAGGTCGATCCAAACCAATCGTCCCGCTGACCCTTGTCGAGTACGATTTGCAGGAATCCCACACCGACGCTGAGCAGCCCGATTCCAACGTAGTCGATTTTGAGTTTCTTCTTCACCGCATTCGCTGGATTCTTAATCAGCAGCGAGGTCATCAGGATCGACAAAATGCCTACGGGAATATTGATGAAGAAGATCCAACGCCACGTGAAGTTGTCTGTGATCCAGCCACCGAGCGTCGGACCTATGGTGGGCGCGACGACCACACCCATACCGTAAATGGCCATCGCCATCCCTTGTTTTTCGCGCGGAAAACTGTCGACAAGGATCGCTTGTGAGATGGGCTGCAGGCCTCCACCGCCCGCTCCTTGAAGCACGCGAAAGAACACCAGCGCGCCCAAGCTCGGCGCGAGCCCGCAAAGAAATGAACTGATCGTGAAAATCGCGACGCAGGCCATGTAGAACTGCTTGCGTCCGAATACGTTCGAGAGCCATCCGGTCAGCGGCAAAACAATGGCGTTGGAAACCAAGTATGACGTGAGTACCCAAGTGCTTTCGTCAACGCCGGCGCTCAGGCTCCCCGCAATGTGCGGCAGCGACACGTTCGCGACGCTCGTATCCAGCACTTCCATGAACGTCGCGAGCATCACCGTGGCGGCAATCAGCCACGGATTGACGTCAGCGCGTGCGCGATCTTGCGTGAACGAGAAACTAGCCATCAGAGACCTATTGGGTGATGATCGTTGCTTCCACGTTCATTCCCGGCCGCAGGATGGCTTCGTTTTGAGGAATCGGATCGAGGACGATCTTGACGGGAATTCTTTCTACGACCTTCACGTAATTCCCGGTGGCATTCTCCGGCGGCAGAAGGCTCAAGCGCGAACCTGTCGCTCCCGCAATCGAATCCACATGGCCGTAGAAGGTCTTTCCATACATGTCGACGTGCAGTTCGGCGCGGTCGCCCGGCCGCACGTGTGCGAGCTGCGTTTCTTTGTAGTTCGCTGTCACCCAAACATTCGCCAACGGGACGATCTCCATGAAACCCTGTCCGGGCGAAACAATCTGCCCCACCTGAACAGTTTTGTTCGTCACCACTCCATCTTCCGGAGCAACGATTTTCGTGTAGCCGAGGTTCAATTGCGCGGTCTCCACGTCGGCTTCCTTTTGCTCCACAGTCGCGCGCGCCGAGGCCGCGTTGGCTGAACTTATCGTGACTTCACGCCGATTGGCCTGCGCCGCCTGCAAACCTGCCTGCGCTCGTTCCAAGTCCGCCTTCGCGGACGCCACCTGAGCCTGCCGCACCGGAATCGTCTGCCTCGCTAAATCAAGACTCTGCTGCGCTGCGCCGAGTTCGCCTTTGGCCTCGGTTGCGGCGGCGACGTACGCGTCGTATTGCTGTTGCGAAATCTCCGATTTCGCCGCCAGCGGTGTCATGCGCGCCAGATCGGACTGCGCCTTCTGATTCGCCGCTTCTTGCTTCTGCACGTTGGCTTGCGCATAGGCCAATTGTGATGAGGATGCCTGCTGCAGCGCGAGCTTCGCTTGTTCGTATGCCGCTTCTGCCCCTGCGACCGTTGCTGTCGCGCCGGTCGTGTCGCTGTGGTTCGTCGCCGATGTGAGCGGAACGTTCACTGTCGCCGACTGCACGCGGCTCTGTGCCACGGCGAGCATCGCTTTGGCGTCGTCCAACTGCGCCTGATAGTCGCGTGGGTCTAGCTGCACAAGCACTTGCCCTTTTTTTACCGACTCGTTGTCATGGACCAAAACGGCCAGCACGCTTCCCGGCACTCGCGACGAAATCGGAATGATATGGCCGTCAACTTCCGCGTCATCCGTCGATTCGTGATTGCGGTAGTGAAGCCAAAACATAAATCCGCCGACGATGATGATTACCGCCGCAATGAACAAGATTCGGCGAACCCGTGGATTCTTTAAAGCCGATGGTTTCCGCGGTCCGGGGTCCTGCGGCTTCCCGTCAGCCTGGTCTTTCGTCGCTTTCTGCGCTTCGCCCGTTTGTGTGTCGGGTTCGGCTTCCGTCGTCCTTCCATCCATCGCAATCAACCTCTTTCATTTGGTGTAGAGCAGTTCAATGCGTCCGATCGCATGCGCCAGATCGGCCCGCGATTGGTTGTATTGATACAGGGCCGCGATACGGTTCTCATCCGCCCGCGCCAGCGCGTTCTGCGCGGTAACAACTTCGATGTTGTCCGCAACTCCCGCCTGAAATCGATCCCGCGACTGGCGCACTTCTTCCTTCGCCAGCTCGTCGCCAAGATTTGCCACCTGCACCTGGTTTCGCGCCGATTCTAGTTGAGCCGAGGCCGTTTCGACCTCTAACGCAATTTCGTTCTTTTCGTTCTGC
This sequence comes from Candidatus Acidiferrales bacterium, assembly GCA_049678505.1. Classification (GTDB taxonomy): domain Bacteria; phylum Acidobacteriota; class Terriglobia; order Acidiferrales; family UBA7541; genus DAHUXN01. Next base: position 18,243 of record JBAUEH010000108.1, read on the forward strand.
AGGGTCTCGTTGATCTTCTTCAACTCCAAGTCATCGCGCGCGATTTCCGCATGGATGCGCCCGCCGGTAAAAAGCGGCAACGAGATTCCCGCTTCGTAGACGTACGTTGGAATCACCGTGCTCGTGGACACACCTTGCTGCTCATAGTTTCCGTCAAATTGCAGCGCCGGCAACCGGGAGTCGCGATCCGCGGCCTTCTGATACTCAAGCGATTGCTGCTGCGCCAGCAATTGCTTCATTTCCGGCCGCGATTTATACGCATCCGCCAAACTTTCGTCCATGTTGATATCCGGCGTCTCGAAAAACGTCATCTGATCGGATAGCGTGATTTTCTGCATGGGACCTATATTGAGCAGTTTGGCGAGCCCGTACAGCGCGATCTGTTGGTTTGTTTGCGCAATAATCAGAAGTTGTTTTTCGTTTTGCAATTCCACATTGGCTCGCAGCACGTCCACCCCTGTCGTTGCACCGTGTTTTTCCATGTCTGAAGCTTGATCGAAGAGCGCCTGCGCCAAATCCACTTCCGCTTGCGCCGCGCTGATTTCCGCGCTGGACCGCAAACTAGTCAGGTATTGCGACACAACCAGCAGCACGATCTGTTCCCGCACCGACAATCGCTGTGCATCTGCGCTGCTGATGTTCTTTTTCGCTCCTTGCCACTGCCGCCACAGCGACAAATCGAAAATCGGCGCCGAGAAATTCGATCCGACCTGAAACACTTGGAACGGCCCGGACGCTTCCGGTATGCCAGGGAACGTGAGGCCGATGGCCGCCTGGATATTCTCGCGAATCGCGCGATCGGACACGTTGAAGTCCGCTTGCGGTAGCAGTTGCGAAAGCGCGATATTGCTTTCCTTATGGCTCTCCGCCAGATTCAAAACGGCAATCTGCACGGTGGGATTTTGTTTCAAGGCGATCTGCACGGCCTGCTGCAGATTCAGTTGCATCGTCGCGGGCGGTTGCTGCCCGTAGGCCTGAGCCGCGATGATCGCGACAACAACGACCAGGAGAAAAACGAAGCCGAACCGGACGCGCCGCAGGGGGCGCGCTGTCCGGCCTTTGGCCTCGGAAAATAGAAATTCGCTTCTCACCCGCTTCATTCCTCTTCTCTCACGCAATTATTTAACTAACTGGTTAGTTTAATCAGAAAACTGGCGATGTCAAGTCCGTCTTTATCCTGCGGTCACTGCATACCCTCGTGCTCGATGCCCGACGGAGATCACCGTTCCGTTCTCCACTTTTGGATGCTCACTCTTCCCCGCCAGTGGCTATCCTCACGAGCTTCCCGTTACAGCTGATCGATTTTCGCAGCCAGGATGAAGTCGCTCTCCGTCAACCCGTCGATCTTGTGCGTCCACGTAGTCACTTCCGCCTTGCCCCACGTGAGCAGGATATCTGGATGGTGGCCTTGCTCCTCTGCTATCGCTCCCACCTTGTTGACAAACGCGAGCGCTTGTTTGAAATCCGGAAACGTGAACGTCTTCGTCAGATGATGTTCGTTGACCGCCTTCCATCCGGAAACCTGTTTCAAATATCCGTTGAGCTCGTTTCCCTTCATCGGCGGAACACCGCCGCGGCAGGGTACGCACGTCTTGCTAGCCAGTTCGCTCATCGACAACCCCTTTCCTTTGATTCATTTGAAATTGTAACGGATTCAACCTTCGACGCGAAACACTCGCGCAATAAGCTCAGAACCGAGCCGCTGCGCCATGCTGTTTCTGGCGACAAGGCTGTCGCGCCAACCTAACGCGCCGCGGCAGAAGAGGATTGCTTGGCTAGATATTCCTTGATGTAGGCAGCAAACGCATCGTCAAGCCGGCGCGTGATAGGCCCTGGCGTATTCAAATAGCGATGGCCTGCAATCTCGCCCACCGCCAGCAGATTGCGGTTCGACGAAGAAATAAAAATCTCATCGGCGGAGAACAAGTCCGCCGACCGCAGGACCGCCTCTTCGCAGGGCACTCCCGCGCGCGGCCCGATTTCCAGCAAAATGCTCCGCGTGATTCCTTCCAAGCATCCGGAACGGAGCGGCGGCGTCAGCACGCGCCCGCCGCGAACGCAAAAAATATTCGCCGCGGTACACTCGGAAACTTCTCCTCGCTCATTCAGCAGCACTACTTCGTCGAACCCGCTCTTCTGCGCTTCGTAGTAGTTCCACACGTTATTCAGCCACGATGTGACCTTCACGCCGGCCAGCGGCGACGCCGCGTGGCGCCCATGCTCGCGAAGATTCAGTCGCGCAGGCTGCCGGTACGCAGGCAAGTCCGTGCTACACAGAAACAAATCCACCATCGGAAAGCTTTCATCGCTGCGCCAATGGCTCACCTGATTGTAAATCGCGTAGATTCGCGCGCATCCTTCCTCGACATGGTTGGCGCGGATCACCTCAGCCAAGTAGCCTCGCACTTTCTCTGCCTCGAAAGGAAACGGGCAGTGCGTTCGCGCCGCGTCTTTTTCGAGCCGCCTCCAATGGCGCTCGAACGCGAACGGCGCTCCATCAAATATATGCAGCGTCGTGAACAATCCCCATCCGTTCAGCAGGCCCGCCTGGCCCGGCGAGAATCGCGCCTCCTCGATGGGCATTAACTTGTTGTTGTGAAAAACAAATCTGTGGAGCATCGCGCCTCCATTATTTATTTATCGTTATTCGAGCGCCATTGTAGCGCAATCCGTCGCGGACGGGAGTAAATCGGCAGAAATATCCGTAGCCGTTTTGTGCGTGGGATCGCAGAACGAAAGAAATCGTGTCTCGTTCAGGCCGCTCGGACTCGCTCTTCCGGCACTTCCACTTCGCTCACGCCTTTGAAGGAAAAAGCGAGACGTACCAGATACTGGGAAGGATCTGTGGATGTTTGCCGGACGATATTTCCAATCGCGTCCGTCACCGCTGCATGAAACAGCACCCCTCCGGCCTGCATCCCGGCAAGATTCACGCGCACCAGTTGCCCCTCTTTGAACCCCTCTTTGGACATTGTTCCATTCTGTGTGCTAGACGTGCTTTTTGCAATGCGTCTGAAGTTCTGCGGTAAAAACGTGGCGGACCAAGCCTACGGCGTGTACTGGCTCACGTGGTGCTTGTGCAGGTCGATAATCTCGATAGTTGCGGCAACGCCAGCCGTCGTGAGAAACAAGAACATTACCAGGCGCCGCCTTCTGCGGGCAGGCCGATTTCCGGCATCCTGACTTTCTCCAGCGTCATCAACGACCTTCACACCGTACGTGCGCCCCGGCGTGAGCGTATACGTTGCGTCATCCAGATCCAGTTCCAGCGGGCCCGTCACGCTGGCAATCTTCAGTTCATTGCTTGCCAAAACCGTGATTTGCGCATGCGTCGCCTGCGGCGTCTTTGGCCGCACCAGCACATCTGCCGCGCGAATCGCAATTCCCGCTCCGCGCGGGGCGGCAAACTCGAGAGTGCCCGCAGACAGCACCGCCATCAACCCGTCGTTTCCATTCGCCAGTGTGACCGCGCTGGAGGCCAGCATGTAAATCTGATCAGTTCCGAATTGAAGATGAATTCTGCCGTCCGAAGCCGTGGACAGCGCGTCGCCGGAAAACACATTGGCTCCGCTCGCCGCCGCAATGCCGTCAATCTGCGACGATTGCGCCGCCAGAACGAATCCCAGTGCGCGGTTCGCGGCCGTCGCCACTGGCAAATCCGCCAGCGACACGACGAGCAGCGAAATCAAGACGGTCCTGCAAAAAGCTCGCACGGGAACCTCCGAGGGATCGCTTTTCAATTTACGGTCACTCTTTTGTCGCGTCAATTCATCCTGCCGCACCTGTGCCGCAAGAGAAAACCTGTGTTGCTGGCGCAAAACGCGCGCGTATGGCGATTCCTCGCGGCGCTGGCCGGGCGCTGCAATCTGTGGCACACTCGAATGTTTAAGGAGCGTGCCAACTGGCTTGCTGCTTGATTTGCGCTTCGTGAGCATTCGCATTCAGAATCCACCAGAAACTAAGCGAAGAAAATAAAGAGAGTTGAATGGACCCGCAGCTCATCCGGAATTTTTGCATCATCGCCCACATCGACCACGGCAAATCGACTCTCGCTGACCGTCTTCTTGAGTTGACCGGCGCCCTCAGCGAGCGTGAGATGACCGCCCAAGTTCTCGACTCCATGGACCTCGAGCGCGAGCGCGGCATCACCATCAAGGCCAAGAGCATCCGCCTGCATTACACCGCGCGCGACGGCAAGGAATACCGCCTCAACCTCATCGACACTCCAGGGCACGTGGATTTTTCTTACGAAGTCTCGCGCGCCCTTTCCGCCTGCGAAGGCGCGCTGCTCGTCGTCGACGCTAGCCAGGGCGTTGAAGCGCAGACCGTCGCGAATGCCTTTCTGGCTTCTCGCCACAATCTCACCGTCATCCCGGTCATCAACAAAATTGACCTGCCTGCCGCGGAGCCCGATCGCGTCAAGGAGCAAATCGAAAATGTCCTCGCCATTCCTGCTGCCGACGCATTGCTGATCAGCGCCAAGAGCGGCATCGGTGTGGCGGAAGTTCTCGAAGCCGTCGTAACGCGCATCCCGCCGCCCGTCGGCTCCGCGGAAGCTCCGCTCCGTGCGTTGATTTTCGATTCTTGGTTCGATTCATTTCGCGGCGCCGTAATTCTCGTCCGCGTGATGGAAGGCCACATCCTGCCGCGAATGAAGATTCGCCTTTGCGCCATGGATCAGATCTATGAAGTCGAGGATCTCGGCGTGCTTACTCCCAAGCCCATTGTTCTCTCTGAACTTTCCGCTGGCGACGTCGGTTTCGTCATCGCCAATATCAAGCGCGTCGCCGATGCGCGCGTCGGCGACACCATCGTCGAGGCCGACCGGCCCGCCGCGCCTTTGCCTGGCTTCGAAGCTATCAAACCCATGGTTTTTGCCGGCCTTTATCCGGTGAACGCCAGCGATTACGAAGTGCTCCGCGACGCCCTCGGCAAGCTGCAACTCAACGACGCCGCGTTCTTCTATGAACCGGAAAACTCCGTCGCGCTGGGCTTCGGCTTTCGCTGCGGATTTCTGGGTCTTCTGCACATGGAAATCGTCCAGGAGCGCCTTGAGCGCGAATTCGGAATCGATCTCATCACCACCGCGCCCAGCGTCCGTTACCGCATCACCACCACGGCAAAAGAGACCGTCGAAGTGGATAATCCGACGAAGTTTCCTCCGCCCGCGCAAATCGCGAGCATTGAAGAACCCATCCTCACCGCGATGATTATCACTTCGGACGATTCCGTTGGCGCAATTCTCCAGCTCTGCGAAGAAAAACGCGGCGTGCAAAAGAATTTCGAATATCTCTCGCCCACGCGCGTGATGCTTACCTACGAAATGCCGCTCAACGAAATCGTGCTCGATTTCTACGACCGTCTCAAGAGCGTTTCGCGCGGCTACGCTTCGCTCGATTACCACCTCGCTGGCTATCGCGAATCCGATTTGGTCAAACTGGACGTGCTCGTCGGCGGCGAGCCGGTCGACGCGCTCACGCTCATCTGCCACCGCGAGCAATCCTACGAGCGCGGACGGCAACTTGCATCGCAACTGCGAAAATTAATTCCGCGCCAGCAATTCGAAGTCCCCATTCAAGCTGCCATCGGCAGCCGCGTGATCGCGCGCGAAACCATCAGCGCGCTGCGCAAAAACGTCCTCGCCAAGTGCTACGGTGGAGACATCACCCGCAAACGCAAGCTCCTCGAACGCCAAAAAGAAGGCAAAAAACGCATGAAGCGCGTCGGCCGCGTCGATATCCCGCAAGAGGCGTTTCTTGCTGTATTGAAAGTCACCGGTGGTGGTGATGAAGAATAGTCTTCAACGGAGTTTATTGCACCTTACTTGCGCCGCAAATCAACGGAATCCGCTCCTTCCCGTTTGTCTGAACAACATAGCGTCTTCCGCATCTGTCTTTTTCTCATCTTTTCCCCACGTATAGTAGAGACCCAGATAAGCATAGTTCTCAGTTTGCCCGGCCACGGAGTGCCCGTATGCGAATAGAAACTGAAAATTAGGATTTTTGAAATGGTAGTAGCCGCCGGCGTCAACCAGCGTCGAAGATTGAGTTTGCGGGGTTGCCGAGCCTTCCGCGCCGTGAGAGAAAATCTCGACTCCAAATTCCAGCTTCTTGTTGATCCCTCGCTTCACAAGAAATCCGCCGTACGGAAAGTTGCGATATTGAAGTTGTGGCACGACGGTGTATCCTGCGCCTCCATCAAAAGTCCAAGGACCCTCGTCTTTCTCAATCCAGAGCGGAAGTTTGTACCATACCTTCCCAACCCCGAGTCCTTTGACATAGCTGCCGGTCGGAATCTCAAACATGGTGAACGTGCCGATTTGCGGACGCCGTTTCGTTTGCTTGATGAAGCCAAACTTCACGCCCAACTCCATGTCCGTTAGCCCAAATGCGCTTGGGCCTTGTCCAGCCGGAACATAGATCAGCTTATTCGTCGGGAAGATTCCTCCAAAAGGCAAAATCGCGTGGATTTGGATCCTCGGAATCGCGCCCCAATTGAATTCAAATGCAGGACCCAGCCAGTCGTACTCCACAGGAGTGCCATCCACTCCACCGAAGACATAGGCCTCGTAATGTTGATAGTCTACCGGTGTCGGATCGTCGGTTTGATAGGGAGGTCCTTGCGCCAACACACCGCGCGCAAGAAGCAAAGCAAAAAATAGGACCGCCACTTTTAGGCAATTGCCGATTGCGGCCATTATACACTCACTGCTCGCCCCAACTCGCTGCCTGCTCGCGCCGCAAAAACTTGATGCCGATGTCCTCGCTTTTCTGTTACTACGGTCAACTTCGGCCTTGATCTTACTTCCCATCGCGGTCTTTACTTTCGCTTCTTCGCCGTGACAGTCGCGCCAACCTCTCCCTGCGCCAGCCGCACACGAATCGCATCACCTTCCGCAACTTGCTCCGTCGAACGCAAAACTTTCCCCGTCGTGTCATACGCAATCGCATACCCGCGCTCCAGCAACTGAAACGGGCTCCGTTCCTCCAGCCTCACTGTCGCCGCTTCCAATTTTCGCCGCGTACCACTCAAATACCGCCGCGCATGCGCCGCGAATTCGCTGGTGCGCCGCTCCAGCCTGCGCCGCAACAAACTCACGCGCGCTCGCAGATCGAGCGACGCCATCCTGACTTGCAGCAGCGCGTACCGCCGCCGCTGGCGCATCAGCGCGCGCCCCAGCGCCGCTCCCAATTGGCCATGCCGCCGCTCGACGCGCGAGCGCAGCATCCCGACGCGCCCCGCCAAATCAAATGACGCCATCCGCGTGCTGGAAATATTCACGCGCCTCTGCACGCTATCGATTCGCCGATTCAAATCCGTCGCGAGCGAGCCGCTCAACTCATCCAAACGCTGCCGCTGCCGCCGGACAATTTCTCCCGGTCGTCGAAACGCCCGATGCGTCGCTAAGTCGCGCAGCGCGTGCCGCCGTTCCGAAAAGAAATACCGCGTGTGCTGCACCAGCTCGCGCATGCAATCCGTGATGTGCTTCTCGAATTCCGCCCGCGTCCGCACCACGATCTCCGCCGCAGCCGAGGGAGTCGGCGCGCGCATGTCCGCCGCGAAATCCGCAATCGTCGTGTCCGTCTCGTGCCCGATGCCCGTGATAATCGGAATTCCCGACGCGGCAATCGCCCGCGCCACAATCTCCTCATTGAACGCCCACAAGTCTTCCAGCGAGCCTCCGCCGCGCGCCACAATCATCACGTCCACCATCTCCGCGCGGTTAAAATGCCGAATCGCCCGCACAATCTCCGCGGCGGCCTCGTCTCCCTGCACCTTCACGGGAAAAAGCATCACGTGCAAATTCGGGAACCGTCTCCGCAACACGCGCACAATGTCGCGAATGGCCGCCCCTTGTGGCGACGAGACGATGCCGATTCTGCGCGGCAGTGCCGGCAGCGCCTTTTTCCGCTCTGCGTCAAACAGCCCTTCCTCTTCGAGCTTTTTTTTCAGTTGCTCGAACGCGAGCTGCAGCGCGCCCAGACCCAGCGGCTCGACGTGCGAAACGTAAATCTGATATTCGCCGCGCGATTCATATACGCTGATCCCGCCGCGCACCGTCACTTTCAGTCCGTCCTCTGGACGGAATCTCAACCCGCGAACCTGATCGCGAAAACACACGCATCGGATCTGCGCTTTTTCATCTTTCAGCGTGAAATACAAATGCCCCGACTGCGCCGCGCGAAAATTTGAAATCTCTCCCTCCACCCACACGTCCGGAAACTCTGCTTCCAGTACGTCGCAAAGCCGCAGCGTGAGCTCGCTCACTCGCCACACATGTTTTTCAGGAATTAAGTTCAGCGAAAACTGCGTCATCGTTTACCCAAAACAAAATTCGCGCTGTTTTTTTAGCGGCGCATCACCCCAACAATCCAAAAAATCAGCGTCAGCGCCACGCTGATCACGATGCACGTGACAATCGGAAAATAAAAACTCGCATGCCGCCCATGATACGAGACGTCTCCCGGCAATCGCCCCAGCCGGAACGGCAGCTTTGTCCCAGCCAACAGAAAAACGCCCACTGCGGCAATCACCAGCCCAAAAATCAATAAGCCTTTGCCGAGTTCGCGAACGGGTTCCACTAGGCGTTCTCGCGCCCATTCTACCTGACAACGCTCGACTGCGATCTATACGTGAGGAAAATTTGTCTGGCAACTATTGCCAAAGGTAAACGAATCCACTGCAATTCCCGGTTCCGTGGGGATCAAATCCAGCATGTGGCTGCCGAACTGCGGATTCGCAGTGAGGTAATACATCCGCGAAGCGTCCACGTCGATATACGAATGCCCATTCTCATCGATCTTCACGTCCGCCCCTTTGTTCTCATTGGTCAGGTCTTTCCCGTCCTGCAAAATGTACAGCCGCTCCGGCTTTCCCGCCGCAACGTTCAGCACAGCGTACACCTGCGTGGCGTGATATCGCATCCGCAGGCGCGACGCTTCGCTCCCCAACTGCTGCGTCTTCCCTTGAAAAATCATTCCATTCGGATCCGTTTCCCATTTCCCGGAAATCACTGCGTGGCCGTCATCCACGTTCTCGGGAAGTTTATAAGTCGCGACACTTCCCGGATGATACGGGTCGCGATTTTCCAGAATCCCCCGGCCATCCCACGGCCCAACGTACATTTCGTCCGTAGGCTCTCCGCCGCAGGCCGGCGCGCCCATATTCTCCGGCCCTGGCAGCGCGTAATCCGCCGGGAACGTCAGTCCCGGATTCGCTTCCACAAGCAGTTGGCGGATCAATATTTCGAAGTTGTGATCGTCGCCTTCCCCATCGACGTGATAGCGCACGTTGCCGTTCCCGTCGATCAGGAAGCGGCTCGGCCACGCCTGGTTGGAATAGTCCTTCCAAATTTTAAACCAATCATCAACGACGATCGGATACGGCAACTCGTACCGTTTCACCGCCGCGCGCACATTTTCGACGTCATAGGCAATTTGAAATTCCGGGTCGTGCACGCCGATGATCTCCAGGCCATACTTGTGATAACGCGCGTACCATTCTTTGTTTTGCGGAAACGTGCGGATGCAGTTGATGCACGTGTACTCCCAAAAATCCAGCATCACCACTTTTCCGTGCAGCTGCGCGAGCGTTAGCGGCGGCGAATTGATCCACGTCGTTCCGGAAACCTTGAATCCGGGACTCGGGAAATCGGGCGCCTTCTGATGCAAAGCCGCGATGCGCCCATCGACGGTCTGGCCCGCCGTCTGCCCCCGCGCCGCCAGCGCGCACACCATCATTCCACCCACAAAAAGAGCCGCCGCCAGAGCTACGTGCCGCGCTTTCCGCCCTGAAAACAAAGCTCGCGACCTAGCCAAAACTTTCTCCATAAGTCCTTAGATGCACGTGCCTATCGCTCCGCGCGCCACGTCATTTGGCTGCAAGCCTTTGTTTCGCCAATTCATCATGGAATTCTTGTTCCGTTTCCGCCACATACTTCTTATAGCCGTCGGGATCAATGAAAGTGCCCTTGCCCTCTTCCATTGCTGCGTACTTTGCTTCTAACCCGAAGTAAGAGCCATGCGCACCCAGGAAAATGTCACACGGCAGAGATTTCAGCACGCGAAACATGCGCTCGTAATCTTCCGCAATCTGCGGATACTCAGTGTTGTTCACGAGCTTGTAGCCTGGATTCACGTAAGGGCCGCCAACGATCACTACATCATATGTCTTATTGCCTTCCGTGACTTTCATTGTCCACGTCGTACAGCCCTTGGTGTGTCCGGGAGTGAGGTGCGCAACGAGAACCGCACCGCCAAGCCTCACTTCGCTTCCATCGTGGAGGACGCGATCTACTTTTATGGGCCGATATAGATCGTCGGCCGAGTGGCCGTATTGGAAATCAGCCTTGCCACCCGATTCCACCACAGGCACGTCCGCATCCATTACCATGTAGGCGGCGCCAGTCATCTCCTTAATCGTTGGGCATCCCGCATCGTGGTCCCAGTGGGCGTGGCTAATGAGGAGTATCTTCGTGTCCTTGAACTTGAATCCAAGTTTCTCGATGCTCGCCTTAATCATGGGCACATCGGCTTCTAACTCGCAATCGATCAGAATGTTGCCTTTCGGCGTCGTAACCAGATAACTCGCCAGGTCCTTGGTTCCCACGTAGTAGAGGTCGCCCGCGATGTGGAAGGGAGGGAAAGGCGAAGTCCAGTCAGGATTCTGCGCGAACACGCTGCCAGCCATTGCAAGCACCCAGATGAATGCGCTGCAAGCGACCTTCGCATTTCGCCGCATTTATTGCTTCTTGCCTCCGATCTGGGTCCGCAGGCCGCAAACTTTTGACCGCATGACCCGCCCTTATGTCTTACACGGGGGTTTACAAAGAAAATGCTTTTAAGATCTTCTATTTGCGCCGCCTTGTGCGCAAACCTTCCTCGCTCCTGCTTCTTCCCTACAAAAAGTCGACGGATTTTCTTCCGATTTGCGCCGTAGTGCGCGCAAACCCCTTGCCTTTCACTGTCCACTGACCACTGCCTTCAAACCAACTCCATTCCCGAAAAAAAATACCCTAGCTCAAACTTCGCCGTCTCCGCTGCATCCGAGCCGTGCGTGCAATTATTCTGGATGCTCGTCCCGAAAATTTTCCGAATTGTCCCTGGCGACGCTTTGGCTGGGTCCGTTGCACCCATGGTCTCCCGCCATCGCGCAATGGCGCCTTCCGCTTCGAGCGCCATTACGACCACTTTTCCCGAGCTCATAAACTCCGTCAGGTCCTTGAAGAACGGCCGCTCGCGATGCACCGCGTAGAATCCTTCCGCTTCACTCTTCGTCAACCGCAGCGACTTGATCGCCACAATCTTGAATTTCGCCTCATGGATATGCTTCAGAATGTCGCCCGCCATCCCGCGCCCTACCGCATCCGGCTTGATAATCGCCAACGTTCTTTCGATCGCCAAAGATTCTCTCCTCGTTTTCGTTTTTGGAGTTTCGCTTTTCGCTTTTGCTTCCTTGCCTTTACTTCGCTACTGCTCTTCCCAGCACTTTCGCCATTGTCGCTCCGATCTCCGCTGGGCTCTGCACGGTGTGAATCCCCGCCGCCTGCATCGCCGCGTACTTCGTCTTTGCAGTTCCCCGCCCACCGCTGATGATCGCTCCCGCATGCCCCATGCGGCGTCCGGGAGGCGCGGTTTGCCCCGCGATAAATCCCACCACCGGCTTTTTCACGTGCGCCCTGATGTACTCGGCCGCAACTTCCTCGGCGTTTCCGCCAATTTCGCCAATCATCACAATCGCCTGCGTCTCCGCATCTTCATTGAACATTTTGATTGCATCCAAAAAGCTCGTCCCGATAATCGGATCGCCGCCAATCCCGATGCAAGTCGACTGCCCGATTCCCAATCGCGTTAACTGGTCCACCGCTTCATATGTCAGCGTTCCGCTGCGGCTCACCAGCCCCACGTTTCCCGCCTTGTGAATATGTCCCGGCATGATTCCGATCTTGCATTTTCCCGGCGAAATCAGCCCGGGACAATTAGGCCCAATCAGCCGCGCCTTCGACGCTCTCAGCACCGCCGCCACTCGCACCATGTCCAGCGTCGGAATGCCTTCCGTAATGCACGCCACCAGCGGCAGCTCCGCGTCAATCGCTTCCAAGACGGCATCTGCCGCAAACGGCGGCGGCACAAAAATCGCAGACGCATTCGCGCCCGTCTGCTTGACCGCTTCCGCCACGGTGTTGAACACCGGCACGCCCAGATGTTTCGCGCCGCCCTTGCCCGGCGTCACTCCCGCCACAACTTTCGTCCCGTACGCAATCATCTGTTCTGCGTGGAATCCCCCCTCGCGCCCGGTCAGCCCTTGCACCACAACGCGCGTCTGTTCATTCACCAGCACGCTCATCGTGCGCCTCCCGCCAGCGCCACCACTTTCTCCGCGCCATCTTTCATTCCCGCCGCCACTGTGAAGTTCAGCCCCGAGCTTTGCAAAATTTCCTTCCCTTTCTCGACGTTCGTTCCTTCCATCCTCACCACCACCGGCACTTTAATTTTCAGTTCGTGCGCTGCATTCACTACGCCCGTCGCCAGCACGTCGCAGCGCAAAATCCCTCCGAAAATATTGATGAACACCGCCTGCACGTTCGGATCGCCCAGCAGAATCTTGAACGCATTCTTCACCTGCTCTGCCGACGCGCCCCCGCCCACATCCAAGAAGTTCGCTGGATTCCCGCCCGCCAATTTAATGATGTCCATCGTAGCCATCGCTAGACCTGCGCCATTCACCATGCACGCTACGTTGCCGTCGAGCTGGATGTAATTCAATTTGTACTTCGACGCTTCCACTTCGAGCGGCGTCTCCTCATCCAAGTCGCGCATCTCGGCAATTTCCGGATGCCGCCCCAGCGCGTTGTCGTCGAAATTCATTTTCGCGTCCAGGGCCACCAGCCGCCCATCTCCCGTCACCACCAGCGGATTGATCTCCAGCAGCGACGCGTCCGTGGCCAAAAAAGCGCGGTACAGCGACTGAAAAAACGGCTCCGCGACTTTGACCATCTCCGCCGGCAGCCCCAATCCAAAGACAATTTTCCGCACTTGATAGCTCTGCAAGCCCGTCGCTGGATGAATCACTTCCTGCAAAATGGCTTCCGGATGCTCCTTCGCCACTTCTTCAATTTCCATTCCGCCCGAAGCGCTCGCCAAAAACACCGGTGCTTCCGCTGCGCGATCCACCAGGATGCTCAAATACAATTCGCGTTTGATGTCGAGCCCCTGTTCGATCAGCAGCCGCCGCACAATTCTGCCCTCGGGGCCCGTCTGCGGCGTCACCAACTTCATTCCCAGAATCTGCCCCGCCAGCTCGCTCGCTTGCTCCATCGAACGCGCCAGCTTCACTCCTCCACCCTTGCCGCGGCCTCCCGCGTGAATCTGCGCCTTCACCACCACCACCGGCGTCCCCACCTTCTGCGCCGCCGCCTTCGCATCCTCTTTTTTGAACACCACTTCGCCCCGCGGAATCGGCACCCCGAACTTCGCCAGAATCGATTTGGCCTGATATTCGTGTATCTTCATTGACCTTCCCGTAGTGCTAAGATTATTCCTTCACGAGCGCGAATTTATTCGCGCACAAAAGCTTACAATCTTACTTCGGAATCGCAAAACGTAGCAAGAAAGCATAGAGGCGGAGCACGTCGCATGGAAAAGGTTCCGGCGTGAAAATCCGCGCAGGCGAGGGCCGCTCAGATTGACTGGATGGATTGCTGCGCTGGGAATCCTCTCAGCGCCTACTTAGTAGGAATGAACAGCTCCAACCTCACGTGCCACGAAACCGATTGCCCCGGCTGCAAGAAAACCATCCCCGTATTTCTCTTGCCCCAAATCTTGGTGTTGAACGGATCGGCCAGATTGAACTGCGGCTCGACCACCACGTAGTTCTTGTCCGGCGGCGCGTAGACCTGAATCGCCTTCACCTGCGGCGAGAGCGCCGTCAGCCGCAGTCCGTACTTCGCGGCAGGATCGACAATTTCGATCACCGCGTTCCCGGCCGCGTTGCGTTTCAAATCCGTAAAGCAATCGTCCATATACAAAGTTGGGCCGAAAGCGGCCCCACTCGGCGCGGTGAAGTCATACGGCGTGCCCTTCACCGCAACAATCTTGCCCGTCGGGAAAACATCATCGTAGTTGTTGACTATCGTGCGCATATCGGCGGGCAAGTGCAATCTCGCCTGCGCCCGCTCGCCGCTGGGGAACTGGAAATAGGGATGGAAGCTGATGGCCATCGGTAGCCGTTCCGCGCCCACATTCTTCGCGGTGACGATCACGTCCAGCGCATCATTTTTCAGGATCATCCGCACGCCCACGTCTGTCTTCGAAGGCCAGTGGCCGTCAAAACTTCCGCCGTGCAAGATCGCCGACACCGTCGATTCCGCCGATCCATTGTGCTCACGCACATCCTGGAAATGCGCGGACATGATCAACCCGTGCATCGCGTGGACTTCCGCACCGGGCTTCTTCCCTTTCCAATTCGCGGGCAAAGACATCATCTTGCCGTCAATCGTCGCTTCCAGCGTCTTGCCGTCCGCGGAGAGCTTTCCGCGAATGCGATTGGGATACGGCAACAGAATCGCGCCCCCCATCGAGAAGCTTTTGTTGCCGAACGCATCATTCTGATTTTCGAGCAGGTCTTTGGCGCCCTGCAAATCTGGGGCATTGAGCACGTCGATGTCGCCCTTGCCCGGCAGATAGGCCTTCACTTGCAGCAAATTCATGCCGTTGCCCGGAAGAACAACGGCTTCGAGGAACTGCGGTTTGCTGCGGTCGACCGGCTGCGGCCGCGACAGCGTTATCGCTGGCTCTCCGCCGATCGTCACGGACGAATCCGTCGCCAGCGTTCCGTGCGGCGCGGCAGTGTCGGGCTTAGAATTGTGGCGCACAGACCCCTCTGCGGCCAGGAACGCAACCGCAGCGAATAAACCGCAAATGATAGCTGGCTTCCACATGCAAAGCCTCCATTTCCCTGCAAAGAAAACGTTTTCTTGGAATGAGCTTCACGCCGCTTGACCCATAGCCTCGTTCGCCACTTTATACTGGCATTTCAATCGGCGAGGCAAGCACTTTTTCGCCACGCGTCAGGGCCATTCCGAGAGCACGCGCAATACAGCTATTGACGAGTAAACGTTTCCAGCGTAATACAAATCGACGCCGTGCTTAACATCACGCGCAACATCGCCGGCGCTGGCGACCTGATTTGTTCTGCTCCATCGGAGAAGCTAACATGAAGTGCAAAGAGATTCGTAGGCGTGATTTGCTGAAAAATGGAGCGGCCGCCATGGTTGCGGCGGCAATTCCGCCCGGCTCGCCGCTGCTTGGCTGGGCCATGCCAACGCTGCAGGAGGCTGCCGCGGGCGCGGCAACTCCCGCCATGGCTAAAATCAAAATCGACTTTGACCGAAAAATTGGCGCGATTGACCGCAACATTTACGGCAACTTCACCGAGCACCTCGGCCGCTGCATCTACGGCGGCATCTACGATGAAGGCTCATCCCTATCCGACAGTGATGGCTTCCGCAAGGACGTGCTCGACGCCGCGCGTGGCATGCACGTCTCCGTGTTGCGCTGGCCGGGGGGCAATTTTTCTTCGGGATACAACTGGAAGGACGGCATCGGTTCGAAAGATGCGCGTCCGCGCCGCTGGGACACCGCGTGGCAAGAGGAAGAATCGAATCGCTTCGGGACGGATGAGTTTATCGAGTATTGCCGCAAACTCGGCGCGGAGCCTTATATCTGCGCAAACATGGGCACCGGCACCATGCAGGACGCAGCCGACTGGGTAGAATACTGCAACGCCACCACGGACACCTATTGGGCCAATCTGCGCAAAAAGAACGGCCATCCGGAGCCCTATAACGTCAAGTATTGGGCCCTCGGCAACGAAGTCTACGGAAGCTGGCAGGCCGGACACAAAGATGCCGCCGGTTATGCCGCCGATGCGCTGGAATTCGGAAAGATGATGCGTTGGGTAGATCCCTCGATCAAGCTGATTGCTTGCGGAGGCCCCGGCGTCGACTGGAATCTTCCCGTTCTTGAGAAGCTCGTATACCTCGTCGATTACATTTCCCTACACCATTACGGCGGCAGCCTGGACACGGCCAAGGAATTCACCGACGCGCACGAATTCGAAAATCAGATTCGCACGTTGGACGCCGTGATCACCGCTGTGATGTCGCGAACCGACAAGAAAGAGCGCGTGGCCATTGCCGTCGATGAATGGAACATCTGGTTCCGCTCATGGTTTCATCGCGGAGACAATCACATGCTCGAAGAAGTATACAACCTGCGAGACGCGCTGTGGGTCGCGTCCGGACTCAACGCGTTTCACCGGAATTGCCAGACTGTGAAGCTCGCGGATGTCGCGCAGCTGGTGAACGTCATCGCCCCGATCATGGCGAACCCCACGGGCATTGTTCTTCAGACCACTTACTACCCGTTGAAGCTCTACACCGAACATTGCGGAAACGTAGCCCTCGATGCATTGGTGCGCTCGGATACTTTTCCCGCATTGCCTGAAGTTCCCTACCTCGATGTTTCCGCGACGACGGACGACGGAAATCAATCGCTCACTTTAGCCGTCGTGAATCGCCATCCCACCGTCGACATCACCACGGACATTGCCATCGAGGGATTCAAGCCGCAATTTTCAGCCGACCTGTATGAAATCAACGGGCCGAACCTGGACGCGACCAACACATTCGCCGATCCAAATCAGGTGAGCGCGAAACGCAGAACCTACTCCGGCGCCGGCCCTGCGTTTCGCCAGACGTTTGCGGCGCACTCCGTCAGCGTCATGACCATGCGCGTGTGATCCAATTTATTTCAACACTGTCGCGGGCTCTTTCACCCGCAGTGCAAGCGCCAGTTTGCCTTCGCCATGCTCGCCCGAAAGCAGCGTGATCGCGCTGCAATCCTCCGCCAGCCAATCAGCGCCCGCGCTTCGCAAGTCGGCTTCGGGCATCGTGGTACACAGGGCAATCACTCGGCAGCCCGCCGCTTTTCCGGAACGCACGCCGGCGGGCGCATCTTCTATCACCACACAGTCCGCTGGAGCGAAGCCCAATAATTCAGCCGCTTTGAGATATGGCTCAGGCGCCGGCTTGCCATTCTCGATGTCGTTCGAAGTCACCAGGAATCTTGGCCGTGGCAGCCCTCCCGCGCGAATGCGCACCTCCGCCAGCGGGCGCGTGCACGAAGTCACGACCGACCAGCGCTCCGGCGGAAGCGCCTGCAGCAAGTCGGCTGCGCCCGGCAAAGGCGCCACTCCATCCAAATCGGCAATTTCGCGCCGCTCCACTTCGCGATTTTCAGTTTCATAATCCGAGCCCGGAAGATATTCACGGATCGTCGTCAGGCTGGGACGGCCGTGAGCGGCGCGCACAACTTCTTCCGGGTTAAATCCATGCTCGATGGCCCATTGATGCCACACGCGAGCCACCGCCGGAGTCGAATCCAGCAGCACGCCGTCCATATCGAACAACAGCCCCCTGCACGAAATCTGAACCTCGCTTTGCTTCAACGTTCCCCTTCCCGCGAATAATTTTTGTCTCGCATACAGTGTTCCATACCCATCCACAAGATTGCGACCGTTTTCAGATTTTCTTTGATCCCAGACGCGATTCCTACACTGGCATGCGCGCCGTGATTTTCGGCGAGAGAATTCAGGCTCGCAACATTTGCGAACGTGCCTCTTGCGATTGGTGTTCGTGTGATTGCCCCGAGCCGGCCATCATCTGTTCGCTTGCGATGCCGATCAGTTGTGGCAAAACATCTCCGAACGCGGTTCCAGTGGCGCCGCTTCCAAAATCGAAATACAATCGCCGGTACATCGCGTACAGCCGGTCATAAACTTTCTCGGCGTCAGCCTGCGGATGATAAACGATGTGGGGCGGGCAAACCTTCTGCTGCCCCTCTTCAATTGTTTTGAACGTGCCCGCCGCGAGAAATGCAAAAATCGCCGAGCCGAGGCTCGTGACTTTGCGGCTCGGCACCAGAACCGGCCGCCGCAAAACATTGGCGTACACCTGATTCAGCGCCGCATTGCTCTGCGGAATTCCTCCCGCGTTGATCACTCGCTCGATGCGCGCGCCATGCTCCGCCATGCGGTCCAAAATCACGCGCGTGTGAAACGCTGTGCCCTCGATCGCCGCAAACAATTCGTCTTGAGCCGTATGCTGCAGGTTCCATCCGAGCGTCATGCCGCGCAGATTGGCGTTCACCAGCACGGTGCGGTCGCCGTTGTCCCAGGTCATGCGCAACAAACCCGTTTGCCCGGCCGTGTATTTCTCCAGGCCAACGCTCAATTGAGAAATCGTAGTGTTCGCGCGCCTCGCGATCGCGTCGAAGATGTCGCCGGTGGCCGAAAGCCCCGCCTCAATGCCAGTGTATGCCGGATGAACGCTTCCTTTCACCACGCCGCAGACCCCGGGAACAAGCTGCGTCTCGCGCGTGATGCCGATGATGCATGTGGACGTGCCCACAACGTTGACGATGTCCTTTTCCTGCGCGCCCGCGCCAATCGCGTCCCAGTGCGCGTCGAAAGCACCCACGGGAATCGGAATTCCCGCGCGCAGCCCGAGCCGTTCCGCCCACAGCGCCGACAATTTCCCCGCGATTTTGTCCGAAGTCTCGTACGAGCCTTGCAGTTTCTGCCGCACACCGGCAAGCAGCGGATCAACCTTGACCAGAAATTCCTCCGACGGTAAGCCGCCGAAATCCGGATGCCACAGCCATTTGTGGCCCATCGCGCAGACGCTGCGCTTGGCTTGCGCCGGCTGCGTGACGCCGCACAGCGTCGCCGCCACCATGTCGCAATGCTCAAAGGCGCTGGCGAACTTGCCGCGCTCTTCCGGATTGTGCCGCAGCCAATGCAGCAGCTTCGCGAAGCCCCATTCCGATGAATACACGCCGCCGCACCAGCGAATCGCCTCGAGCTCTTCCCGCTGAGCCATCTCCGTGATTTCAGCCGCTTCGGATTTCGCGCGATGGTCGCACCACAGATAGTATTCACCGAGGGGAACCATTCCCGCGCCCACAGGAATGACGGACGATCCCGTCGTATCCAGCGCAATCGCTTCGATTTTTTCACCGGGAATGGCGGCCTGCTTCAGCGCTTCGCGCGTCGCCACAGCCAGCGCGCGCATGTGGTCTTCGTGAGATTGCGTGGCTAATTCCGGGTCCTCGCGCTTGCGGTGCAACGGATATTCGCTGATAGCCGAGGAGAGCATGCCTTTCTCGCTGTCCACGATCGACACGCGGACGCTCAGCGTTCCAAAATCAACGCCCGCTACCATGGCCATAGGCTGCTGCCCCGTTTCTTAATTTGCGTGCCAGTACGTGTCCCACCCCAGATAACGGGTGGCCGCTTCATGGACGGAGCCGGCGACGGAGGAGAAATTTGCGGCGACGTGATGCTCGAATCCATTCTCGCAGATGTAGCGCAACAGCTTTTGCATCGCAGGAATCTCCACCACACCCGCGCCGCCGAATGTCTCCAGCGGATCGTCGGTGAACTTTCCGCCGCCGACGTAGCCGCGAACACGCCCTGCGCGATCGTCGGTCGAGAAACGCGCGTAGGACATCGCTCCTGCCTTGACCAATCCAACGCACGTGCCGAAGGTGTTCTCCTTGCCTACCGTTCCGGCGATGATTGCCTGATAGTCCATTTTGACGTTCTTTAGAAATTGCTTCGGCAAATTGCTGCAATGAAAACAGACCGCCTTGTCCGGATTATCGCCATAATTATTGTTCCAATCGAGCAGCGCGCTGGGCGTCTGCGATGCAAGCCGCAGCGCATGCATGCTCAGCACCCCGCAGATGTCCACTTCGCAGGCGCTCGACATCAGGTCGTCGCTCATCATGCTCATCACCGTGCACGGCACCACACCCAGATTTTCCTCGATGGACGTCCAGCACTGGATCGCGCTGATGGTTACGTCCGTCTGCTTCATCCATTGGTCGATCACCACTCCGAGCTTGGCCATTTTGAGCAGAGCCGCCTTGGGCACGTCATTCGTGGACACGTATTTTTCAATCGATTGCAGTTTCGCCTGGACAGCATCGTCGGAATCCTTCATTCGCTGAATCCGCCCGATTACTTCCGACAGGTCCAGCGTCTCCACGGAAATTCCCTGCGATTCCAAGATTTTTTCGCTGTACCGCACCGTGTTGAATGCCGCTGGGCGTGCGCCGATGCTGCCGATGCGCAGGTCTCCCAAGCCCTTCACCACGCGGCAGACGCCCGCAAACCATTCCAGGTCCTTCTTGAATTCGGCGGAGGCGGGAGCGACCGTATGCGAAGACGTAA
This sequence comes from Candidatus Acidiferrales bacterium, assembly GCA_049678505.1. Taxonomy (GTDB): domain Bacteria; phylum Acidobacteriota; class Terriglobia; order Acidiferrales; family UBA7541; genus DAHUXN01. The sequence continues at coordinate 38,538 of JBAUEH010000108.1, forward strand.
GCGAATAGGGAATGCCGTACTGCGTCAAATTATTGCACGCAGACATCTTCCCGCAGAAGCTGTCGCGCCGGTGGGAAATAGACATCTTCGACGGTGTGTCCGGAGTGGCCTGCACCAGCACCGGAACGCGCAACCTCGATAGACGCAGCGTATCGGCAATGGCGCGCTCATCGCCGAAGTTCGGCAGCGTGACGATCACTCCATCGATCTGCTCGCTATGCGCGCGAAACAGCCCCGCGCAGTGCTTCGCTTCCTCGTGTGTTTCTACCGCTCCATACCGGCTTTGCTGTGGATCAAGCGCAACAACCTCCATGCCGGCTTCTTGTAAGACCTGCATCATTTCTTGCCGGCCGGACTCCGCCAAATGCCCCGGGAAAAAGCCCCGATTGCCGACAATCAAGCCAATGGTCATTTTCTTGTGAGTGGACATTCAACGCCTCGTCAAAACAGGTTCCGCCGATGCTCTCAACTTTGTTTTCGCCCCGACGCTTGCCCGTAATACGCCTTGCTCCCATGCTTGCGTAAAAAATGTTTGTCGTGCAGCGCCGTCGCCAGAGGCTCGATATCCTTCGCCAGCGTCGTCGTGTAGTAAGCCATCCGCGCAACGCCCTCCAGAATTACGGAATTATGGGCAGCCTCGATCACATCGGCTCCCCAGCAAAACGGCGCATGGCCTCGCACAAGAACAGCCGGAATCTTTTCGGGATCAAGGTCCTGGAATGCGCGGCAAATGGCCACGCCGGTGTTTTTCTCGTAATCATCGGCAATCTCTTGCGCCGTCAGCTCAGGCGTCACCGGAACCGCGCCGTGGAAATAGTCCGCGTGCGTGGTCCCCAAACAAGGGATTGCGCGCCCCGCCTGCGCCCATGCCGTGGCGAATTCCGAATGCGTATGCGCGACGCCGCCGATACCCGCAAAGTTCCGGTAGAGCACAAGATGCGTGGGCAAATCGGACGATGGGCGAAAAGTTCCCTCGATGATTTTCCCCGACAAGTCTGTAACCACCAGGTCTTCCGGCTTGAGTTTCTCGTACGGCACGCCGCTCGGCTTGATGACCACCAAGCCATCGTTGCTGGAGATGCCGCTGGCGTTTCCAAACGTATAAAGAACCAGGCCCCGGCGAACCAGCTCCAGATTGGCTTCGAGAACTTCGCGTCGCAGGCGTTCGAGTAGCATTCAGGACCTGACCGCACCTAGCTCAATTTAGAGCAAACGTTTACTTGGATTTTAGAAATTACCGGCTTGCCCCGCGTCTGTCAATGGCGCATCAGCGCCGGCGTCTAGCTACTCTCGGAGCGCCCCGCTGTTTCCGCGGGCGCTTGAACTATTGCGGCGGCCACGCTGCGGCGGCGACTTTGGGGCCATCGCCGTGGAATCGCGCAGCACCAAACTGGTTCGCAGAATGTAATCGCTGCCGCTCGGAGCCGGCGTTTTGCGCTGTACTTCGGAAAGCAGTGCATGGAACGCCAAGCGGGCAATTTCTGTCTGCGACATCTTGACGGTCGTCAGAGGAGGAATCGTGAACTGCGCCAAACGGATATCATCGAATCCGATCACCGACAAATCGCGCGGCACTTCGATTCCTTCTTCGTAGCTTTGCCGCATCACGCCGATCGCCGTCATGTCATTCGAACAAATGATCGCCGTAGGAGCCTTCGGGAGCGTCAGGAGCTTTTTCAGCGCTTCAATTCCGCCCTCCATGGTGTGATTCCCTTCAATCTGGCACTTCGATTCTATCGGCAGTCCGATTTCCTCCATGGCTTGTAGAAAGGCGTGTTGCCGCGCGACGGCTGTTTTTAGCGCCAGCGGACCGGAAATGAACGCGATCCGCTCATGGCGCAGCGCCGCCAGGTGCTGAACGGCCTGCCGGATTCCATGTACGTAATCGATGCGGATATTGCTCATCCGAGGCAGCGGAGGTGCCACGTCGATAAAAACCAAGGGAACTTGCCGCGACTTCAGGTCATCGAAAAGTTCTTCTTCCATACCGAACGTGACAATGGCCACTCCTTCCACCCGCCGCTCGATCATCCGCCGCACCGCCAGCGCCATTCGTTTCGGATCGTGTACCGTGGACGTCGTCAAAATCTCGTAGTTGTGCTGCACCGCGATATCTTCGAAACCCTGAACAATTTCCGGGAAAAAAGGATTGGTGATTTCGGAGACGATCAGCCCGAAGATGCGGCTCCGGCCGGAAACCAGCGACCTCGCCTGCGTATTGGGATAATAGCCGAGTTCTTCCACCACTTTCCAAACGCGGCGGGAAAGCTGCGGAGTTACCGTTGGCACGCCGTTGATCGTGCGCGAAACGGTAGCGATGGATACCTTGGCGCGCCTCGCAACTTCATGAATACTCAACGATTCTCCCCGCGGACGCGCAACCCTAACAGCTTACTTGCTTCGACGTAAGGTCTACATGCGTCCTGACTTCAATGGCAAGACGGCTCATCACCATCCCAATTGACAGCGTCATTTGTACCACCTGCTTGCACGGGATTGTGCTGATCTTTTATTGCTTTGTCAATTAAGCCGCCGCTTAGCCCTGCCACCAATTCGGCCGGCTGACCTTCCAGTAGACGCCGTATCTTTCACCGAAAACACGATGCAAAGGAATCAAATTCATGGCGCTGGGTTGCCCGACGGTGCGGAACGTTAAGGGTTGTCCTTCGACCGGTTCCACCCACGCTGCGGAACGAATTTCGGCCTCCGACTCGACATTTGCGGTCATCGTCCCTTCCGGCGCGCCGCGAGGTCCGAGTTCCGTGGGGCCGTGGTCAACATCATATTGCATTTGCTCGGTAAGACCGGCTTGCCCTAAGCGTCCGGCCAGTACAATCGGCCCGTACAAAACGGCTTGCTGCGTCGGATCACCGAGCAATCCTTCGCCATGCAAACGCATCGGCAATTTCACTTCCAGCCGGTCGCCGTCGGCCCACGTTCGGTCGATCTTCAGATAACTGCCCGGGCTTGCGAACGCCTGCAACGTTTGTCCGTTGAGCGCCACCGAACCTCCGTCCACCGCCCATGCGGGAATCCTCACATTGATCCCGGCCTCCACCGGCGCACTCGCCTTGATTGTCAGACTCGTGCCTTCCTGCTCCGGGAAGCGCGTATCTTGCCGGATGGTTAGTCCCTTTTCCGGCCAGCGCACCTCCGACGCGATGAAGAGGTTCACGAACGCGTCGTGATCATTGTGGAAGTAAATCGAATCTCCAAACTTCGAAAATTCCTCCGCTCCGGTTCCCGTGCAGCACCAGAACGAATTGAAACGCGAATTGAAATATTTCCAATAGCCAGTCTGAAGAGGCAGATAGTACATCTTGAAGCCATTTTCAGGATGCTGCGTACCAAGGCGCGAATTGAACAACGTTCGTTCGTAGTAATCCATATAGCGAGGATCGCCCGTCCACTGGTGCAAGTGCCGCGTCAGTTTCAGCATGTTGTAACCGCAGCAGCATTCTTCCGACGACACACTCAGTTCCGTCGATAGGTTGCCCGGATCGGTGCGCCAGCCCTCGCCGTTGCTCGTGCCTCCGGTGGCATACGAACGCTCCTCGACAACTTCGTCCCAAAAATACTTGGCGACCTCGTGATAGTAAGGTTCGTCCGTCAGCTCATACCGCCGCGCAGCCCCGATCACCTGCGGTATATGCGTGTTGACGTGGAGCCCCTTCAGTTCATCGCGATGCCCGGCCAGTGGATCGAGGAAGGCCGTCTTCTCGAAGCGGCGTGCGATTCCGAAATACTCGCCTCGGCCGGTAATCGCAAACAGATTCAGCAACGACTCGTTCATGCCGCCAAACTCTGTCTGCAGGATGCGCTGCATGTGCGCATCGCTAATGCCTGTCGTCCAATGGCCGATCCACCGGGCCATGCCTTCCGCGACCGCCAGCGCCTGCTGGTTCTGGCAATGCGTGTACATATCCAGGTTTCCCGCCATGATTTTGTGCAACGTATAAAAGGGAGCCCATACTCCTCTTCCCTCGCTCAACCGGTCGAAGAATTCATCTGGAAACGCGCTCAAATATCCGTTGCCGAACTTTTCCTGGCATTGCGCCAAGTCCGCAACAATCGCATCGCCCTTGGCCTTGACGGCGTCGTCTCCTGTGCTGACGTACATCAGAGCGCTAGCGGAGAGAAAGTGCCCGGTGAAGTGGCCGCGAAGCTCGCATTTCGGATCCTCCCAGCCTCCCAATGGCTCGGCCGAACTCGGCAAGCCTGCGGTCACGCGAAAATTGTGGACCAGGCGATCTTCCGGCATCGAATTGAGAAACTGCTGATTCGTCCGCTCCGCTTCCAGAAACGGCCCGTCGAGCAGCCGCACCTGTTCCAGCGGGAACGGCGTCACCAGCATCGGAATTCGGTTCTGCCCCATCCGCGGCAGGCCGGTGGCCTGCAGAGCGCCTGCCATGCCATTCGGCGACGCCGCTGACACAATCTTTGGCATGCACGCGATCGCCGCCGTCGAGAGCGCGCCAGAAACAAACTGCCGCCGCGAAATTCGATTCCGTGATTTCATAGGAATGAACACCTCACAATCACTACCTCACAGCCAGCAACAATGACGCGTCACAATCACCGCGTCGCTGTGCTTCGCGCCGATGTCCGGAGCCAAAATCGCCTGCCACTTGGGGCGCGCAAGGCTAAGCCAGCCCTTTTCCGCAAATCCGGGAAAACGTTTTCTTCAACCACACATATAGAACACCCTCTGCTTGCCTGTCAAGAATCCTTCCCCACGTGCACCCCGTTCCCCGCGCCGTCGCTTTCTTTCTCTCCGATGTATCACATTTTGGATGCGAATCATTGCACCAACGATCGGGCCTGCACAAAGTCGTCCCGGCGAATTTGTCTATGAATCCAGAAACGCGGCCCTAGCACTGGATGACTCGCGTAGCTTCACTCGCCTCCCAATGGTGCTAAAATCGCTGTGCCAAAAGCTCACCATCTTTGCTTCAGAGCCAGAGAGCAGAGTAAAGAACGCTTGCGCATGATTCCCGACGCCCTCAAAAAAATCCTCGCCGGCGAAAATCTCTCCCGCGCCGAAGCCGAAGCCTCGATGGAGCAAATCCTCTCCGGCAACGCCAACGACGCGCTGATCGCCGCGCTGCTCATCGCCTTGCGCATGAAGGGCGAAACCGTCGATGAACTCGTTGGCTTCGCGGCCGCCATGCGCAGCCACGCCCCGCCGGTTTTTCCCGCGGGCCACAGCCACGCCGGCGAAATGCTCGTCGACACTTGCGGCACCGGCGGCGACGGACGCAACACCTTCAACGTCTCCACCGCTGCGGCCTTCGTCGTCGCCGGCGCAGGCGTGCGCGTCGCCAAGCACGGCAACCGCTCTTCCACTTCTCACTGCGGCTCCGCCGACGTTCTCGAACAGCTCGGCATCTCGCTCGACCAGCCGCCCGAATGCGTCCGCCAAGCCATCGAAGAAATCGGCATCGGCTTTCTTTTCGCGCCCGCGATCCACACCGCGATGAAATTCGCCATGCCTGCGCGCCGCGCTCTCGGCGTGCGCACCGTTTTCAATTTACTCGGCCCGCTCACCAATCCCGCTGGAGCCGCCGCGCAAGTCGTCGGCGTCTCCGCGCCGCATCTCACCGAACTTCTCGCTCGCGCTCTCGCGCAACTCGGCGTGCGCCGCGCCTTCGTCGTTCACGGCGATGACGGCCTCGACGAAATTTCTCTCAGCGGCGAAACGTACGTCGCCGAACTCAGTAACGGCGCCATTCGCAGCTACAAAGTCTCGCCTGAAGACTTTGGCCTCCGTCGCGCGCCCCGCGACGCCATCGCTGGCGGCGACGCCAAACACAACGCCGAAATCATCCACAAAATTCTCGGCCGCTCGCTCCTCTATCGCGCACACACTCCGCACCGCGAAATCGTTCTCGCCAACGCCTCCGCCGCTCTCGTCGCCGCCGGTCGCGCCGGGAATTTCAAGGACGGCGTCCGCCTCGCCAGCGAATCCATCGACTCCGGCGCCGCCCGCGAAAAGCTCGACTCCCTCGTCCGCTTCACCCAATCCGCCGCACCCGTCGCGCGGCCAGCTACCGATTAGCAAACGTTGCGCACGATGTTTCCAGAAACAAAATGCTGGTGTGCCTTTCTTCCGCTTTGCGCTGTCTTGTGCGCAAACGCTTTGTCCTGCGCTGCCATCCTGAGGAGCATCGAGGAATCTGCAGTTGTCTTGAGTGGCACGGGCTCTCAGCCTGTGTACGTTTTGCGGGTGCCCCACATCCTTCGCCGCCTTTGCGAAGCGCGTTCGTGCGCTCCGGACGCCTCTGCGGAGGGCGGGGTCCTTTGCCTTTGTAGGGCCGACTGGCTTTGTCAGCCCGTTTTGTCTTAAACGGAAAAATGCCCCTGTTGCCTTTCTTCCTTCGCTAGCCCTGTTCGCGCAAGCTGCGCACCGCGTACGCAAAGCTCGCGAGGCCGAACAGGGCAAATCCAATCGCCTCCAGCACAACCTGCTTCGGTGCGCCCAATCCAATCGAGCTGTAGCGGAATAAATCCACTTCCCAGGTGATCGGATTCGCGAGCGCCGTGATGCGAAACCACTTCGGCAGAGGCGCCAGAGGATAAAACATTGAGCTGGCAAAAAGAAAAACGAAATAAGAGACGTTGACCACGCTGTTGAACACGTCGTTGCGCCGGATCCGCAGCGCGAAAATCGAATAAAAGAAAAACCATCCCGCCGTGCCGCCGATCACACCCACGGCCAGGATCGGCAGCAGCCGCCATTGCAAATGAATTTTCAGCAGCAGGCAGCCGAGCGCGATCGTAATCACAGCCTGCACGATTCCAATGCAGATGTTGAACAGCACTTTTCCCAGCAGATATTCCGAACGCCGCATCGGGTAGGTCAGCATCTCGTAAAAAATGCCGTTGTCGCGGTCCAGGAAAAACGACCACGAACTGGTGGTGGCAATGCCAAAACTGGCCATGCCCAGAACTCCGGCAAGGAAGAACGAGTTGTAATCGATTCCCGCGCCGAGCGCAGGCGTGCCCAGCGCCGCGTTCACGCCCACGCCGAACATCAGCAGATAGAGCAACGGATAAAACAAATCGAAAAACATAAATGTCATGTTGGTCGAGCGAATTTTGATTTCCCGATAAACAACCGCCGCCAGCGGACCCATGTCACGCCCCCTTCGTCAGCTCGACGAAAATATCTTCCAGGCTCGCGCCGTTCACTTCCACACGCAGCACGCGGCCCTTCTTCGCGAGGCCGCTCACAATGTCGAGAATTTGTGCTTCCTCCACCTTCAACGCGATTTCAACGGTGTTGTCGTCCACGTGCGACCGCAGCGGTTTCAGCAGCGCAACGTCATCCTCAATCGTCGCGGGCAGCTCCGCAAACGTCAGCGAAATTTCATACACGCCCGCCGAAAGCAATTTCAATGCGTTCAAATCTCCGCGCGCCACCTGCTTGCCGCGATTCATGATCAAAATGTCGTCGCACAATTCTTCCGCTTCACCCAAAATTTGTGTCGTTAGCACGATCGTGCGTCCCTTCGCCGATTCTTCCCGCAAATATCCCATCACCGCGCGCTTCAGAATCGGATCCATGCCCGTTGAAAATTCGTCCAGAAAAATCACCGGCGTATCCACCATGAACATTTTCGACACCTGCACGCGCCGTCGCGAGCCGCCGCTCAGGTCCTGCACTTTTTGCTCCGCATACGAAGCGATCTGGAATTTCTCCATCACCGACTCTGCGCGCTGCCGCGCTGTTCGGGAATCCAAACCGTGGAATCGTGCGAACGTCAGTAAATTGTCGCGCACGCTCAAAAACAATTCCGCGGCCGTCTCCTGCAGCACCATGGAAATACGCTTGCGGACTTCGAGCGGTTTTGCAACCACGTCGAATCCCTCGATGCGCGCTCCGCCGCTCGTGGGACGCAGCAGCGTGGTCAGCACTTTCAGCAGCGTGGTTTTTCCCGCGCCGTTCGGCCCGAGCAATCCAAAAATTTCTCCCCGCGGCACCGAAAAACTGATTCCATCTACCGCGCGCACCGGCTTCTGTCCACGGCGCTCATAGACCTTCGCCAAATTTTCAACTTCCAAAGCAAAGTTGCTCATAGAACATTTCTCCACGATCCGCGTTGCACAGACAGCGATGAACAGCAAAGGATGTTAAAAGGAAAATTCAGAAAAAGCCGCCGGGTCGCGAGGACCATCTCGCGCCCAAACGGCGCTTAGAGGAGAGAGTTAATGATACGCATAGGCAAACGACCTGCCCTTTCGTAATCCGCTGGGAACTGTACGAAGAGATGGCTCGGATGTCAATCGGTTTGAAGATCCGGTAGTGGATCAGTTTGAATTTTCTTGACCGTAACACAAAGAGTCGAAATTCAAACGGACCTATTACCGAAGATCCGAACGAATGATGCCCCGCAGCTGGCCGAATCGCTGTAATCTTGCGACCTAGGGACTCGATAGCAATGGACCGAAGCAGGCCAGGAGGACATCCATGAGACGGTTTGCGATTTTCGTCGCGTCATTTTTATGGCTCACATCATGCGTCGCCGCGCAAACGGTATCTCAGGCACAGTCTGTCGTCTCAGCGGTGCGGGCGTATCGCGTGGCGCATGAGCCGCAGATCATCGGCGAATTCGTGGACCTGCTGTCGATTCCCGACGTGGCATCGGACGCGCCGAACATTCAGCGCAACGCCGTGCAGATTGAAACGATGCTGAAGTCGCGCGGCTTTCAGGTGCAAGAGCTGCCCACCGCCGAAGGGCGCGGCCCCGTCGTTTTCGGCGAACTCGATTCGCCCGGCGCGAAGCACACAATTCTTTTTTACGCGCACTACGATGGCCAGCCGGTTGATGCGTCGAAATGGATCGACACCAAGCCGTTTGTGCCGGCGCTGCGCACGGATTCCATCGACGCAGGCGGCAAACTGATTCCCTTCCCTGACAAGCCGGATAGTTACAAAGACGATTGGCGAATTTACGCGCGGGCGGCGGGCGACGACAAGGCTCCGATCATCGGTATCTTAACTGCAGTCGACGCGCTGCACGCGAACAACATTCCCATGGCCGTAAACCTGAAGGTGATCTTCGAAGGCGAGGAGGAGGACAGCTCGCCGCATCTGGAAGCGACGGTGGATGCGCACAAGAAGCTTTTCACGGGCGACGTGCTGATCACCGCCGATGGGCCGATCGATCAAAGCGGGCGGCCGCTGATTTTCTTTGGCAATCGCGGCGTGATTTCGGTGCGCATCACCGTTTTCGGGCCGCTGCATCCGCTGCACAGCGGACATTACGGGAATTGGGCTCCGAATCCGGCGATGCGCCTCGCGCAGTTGCTCGCGACCATGAAAAGCTCGGACGGCCGCGTTCTGGTTCCCGGCTTTTATGACAATGTTGTTCCACTCGGCCCGGCGGAACGCAGAGCCATCGCCGAGGCGCCGGACAATGATGCAAAGCTGCTACGCGCTTTTGGATTGGCGGCTCCGGATGGCGGAGGAAAAAAGCTGCTCGAATTGCTGAACGAGCCTTCGCTCAATATCGACGGCCTGGAAAGTGGCTGGACCGGCGCGCAGGCCAAGACGATTATTCCGGACGAGGCGACGGCGTCGCTGGACATGCGCCTGGTGAAAAATGCCGGGCCGGAGCAGGAGTTCGAGCGGCTAGTGGCGCACATCCGCAAGCAGGGCTACTACGTCATCGACCACGAGCCCACGATGAGCGAGCGGCTGAAGCATTCGCGCATCGCTGAGGTCACTCACGACCACGGCTATCCGTCGACGCGTACGTCGATGGCTTTGCCGGTGTCGCAGGCTCTGATGCGCGCGGTGGACGAAGGCGCAGGCGAGCCGGCGGTGAAATTGCCGCTGCTCGGCGGGAGCGTGCCGATGTACATCTTCGCGGACCTGAAGTTGCCGGTGGTGGGCGTGCCCATTGTGAATTTCGACGACAATCAGCACAGTCCCAATGAGAATTTGCGAATTGGGAATTTGTGGCGAGGTATGGAGATTTACGCGAACATTTTGGCGAATTTGGAGTGGAAGTGAAGGAAAAACTACGTACTTGCGTGGTTGCTACTTAGAAATACCTGAACCATGTGCCAGGGGTCATTTCCTGACTCGCCTGCAATACAATTGCTATTTCCAGGCCCTTCGCGCCTCTATTGTCGCTGACCCGAGTTTATGCCTAAGGCAAAGCACATCCTCGTTCCGCTAGGAATCGCGGTTGTCGTTGGAGGGATCTGTCTTTGGCTCTTTGGCGTTCAGACCATGTGCGCGTTGACGGTGCGCTACACTTACCGCAAAATGCCGGAAGCATCGAAGGTCCCCGTTGCGCTGTCAGACACCGATGTTTCGAAGGTACCCCACAGTCGCGTGTCCTATTTTGGATATGAATTTGAGCTTCCCTGGGATGATGTTGATGATCAGAAGAGCAAAACTGTCGGGCCAATTCGTCTGACGGCATTCCGCTCAGGAAACGTATTTTGGTTCTCGGTGTTCCCGCCGAGAGATTTCGTAAACGAAGTAATGAAAACTGAGAACCTGGATTCACAACGGTTTCAGCAGCTTTATGGAGTGGAAGCACTCGACTCCGACTACAATTTCCACTTGGCCATGCTGGAGACGACGCCAGCACAGATCACCCCGTTCATTTCGAAAAAACAGGCGGTCTCCAGCGCGATGTTGCTTTTGATCAAGACAATGTCGATGCCTGCGGCAGACTCAGGCATTTTTTCGATTCGGACACCGGATTTTCAGGGATTCCAGTTCGAATCCGCTGGTGGTAGACCAGCCAAAATTACTGACGAACTGTACTCCAAGGACGGCGGCATCGATGTGATCCTTTACCAGAAGGTTCGCGGAAGCGCGCCCGCAATTTCGCAGCCAGAAATTAATCGCGTCATTCAGTCGATTCACAGAGTCTCCGCAGCAACCTCGAACGCAAGCCAGGAAAGATAAACGTTACTCCAAGCAGCTATACTCGCCACTCCGCACACCTAGTGGGCGATTGTTAAGAAATTGCGGAGGAGATGGAAGCCTTCCCCGGTGAGGACGGATTCGGGATGGAACTGGACGCCTTCGACGGGAAACTGGCGATGGCGCAGGCCCATGATGACACCGTCGGAGGTTTCGGCGGAGATTTCCAGGCAGCGCGGGAGCGAGCGGCGTTCGACGATGAGAGAGTGGTAGCGCGTGGCTTCGAAATCCTGCGGCAGGTTGCGAAAAACGGTTTTGCCGTCGTGGTGAATTTTGCTGGTTTTTCCGTGCATGATTTTTTTCGCGCGGACGATTTTGCCGCCAAACGCGTCGCCGATGGCTTGATGGCCGAGGCAGACACCGAGAATGGGAATTTTGCCGGCGAAGCGCTGGACGATGGGCACGCTCAAGCCTGCTTCGCGCGGCGTACACGGGCCGGGAGAAATGATGATGCGCTCGGGGCACATGCGCTCGATTTCGTCGAGCGTGATTTCGTCGTTGCGGCGCACGGCGAGTTTCTGGCCGAGCTGGCCGAGGTACTGCGCCAGGTTGTAGGTGAAGGAGTCGTAGTTGTCGAGGAGCAGAATCATTGCTAAGAACCTTTCGCTGGAGCTGTTTGCATCGATGGCGTAAGTCCTATTGTACTAGCCCCGACTGAAAGTTGAGAGTTGATAGTCGAAAGTTGAGAGTAAAAGGAGGCGAGGTTAGCTGCGCGCCTACCCTGGAGAAACGGTTCGGCTGACTTCGGTCCACGAGCGCGGAACAGGGTTGGGGAAGTTGTACCAGACCACTTCCAAGAGACTAAGACTACCGTCGGCGAAGTGAAGCAGCACGCTGACGACATCTTCATGGTCGTTTAGCCTGATCGTCAAGTCCATCTGGCCGACCAAGCCTTGGTGGCCAACGAGCTTGGAGTTTTGCGCTTGAGCAGGCTCCTCGATCACGACAGAACGACAGCCGCAAGTACACTCGGCGCTGACGCGAAGATCTGCAAGTTCGACGTCCGCCCATTGGGGATTACACAGAACAATTTCCCGCACCCACTCCCTCTCGTGTGCTGTTAACGGCCTCGGGACTACCTTCACATAGCTGGAGTGTTCCGGCTTCATCGCGGGCGCTGCTTTCCACTATGCGCGATTTCGGCGGCAACCATCACCGCGCGCGCTTTGTTGAGCGTTTCCTGATACTCCTTCGCCGGGACGGAATCCGCGACCACGCCACCGCCCGCTTGGATGTGAACCTTGCCGTCCTTGGCGACCAGCATGCGCAATCCAATACACGAATCCACATTGCCGGAAAAATCGAGATACAAAATCGCGCCGGCATAAATCCCCCGCCGCGTGGGCTCGAGCTCGTCGATGATTTCCATAGCGCGAATTTTGGGCGCGCCGCTGAGCGTGCCCGCGGGAAAGCAGGCCATCAGCGCGTCGAGGCAATCGACGTTTTCGCGGAGCGTGCCGCGCAGGCTCGAAACCAGGTGCATCACGTGGGAGTAGCGCTCGACGAACATCAGGCGCTCGACTTTCACCGTTCCATATTCGCAAACGCGGCCGAGGTCGTTGCGGCCCAGATCGACCAGCATGATGTGTTCGGCGCGCTCCTTGGGGTCGGCGAGAAGTTTTTTTTCGAGCGATTGATCTTCCTGAGCATCCCGGCCGCGCGGAAGTGTTCCCGCGATGGGGCGATAAAACGCGTCGCGGCCCTGCACTTTCACGAGCATCTCCGGCGAGCTGCCGACGACAGAAACGTCGCCAAGCCGCAAGAAATAAAGATACGGCGAGGGGTTCACGACGCGCAGGGCGCGATAGATTTCGAATGGGTCGGCGGAAGTGCGCGCGGAAAATCGCTGGCTGGGCACCACCTGAAAAATATCACCGGCGCGAATGTATTCCTTGGCGCGGCTGACGGCGGCCATGTATCTCGATTTCGTGAAGTTCGAAGTAAAGCGCAGCGGGGCGCGATTGCCGTTCTTCGACAATTTCGGGAGGGGCTGCTCGAGCTGGCGCCGAATGCGCGCAATCTCGCGCGCAGCCGCGTCGTACTTGTCGCGCAAACTTCCCGGTCCATCCGTGAACACATCCCGCACGATCCACACGCGGTGCTGCACATGATCGAACGCAACAAGGCCGTGGAAAAACATCAGCACGGCGTCATCGAGCTTCAGTTCGTCGGCGCCGGTGGCCGGAATGCGCTCGACCAGGCGAACCATGTCATACGCAAAATATCCGATAGCGCCGCCAACGAGCGGCGGAAGGCCAGCAATGCGCACCGGGCGGTAGCGCTTCATGCGGCGGCGCAGCACGTCGATGGGATTGCCATCGATGGTCTCGCGGCCTTCCCGCGTTTCGATCACGCAGGAGCATCCGCGCGAACGAAACACTTCGGTAGGATCGACGCCCAGGAATGTGTAGCGGGCGATGTTTTCGCCGCCTTCGACGCTTTCGAGGAGGCAAGAGTAGCTGGCGGTGCGGGCCAGCTTGAGATACGCGGCCACGGGCGTGAGCAAATCCGCGGTCATCGTTTCGTAGACCGGGACGAAATTGCCCTTGCGGGCGAGCTTGCGAAATGTGTTGAAGCCGGGCTCGATCATTTTAATTTTTCTTGCTCATTTTTCCGGTCACTTTTTCGCTTCGGCGCGCCGCACAGCTTCGAGCACGGCGCGGCGCATGGCAGCCACCGGCGCAGCTTGGCCGATCCAAATCTCCCACTGTGCGATTCCCTGCGCCAAAAACATTTCCAGGCCAGATACCGTTTCGATGCCGCGTTTTGCCGCCAGCCGCAAGAATCTCGTTTTTCGCGGGCGATAAACCATGTCGAACGCGAGACGGCAGTTCAGTTCCTGCGGCGCGATGGGAGATTCATCTTCGCGCGGATGCATGCCCACAGGTGTTGCGTTGATAATGGCATCAAAAAACCGCTTTCCGAGCGCGGCGCGCGAAACTGATTCACCCTGCACGACCCGCGCAAGCTGCCTCGCGCGTTCCGGGCGCCGCGAACAAATCGCAACCGAAGCGCCTGCTCCTGCG
>JBAUEH010000109.1:0-3479 GCA_049678505.1 Candidatus Acidiferrales bacterium
GCCGCTCCCGCGGCCATCGACTGCTCGTAGGCGCGAATCGCCAAGTCCTTTTGGCCGCGCGCCTGGTAAACTTGCCCCAGATGATCGCCCGCGTCGCTGGTTTGATTGAGGCGCCATGCTGCTTCGATGAGCGGTTCGGCCTCAGCCAGCTTGCCCTGCTGGAAATAGGTCCAACCGAGCGTGTCCCAGAACGCAGGCAGCGCGTCCATCGCTACAACGCTGTTCGGCGTCACGTGCTGCAAATCGATCTGGCTCAGGCTGTTCTCCGTGGGGCCGATTGCGGCGTCAGCATATTCTTTGGCACGATCGAGCGCCGCCTTGTGATCGGCGAGGGCGTAGGCAATGTCATTGGCCACCAGCGGCGAGGGTGAAAGCGTGGACGCCTTGTCAAAATCTGCCAGCGCCGCGTCCGTCTTTCCCAATCCGAGTTCCGCCTGGCCCAATCGGATGCGAACCGCCGTGCTGTCCGGGCTGAGTACCGCCGCCTTTTCAAGCTCCGCTTGCGCTTTGTCGAATTGCTTCTCGTCGATGTAGACAGCGCCCAAATATGTGTACGCATCCTGGTCGAGCGGCTTGATCTCGATCTGCTTCTTGAATGCCGCCTCGGCCTGGTCATATTTCTTCTCGTCGTAGAACGCCACGCCAAGCAGGGTGTTGACAGATTCATCCTTGGGATTGGCATCGAGCTGCTTGTGGAACGAGGCAATCGCCTCGTCGTATTTCCCCAGTTCTAGTTGCGACGTACCCATGTTCAGCCACAAATTTGCCTGCTGAGGATTCAATTGCTCCACTTGCTGGAAGAGTTGGAGCGCGTTACCGAAATGCCGGTCTTGAATTTCCGATGCTCCGGCTTGCATCAGCTCGTTCGACGTAGCTTCCGCCGGGACGCCAGGGATTATATTGTTCACGACCAGTCCCTGGCTTTCGTCCGCCTGCACGGCCGCGGCGAAGGCCTGGTAATCGGCGCGGCTCGACGGCGGCAATTCTCTGGAAATAAAGCGCAAGGTGCGCTGCGCCGAAATCGTGTGCTCCTGCGCGGTGTACTCGGAATGATACTCGGCATAATCGCGCTTCATCGCTGCGCCCACGGGCATGTGTGGCGTATCGTTCGCCGGAAGGTTCAGGGTGAGCTTTGCTGTTACGGTCAGCGGGCTGCCTAGTTGCACGGGCTTTGAGGAATCTACCGGCGCATCCGGCATGCCAAACGCCGGCAATAGAAGCGGCACTTGAACCCTTGGTTGCGACCAGTCGAGAAAGTCTGGCGAGACCAAAACGAAGTCCAGTGTAAAAGGATCGCGTGTGGCCGTCGGATCGCTTGGCTTGGCGCTCATGACAGTTCCGTGCAGCCCGTCAAGAGTGGCCATGGTCTGTGCCACGGAGCTCCACTCCGACGGCGGCGTGCGTTCGAACGCCGTACGCAGCGCGTATTCATTATCCCCACGCAGTACATAGCGGACTCGTGCGGTCAGTTTTCCGAGGGATGTTACATCGCCGCTGATTTCCACGTCTTGTGTGGATTGGAATGGCAGGTCGACAGGCGTCTCCGCGAAATACGGTGCAGCGTCCGACGACGCAATCAACGCGCTTTTGCCGCGCGAGTTCGGCAGCAGCACCCGGAAGGGAAGGGTGTCTGCAGAAGGGTCCATCCAGAACGTATCTTTGCCGGCAGTTACCAGGACCACGGCATGGGCGATCGAGCCCGGCCACGGAAGTTGCGGGTCGAATTTGTCTCCGGTGGGTAGCAGCGCGACGTCTGCACGAAAGCCATCTGCGTTGAGCATCGCCCCGAGCAGGGCGCATTTGTCGAACTGGTCGCCGTAACCTGCGCCGAGCACCGTCGCGGCATCGTGTATCTGAAATCCTGCCTGTTCCGCAGGAATGCGTAGCAGATGGATCTGTTTCGCCACGTACTCGTACAGCGTTTCGATTTTGTCCGTGTCCGTTTTTTGTCCGGCAGCTAAATCCTTCGATTTTTCTGTGAGCTCATTTGTCGCGGCGGCGGCGCTGCGGTCCATCCCTGCGAACCACTTTGCAAGCGCGTCCCAGTTCGCAAATGTCGTCAGCACGACGTCTGGCGGCGTGCTGGTTTCGGCGGAGCTGTCGCCTGTCGGCACGGCGTTCAATCTTTTCCAGGAATAGATTTTCCGGCCGCCGGCGGTAGAAATCTTCGGCGGAAATTGCGGGGCTGTCAGTATGTGGAGGGCCCGCTCGGCAGGCAAGTTGATTTCGACTTCCTCGTCGATCGCGGGACGCGCAGACAGAAAACTATGCGAAAACCAAAATTCCCCCTGGGCTGGAGGTTTCACGAGCGAGATTACCACCTCATAGCTCAACGTGTCGCCGGGAGCCATCGCCGGAACGGGGACGCGCGCTTCGCGAAGCTCGGAAAATGCCGGCGCCTCTTTCGCGGCGGGCGCCAGATCGTCGGCCAGAGCATTTGGTTGGGCTTTCACGGTGCTGCCGTTCGCTTTCGTCACCCGCAAGAAGGCAAGCGCGACCTTTTCGTTTGCCGAGTCATAATCGAAGGAAAGAGTTTTCAGTTCGGTGACGCCCTCATCGGTATCAGCCTTCACGCGCACGTCGAGTTGCCGCGTGCCGGTCCCGTCGTTTTCAAAACGCACTTTCAGGGAATACAACTCAATCGTTAGTGGGGTCGAGGAGTTGGCTGCGCTGGCGTTCGCCGCGGCGGATGGTTTCGCTTGCGCCGATACTTGTGGAGCAGTGGCCTGTGCGGCTGCGCTTGATTGCGCTTCAACGCTGTGCGTCACGCAAGCAAAAACGCTGAGGCAGAGCGCGGCGATTTGCAGAGCAACGTTTTTCTGATTGTGAATGATCATCGCGGGCGCAAGCAGTGTAGTCAGCTTGAATGGCCGCGTAAAGTCTGGCGTAGCGCGATTGTTTCCAGAAATTGCGATCCGTTGAGGGTCAGGCGATCAGGATGGCCTCTCCTCCTCTTTGATCAAGTTTACTAAGAGTGGTATAATCGTCCTTGGCATGAGCATCAGGGAGGCAGATACGGCGCTGGGACGAAGACGGAACGTCTGCAACCTCGGTTTTCCAAGGTTTTCCAACCGCGGGGGAATCAGGCCTGCGCTATTTCTAATCGCCAACCGGCGGAATTAGAAACGCCCGTAACTTACTGCAACTAAAGGAACAGTGAGTTTTTAATCGCCAATTTTGGCATGCTATTCGCTTGGCATGTTCGTCGAAGTTAGGTGCGAGAAGTTTCCAATGCTCACGTTCCTAACTGACGGGGAGCGAGTGGCTGCGAAGCCGCCAAGAATCTGTAGCATTTAGGGTTGACAGATATAGGGTCTTTCCCTATACTCGCTGGTTTGTTGATGGATTTGCTGGCGTAGTTGTGCTTATAGGGGTTTCCCCCCTACCCCGGAACAGAGAACGAAGGAACGGGGTTTTGGGGAGCGGCCGAAATGGGGCGCCTGCCCCGCAAAGCCGTTTGAAGCTCTCCGCAAGTGAAG
>JBAUEH010000110.1:0-8490 GCA_049678505.1 Candidatus Acidiferrales bacterium
CTTACGAGTATCGTTCAGGCGCTTCTTGTTGGTGGGGACGATGCCCGGGTCGGCGAGGCTGGCGACGGCGGCGGAAAGGACGGCGGCGTTTCCGTTGTCGAAAAGAAGCTCGCGGTGCATGGCGTCGATGGTTTCTTTTTGGGCGACAGCGTAGCCGAGACGCATTCCGGCCATGCCGTAGACTTTGGAGAAGGTGCGCGTGACGATGAGATTCGGGTGCTGAGGAATCATGTCGACAACGCTTGAGTAACGCGGGTCTTCGACGAAATGGAAATAGGCTTCGTCGACGAGGACATATGTGGAAGACGGGACTTTGGATAGGAAATCGGCGAATTCGTCGCGGGTGTTGATGGTGGCGGTGGGATTATTCGGATTGCAGACGTAGACGAGTCCTACGCCATTCGCGCAGGCGCGCGCCATGGCGGGGAGATCGTGGCGAAAGTCGGGCGTGAGCGGGACTTTTACCGCGCTGGCGCGGGAGACTTCCGCGTAATAGGTAACCGCTTCGAAGGTGGGCTCGGCGACGACGAGTTGCTTGTCCACGCCGACGAAAGAGGTGTCGCAGACGCGAAGAATTTCCGTGGAGCCGCAGCCGAGCGCGACATTTTCCGGCTCAACATGATGCAGGCGAGCGATGGACTCGATGGCGCGGGCGTAGAGGTCATCGGGATAACGGCAAGCAACCGCTTCGGAGCCAGTGATGGCGGCGATGGCGTGCGATGAAGGGCCGTAAGGGTTCTCGTTGGAATTGATGAGGATAGCGTCGCTGCGGGAAAAACCCTTGAGGCGGCCGCCGGTGACGCCTTGAATCAGTTTTGGCGAAACGTAAGCAGCGGCGAGCATCGCGCCGATGGATTGTGCAAATTGACGGCGAGTGGTCTTTGGCTCTGAAGGTGTTGCCGACATGTAAACCTCCGTTTGAGGACTGCGATTGGGGCGCGCACTCCGCGGAAACGGCGGTAGCGCGCGCTCGCGGGGGAATTATGCGACCGCAGAGGGAGAAGCGCAAGCAATGCGGCAGCCGGACGGCGCGCTCAGGCATGCGTTGACCCGCAGTGCGCAGCATCCTAGAATATTCAGGTGAAAACTTCCCGAAAAAGGAAAACCAGCAAGCGCGCGGC
The DNA here is from genome assembly GCA_049678505.1 of Candidatus Acidiferrales bacterium. GTDB lineage: Bacteria > Acidobacteriota > Terriglobia > Acidiferrales > UBA7541 > DAHUXN01. The sequence continues at coordinate 1,122 of JBAUEH010000110.1, forward strand.
AACGTCCAAGAATGCAAGCGGCGGCGGTTCGCTGGTGAACGATAAGGCGCTGCGCGAGCAGCTTGCGAATCTGCTCGATGGCAGAGAAGCGCACGCAGGCTGGCAGAAGGCTTTTGCGGAAATGCCGCTGGAATTGCAAGGAGCGAAACCGGCAGGAGCGCCGCACACGGCCTGGCAATTGCTGGAGCACATGCGCATCGCGCAGTGGGACATTTTGGAGTTTTCGCGCGACCCAAAGCATGTGTCGCCGCAATTTCCCGATGGCTACTGGCCCGCGACAGAAGCTCCACCGAGCGCGGAGGCGTGGGGAAAGAGCGCGAAGGCATTTGGGCGCGATTTGGCGGAAATGAAAAAGCTCGTGAGCGATGCAAAGACGAATCTTTTCGAGCGCATTGCACATGGCGATGGGCAGACAATTTTGCGCGAAGCGCTTTTAGCCGCCGATCACAACGCTTATCATTTGGGACAGCTTGTGCTGGTGCGCAAAATGCTGGGAGCATGGCGCGAATCGCAGTAGCAGGCGCGAAAAATTTCGAGCGAACTAGCGTATCGGGTTCATACAAGGATCGGAATTGAAAAACAAATCAGCGGTCATTGAAGAGAGCGTCACAACCGAGAAGCGAAACGGAAAGCGCGAAGCGATTTTCGACGCGTTTCGGCGCTGGGGATATTACGAAGCGGACCTGGATCCGCTCGGGGATCTGAAGCCGCAGCCTGTGCCGGAGCTGGACCAGCTCTCGGGCGAAGCGGCCGATGAAGCGCGTCGGATTTATTGCGGGACGATCGGCGCAGACTTCATGCATATCCTTGACGGCGAGCGCCGGCGGTGGATTCAAGAACGAATGGAATCTGCGGCGCCGGAGCCGGATCGCGCGCGCATCCTGGAGCGGCTGGTGCGGGCGGAACTTTTCGAGCAGGTGGTGCAGAGCCGTTACCTGGGGAACAAGAGATTTTCGCTGGAAGGATTGACGTCGCTGATCCCGCTGCTGGACGAGGCAATCGAAAGCGCGTCGGAAAATGGCGTTGAAGAAATTGTTTTGGGAATGAGCCATCGCGGACGCCTGAACGTGATGATTCACATCGTAGGGCGGCCGGCGGAGGACATTTTCGCGCGATTCGAGGAGGTAGATGCGCGCAGCGAGCTAGGCGGCGGCGACGTGAAATATCACATTGGCGCGACGGGTGAATACACGACGCTGAGCGGGCGCCCGATTGGAATACATCTGGTGTCGAATCCGAGCCATTTGGAAGCGGTGGACCCAGTGGCGCTGGGACGAGCGCGCGCCAAGCAGACGCGCCGCGGAGAGAAGGGAATTGCACAGGTGTTGCCGGTGGTGATACACGGCGACGCGGCGTTCGCGGGGCAAGGAATCTGGGCGGAGACGCTGAACTTCCTGATGATCGACGGATTTTCGGCCGGCGGCGGCGTGCACATCATTGTGAACAATTTAATCGGATTCACGGCGGTGCCGGCGGAGTGCCAGTCGTCGCGATTTGCTTCGGATATCGTGAAGCGATTGCCGGTGCCGATCTTCCACGTGAACGCCGAGGATCCTGACGCGGTGGTGCGCGTCGCCAGGATGGCCGTGGAATATCGGTACGCGTTCCAGAGCCCAGTGGTCATTGACTTGGTTGGATACCGGCGATACGGCCACAGCGAAATCGACGATCCGACAATCACGCAACCGCTGCGGTACCGCAAGATTCAGGCGCACCCGCCGCTTTGGAAATTGTATGCGGAGAGAACCGGCGCCGATCCGACAAGCACGGTGGAGGAAGTGCGCGCGGAGTTCGAGAAGGCGCAGAAGAATGCGGTGAGCCTGGAAAAAATTCCGAAGATGTGGCGGCTGCCAGGCTACTGGGACAATTACGAAGGCGGCAGATACAAGGCGGAGTTCGAGACCGACACGGGCGTGACACAGGAAGCGTTGCGCGCGCTGACGGAGAAACTGACGAGCTATCCGAGCGACTTTGCGATTCATCCGAAAGTGAAAAAGCTGCTGGAGCAGCGCGCGGCAATGGGCGCGGGGAAAATCCCCGTGGATTACGGAATGGCGGAGGCGCTGGCGTTTGGCTCGCTGCTGATGGAAGGAACGCCGGTGCGGTTGAGCGGGCAGGACAGCAAGCGCGGGACGTTCAACCAGCGGCACGCGGCGCTGATCGATACGCAAACGGAAAAAGAGTTCGTGCCGCTGGCGAACCTCTCGCCGGAGCAGGCACGGTTTGAGGTGTACAGTTCGTCGCTTTCGGAAGCGTCGGTGATGGGATTCGAATATGGCTTCAGCCGGGACTTTCCGGAGGCCCTGGTGCTGTGGGAAGCGCAGTTTGGGGATTTCGCCAACGGCGCGCAGGTCATCATCGATCAGTTCATCGCGGCGGGCGAGGACAAATGGAATTTGCTGTCAGGACTTGTGCTGCTGCTGCCACATGGATATGAGGGGCAGGGGCCGGAACATTCCAGCGCACGAATCGAACGATATTTGCAGTTAGCGGCGCGCGACAATATTCAAGTGTGCCAGCCGTCCAATGCGGCGCAGTATTTTCATTTGCTGCGCAGGCAGGCGCTGAGGCGTTGGCGCAAGCCGCTGGTGGTGTTCACGCCAAAAAGCATGCTGCGGAACCCGGCGGCCGCTTCGACGATTGCGGATTTCTCGTTGCCGCGATTCCAAACCGTTTTGCCCGATTACCAAGGTGAGCAGGCGGAACGCGTGCTGCTGTGCACGGGGAAAATCGGGCACGAGCTGGCGGCGGAGAGGAAACGGCGGCAGGACAAGTCCACGGCGATCGTGTTTCTCGAACAGATTTATCCATTTCCGGAGAAAGATCTTGAGGCAGTATTGGGCCAATATTCGTCGGCGCACGATTTCGTATGGGTGCAAGAAGAGCCCGCAAATATGGGCGCGCTGAACTTCGTAATGCCGCGACTTGAGCGCGTGCTGCGCGGGCACGCTGTGCGCTCGGTGAAGCGCTCGGCGAGCGCGAGCCCAGCGACCGGCTCGGCAAAGGCGCATGAAATGGAACAGAAAACCTTGCTCGCGCTCGCGTTCGGCACAGGAAAAGCCTGACGGCCTAGGAATTCGCCGCTCAAGCTCCCACTTTTCACTTCATTCGACAAAACACCCGAGTTGCCAGATGTGTGGTTGCGCCTCTACCACGACGAACTGGAATGATCGTAGCCGCCGAAATACCAGCGCACGCCGACGGTGTTGTAGATTCCGAGCGGCTCCTTGTTGGGGCCCGAGTCGTACGGGCCGAGATTTACGTTAAATGGCGGAAACGAAGTGACGCCGTGATTGGTGACGCGCAGCTCGAAGTGTTTCGGCAAAGCGATGGCAAGGCCCATGGTGCGCTCCCACGCGAGGGGCGCCATGGAGTAGGTGTATTTGACTTGAGGAATATTGTCGCCAAAAAAAAATCGCGGTTCGAAGAAGAAATAGGCGTGGCGAAGGGGCGTGCGCGCGAAGGGCTGAAATTCGAGATAGCCGGCGGCGATATAGCGCGCGAAGGCTGAGCACGTTGGCTGGGGCTGGTTGCAGCGGCCGAGGTCAGGCTCGTTGTGCGGCGGCGCGAGCTCGAAGTCGCCATAGCCGCGAAGGAAGCCTTTTCCGAAAAACAGAGGTCCCGGATCGCTCGTCAGTGAAGAAGAGATGCCTTGCGATTGCTGCGAGGAGATTTCGCTGGTTGGCGCGGGAGATGGTGCGGAGATTTGCGCCAGCGCGGGACTGGCAAAGAACGCCAGGACAAAAAAGAGAATCGCGCCGCGAAATGCGCAAACGAAATGGCGAAGTTCCGCAAAAGTGTTTTGCATGGGAGTCCCCTTTTTTTCGATGAACTAAAAGCTTTGAATAAGCGCGCGGCCGAAATCAGTGGAGGCCGACGGATCCGCGGACCGATGCGATGAGCTTCGCGGAATCGTAGCCAACCCCGTCCTTGAACACGAGGTACGTTTTTTCAATGTCACTGATATTCGCGGAAGGATCGCCATCGATGACGACGATGTCGGCCTGCTTGCCGGCGGCGAGGGTGCCGATGCGGTCATCTTCGCCGAGGAAGCGGGCGCCATTTTGCGTGTAGATCTGAATGGCTTCCGCAGGCGTGAAGCCAGCCTGCACCAGAAGCTCCATCTCGCGCTGATCGCCGAAGCCCGCAAGGACGCCGCCGTAACCGGTGGGGTCCTCGCCAGCGAGGAGAAGGCCGCCCGCTTTCGCGAAGTCATGTTCAAACTGCATTTCTTTTTTCAAGAGGACCGGCCACGGGGAATTCGCGTTGCTGCCGATCAGAGAGCGCGTGCTTAGATAGGCAATCGCAGCTTCGGGAAGCATAGCGTCGATGACGCGGCGTTCAAGCGGTGGCTGATTGGGAGCTGAAGTTTCGAAAATGACGATGGTCGAAGTGACGGCAACGTGATGCGCGACGAGATCGTGGATGGTGTCCTGAACCGGCGGGCCTTCTATGTCGATCTGCGCGAGGGTTTGCGCGGTAAGCTGCTGCGAAGGGCAAACGTCAGGAGTTTTTCCGGGATCGAATTCGGTGTCGACCATTAAGCCGTGCTCGAGATTATCGATACCAAGCGCGGCGGCTTCTTTGAAGCCGATGGAGCACAGGTGACCGGTAATTTTCAGATGGCGCTTGTGGGCGGCCTCGACGGCGGCGGCGAGCTCGGCGCGCGTGATGTTCATGTAAGCTTTGAAAGACGTGACGCCTTCATCGGCCCAATAATTAACGGTTTCGCGCGCGTCGTCGGGACCGGCCAATCCATGCATAACAGGAGTAAAAGACCCCGGGCCTTCCAGATAGGGGCCAGTAACGTGTATTTTTGGGCCGGCGAGCTTTCCGGCGTCGATCAACTTTTTCAATTCGAGATCCGTATATGGCTGGATGCTGCCAGTGGTGCGTAGGGAAGTGACGCCGCAAGCGAGGTAAAGGCGCGGGAAGCTGAAGCCCATTTCGTTGTAGAGCGCGACGGCGGTGCGGCCTCCGGCGGGATAAAACATGTGTTCGTGCATGCCGACGAGGCCGGGAATGACAGTTTTGCCGGAAAGGTCGAGAACTTGAGCGCCAGCGGGCACGGCAGCGCTGGCAGAGTCGCCGATGGATTGGATCCTGTCTCCAGAGATGATGATGGTTTGATCGGCGCGCGCGGGCGAGCCGGTACCGTCGATGACGCGGGCATGCGTGAGGGCGATGACCGGCGCGCTGACTTTGACGAATTCGCGAACGCCCGGAGCGAGAGACGAGGCGGATTGCGCGCGAAGCTGCGGAGCGGCACAGAGGAATAATCCGACGAGGAGTGCGTAAAATTCTATCTTCTTCATTTGTTGTCCTCAGATCGAGAATCAACTGCCATGCCCGATTTGCGGAGTTGCAGGCGGCGTCATTTTGCTCCAAGGCGCGAGACGAGGCAACGGGAATGAATAAATCAACGCCGAAGGTTTTGGCGGCGAAGCTGGCGGAGCATTTCGCGGAGATCGGGACCGCCTTTGATGATTACAACGAGGGTAATGAAGGCAAAGGTCGCGCCAGCGCCGACGAGACACAACGTCCAGAAAATTTCCCAATACTTCATCGTGTTCCTCCGCAACGTTTCATGACGGCACGTCCCTCACGAACGTGCCAGCCATGCGGATTGCCTTGGAAGGAGGCGTGGGGCGTCCAATCAGAGAGCCCAGCAAGAAACCACAAGCGGCGAGACCGAAAGCCATGAAGCCGGTGACGTTTTCATTCCAGTGAAGAAAAAAGAACGGAATGATCGCACCGGCCGCGCCGAGAATCATCGCGAGATAGCCCGCGAGAGTATTGGCGCGCGCCCAGTAAAGCCCGCCGATCACGGAAACAAACGCGCCGGCGAGAAAAATCGTGCCGGTGATGTTCAAGTAGAGATACACGGCGCCGGGAGGCGTGTAATACAAACCCCAGAACATCAGAAACAGGCTGACGAAAAGATTGGCAACGCGATTCAGGAAGAGCTGGCCGCGCGAGCCGAGCGGCGATTTTCCGAGCATGCCGCGCAGCGGGAGCACCACGTCCTGCGAAATCACCGCGCTCCAGCCGAGCAGGTAGGAGCTGTTCACGGACATGGTTGCGGCGAGCATGCCGGCCACGACGATTCCGCGCACGCCGGGGCCTAAAATCTGCGCCAACATCGCAGGCATGGCGTCGATGGGCGCCATGGCGTGGCCGTGAATCATCGGAAGCGGGACGCCTTTGTCGAGCACGCCGGTGCCAAAGAGCGTGAGCGCGGCGATGCCCCACAGCATGGGCAGCATGCCGCGGCCCAGAAAAATAAAGCCGGTCCAGGTCATCACGCGCTTGGAAGTGCGGGCGTCGCGCGTCGAAAAAATGCGCATGGCGGTCGTTTGCCAGCAAGTGACGATGGAAAGCCACAACAGAATTTGCCATACGAGGAAGGTCCACCCGAATTTCGGGCTGATGATGGGGTTGAAGCCGGCCGGGCCCATGGTGACGGTAACTTTGTGGACGATGTTGCTCCATCCCGCAAAATGCACGGCGTAGATGGTGACCAGTATCGTGGCGATGGAAAGCAGCGAGTACTGCAAGAAATCGGTGATGACCACGGAAACCATTCCGCCGATCACGGTGTAGAGAAGCTCGAGGAGCAGAATGGCGGTCATCACGGCGACCAGGTATCGCTGGGGAATGCCGCTGACGATGGTTAAGAATTCGCCTTCGATTTTCAGGAATACGCCCATGTTTAGAATTCCGCCGAGGGCGACAAGGATTCCCGTGACGAGGCGCAGTCCACGGCTGTAGCGGACTTCGAAGAATTCCGGCACGGTCATCAACTTGAGCTGGCGGAAACGGCTGATGATGAAGCCGGTGCGCCCGACGAAGATCATGACCACTCCGGAAATCAGCGCGGCGGCGAACGATGCGAAGCCAAAGCGATAGCCGAGCTCGCCGTTGTACATGTAAGTGATGGTGCCGATCTCGGTGGCGGCCAGAGTGGCGATGCCGACGTACAGGCCGAGCTCGCGGCCGGCAACGAGGTATTGCGAAACGTTGCCGAGGTAGCGCTTGCCGAGCAGGCCGATGCTAACCGAGCCAATCAGATAGCCGATGACGATCAGCCAATCGGCAAGCGTGAAGGTCATCGCGGAGCTGCTTTCAAGGTGAGGACTTCGAACGGCTGCAGCCTGAAAGTGTGCGGCTGGCTGGCGCGAAGACTGATGTCGAGCGGGGCAGCGCCGCGCCAAGGACTGCGCGCGGCGTAGGCTTGCGAAGCATCGGGCGGCAATTCGAACGCGGACTGCGGATCGAGTTCGAATGTGTGCGGCGCTTTGTCCGGATTGCGCAGCGTGACAATTCCGCCGCGGGGCGACCACGATGCCCAGCCGTAGACTTCCAGATG
>JBAUEH010000111.1:0-73694 GCA_049678505.1 Candidatus Acidiferrales bacterium
CGAATCAAATTGTCGGCGGGAAAACCGTTTCGACGATTCAAGCTGCGCGCGAGCTTGGCATTGCCCTGGTGGCCAGCGCCTCGTTGCTGCAGACGCATCTCGTCGGCAAAATCTCTCCGTCGATTCATACCGCGCTGGGTCTTCGCAACGACATCGAGTGTGCCTTGCAATTTGTGCGTTCCGCGCCAGGCATCTCGGCGGCGTTGGTAGGAATGAAGCGCGTCGATCACGTCAAAGCGAATCTAAAGCTCGCGGGAATTCCGCCCGTCTCGCAGGAACAATTCCGCCGTATCTTTACCGGGCCTCAGTAAAGGCGCATAGCGTATTCAATTCTCCTCGTCCTGCTCCTGCAGCCACTTTTCAAACGCCTCGCCCATCTGCGGAAGCTTCCCGGCAAAGAAATGGTCCGGCGCATCAATGAACGCAAGTCTCTTTGGTTCCGGCAATTTTTCGTAAAGCGCTGTGGTGCGCTCGCGCGAGCCGTACTGGTCGTGCGTGCTTTGCAAAATCAGTTTCGGTTTCCTGCATTCCGCCAGATACGACAGGTCGGAGTCATTCACCGGCAGTCCCGCGCCCACAATTTCCTTCACGCGCGCGTCCGCGCATCCCGCGCGCAATCCGACGTACGCTCCAAAGCTGAACCCCGCCAGCAGGATCGGTGTGCCCGGGAATTCCGCTGCCAGGTAATCCAGCGCCGCCTGCGCATCCCCGATTTCTCCGCGTCCTTTGTCATGTTTGCCTTCGCTTAGTCCCGCGCCGCGAAAATTGAAGCGCAGCACCGGCGCGCCCTCTTGATGCAAACTTTTCGCCAATTGAAAAACAACTTTGTTGTGCATCGTTCCGCCGAAGAGCGGGTGAGGATGGCAAACGACCGCGACTCGCCGTGGTTCTGTTTCTGCTTTCGGCGCCGTCCACAGCATTGCCTCCAGCCGGCCTGCAGGCCCGTTGAGAAAAAAGCTTCGATGAAACGCTTCTGCCATTTGAAAATCCTCGAACTCCGCAGTCTAACTGGACGCCCGTCGCGTGCCAAGCTCGCTTCGCGCGAGCCCACCGCAAAAACAATTGTGCGTGCGTCTCTCCGGTGTTAGGGTTAGAATCAGGACGGTTTTTCGGCGGCGTCTGGGAGGATAGATGGATCAGGAAATCACGGACCGTCGCAACGCTCGTCGTTTTAACATGACCCTTCCCTTGCTTGTTCGCTTCACGCACAACGGAACGATAGAAGAAAAAGTCGCGCACTCGCGTGACGTCAGTTTCCGCGGCGTTTATTTCATGATGGATGAGCCTCCGGAAGAGGGCAGCGCCGTCGAGATTGTTCTCACCTTGCCGCAGCAAATTACTCTCGCCGGTGAAGTGCGTATCCGTTGCGCGGCGAGGATTCTGCGTGTCGAGCAGCGTGCAGACATACCTGGCGTCGCCGCCAGCATCGATCGCTACGAATTTCTGCCTGCCGCTGCCTGATTTCCCTCCCGTCCGCGTTACAATGTTTCTTTCCGTATGGAGGATATATGTATCATTACGATCCGAAAATCGCTTTGGAAGAGTTGCGCGATGATGTCGTGCTTCCTCATCCGGTGCATCTGCGCGATATGATCTTGCGCACGAAACTCGAACCGGCCAAGGCTCTCGAGCTCAATCGCGATTTTCAAGACTATCTTGCGCAATTCGGCGGAGCGCAAAGCCTAGCGAAGGGGATCCTCGAACGGCTCGTCGCAGGCGTGCGCAAGGCATCCTGATTCAGGCGCATTTCGCCCGGAAGCTATTGTTCGTTTGAAGTTGCGCCTGTGGATGGGACTACAGGCGCGGAAATGGATTATGGCTCGGCAAACCATATTGATCGATGCTGACGACACGCTCTGGGAAAATAATATTTTCTTCGAGCAAACCATCAGCCGCTTTCTCTCCTGCCTCGGGCACCTCAGTTACACGCCCGAATACTGCCGCCACATCCTCAACGAAACCGAGCGCCGCAATATTCTCCAGCACGGCTATGGGGTTCGCTCCTTCCGCCGTTCGCTCGAAGACACCTATCTGAAACTCGCTGGCGGCACAGCCCGCAAGGAAGTTGTTCAGGAAATTGAGAAAATGTCCGTGGATCTCGAAGGCACTCCGCCGCATATTCTCGATGGCGTCCCCGAAACCCTTTCTTATTTGAGCGGACGCCATCGGTTGATTTTGTTGAGCAAGGGCGAGGCTGCCGCGCAAGCCGCCAAGGTGGAACGTTCCGGGTTGGCGCGCTATTTTGAAGCCGTCGAAATTGTGCCGGAAAAGAATCTTGCCACGTACGAGGGCATCGTTCAGCAATTCAAAATCGTGAAATCGAATGGCTGGATGATTGGAAATAGCCCGCGTAGCGACATCAATCCGGCGTTGCAGGCTGGCCTGAATGCGGTTTTTGTCCCTCATCATGCCACCTGGGTTCTTGAGCACGCCGAGCTCGAAAGCGGCTCGGGGAAACTGATTCTCATTTCCAGTTTTCGTGATCTCCGAACTCATTTTTAAACAGGAGCACTCGCATGGACTATCGTTCCGAATTCGGCGACTTCGAAGGAGTCTCGTACTTGGACGCCGCCGGCCAGGGGCCGCTTCCGCTGAAGTCCGTCCGCGCATCGCAGGCGGCGCTGGAATGGAAAAAATTGCCGCATCGCTTGCCGGAAGCGGAATACTTCGGCTTGCCGGACCGCATTCGTGGCCTGCTCGCGCGCTTGCTCCATGGTGATGCCGAAGAGTTCGCCATTACTTCAGGCGCCAGCAGCGGCATGATGGTTGTCGCCTCCAATTTCGGCTGGCAACCTGAAGACGAAGTTCTCATTGGCCGCGGCGAATTTCCTGCACATTTTTCCACGTTCATGCCGCTCGCAGATGCCGGCCGTTTTCGCGTAAAAATCGTTACGCCGCGCGATCGGTTTCTGCGCGCCAGCGACTATATCGAGCGGTTCACTCCTCAAACGCGAATGGTTTCGGCGAGCTTGGTGCGTTTTGATGATGGATCGCTGCTCGATGCGGAGCGCCTCGCAGAAGCGTGTCGCAAAGCGGGCGTATTGCTTTTGCTCGACATGAGCCAGTGTGCCTGCGGGATCCCCATCAACTTGCGCGCGATCGGCGCGGATTTCGCGGTCAGCTCCGGATACAAATGGTTGCTGAGCCCCTACGGCACCGGTTTTTTCTGGGCGCGCCGCGAGTCTATGGAAAAACTGCGCCCCGGGCCTTTTTACTGGAAGGCTTTGGAGGGGGCGCGCAATTTCCATGCGCTATCGCTCGACCATTTCACCGCAGTGCCGGGAGCAAGCCGCTGGGACGCGCCGGAGACTGCCGCGTTTACGAATTTGGCGGCGATGCAAGCCTCGCTCGAGTTTATCGAGAGCGTTGGCATCGAAGCGATCGCCGAACACAACCAGCATCTCGTCGCGCAGCTCATCGAGCGCCTTCCGCGAGATACGTGCGTCCTTGCCAGTCCAGCCGCGGCGGAAAATCGCGGTTCATTCGTGTGCGTTGCGGCGCGCAAGCCGGAGCGCACCAAAGAGTTCTACGAGAAATTGCGGGTCGCGCAAGTGATCGTCAGTTTGCGCGAAAATGCGATACGCATCGCGCCTTATCTGTACAACACGGAACGCGACATCGCCAAGCTGATCGGCATTCTCTCCACGTAGTGCGTTGCGCTACTCCCTGGCGCCCCGCTCTTGGAGAAACGCTACCGTTTTTCGGTCACCTTTCCAGTCAGCATCAGGGAACATCGATGCGTATCCCAGTGCAGTGCATTCAACAAATTCTTCTGGTCGTTCATAATGACCGGGAAGTTTAACGCGAATCGATAGGTCAGCCCCGCGTTCCACCAACAGTTTGGCTACGGGTAAGCCCCAATCGCCAAACTGCGTCACCGCATGGAAAATCGGCGTCTGACCGCCCGCCCCGGATTCATGGATCGCCGCGCGCGCATTGACGTCAGCGCCGCGATCCAGAAGTAGTTTGGCGGCGTCCAGATTCCCGTACTCCGCCGCCACGTGCAAAAGCGTCGCTCCTTCGAGCAGGAGTCGCCTCATGGCCGTACTGCCGAAGTTGAGTTCTGGGAACCGTCTGTTCACCAGCTCTGGATCGGCTTCCAGGTGCTTCGATAAACGATCAAGGCGGCTTCGCAACATGTCCAGCACGCTCGGCACGTCGTATTTGGTTACGCCACCAGCCTCGACGAGGATATCGATGCAAGTGCTGAGTTGCGTTGAGCGCCAATACGAGCCGATAACGTAGTCGAGCGCGGTGCTCGGGTGCTTCCGGTTCGCGTTGGCGTGGTTCGGATTTGCTCCGTGATCCAGAAGCCATTGTAGAGCCGCTGCATCCACCGTTTCGCAAGGGGCGAAGATAATCGGGAAATGTCCGTCCCACTCGGCGTTGACGTTCGCGCCGTGCGAAACCAGCAGTTCCATCATCGGGATTCGATCACCCGCGAGCGCAGCTCTCATCAGCGGACCATCTCCGCCTTGGTGCACATCTGACCCGTTTTTGATCATCCACTCCGCCATGGCGAGTCTGGCCGGGCTCGGTGGCTCATACGGGATGCGGCATTCCGCAACCCAGGTCAGCGGCCCATTCTTGCCGTAGCCCAGCGGCGCTCGATGCAGCGCGGGATTCTTGGTCATCAGTGTCTTGACACCTTCGAAGTCGTTGGTGTCGATTGCCTCTCTGAGCTGGCCAATCTCCTCCAGCGATTCGATGTGTGCTTTCAGCTTTGGCCAGCTTGCAAAGCCATAGAGCCGCGCAATCTTGAACTGCGCCTCGGTAAGCGATCTCGCGCCGTTGGCCTTGAACAAATCCTTGGCCTGATCCTTCAAATGCCGGAGATTGGGACGTTCGGGAAGTGGACGCGGCGCGTCGTGAGGATTGGTCGACATGGCGACCTCCTTTCATTAACTCGCCCGTTGTCCGCGCATCGGGCTGAAAGAAGGTTCGCGAAAATCGATTACAAGCAGGTGGGCTTCTACCCTTTCCGCGGCCCGGATGCGTCCCTGACGCTGCTGAAATGCTACCACAAAGCTGCTGTGACACCGAACGCGACATCGCCAAGCTGATCGGTATCCTTTCCACGTAGTGTTTTCTGTGACCTGACACTTCGCAAAAGCATCACGATGGTCTCGCAATGCGATAGAAGCTCAGCGCGGAATCGCCCTGCACCTTCACGCGCGTTCGTTCGAGCCCAGGTACCTGCGGCGGCAACTCCAGTTTTTCCCCGTGCTCAGCGATTACGATCCCTGTCGTGGAAAGTATCTCTGCCGCACCAATGAATTCCAGAACTCGCTGGTATTCGCGCGCCTGCGCGTAGGGCGGATCGAGAAAAACAAAATCACTTGGTTCGTGTTGTGACGCGAGCCTTTCGAGACCGCGCATCGCGTCCATCGGAAGAATTTCCGCCGCGCTAGCGATTTCGAGCGATTTCAGATTTTCGCGAATCACTTGCACCGCCGGAGCGTGGCGTTCAATGAACACCACGCGGCGCGCTCCGCGGCTGATAGCTTCGATGCCCACCGCGCCGGTTCCTGCGAACAGATCGACAAACAGGCAACCTTCCACTGTGTCGCCGAGAATGTCGAACAGCGTTTCGCGCAGCCGGTCGCTGGTCGGCCGCAGCTCCATTCCGCGAAGCGCGCGCAGCCGGCGGCTCTTGAATCTCCCTGCGATCACGCGCATCGTCTATCCCACTGCGGCCAGCCGGAACTTGTTTTGCCACTCCGGCCCCAGAAATGTCGTGAGCTTTGCCAGTTCGGGCGAACGCGAACGGTCTTCCACAAGCGCAAAAGCCTCGGCTCGCGCCAGATCCAAGAGCTTGTGGTCGCGCAGCGGATGCGCCATATGAAATGCCACATCTCCATGCTGCTTTGTGCCGAAAAATTCTCCCGGCCCTCGAAGCTTCAGGTCCTGTTCGGCAATCTGAAACCCGTCGGCTGTTGCGACTAGTGTTTCGAGCCGGGCGCGCGCTTCTTCCGTTACGTTCTTTGGGGCCACCAGAATGCAGTGTGATTTGTGCGCGCCTCGCCCGATGCGTCCGCGAAGCTGATGAAGCTGCGCCAAGCCAAATCGGTCGGCGTGCTCGATCACCATCACGGTCGCATTGCGCACGTCGACGCCAACTTCTACGACAGTCGTTGCTACAAGAACCTGAATTTTTCCGCTGCGAAACTGCTCCATCACGTCGTCTTTTTCTTCGCTGCGCATGCGCCCGTGCAGCAGCCCGGCGTGCAGCTTCGGGAAAACGTTTTTTGAGAGGCGCTCGTACTCGGCCGTCGCCGCTTTTAATTCCTGCTTCGATTCTTCGACCACCGGATAAATGATGTAGGCTTGCCGGCCGCTGGAAACTTCGCGTCGCACGAACTCCCAAACTCCCGGAAGAGTTTCTTCCGCGCCCCAGCGCGTTTCTACGGGCGTCCTCCCCGGCGGCATCTCGTCGATGATCGACAGATCGAGATCGCCATAGAGCGTGAGCGCGAGAGTGCGCGGAATCGGCGTCGCTGTCATCACCAGCACATGCGGCGCTTTTCCCTTTTCTGTCAGGCGCTTGCGTTGCAGCACGCCGAAGCGATGCTGCTCGTCGATGATTACCAGCCCCAGCTTCGCGAAATTCACCACATCTTCAATCAGCGCATGCGTGCCGGTGACGAAGTTCGCTTGACCCGAGGCGATGCGCGCCAGCGCTTCTTCTTTTTCGCGCGGCTTCATTCCACTGACGAGCAGCTCCACGGAATAGCTCGCGGAAGAAAATATTCTCCGCGCGGATAAATAATGCTGCACGGCGAGAATTTCCGTCGGCGCCATGAGCACCACCTGATAGCCGTTTTCGATGACGATTGCCGCCGCTTCGAGCGCCACAATCGTTTTTCCGCTACCGACGTCGCCCTCGAGCAGGCGAGTCATGGGCATCGCACGTTCGAGATCCGCCGCGATTTCAGCGAGCACGCGCTTTTGCGCGGCGGTCGGCTTGAACGGCAGGATTTGTTTCAGCGCTTCGCGAACTTTATCCTGGCGCACTAGCATCGGAATTCCGGCCTGTTGCTGTTCGCGCTGCCGGCGAATCGCCAGGCCAAGCTGGTAGAGAAAAAACTCTTCGAAAATCATCCGCACCTGCGTCGGACTGCGGAATTCGTTCAGCAGCCCGACATCGGCGTCACGCTCAGGGAAGTGCACGCGCAAGAGAGCTTCGCGCTTGGACGGGAATCCGAAACGCTGCAAAAGTTCCGGCGGCAGCGGATCTGGAATTTCTCCCTGAAAATCTTCTACGACTCTGAAAATAATCCGGCGCAGCATTCGCGAGCTGATGTCGCTGATGGCTTCGTACACCGGAACAATGCGCCCCACTTCCGCGGAGTCCATTGCGTCGTCGCCGGGATGAAGCAATTCGAATTCCGGATTGATCATTTCGATGCGCATCGGACGGTTCGGATCGGCGCTGACTTTGCCGTGCAGGACCAGCGGCTGGCCGGGCTTCAATTTTCCGTCGAGGTAGGCTCCGTGGAAAAAGCGCACGGCGAGCTTGCCGCTGGCATCTTTCACGCTCAGATGAAACATGGCGTTGCGGCGGCCCCTGAAACGGACGAGGCTTCCGCTCTCAACTTCGACTCTCACGGTCGCCACCTGCCCGGGCGTAAGTTCCGCTACGTTCGTGAAATGGATGCGATCTTCGTAACGAAAGGGCAGGTAGTTGAGGAGGTGGCCGACGGTGGTGATGCCGCGCTCGGCGAGCAGGGCGGCGCGGTGAGGGCCGAGGCCCTTCATGGTGGTAACTGGCGAGTTCGAGGCTAAGGGCATATGCGTGCGAGCTGAGATTTGCTCCGACTAGGAAGAGTTAAGTGATTGATTTTATGGGTGGTTAGCAAAAAATGAATGAACGTTGCGGTCCCGATTAGAAAAGCACTGTCAGGGGACAGGTGACAAATGACGAACAGGCGCGACACGGAAGCGTGGAAGGGCGCGGGCGGAGGGAAAAGTCTAATCGAGTATTTTGCAAAAAAAGCGCAGAAAAACTCGATTAGAAATAGCTTCCGGTGTTTGTTTTGTGTGAGTTGCATGAAGTTCTAATTCCCCATATTTACTCGATTAGAATTCAAAAAGCGCATAAAAAGCAAAAAGCCGCGTCTCCGCGGCCTGTCTCCTC
This sequence comes from Candidatus Acidiferrales bacterium, assembly GCA_049678505.1. Classification (GTDB taxonomy): domain Bacteria; phylum Acidobacteriota; class Terriglobia; order Acidiferrales; family UBA7541; genus DAHUXN01. The sequence continues at coordinate 8,138 of JBAUEH010000111.1, forward strand.
TAAGCAACGTCAAGTCTGTAACTTCCAGAGTACAAAGACCTTATTTACCATACGGTCAGAGGAATGTCAAGGGAAAAAGAAGGAATTTGGATTTCTAATATGGATCTCCAGGGCGGAAGAGGCTGCTTACCAAAGGGACGAGGCATTCGTCTAAGGCTGTATGATGGAGGGTAAGTGAGTTGTGATGTTCCCGGACACAGCCACCTGCGGCAAGTCGCGCCGTACAACCGCGGAACGAGCGGGTCGCATCCGGTTATGAACGCCATGGGGATGAGCGCCGCGCTCGAACGAGGGGCAGCGCAACGCGCAGTGCAGAAAGCGGACGAACAGGTCCTAGTCCGGCAGGCGCAAGCGGGCAATCGGCCGGCTTTTGAGGAACTAGTGCGCCGGTACGACCGTGACGTGCTGCGCCTGGCGCTGAACCTGGTGCGCGGCACGGAGGACGCTCGCGACCTTTACCAGGAAATTTTTCTTCGCGTGTACCGTAACCTTTCGCGTTTCCGTTTCGAGTGCAGTTTTTATACATGGATCTATCGCATCGCCACGAATGTGTGCCTGGACCATCTGCGGCGCAAGAACACGCGGCGTGAGGAGCAGGCGCCGCAGCCCGCTGACAGCGAGGGCGTTGCGCCCGATTTCTTCGACCAGCAAGTGGAGCATCGAGCGGCGGCCAATCCGGAGCGGCAATTTCTGGGTCAGGAACTTGGGAAGCATATCGACGCGGCGCTCGACGGGCTTTCGGCACGGGAGCGCATGGTTTTTGAACTGAAGCATTACGAAGGGCTGAGATTGCGAGTGATCGGGGACATGCTGGGCACTTCGGAGGAAACAGTAAAGAATTCGCTGTTCCGCGCGACGCGGAAATTGCGCGCCACACTGGACGGCATGAGATGAAGCAAGGAGCTAACAATGCAGGAATTTAGCCAACCCTCCGGGGCATGTCCGGAGTTCGAACCAAACATCATCCTTTATGCGGTGGATGAGCTGGAAGGCTCGGAACGCGATTCCCTGGAAGAGCATCTTGACCAATGCGCGCGCTGCGTCGCGGCGCTGGATGTGGAGCGGAAATTACTCGAGATGGCCGCCGCTCACCGGCGGCTCGAACCCACGGCGGGCCTGCTGGCAAGTTGCCGCAACCGGTTCGAGGATTCGCTCGATGAGATGGACCATCGCAGCATTTTCGTGCGTTGGGCGGAGTCACTTTTTCCCGCGCACTGGCTGGCGCTGCATCCGGCAGCCAGCGTCGCCACTTTGCTGCTGGTGGGCTTCTCCGTAGGAATGCTGGGGCCTTGGCATTCGCAGGCGCCAAACGCGCCTTTGCCCCGGCCAACCGCAGTATTGGGTTCGATGGGTTTGGATAATCAGGAGCTGCAATCCGCGAATGTTTCGGGAATCAACTGGACGCCGAGCAATGACAGCCGTCCGCCGCAGATCGAAGTTCAGATGAATACGGAGCGTCCAATGGTTGTGCAGGGAACGGTGAACGACGACGAGGTGAAGCGTGTGCTTCTCTACGTCCTTCACAATAATCATCGGTTCTGCCCAGACGTTCGCATTAACGCAGTGGAGTTGCTGAAAGCGCGCGCGAACGATCCGGATGTAGAGCGTGCGCTTTCCCAGGCGGTGCTCACCGATCGCAATCCGGCGGTGCGATTGAAAGCGCTGGACGCGCTGACGGTGGCAAAGCCGGACGACGCCAGCGTGCAAACGATGCTGGAGGCGCTGACGAAAGACGCAAATATCGGCGTGCGCGTGGAGGCGATCAATGCGCTGCTCATTGCTTCGGAACGCGGAGGGCTGCTTGCCGATCCGAAGGCACTCGGCATTCTGCGCGACCGGATGCGCACGGATCCGAATACGTATATTCGTTTACAAAGCGCGGCGGCCGTTCAGCAAGCGCAGCCGAACCAGCAGTAGCGGAGACAGGAACAAGATGAGGCCCGGCATTTTTCGAATTTCGCTTCCGATAATCGCAGTTCTGGCCACGCTGCCTGCATGGGCTGGCGGAGGCCACTCGAATCCCGCGACGGCCGACAAGACAGGGCAGTTTTCGACGAGCCCCGGCTCGCACCTGCGCGTGGCAGTCGACCAAGGCAACATTCGTATTTTGAACGGAAACGCTTCGCAAGTCAGCTACCGCGTTCATCTGGAGACCGATGCGGATGATTCGAATGCACAGCAGATTCTGAATGCTTTTGTTTTGGAAGCGCGGAACGAAGGGGACGGGGTGGTGTTGATTGGCCGGTCGCCGCATCTTGGGTGGGGACATCATCTGTCCGTCACGATCTCAGTGACCGTTCCGCACAACTACAACCTGGATCTTTCCACAGATGGCGGAGCAATCCAGATAGCGGATGTTCAGGGCCGCGTCTCCGCGTTGACGGATGGAGGAAACATTTCGGCCGGAGAGATTGATGGCCCGGCGCGGCTTATCACCGACGGCGGGCACATTGTCGCGAAAAACGTCGGGGGCGACCTGACGGCGCAGACGGGCGGCGGAGATATTACGGTCGGCTCGGTGGCGGGCGGTGCGGTATTACGCACCGGGGGCGGGCACATTCGCGTCGCGTCCATTGCCGGCGCGGGGCGGCTCGACACAGGCGGCGGAAATATTTCGCTTGAGCATGCCGGCGCGGGGCTGGTGGTGAGCACAGGCGGCGGAGAAATTGAGGTTGGCGAAGCATCCGGGCTAGTTCGCGCACGCACGGGCGGCGGAGGGATTCGCGTGGTCCGGTCGTCGGGTCCGACGGAACTCGAAACGGGAGCAGGGAGCGTTTACCTGATGCAAGTGCAAAACGCGGTGCGAGCTTCGACGGGCGCAGGAGGAATTACGGCGTGGTTCGGCCCGGACGCGAAGCTAAGCAGTTCTTGCCGCCTGGCGGCAGGCGAAGGGGACATCGTTGTTTATCTGCCGAAGGAGCTCGCCGTCACCGTAGACGCGCAAGTGGAGCTGGGCGGCGATCATCGGGTAGTGGTCGATCCTGCGTTTCCGTTGAAAGTGACTTATGGGGAGCCGGATGAAGGCAGCCAAGTGGTTCGCGCGGAAGGAGCGCTCAATGGCGGCGGCGCGACGCTGGTTCTGCGAACGGTGTCCGGAAATATCCGGCTGATGCTGAACGACGCAGAGCACGAAAAAGAGCAAATGGACCAGTTGCGCCAACGAATGGAGCAGATGCAAAAGCAATTAGAAATGAATTTGCTGGAGCTCCAGCCGCCACAGCCACCGGATCAACCGTAAAGCCGTTTCGCGAGCGAAAGGAGACGATGTATGAACGCAAGGATTCTTTCCAGGTTGCGCGGCTGTCATTGGCTGGGCTTGGCTGCCCTCGCAGCATTTTTTGTGGCAACACTTCCTGCGCGCGCCTCCACGCAGGTTTTCGATCAGGTTTACCCGCTGCATTCCGGAGGAGTGTTTGCGCTGGCGAACGTGAATGGCGGGGTGCAAGTGGAGAGCTGGGATCGCGAGCAAGTTGAGGTGCGCGCCATCAAGACTGCGCTGCACGAAAGCGATGATTTGGACCGCGTGCACATCGATGTGCAGGGAGATGGAGAGCAACTCGCGGTGAACACGCGTTACCCACAGGGGAGCGGCGTCCAAGTGACCGTCGAATATCAAATCCATGTGCCCTACAAGCTGCGCTGCGCGGTGGTGCAAACGGTGAATGGAGACGTTCACCTGCGGGGCATAGCGGGCGCGGGAATTCTGGATTCCGTGAACGGGAGTGTAGAAGTTCTGGACAGCGACGGACGGTTCAGCGCGAAAACCACAAACGGCGATGTGCGTTTGCAATTGAAATCGCTGCCGGATGGAGATCCGGTGAGCCTGACGACGGTCAACGGCTCAGTGGTGCTGTCGCTTCCGGAGCGCGCGAACGCGGATGTTCGCGTGGTTAATCGCAACGGGGATTTCCGGTCGGATTTTCCACTGGCGACACTGGGGGCATACGACGCGAGCCGTTTTCGCGGGCGCCTTGGCAGCGGGGGCGGCGAGGTATTCATGAGCACGGTGAACGGGGCGATCCGCCTGGTGGATGGGCGGCCGGTGGTCTAACCGAATAGTGAAAAATATCGTCCGATAGGGAGAACAAAAATGCGCGCTTTGACGTATCTAAAGTATATGAGCTTGGGAACAATGGCTGTCGCTCTGACCGCAGCGGGGGTTCGGTCACAAGACCTCCCCACAACGCAAACACCGGGCACCACCCAAGCGAATGACAATTGCAGCAACAGCTTGTTTGACGCAGCCGCGCTACAGAAAGAGATGGCGCAGATGCAAAGCCGAATGAGAGAGAGTCTTCGCGATGTGCAAACACGGGCCCAGCAGTATGAAGCGGAGGTGGCAAGGGAAATGACCGAGAACGGGATGAAACCGGAGGAATTGGCCAGCCTTGCAGAGCGGGCGCGGAGCGCATCACAACAAGCACAACAACTCTTCGCACAGGCGCCTGGCCTACTCGACAGCGATGAAGACACGGGTTGGCTTGGCCTGGAGATGACCGAGGTCACTACGGAAAAAGCCAAAGACCTGAACCTAACGCCAGCGCACGGAGTGTTGGTGTCAGAAGTTTTGCCGGACGGCCCTGCGGCGAAGGCAGGCTTGCAATCGAATGATGTGATTCTTGAATACGAGGGGCATGAAGTGGAAGGCACGGTGCAATTCCGGCGGCTGGTGCGAGAAACGCCTCCGGGGCGCAGCGTGGGGATGGCCGTCTTGCGCGCGGGCCATGAAGAAAAATTGACGATTCAAGTCGGAAATCGCGCGCGAAACATCGAGAGCGATTGGCGAGAGAGAACACCGCTGGTGGCGCCGCCGCAGTCTTTCAATTTCAAAATGGAGATGCCGGAATTGTTTATGGGGATGACGCCGGTCCTGGGCATCGAGGGAGAAGATGTCAACGGGCAACTGGGCAAGTACTTCCGCGTGCCGGGAGACGAGGGCGTGCTGGTTCGCGAAGTGAGCACGGGCACACCGGCGGCAAAAGCGGGATTGAAGGCGGGAGACGTGATCACGCGCATTGACGGTTTAACGGTGACGACGCTGGCGGAGTTGCGCGCGCGATTGCGGGAGAAGCGCGAGGAGAAAAGCGTGTCGCTGATGGTGATGCGTCAAGGTTCGCCGGTGACGATCACAGTGACGCTCGAATCTCCTGCGCCGCAACCTGCGAAGACACGCAGCGCAGAGCTTTAACCGAATTGGAGCGGCTTGAAAAATCGGAGGCCCGGGCATGAAAAGCCCGGGTCTTTTTTTGCGAGAATCCGCGCTACTGGCGGACGATTTCCGCGTTTGAAGATGGCACGGAGACGCGTTCCAGACGATTGCCGTCCAGATAGAGAATGATTTCCAAGTCCTGGCTGCGCACGCGAAGGCGATCGAGACTTTTGCCGTTCGAATTCTCCGGGTCGAGAGCTTCGACAGTAATCGTTCCGGGAGTCATCTCCTGCGGTATCAGGACAGAGAAAGTCTGCGGGCCTTTCTTTGACCAATCATAAAGATCGGCGAGAATCGCGTATTGGTGGTACAGATTGTCGTCGAGGACGGCGATAACGGGAGTTTTAAAAAAAAATTGCTGAGTGAAAGGCGTTCCACCGTTGACTTGCACGTGGATCGTTGCGGTGCCGTTGTCGAAATCGACGGAGGCGCCGGCGGTTTTTGAGCCGGTGACGGTGGTCCACTCATAATGCGCCGGGGCGCCGTCAGCGCGCAGTTGCAGGTGTGAAGTTATGTGTGTTTCGGGACCCTGCGCGGATCGGACAGAAGCGCTGCCGCGCGCGAGCCAGCCGCCGCCGCTATCCGAGGATATCTCGAATTCTTCCGAGCCAACCTCCTTGCCGTTGACCATGTCGCGGAATTTGCCTTTTTGCGGGCTTAAGGACCGGGTGGAATCGGCTGGGAGTAAACGTGCGGGCTTTGCCGACAACGGGCGCGAATCACGAGCTGGCGTGGTGATGACAGTGGTAAGCGCAAGGGCAGAGACTAAGGAAAAACACGCGGCAAAGATTCTCGCGGCGCGAGTCATAGCGGAACACCGTCGAGAATGCCCAGAGCAATGATGGATTGCACGACGCGCAACGGCTCAACGGAGCTTTCCACGCGATAGTGAGCGAGTTGGTAGAACGGCAGGCGCTCCTGGTAAAGCTGGCGGAAGCTGGCTTCGTCCTTGAAAAGCGGCCTGTCGGTAATGTGGGAGCAGCGCTGCATCAATTCTTCGACGGAGCATTGGAGCCAGACGGTGGTGCATCCAGCTTGCTTGAGTAATTCCACATTTGCGGGTTGAGCCATGGTGCCGCCACCGAGAGAGGCGATGGTGGGTTTCGCCGTTGCGGCCGCTTCTCCCAGAATACGTTCCAGCTCCTCGCGCTCGGTTGTCCGAAAGGCAGATTCACCGAGCTGCGCAAAAATCGCGGGGATGGCCAAGCCGACGCGCGTGACAATGCGCTTGTCGAGGTCGGCATGAATCCAGCCGATTTGGCGAGCGAGCAAACGCGCGACGGTAGATTTTCCGCATCCCATGAATCCCGTCAACGCAAGCAGGCGGCGATTTATGCGTACGCCTGGCGAGGCTATTCCGGTCTGAAGATCCTTATTGCTAACAGGGGTCAGTGCGTCAGTCACGCTTGTGGATGTTGATTGTACCATTGAACGAGGACAATTCCAGCTTGGCGCGCCCCTCATTCAGGCTGCCAAACAGGGTTTTTGCGAATCGGGGCGGACGCTGATTGGGGTGGGACGGCGGAACAAGTTTCGCCTGATTATCGACCTTCCCGTAGAGAGAAGTTGCGTTCACGTCAAAAGAGTCGCCGGCTGAAAAACGGACGTTGATCGGACCGCTGTAATTTTTCAGGTGATATACACCGTTAGGCAGGAAGTCGCCGTCGAGAAGAATATTGCCTGTCGATGTCTGCGCGAAAATGTTGGAGCTGTGATCATCGACGAGGCGCAGGTCGCCACTAATGGAATGCACCTCAATGCGACCCGTGCAGCGCATGCACTGGAAAGGGCCGCCAACCGTTTGAACCACCAGATACCCGCCTATATCCTCGGCATCGACGCCGGCAGCGACCGTTTCCACATTCATATCGCCGAGGATATTGGAAACGCTGATGCTGCCAGAATCGCTGTGCACTTGCAGTTCGGAATCCTCCGGCACAGTGATCACGTAATTGGCGCGTAGCTCATCGGGCGAGATGTTCTCGGCCAGCAGGTGGGTTACGACGTCGACGCGGTTGCCAACTTGCTCGGCATCCACTTCAATTTTTTCGCTATCGTGATCGGCGACCACCATTACCGTCGGCTTATTCCAGGACGAGATCACGACCGTGCCGCTTGGGTTATGCAGGGTGATCAGCGGATGGGTCTGCACCGTGAATTGCTTCTCCAAATGATGAGCAAATGCCGGGGAGGCGCAGACAAATAACAGGGCGGAGCCAAACAACACAGCCGCACTGTTTTCCGCAACTCGCCACATTGGTTTCAACGATGTCGACGATATCATGGGAGGCTCCATTACCGCTCCGCACTCTCTGCCATGGTTGCCAAGAGATCCGCTTTCTGCTGGTACGCCGTATACAAATAATCGCGCGTCATCTCGTTTTGAGGATCTTCGCGAACGCTCTTTTCACACATGGAAATCATATTGTCAACAATGGCGAGGTTATGATTCAGAGTGGTGGTCACATCGTTGCCTTGCGCTTGGAGCGCCGGAACGGTTTTTGTCTCGGCGGTGCTCAATTCCGCGTCCACCGGAGCCATGGTCGTTTGCGCGCGCTGCAGCCACATGGCTTCCTGATCGGCGCGGTTGGTAGTCTTCATCTGCACGCCAAGCACGGCAGCACCTACGATGACAAGCGACAGATAGGCACCCGCGAGAGCCGGCCGGAAAGCACCAAAGGCCCCGAGGCGCGTCCACCATCCTGCGCTGGGTCGCAGGCTCGGTGTGCGAATCAGGCCTTCTTTTTCCAACTGCGATCTGATTGCGAGCCAGACTTGAGCAGGAGGCTCGACCTCGGGCAGGAGCGCGCTGGCATTGCGAATCATCTCCAGGTCAGCGATCAGAGCGCGACAGCGTGCGCATCCCGCCATGTGCGATGCGGCCACGGGATTACGTTCGCCATCCATCCACTCGCCGCTGATTTGCCGGAATTCGTCACAACGCATCGGTGCCATGGCGTTCAGTCCTCGCCCGCAGCGTCCTGTTTGAAAGCCTGACGCTCATCGCGAGCTTTTTGCCTTTCGGTCTCATGGAGAAGATCTCTCAATCTCATGCGAGCCTTATGCAGTTGCGACTTCGAATTGCCGATGGAGCAGCCCATAATATCCGCGATCTCGTTGTGCTCGTAGCCTTGCACATCGTGCAGCACAAACACCGCCTTGTAGCCAGCCGGCAACTGATCCACGGCCCGTTGCAGGTTCACGCGGTCGATCGAACCGCTGAGCCCTAGGTCGGGGCCGCCGAAATCCCTGCGTGGGCCGCCGCTCTCTTCATCCGGTTCGGTTACTTCCTCGAGAGAAGTCTCCGAGCCGGTCTTCTTGCGCAACCGCATCAGCACTACGTTAACGGCAAGTCGATGAAGCCATGTCGAAAAGGCAGATTCGCCGCGGAAGGTGCTGATTTTTCTAAACAGCTGCAGAAAGGCTTCTTGAGTCAAGTCCTCTGCTTCAGCCGTGTTTCCGACCATCCGCAAGCACAATGAGTAAACGCGGCGCTGGTGAATCTGATAGAGCCGCTCAAAAGCCGCCGCATCACCCTGCTGCGCCAGGCGGATCGCATCCGCTTCCGGCACTTCGCCGTTTTCGATTCGCCTCGTTCGGGCCACGATACCCAACGCGACGCATCTGTCTTCTCCGATGCGCCGCCTAATCCAGAAGTTGTACTTAAAAGTTCCAGGAATGCGCCGGTATTCTAAGATTCACCGGCTCATCCCTACCGCACCGCAGAAACAGGTACGGACTGCTATTTTCTTCGGAAATCGCCTGCGCGTCTACCGAGGAACGCGGGAGACTGGTGGGCGAAGAACCTCGCGAACAGCCGAGGCCGCGGCGCTCAAGTCATCGTGAAAGAGAGCCAAATTCCTAGGAGGTAATGCCAGAATAAACGACTTGAGCACGACAACGGTTTCACGCAGGCAAGTATTCAGGTCGTAATGCAGTTCATCCAGCCTGGGCCAAGAAGAGTCCGGGTGGATGTGCACACCGGCGGACAATTCTTCGGCCTCGCGATGGAATTCGTCTCCGAGAGCGCTGACGCTCATTTCGATCACGCGGAGCTTATGCAGGAATCGCGAACGGCTGCCAAACAGAATCCGGTGCATGAGCTGGTTCCATTGGGCGTTCTGCTGAGCCGCTTCGCTGCGGTAAAAAGCCGGATTGAGCGCCGCCACGGCAGGAGGAGCGACAAGTTGGCGTCCCCATTTTTCCAGAATACGGCAAGAGGCTGCCAAGGGTCCGGTGAGGTCGGTCACGACGGTGGCAGCGATCTCCACGCATTGGCGTGCGTGCATAATCTTGCCCTCTGAGCGGAGAGTCATCGCGTCGTCCAGCGGCACGGAGAAAACGGCATAGGCGTCTTCCCACTCGCGGACGATGCTGTCGAAAACGCGATTCTTCTCGGCGGGAAGACGAGTAAACCAATCCTCCTTTACCGAACTGCGAGCAATCGCAGACTCACGCTGTTTTCGCCAAAGCACGACGGCCCCAATCAGGCGGGCATTATACCAGAGCAAGCAAGTCCGGGCGTTTCTTGACGGGGTATTACGTACTGAGGGGAAAATGCTACACCCCGGGTGGAGGTCGCCAGTATAGTCAGGACAGAAGAATCCATCAACCGATTGAGGGAGTTAGGATACAGAGACGCGCGAAACCGGCCCTCCGGGCATTATGATTCGCGAGTGAGCGGAGTATACAGACCGGCAACAACGCGTAACAAGCGATGGGTTTCCCGGGTGATCGGCATGCGCGGGAGGATTTCTTAAGATACAATACGGCCCATCTTCGCGGTCAACAATCGTTTTACAGGAGCATCCATGAAGGCATTTTTCTGCGTGATGGCCGGTTTGGCATTGATGAGCGTTGCGAGTCCGCGTGCAATCGGCCAATCGAGCAGCGTGAAATCCGAAATTGCACGCGCGCTATCGGCTGCTCCAACTTCCGTGTCGGCAGGTGCAAGCGTTGATACCGCCGATGCGAAAGGACATATGACAGAGTTGCGCCGTGGATCGAATGGTTGGACATGCGTAATCGACGATCCGGCAGCGATACAACATGATCCCATCGAGCACCATCCGGCCTGCTTCGACAAACATGGATTGGAATGGATGGAAGCCTTTACGGCCGGACGCGTTCCGAATCCCGACCGCGCTGGCTACGCTTATATGCTGGAAGGCGGCTCATCCTGGAGCAACACGGATCCTAGCGCCACAAAACTGGCTCCCGGCCAGAAGGATTACATTCGCATCCCCGCGCACATCATGATCCTGAACGCAAAAGTCGCAAATTCCTCGGGATTCCCATCGGGACAGGCGAAGCCTGACACGCGCAAACCATTTGTAATGTTCGGCGGCACAGCTTACGCGATACTGATTATTCCGGTGAACTGAAAGGTCTCAGCCAGATTCACTGGGGCTGCGTTCGGGAAGATTTTTTCTTTTTTCTCGGGTACCCACTCGGAAGCAAATCATCCCCGCACCCGCACTCGCTCACGGGCCGCCGGAGTGTAGCAAAATCCCCTCAGTGGGTAATATCCCGGGGTAGTGGGTCAGTTTGGATTTTGACTCTTTGTGTCACGATCAAGAAAATTCAAACTGCCCCACTACCTATCCCGGGCGTTTCTTGACGCTTCGCGAGGGCGCTCGCTATACTGCCGAACGACTCCAGGAAAGGAATGCCGCGCTTTTGGAATTCGAACCGCACGACCAGCTTGTCCAGCGTCAGAAAAAACTGGAGCGAATCGCCGCGCTGGGCTTCGATCCTTATCCTCACAAGTTCGAGTGGAAGCAAACGCCTGCTCAAATTGTCGCGGAATTTGGAGATCGCTCCGCGGAAGCTCTGGAAGCGTCGCAGGCGAATGTTTCCGTTGCCGGCCGCATCCTGACAATTCGTCTGCATGGCAAAGCGGGCTTTGCGCACATTCAAGGGGACGGCCAGCGGCTTCAAATCTACGTGAAACTCGATGCCGTTGGACCGCGTTTTTTTGAGCTTTTTCAGCTTCTCGATATGGGCGACGTCATCGGCGTCTCCGGCCATCTTTTTCGCACCAAGACGAACGAATTGACGGTGTGGGTGGAACAGGTCACGCTGCTTACCAAGGCCTTGCTGCCGCTACCCGAGAAGTGGCACGGCCTCGCCGACGTGGAGATGCGCTATCGCCGGCGCTACCTCGATTTGATTGCGAACGAGCGCGTGCGCCAGATTTTTCTGCGGCGCGCACAAATCATTCGCTACATCCGGGACTTTTTTGACGCGCGGAAATACCTGGAAGTTGAGACTCCGATGATGCATCCGATCCTGGGAGGCGCGACGGCCCGGCCATTTGTCACGCGGCACAACACATTCGATGTCGATTTTTATATGCGCATTGCGCCGGAGCTTTACCTGAAGCGGCTGGTGGTTGGGGGACTGGACCGCGTGTACGAAATCAATCGCAATTTTCGGAATGAAGGCATCGACGCCATTCACACGCCGGAATTCACCATGCTGGAGTTTTATCAGGCGTACAGCGATTACCGCGAGTTAATGAAACTGACCGAAGAACTGTTCTCAGGGATGGCGAAAGCGGTCTGTGGCGGAACGAAGGTCAAATACGGCGAGCACGAAATCGATTTCGGCCGGTTTGAGGCGCTGTCGATGCGCGAAGCGATCGTCAAATTCTGGTCGGCGGCGGCTAGCCAAGCGCCGACAGTCGAGGAACTGGCCGCGCCGCAAGGCCCCCGCGCGGTTGCTGAACGCTATAACGTCTACGCCCGCGCGAAAGGCCTCGAAAGTGGCTTTGACGCGATCGCCGATCTCGACAAGTCCTCCGCTGGCGAATTGACAGGCGCGCTTTTTGAAGAAGTGGCCGAAGAGCATCTGATTCAGCCCACGTTTATTTACGATTTTCCGGCGGATATTTCGCCCTTGTCGAAGCGTCGAAGGGATGATCCGTCGCTGGCGGAACGCTTTGAACTTTTCATCGAGGGGATGGAACTGGCGAATGGTTTTTCGGAGCTGAACGACCCCGCTGACCAGGAGCAGCGTTTCCGCGCTCAGGTGGAGTCGGGCGGGTTGGAAATGCCGAAGGAAATTGATTGGGATTATATCCGCGCGCTGGCGCACGGAATGCCGCCGACGGCAGGCGAAGGCATTGGAATCGACCGGCTGATTATGCTGCTCACCGATTCGCACTCGATTCGCGAAGTGATCCTTTTCCCCACATTGCGTCCGCAAAAGGATTCGGAAACGGATGCCGTGGCAGCGCCGCACGAAGAACATTCATGAAATTCGAATGGATGGTCGCGCGGCGCTACCTGCGATCGAAACATAAGCCGCCAGTGCTGCGGCTGGTTACGTTTCTTTCTGTTGTCGGCGTCGCCGCGGGCGTGGCCACGCTGGTGATTGCGTTGGCGATGAACACAGGTTTTCGCCGGGCGATTCGCGACCGGCTGCTGGTGGTCACCGCGCACATCAACCTAAAGCCCAACGGAACAGAGGGCATCCGGGATTATTCGCAACTGATGGCGCGGCTGGCGCCGACTCCCGGCGTGCGCTCGATCACTCCGGCGGTGTACAACACGGTTCTTCTTTCGGCTCATGATAAATCGCAAGGCATCATCTTGAAAGGCGTGAATCCGCAGATGGAAGAGCGCGCGGATGCGGCGCTGCAGCACATTGTTTCCGGCAGCGATAGTTTCGCGGCAGATTCGTTTGGCATTCCGGGGATTCTGATTGGGCGGATTTTGGCGGGAGACTGGGATTTGGCCGTGGGAGATTATGTGACGGTTACCAGCCCACAAGGCAGCCTGACGCCGTTTGGAATGCTGCCGCGATCACAGCGCTTCCGCGTGAATGGGATATTCGATTCTGGCTTTTACGATTACGATGCGAATTGGACGTTTATCACGTTGCACGCGGCTCAGGCGTTGGCCGGCGTAGGAGACGTGGTCAGCGAACTGGAAATTCGCGTGACTGATTTGGATCACACGGATCAAATCGCCTCCTTAATTGCGCAAGAGGCCGGACCAGGGTACCACGCGACCACATGGAGCGAGGAAAATCGGGCGCTCTTTCGCGCGATGAGCCTCGAGAAACTGGTCACGGCGATTTTCATTGGGCTCATCACGTTCGTCGCGGGCCTAAACATTCTTGTGGTGCTGGCCATGACCGTGACGGACAAAGCTCACGATATCGCGGTGTTGATGACGCTGGGCGCGCGGCGCTTGCAAGTACGGAACATTTTTGTGCTGCAGGGGTTTTTAGTCGGAGCGGCCGGGACGACGATAGGCTTGATTCTGGGTTATGTTCTGGCGTGGACTTTGAATCACTGGCGGCTGGTGCCGCTCAATCCGGAAATTTATGCCGTCCCGTACGTTCCATTTTATTCGAATGCATGGGATGCGTTGTGGATCGCGGCTTCCGCTTTGGCCATCAGCGTGGCGGCGACGGTTTATCCAGCGCGCGCCGCGTCGGGCACGCGGCCGGTTGAGATTCTCAGAGCCGAATAGGTGCTTTGAGCAAGCGTGTCCACTGGCGAGGGCAACGTTTCTCGACATCCCGCATAACAGCGATCCATTTCGATACATTGTTGGACGGATCATGTAGCGATTTGCGCAGGTCCAGTGACGGATGGGAAACAAGTCCCGTTACTAAAGTACGGTGCCACTGGCGCACATGAGACTCGCGTAATCCGGATGAAAAAACGCCGCGTGTTACAATAGAGAGGAAGTTAGACACTCATTATGTGCAATAAATTAGCCGTCGGAGAGGGCGAGCAAAAGGGCCTTTCGGTAAGACACAGAATCGAAAGCAATAGCTGGCGGCGGCTTCGGCACGGGAATTGACTGGAACTTTAGCGGTGAGTGAAGAATCCAACTTGTAGGCCTCCGGGCGCTTCGGCAGGCGGGACGGCATGGAGGACGCAGGGAGGGAGTAAAGCGGGAAGCAGGGCACAATGACGAGCCCAACGGCAGCAACGGTCGAGACTCAGCAACCGCGAATATCCGCGGCGAGCGGTTCGCAGGCGCTTGTGCGCGGTGAAGCGTTGCGAAAAGTGTTTCGCTCCGGAGAAACCGAAGTCGCTGCGTTGGCGGGCGTGACTCTTGCGATTGCACCGGGAGAAATGGTTGCGTTGATTGGCCCGTCCGGCTCGGGCAAAAGCACGTTGCTGCATTTGCTCGCTGCGCTGGACACACCCACGAGCGGTACAGTATACTTCGCCGGAAATTCCTTGGCGGCGCTCGCGGAAAATGAATTGGAGGATTTCCGCAGCCGCGCGGTTGGTTTTGTTTGGCAGAGGCATCAGCTTCTCGCTGACTTTACCGCCGTGGAAAATGTGGCAATGCCGCTGTTGATTCGAGGGAACACGGCGGGGGAAGCTCTTGATTCGGCGCGCGCGTGGCTTGGAGAAGTGGGCCTTGCGGATCGTGCGCTGCAGCGGGCAGGCGAGCTCTCCGGCGGTGAGCAGCAGCGTGTAGCGATTGCCCGGGCCCTGGTGACTCGGCCGAAGTTGCTCCTGGCTGACGAACCAACCGGCGATTTAGACGAGCGGAATACGGAGTCGATATTCGAACTCATGCAGCGCTTGCACCGGTCTCATCATCTGACTTCGATCCTTGCAACCCACAATCTTTCTTTGGCGCAGCGCGCGAACCGCGTGCTCGTCCTGGAGCACGGTTTGTTGATGTCGGATGATGCAACGTTCGCGCATCGCGCTTCCGGGTGCGACGCGACAGGGGAGTCTTCGGCCCCAGAAGGGCGCGGGTGACCCGTGTTTGAACGGTATACAGAAAAAGCTCGGCGCGTGATTTTTTTCGCGCGTTACGAGGCCAGCCAGTACGGCAGCCCCTTCATCGAAACGGAACATTTGCTGCTCGGCCTGTTACGAGAGGATAAAGGCCTCGCCAATCGTTTCCTGCGCACACACGGCTCGATCGAGTCTATTCGCAAGGAGATCGAGACGCGCATCACCGTTCGCGAGCGGATTTCCACTTCAGTTGAGGTTCCGCTTAGCCAGGAATGCCGCCGCATTTTGAACTACGCGGCCGAAGAAGCCGAGCGCCTAAATCACAAGCATGTGGGGACGGAACATCTTCTGTTGGGCATTCTGCGCGAGGAAAAATCTTTTGGCGCGGAGATTTTGCAGGAGCGCGGGCTGCGGCTTTCCGGAGTGCGTGAGGAGCTTGCGCGCAGCGCAGGAGAAAAAGTGCCGGTCAATCGTCCAAAAGAAACTTCGCTGCTTGCCGAATTCAGCCGTGATCTGACTCAGGCGGCGATGGATGGCCAGCTTGATCCGCTGGTGGGCCGTGACCGCGAGCTGGAGCGGGCCATTCAGATTCTGTGCCGCCGCACAAAGAACAATCCGGTTCTGATCGGCGAGCCCGGCGTCGGCAAGACCGCTATCGTCGAAGGCCTAGCGCAGCGCATTGCCGATGGAGATGTGCCGCCGTTTCTGGCGGACAAACGGATTCTGTCGCTCGACTTGTCGCTAATCGTTGCTGGCACAAAGTACCGCGGGCAATTCGAGGAGCGCCTGAAGACCATCATGAAAGAGCTGATGGAGAGCCAGAACGCCATCGTCTTTATCGACGAATTGCATACGCTGGTGGGCGCGGGCTCGGCGGAAGGCTCGCTCGACGCGGCTAATATTCTGAAGCCGGCGCTCAGCCGGGGTGAGATTCAGTGTATCGGCGCCACTACGCCGGGCGAATATCGCAAGTCGGTTGAGAAGGACCGCTCTTTGGAGCGCCGCTTCCAGTCGGTGAAGGTTTCCGCTCCGAACGAAGACGAAGCGATTCGTGTTCTGCAGGGTGTGCGCGACCGGTACGAAAAATTCCATGCCGTCTCGTACACGGACGAGGCCATCCAGTATGCGGTTTACCTCTCGAATCGCTATATTCCGGACCGCTTCCTTCCCGATAAGGCCATCGATTTGATCGACGAAGCCGGCGCACGCGTGAAATTGCGTCAGGCCATGCTGCCGGAGGAAGTTTCCGAAGCGCAAAAGCGCGTCAAATTCATTACTCATCGTATGGAAACGGCCATCGCCAATCATGAATTCGAAAAGGCGCGCTTTTATTCCGAGGAGGAGCGTAAGGAAAAAGAGAATCTGCGCGCCCTTCGGGAAAAACTGAAGATCGACGACTCTTCCACGGGTACGGTCACGCGCGACGACATCGAAGAAGTGGTGGCGCGTTGGACGGGCGTAGCGGTCACGGCGATCAAAGAAGATGAGCAGCAAAAACTGCTGCGCATCGAGGAAGAACTGCACAAGCGCGTCATCAGCCAGGACAAAGCCATCACGGCGCTGGCCCGGGCCATTCGCAGGAGCCGAGCAGGGCTCAAGGCTCCAGGCCGGCCCGTAGGCTGCTTCCTCTTCTTGGGACCGACTGGCGTTGGCAAGACCGAAGTGGCGCGACGGCTTGCGGAGTTTTTGTTCGGCAGCGAGAAATCGCTAGTTCGCTTCGATATGTCCGAGTACATGGAAAAGCACTCCGTATCGAAACTGATCGGCGCCCCTCCGGGATATGTGGGCTACGAAGAGGGCGGCCAATTGACCGAGCGTGTGCGCCGCACTCCGTATTCGATTATTTTGCTCGATGAAATCGAAAAAGCACACCCGGATGTGTACAACATTCTGCTGCAGGTGTTCGAAGATGGCCAGCTCACCGATGGATTGGGCAACACCGTCGATTTCCGCAACACGATCTTGATTCTCACGTCGAACCTCGGCGCCCGCGCCTTGCACAAGCAGGCGACGATGGGTTTTCAGTCCGGCGGCGACGCGCAGGCAAAGAGCCTGGACGATGTGGTGATGAATGAAGTAAAGCGGGTTTTCAATCCGGAATTCCTGAACCGCCTGGATGAAGTGATCCTGTTCAATGCGCTCGCCGACGAGGATCTGCTGCGCATAATTGATTTGCTCGTAAGCCAGATTAACGATACTCTCGTCCACCGCCAAGTGCAGATTCAGATGACACCGGAAGCGCGGCAGTGGATTTTGGACAAGACTTGCACCGATCGCAATTACGGCGCACGCCCGCTCCGCCGCGCGCTTCAGAAGTATGTCGAGGATCCGCTCTCGGAGGCGCTAATTCAAGGCGGGCTTCAACGTCCGGCCATCATGGAAGTTTATCTCGCGCCTGATGGCTTGGGCTTCCGTCCGGTGGTAGAAGCAACCCCAGTGGCCCACTAAAGAATCCTACACGCGCATGCTGGACGGCGGGGACAGTCCGGCGGGGGAGCACAATATATTGGATGGCGGAGCGCGGCTTTGACTCTAAGTAAAGCCGCAGAGAGGAAATCTTGCCTGCATACTACCTCGCTGGCCGTGGTAGTGTGCGCCTTCCTGTTCTGCCTGGGCCTTCAGCCTGTTCGTGCGCAGGAGTCCGCCAGCCCGCAACAACAGGAGAAGGGCGCCGCCGCGCAGCCGGTTATTGAACGCATCGAATTTGTGGGGCTTTTACGCGTTCAGAAAGAGGCGCTGCTAGGGCGGATTTTTTCCCGGCAGGGCGACGTTTATAGCGTGGATGCGGTCCGCCGCGATTTCCGCGCACTTTGGAACACGGATTTTTTCGAAGACATTCGCTTGGAAGTGGAAAACAGCCCGACTAATCCGAACGGCAGGATTCTGGTCTTCTATGTGACTGAGCGTCCCACAATTCGCAATATCACGTACAAGGGGAATAAATCCGTTTCGGAGTCCGACATTCTCGACGCGTTCAAGGACCGCAAAGTCGACCTGACGGTGGAGAGCCGCTTCGATCCGACGAAAGTGAAGCACGCCGAAGTGGTCATCCAGCAACTGCTCGCCGCACACGGCCATATGTTCGCAACCGTGAAGCCGACTTACGAGCGTATTCCCGCCACGAATTCGGTGAGCCTGACTTTCAATATAGATGAGGGGCCTAAGGTCAAGGTCGGCCACATCACGATCACCGGAAATCACATATTTTCGGCGACGCGAATCATCCGCTCCATGCACAATTCCCGTCCCATTGCCATTCCGCTGGGCTTCGCCGACATCAACCTTTTCAGCAAGACCTATGACCGGGACAAACTGGATGAAGACATCGCCGTCGGTATTGAAGGTCTTTACCGCGACCACGGCTACTTCCGCGTTGATCCAGGGACGCCCGTGCTCAATACGGTGAAAACTGAACACAACGGAATTCCCGGTCCGTGGCCGCTGATCGGTCGCCGGCGCAGCATTCGGACGGACATCACCCTTCCCATCGAAGAAGGCGTGCAATATCGCATGGGCCGGCTGATCATTCGCAGCGCCAATTTGGACGAGAATCTTTACTTTAAACCTGAATTTCTCGAGTCGATTTTCCCGATCAAAAAGGGGCAAATTCTCGATACCTCAAAAATTCGCAAGGCCATCGATGACTATACGAAGCTCTACGGCGATTACGGATTCATCGACTTCACCGCGAATCCGGTTCCTGACATCGATGACGCCACCAAGACGGTCAATTGGACGATTGACTTCGATCAGCAGAAGCAGTTTTACGTCCGGCGCATCGAGTTTTCCGGCAACACAACCACGCGCGACAAAGTGATCCGCCGTGAGATCCTCCTTGACGAAGGCAGCCTGTTCAACGATCGCCTGTGGGAGCTGAGCATCCTTCGTCTGAATCAGCTCGGTTACTTCGAGGAAATCAAGAAGGAAAACGCGGATCTGAAACGCGACACCAAGGCTGGGACCGTCGACATTACGCTCAAAGTCAAAGAAAAGGGTAAACAATCGATCAGTTTTACGGGCGGCGTCAGCGGGTTGGCGGGAACTTTCCTGGGCCTAGCGTATCAGACCAATAATTTCCTGGGCCTCGGCGAGACGCTCACGTTTTCCGCGAATGTCGGCAGCATCCAGACCAGCGAGCTTTTTAGTTTCTCCGAACCATATTTATTCGACAGGCCCATTTCCACTGGGTTTTCGATTTTTGCCAACAAATTCAATTTCAACCAGGAAAAACAACTGTCCATCCTGGTCGGCCAGTCCGTGGCCATCAATCCTGCGCTTGCACAGGACTACAGCCAGAACAGCAAAGGCTTTACCCTTTTCGCAAGCTATCCGTTGCATCGATTTGCCTTCACCCGCGTGGGCATCACGTATGGTTGGACGAAAAGCAATATCTCGGCGTTCAGTCAGGCTTCGCAGTTGCTTTTCCAGTCCATTCAATACAGCAGTCTTCAGGGGCCGTCGCAGTTGAACGGCATCATTTCCAGCAAAATCACTCCGTCTATCACCTACAATACGGTTAACAATCCTGTAAACCCTACATCCGGCAAGAGTTTCTCCTATTCGATCCCTGTGGAAGGCGGTCCACTGCTGGGGAATGTCGATACGGTTTCGAATATCTTTCAGGCGGAGTATTTCCATCCGACCTACCACAAGCGCAACGTGATCGGCATGCGCCTGATTCTGGGGTGGATGACGGGGTACGGCGGAAAACTCATTCCGCCATATGAACGATTCTATCTCGGCGGTGAACAAGATGTGCGCGGTTTTGATTTCTTCAACATCTCGCCATGGACGTTCATTCCTTCGGTCGTGACTCAGTCAGTTACACTCCAGAACCCCACGGTTCTGGGGCCCAATGGGAACCCCTCGACGCAAACCGTTAGCGTTCCGATGCTGGAATATTTCGCGACGCGTCCGGGAGGCGATACCGAGACAGTGGGTAACTTCGAGTACCGCATTCCGATCGCCGGCCCGGTCAGCGTCAACCTTTTCGCGGATCTTGGCATTGATGGCATCTTACGGCCCAGCCAGTTGCAGCTCGATCCAACAGAGAACCAGGAGTTGAGATCGGACTTTCCCAATCCGTTCTTTCCCGACACATTCGTGTCGCAAAGGCTCTCTATCGTACAAGGGACGAATTGGACGCCGCGCACTTCCACCGGCATTGAATTTGTGGTCTTCTTGCCCATTGTTCGCGCGCCGTTCCGGTTCTACTACGCGTACAACCCGACGCGGCTGAACGAAACGATTGTAGGACCGTCGGGGGCTTATTATCTTAGCCCCGCAGAGATCGCCTCTTTGCCGCCGGGCACACTGCAATCGCAGGTTATTCCTACGCTGGATCAGATATTAAGTGAGCAGGTACAAAGGTTTCCAACCGGCTTGGTTGAACCGCGCAGCACGTTTCGGTTCACGGTGGGGAGAACGTTCTAGTTTAGACGTCGACGGCTAGAGTGGACGTGCGCAAAAATAGGCACTGAGAGGGTATCGCGGGGAACGGGCGACCGAAAATTGGCGGAGGCAAGTGGATGAGATTTGGCAAGCTGGCGGCAATTCTACTGTTTGCGACCGTGATCGCGGGTTGTGGCGGTAACTCCCAGACTATAACTGTGACGATTAGTCCAACCGGAGCCACGGTCGTGCGGACCGGTACGCAGCAGTTTACTGTGGCCGTTGCTGGAATTTCCAACACGCTGGTTACTTGGTACGTGTGCAATCCCGCTCCAGCAACCATTGCGACAGGTTCATCCACGGTTGCAAACCTTGTCCTACCCACGGGATGCGTTGCGGGTGGAAACACAACCCTGGGAGCAATTACGGTAACAGGCCTTTACACTGGTCCTGCGGCATTGCCTCCCAATGCGATGGTCAGTATATTGGCAGTGAGCCAGGGCAATACCGATTACTATGCTATCGTCGACGTAACCATCGATTCCGGCGTCCGCGTTGCAGTGACTCCTGCGTCTGTGACCATGGGCACACTTGAGCAATTCCAATTCGACGCCACCGTTTCGGGAAACACGAATACGTCAGTCAGTTGGGCCGTAGACGGCATCGCGAATGGTAACTCGACGGTAGGTACGATCACACCAACGGCTTGCACGGTTTCCATGCCGATCACGCCAATATCGTCGAACCCAGTGCCGCCCGGAACGAGTTACGGTTGCTACATCGCTTCTTCGACGCCGCAGTCTTCCGTTACCATCACGGCTACCGCCGCCGCCGACACCAGCCAATCAGCACAATCAGCCGTGACCGTTATCTCGGCAACGGATTCGTCGTTCAGCACCAACATACCGCTGGAACCTACAGCGGCAGTAGAGGGCTCCGCCCAACAGGACGTCTATCTTTTTGGCAGCAATTTCTTTACAACAAGTCAGGCAGAGGTGGATGGTGCGCCTGTCCCGACTACATTCATCAACACTGGCACGCTTCGCGCCACGATTCCCGGCAATTTCTTCTCTGGCCCTGTTCCTGCTGGGCTTCCCATCACCATCGAGCGTCAGAACGGCGATGTGATTCAGCCTGTCCTCCTAGCCGTCCAGCCCACGCGGCCCGCGGTCACGGCGTTAAGTCCGCAGAGTTTTCCGACTTCCACCTCTTCGGGAACGCTTGACTTGAACGGCGGCTACTTTTCCTCGTCTACGCAGGCGAGCTCCGAGGGTACGTCGCTGCCAGCCACTGTGGTAAACAGCCGCCAACTGCAGGTGACGCTGTCGAGTCCGAATTTCTCATTTTCGACTCCGGGCTTGGTCCCCATCCTGGTTCAAAATACCGACGTGCCCAGCGGATCTCCATTTCTTTCTTCTGTGAATGTGGCGATTTCTCCTTCCGCAGTCAATATTCCTACGTCGGCGAATACGCCCATTGCCGTCGGCACGCAGCCGATCGCCGTGGGTATTGATTCGGCTTTGGGCATTGCCGCGGTCGTCGACGAGGGCAACGGGAGCGGCGGAGCGGTTTCGTTGTTCAACCTGGACACGAATTCAGTGCTGGGCACAGTGTCCGTGGGAAACACACCGACGAGCGTCGGTGTGGACGACATCCTTCACTTAGCAGCCGTTGTAAACAGCGCGGACAATACTCTATCCATTATAAATTTACAGAGTGAGTCGCTGGCTTCTACCGTGGCGCTTCCATCGAACCCGACGGGAACGACCCCTGCGCCGTTGCCATATGCTATCGGCGTAAATCCACTTACCCATCGCGCGGTGATTGCCTATTCATCTTCGAATATCGCCACTATTTTCGATCTTTCGACAAATCCCCCCAGCCTGGTTTGCACATTGGGCGGTTCTGATCCAACGATGCCAAACAACTGCGCTGTCACGGCCAATTCGAATACGCGCCCGGTGAGCACTGGGCCGACGCCGTCCATTGCCGTTGAGCCGCAATTGAATTGGGCGGTCGTAACGCCGGGTGGCTCGGGTTCCGTTTCCATTGTGGATTTGGGAACCTCCGCCACTGCCAATCAAGTTGCGCGCGTGCCCAACGCGATCGCGACTTTCGTCAATATTTCAACGAGCATACGCGGCGTCGCAATCAATACGGAGACGGAAGAAGCACTGCTTGTCGATCCAAACGTTTCGACAATGACTGCGTTCAGTGTCCTCGATCAGACCGTCAGCAGTTTCTCGTTGTCGCAGGGCTTTGTTGCCGTCGCCGTGAATCCACTTACCGATGTCGGCGTTGCGGTGAACGGAGCAGGGGGAACAGCTTGGGTCATCGATTTGGGCACCCTCAAGCCAATCGGGAACAGCATTCCCGTGGGGACATCGCCGCAAGCGGTTGCCATTGATCCGGGGAAGAACGTTGCAGTCATCGCGAATACCGGAAGCAACACCATTTCCATTCTTCCGTTGGGCTCGATTCTCACCCCCCAGATCACCGAGGTTAGTCCCGGGAATACGTATAGCGCCCCATCTTCAGGCCCGCTTACGGTAACTGTGAACGGTTTCGGATTTTCTTCGGGCGCTCAAGTGCGCCTGGATGGCACCGCCGTGCCCACCACGATCAGTTCAAACGGCCGGCAGGCCGTTGCAACCGTTCCTGGGAGCATGCTGACATCGGCGCGCCGGTACACTCTGGACGTTTTGAATTCCGGTGGCGCGAGCTCCAACGTAAGGCGCTTCTTTGTGGTCGGTACCGTGCCTATCGGAGTGAACCCGATCGGTGTGGCCATCGATTCCGATTTAAACGAGGCCTTGGTCACCAGCCAGGGTCCGACCGCTGGCACTGCAGGCACATGCACGGGCCCTGGCTCGGTTTCGGTCGTTGACCTTGCAACCGCATTGGTAGGGAACACGCTAACGGTCGGGACATGCCCGGAAGGCGTGGCCGTTCTGCCGCGGCTGGGCCTAGGAGTTGTCGCAAACAATGGGAGCCAAGACGCGACGGTGGTTGACTATGTGAACAACCTCGTGGATTCTACCGTTAGCGTGGAATTAAATCCTGCGGGAGTCGCGATTCAGCCGGATACTGCCTTGTCGCTTGTCGCCAATAGCAGCATGAGTTCCAATTCTGTTTCGGTTTTTACGATCAACTCCACTTCAGCCACAACTACGGCGAGTGCGGTTTCGGTCGATCAGGTTCCGTTTGGCCTTGCGGTCGATCCCATTGACAACGTCGGCGTCGTTACGGCCAGTGGCCAGAACATGGTTGACGGACTCAGTCTTACGTCCTCCTCGGCATTCCTATCTGGCCGAGTGCAGGGTTTCGAAAATCCATTGGACGTGACGTTCGATCCCATCACCGATACATTTCTTGTCGCCGACAGCCTGAACAATCAGATCGGCATCGTCGATGCCAAAACGCTTGTGCTCACTCCGTTCCGGGTAGGCATCGATCCTACGGCCATCGCGTACAATTTCCAGAGCGGCACGGGCGTGACGGTCAATCAGGCCACCAACACGCTTTCGATATTCAATTTCGTTGCTACTAACCCGCCGAATTCGCAACTCATGATAAACACGGCGCAAGTCGAAATTATTCTGCCGTTCGGCGGGTCAGCGGAATTTTCGGTGGCTGTCAATCCGCTTACTAACGTCGCCACCGTAGTGGACCAGGCGAACGGCCGATTGTTGCTGATTCCTTTGCCTTGAGGAATGAGCGGTCGCATTGAAGTCGGCACAATCAAAAACAGGTGCGGCCAACTGCAAGGGCCTGTTTTGCATCGCTATCAGTAGAATTCGCATGGCCGGGCAGGCTGATTCCGGTTGACCATCCTGCTAGGGGGCCGCTATAATCGCGCGTTTGTAATTCCTCTAAGATTCACACTAAGGAGCTAGCATGAAGGTTCGATATTCACTCGTGACGGTGTTTGCCGTCCTTCTGGCCATTCCGGCTGCATGGGCACAAACCGGCGCTTCCGCGGATGCGCCCGCCGAAAAGGTCGCTGTAATCAGCCTCCAAGAAGCTATCACTAGCACAGCGGAAGGCAAGCAAGCGTCGCAGCAACTTACAGCACAATTCGCTCCGCGCGTGACTGAATTGCAAAATATTCAAAGGCAGCTTCAGGATATCCAGCAGCGCCTTCAGGCTGGCGCCAACACGCTCAGCGCTGAGGAGAGCGCGCGCCTCGAGCGCCAGGGCGCCGAACTGCAACGCAAAGGTCAGCGCGAACAACAGGATCTAACGGACGACCGGAACGATGCATCTCAGGACGCCATCAATCACATCGGGCAGAGGATGATACCCATCCTCAACAAATACGCCAAACAAAATGGCTACGGCGTTGTCTTTGACGATTCGGCGACGAATACCCCAGTCGTTTACCGTGCTGACCAGACGGACATCACCCAGCAAATCATCAAGCTCTACGATGAAGCCTACCCGGTTAAGGCGGCAACTTCTCCTGCTGCTCATCCGGGAACTCCAAAGTCGCCGCAGAAACGGTAACTTGACGCTCGTTTGAGCCTGCTTCGCCGGGATTGTGCGAAGCAGGTTCGTTGCGGGGATCTGGCCTTTACTTTGGCCAATCCCACGGTTGGCTTGCGTTTCGTGGTACCTGCGTCTATACTGAGCTAGTTTGAAGTGGGCGAAAGTTCAAGTGGGCGCGAGCCCACTTTTTTGTTGGCGGCAAAAGTATCCGCCCCACGCTTCTTGGGACCGCCCGGGGTACGGGCAAGCTTGTGGGTTTTGGTGTCGATGGACCTGGCTAAGATTCGCGAAGCGGCAGAACGCGTAGCGGGCTCGGTCGGCGTGGAGATTGTTGACGTCGAATGGAAGATCGGCAAGCAGCGCCTGCTCCGGGTCTATATCGACCGTCCGCCGTCGCCGGGGCAACGCATCGGCTCGGGAGTGAGCCATAGCGATTGTGAGGCTATGAGCGAGCAGTTGAGCGTTATCCTCGATGTCGAGGATTTGGTTCCCGGGAGCGGGTACGTTCTGGAGGTCAGTTCGCCGGGTCTGGACCGGAAACTTTTGAAGCTTTCGGACTATGAGAAGTTTTCCGGACGTTTGGCGCGAGTTTGGCTGAACGAACCGGTAGAGAATGCGAAGTATTTTGAAGGACGTTTGGCCGGATGCACAGATGGCATGGTTCGGCTTTCCGTAAGGGACCGGATGATATCGTTCTCCTACGAAAATATTCGCAAGGCGAATTTGATGGTCGAGTTTTGATGGAGAATCGCCGAAATGGCAAGTTTGCTGTATCAGACGATCGAACAAATCAGCCGGGAGAAGCACATTGAGCCCGAGATCATTGTCGCGGCTATTGAGGAAGCGATGGTCGTCGCGGCGCGCAAATTCTATAAAGGCGATGAAGACCTCCGCTCGAAGTTCAATCAGGAAACCGGACAGGTAGAGCTTTACGCGGTTCGCACCGTCGTCGAAGACATCGTCGATCCAGTCCGAGAGATTACCCTCGCGGATGCCCGCAAGCAGCAGCCCGCCATCGAAGTAGGGGGCGAGATCGTTCAGGCTCGCGCCACGGACGTTCTCGGCCGCATTCAGGCGCAAACTGCCAAGCAGGTGATTCTGCAGAAGGTGCGCGAAGCCGAGCGCGACACCATCTACAACGAGTTTCACACGCGAGTCGGTGAACTGGTCAATTGCATCGTGAAGCGAATCGATGGCCCGGATGTGATCGTGGACCTCGGCCGAACCGAAGCACGCTTGCCCAAGCGCGAACAATCTCGTCTGGAAGCTTACAACGTTGGCGACCGCCTGCGCGTCGCGATTCGTGCCGTGGAGCGTGCGGCCAAGGGGCCGCAGGTCATCGTTTCACGCGCGGATTCCGTGCTCGTGCAGCGTTTGTTTGAAATGGAAGTGCCGGAGATTTACGACGGCACGGTGCAAATTCGTGCCGTCGCGCGCGAGGCGGGGGAGCGCACAAAAATCGCTGTGGAGAGCCGCGATAAGGACGTCGATCCGGTTGGCGCTTGCGTCGGCATGAAGGGCATGCGCGTGCAATCCATCATTCGCGAGCTGCGCGGCGAGAAGATCGACATCATTCCCTATAACGAAGACATTTTGATGTTTGCGCAGAAGGGACTGAGCCCGGCCAAGGTCACTCGCGTCCAGGTGGTGGACGTCGAGGAAAGGCGCCTCGAAGTGATTGTGGAAGACACGCAGCTTTCTCTGGCCATTGGCAAGAAAGGCCAGAATGTCCGCCTGGCCAGCAAGCTGATTGGTTGGAACATCGACATCAAGAGCGAGGAAGAGAAGCGACGCGACGTCGAAGCGCAAATGGCCGAACTCACGGTCGCGTCAACCTCTCTTGCTGAGATGTCAGGCGTGGGACC
Source organism: Candidatus Acidiferrales bacterium (assembly GCA_049678505.1). GTDB lineage: Bacteria > Acidobacteriota > Terriglobia > Acidiferrales > UBA7541 > DAHUXN01. The sequence continues at coordinate 34,812 of JBAUEH010000111.1, forward strand.
GAAGACCATCGAAAAACTCGAGTCTCATGGCATCACTTCCATCGAAAAGCTCGCCGACATGACGCCCGAGCAATTGCTCGAAATTCCCGGCATCGGCGAAAAAATGGTCGAAAAGATCCGCATCTCGGTCGAACAATATTTCCAGTCGCTGGAATCACAACAGGCAGGCGAAGGTGAATCCGCAGAAGCAGCGCCTGAGGTCAATGCGACGGCGGAAGGACAGTTTGCCACCGAAGCGGGGACTGTCGGCGAAGCGGCTCCGCCTTCCGAGGAAGTCACCGAGGCGGAGACGGAAGCAGGTCCGCTGCCCGATACGGAAGAGACTGCTGGTAGCAGCGCCGAAAGCGAATCGTCCGCCGAAGATAGCTCGATCTCTGAATCCAATTCTCACACCGAGCCTGATACGAACTCGAATGCCGAGAGCGAAGCGCATGAATCGGAGGGCGCGAGCAACTCAGATAGCAAGACGGAGGACAGCATTTAGCAAATGTCGGACGCCAGTCAAATTCGCATCAACGAGCTCGCGAGGGAACTCGAGATCAAGGCAAAGGTCCTGATCGAGTACCTGCCTGAGATCGGAATTTCCGAAAAGAAAACTCATTCGAGTTCGCTCGAGCACGACCAGGCGGAGAAGGTACGCAAGCATTTTCGGGCTGAAGCTGACGCGGAGGCCGCGGTCGAAGCAGAGAAGCAGGCTAAGATCGCCGCTGCAAAGGCCAAACCAGCGGCCAAGCCAGTCGCAACTGCAGCACATCCTGCGGCTCCCACAGCCGCGCCGACGCCGACAGTAGTAAAGCCAGCTGTTCCAGCAGGTGCGCCTGTCGCAAAACCGCCAGTTCGTCCTGCGGCTGCGCCTCCCGCAGGAGCTGTCCCGCCCGCGCGTCCCGCGACACCTGCTTCTGCCGTCCCCAGTGCCGGGGCAGTCGTCCATGCGCCGACCCCGCCGCGCGCGGCGGTGCCTGCGTCAAGCGCGTCTGCGGGAGGGTCCACAGGCCCAAGACCAGTCACTTTGCCGCCGCAAAAAGCACCGATTGTCAACCGCCCAGCTGCGGCCGGACGTCCTGCAGGGGCACCTGCGGCTGGCCAGCGGCCGGGCGGCTTCGTGCGGCCAGGAGGCACCCCAACCGGGGGCCGACCTGCTCCGCGATTAGCTGCGCCGATGGGTTCGCGTCCAGGGATGGGCCCAGGAGTTCGGCCCGGGGGTGGCGCGCCAATGCGTCCACCGCAGCGTCCCGGACAACCAATGGGCGGACGGCCTGCGGCCCCTGCCCAGAAAGCAGAGCCGGGCAAGCCGCTGTATGTGCGTAAGACTCCCCCGCGAGCGAAGCCGACCATTGAGAAGCGCTTCGCGGAAGGCGAACGCAAGCTGCATCCCGTTCGCGCGCGAGCCGGGGCCCCCGGAAGTCACGGCGCGGCCCATGCCGAGCCCGCTCCGCCGGTTGTACGCGAGCCTCGCAACGTCACCATCACGGAAGGCATCACCGTTCGCGAACTTTCGGAGAAACTTGACGTCCGCGCCAAAGAGCTGCTGAAAACGCTCCTCGATCGCGGCATTTTTGCTAGCATCAATCAGGCCCTTGACGTTCAGACCGCGTCCAGTCTTGCCGAAGCGTTCAACGGAATCGTCCAAGTCGTCTCCTTCGAAGAACAGATGGCGGAGGAAGTCGGCGCGACCGAAGACAAGTCGGATCGGACGACTGCGCGCGCTCCCGTGGTCACTGTGATGGGCCATGTCGACCACGGCAAAACGAGCCTGCTCGATGCCATTCGCTCCACCGAAGTCGCCGCTGGCGAGTCCGGCGGCATCACGCAGCATATCGGTGCAAGCCAAGTGCATGTCAACGGCCGCCGAATCGTTTTTATCGATACGCCCGGCCACGAGGCGTTTACGCGCATGCGCGCGCGCGGCGCCAAGGTCACGGACATCGTCGTCCTGGTCGTCGGCGCAGACGACGGGGTCATGCCGCAAACCGAAGAGGCCATCGACCACGCGCGCGCCGCGAAAGTTCCCATTGTCGTGGCGGTCAATAAGGTGGACTTGCCCGATGCGCAGCCGGAGCGCGTCAAACGTCAACTTGCCGATCGTGGTCTGATGCCGGAGGAGTGGGGCGGCGACACCGTGATGGTAGAGGTGTCAGCGAAAACGAAGAAGAACATCGAACGCCTGCTTGAGATGATTCTCCTCGTGGGCGATCTTCGCGAGCTGCGGGCTAATCCAGCCACCTCGGCCAGCGGCACGGTTCTCGAATCGCGCGTCGATAAAGGCCGCGGCCCTGTCGCAACGGTTCTCGTTCAAAACGGCACTCTCAGCGTAGGCGACGTCTTCATCTGCGGCGCAGTGTACGGCAAAGTTCGCGCGCTCTTTGATGACAAGGGGCAGAGCGTGAAAAGCGCCGGTCCTTCTTCACCCGTCGAAGTTTTGGGTTTGCAAGGCGTACCGGGTGCGGGCGATCAATTCCAGGTTGCCGACGAAGCCAAGGCGCGCCACATCGTAGAATATCGCCAATCCAAGCTGCGCGAAGCTTCGCTGGCCAAGTCGGCCACTTCGCGCCTCACTCTCGACCAGTTGCACGAGCAGCTCAAGGCCGGCGAAGTCAAAGACCTACCTATCGTCATCAAGGCGGACGTGCAAGGCTCCGTCGAAGTCTTAAGCGAAATGTTGCCCAAGCTTTCCAACGATCAGGTGAAATTGAAGATCATGCACGCTAGCGTCGGCGCTGTTTCCGAAACCGACGTTCTTCTCGCCTCCGCTTCGAACGCCATCATCATCGGTTTTAACGTGCGCCCGGAGCGAAAAGCGTCCGACCTGGCGCAGCAGGAAAACGTTGAGATTCGCCTGCACACGATCATCTACGAGGTGGTCGACGAAATTAAGAAAGCCATGGTTGGCTTGCTCACGCCGGTCATCAAGGAGCAGTATCTCGGCCGCGCCGAAGTTCGCGATACGTTCCGCATCAAGGGCGTTGGAATGATCGCAGGCTCGTACATTCAGGACGGCATATTCAAGCGCGACGCGGAAGTACGCGTTCTGCGCGACAACGTGGTGATTTATACCGGGCGTGTGGCCTCCCTACGCCGTTTCAAAGAAGACGTGGCGGAGGTGCGCACCGGTTTCGAGTGCGGTATCGGGATTTCGAATTTCGGCGACGTCAAGGCCGGCGACATTCTGGAATGCTTCAGTCAGCAACAAGTTCAACCTGTTGCCGTTGATGTTGGTGATCGGACGCGAATGGAAAGCCGAGCGGACCAGAGGACTCATTAGCGCCCGGCCATCCCAAGTGAACCAGACAGAGATGCCGATTGGTCTTGTCACTCTCGAGATTCACATTCCCGATGCGCGCTCTCTAAAAGATAAGCGCCAGGTGTTGCGCAGCCTGAAGGACCGCCTGCGCGGCCATTTCAACGTAGCGGTCGCAGAACTCGACCATCAGGACGTCTGGCAGCGCAGCGTGATTGGCGTGGTGGGAATTTCAAGCGAAGACGGGCATCTTGCCGAAACAATGGCCGCCGTGCTGGAAGCATCTGAGCAAGTGCTGGGACGCGGTTTGATTTCGCACGAAATTGAATACCTTTGAGCGAGTCAAATTCAATTAGGGTAGCAAGCCATGAATGTCACTGGCCATCGCCCGGAACGCATCGCCGAAGAAATTCGCAACGAAGTCAGCTTGATGCTCGCTGGTGAGCTCAAGGATCCCCGACTGGCGAACGCGATGAATGTCACCGAGGTTCGCGTGGCGCCGGGCTTGAAGCACGTGCGCGTGTACGTCGAAATTCTCGGCTCGGAAGCCGATCGCCAGGAGACTCTCGATGGCTTAACCGCGGCTTCGGGGTTTATCCGCCATGAATTGGTGGAGCGGCTGCGCTTGCGCCGCGCCCCGGAAGTTTTTTTCATTCCCGATCGCTCGGAAGAGTACGGACAACGCATCGAAGATCTGCTGAAGGAGACCAAGCGTCCGGAGGAACCGTAGTTATCTGAATAGGCCGCGCAACCCGCTCGCTGGCGTCGCGCCATTCGTTTCCGCATGCCCCGCACGATTCAACCACCGTCAATCGATGGCGCGCTTGTTGTCGACAAGCCGGCGGGCAAAACCTCTCACGACGTTGTTGAGGCGGTACGCCGGCTCATCGGCTTCCGCCAGATCGGGCATCTCGGCACTCTGGACCCGCTCGCCACGGGTGTACTGGTTCTCCTGCTTGGCCGGGCCACGCGCCTCGCGCGTTTTTATTCCGGGCGTCGCAAGCGTTACAACTGCGCGGTGCGTTTCGGCGTCGCCACGGACACGTATGATTCTGACGGCGAGCCGCAAGGCCCCGATCTCGCGCCATCCCTTGACCGCGGCACCATCGAACGTTTTGCGGCCGGCTTCGCAGGACGCATTGAGCAGACGCCACCGGCATTTTCGGCGAAAAAAATTCATGGACGCCCGGCGCACGAGCTGGCACGCAAGAAAAAGCCGGTCGATCTGAAGCCTGTGGATGTGGATGTCTACGAATTCCGGCTCACAGCCATAGAAGGATCGCTCGCGCGCTTCACGATTGAATGCGGCGCCGGGACGTATATCCGCTCCCTGGCGCATGAGCTAGGCAAGCTGGAAGGTTCGGGAGCGCATCTTTCTGAAATCACCCGCACCGCCGTCGGCGAGTTCACTCTGGACCAGGCCGTCAGCGTCAACGAACTGGCTGAAACGGTTCGCTCGGCGCGGCTTTCCGACCGCGTGATTCCTATGGAAGGTTTGCTTTCGGAGATGCCCCGGGTTACCGTTCTGCCGGTGATCGAACGCCGAATTCTCCACGGAGCCAAATTCAATGTCACTATCGCGCAGATACAGCCGGGTCGCGTGAGTGCAGCACAAGGCGCGACCACGGCCTTGGACTCTGGTGAACAGCAGGGCGCGCGCCTTCGCGTTTTTAATGCACAGGAGCGCCTTATCGCCATCGCCGAGGCCGTTGTCCCCCGCACTTACCAGCCTCTTGTGGTGCTCGAGTCGACGCCATAATCAAGGCACCGGCCGGAAACCTGCGGACGACCCTCCCGCATAGATTGGCTTTCCTGTCTTCGGACTCCGCTGCACGACGTGCGGCGTCAACAGGATCAGCAATTCGGTGCTGCTGTTCTGCGTGTTGGAAGCACTTGCCGCCAGCGCCAGCGGTCCCAGTGCTTCCGCTCCGGGCGTCCCATTAATGGCCTGCATCTCCGTGGATTCGATGATCCCCGCGAGCGCTGTTGTTTGCTCCGCCTTGGTGCTAACCGTTTGTTCCACGGTCTCGTTGCTAATCACCGGGATTTCATTCACGGTGCTGCCGGTGAGGCTTCGCAGCTCGAAATGCAAGTCCAACGTGACATTTCCACCCGCCTGAATGTACGGCGTAGCTTTGATTTTCAATCCAATGTCTTCATACTCTGCAGAGGGATAAGGAGTCGACGCCACGCCGGTTCCGTTCGGGCTGAACGTTGCATTGTCCAGGATGATGGTCAGCTCATTCGCCGTTGAATTGGCGATCGCCAAGCCTGGTGGACTGGTAGTGCCCAGAAAATCGGCTGAAACGAGTCCCACAGGAGCGCTGCCCGCCGGTAAAATGAGCGGTGTCGCGAAAGTCCCGTCTCCGTTTCCTATGAGAATGGACACGGTGTCTGCGTCTTGGTCCGTCACCGCCAGGTCCGGCAGCCCGTCCACGTTGAAATCTCCCTCGGTGATCGCGACGGGTTTGTTCCCGGCTGCAGATGCATTGTTCAGCACGAATGTTTCCCCCTGCGTGAACGTGCCGTCGCCGTTGCCCAAGTAAACCAAAAGGGTGTCGTCCGTCTGATTCACCATCGCCAGATCGATGTTCGTGCTGTTATCCAAATCGAACTGCCCTGCGGCAATGGCCACGGGAGTGTTTCCTGTGACCAGTGTGGTTAAGTTTATGAACGTGCCATTCCCATTGCCTAGGAAGACTGAAACCGTGTTCGCCGTTTGGTTCGTTACCGCAAGATCGAGTTTGCCATCGTTGTTGAAGTCAGCCGTCGCAATCGCTGAGGGTGCCGCGCCGGTGGTAAACTTCGCTTGCGGTTGGAACGTGCCATCTCCATTGCCCAGCAAAATCGAAACAGTGTTGTCTGTTTGATTGACCACCGCCAAATCGATGTATCCGTCGTCGTTGAAATCCCCGGACACAATCGCCACCGGATTCTTCCCTGTCGCGAACGTGCCTTTCAGCGTAAATGTCCCGTCACCATTGCCCAAGAAAATTGAAACCGTATTGTCTGTCTGATTGACAACCGCTAGGTCCGGAATGCCGTCACCATTGAAGTCGGCGGTCACCGCAGCTATCGGTCCTTGCCCCGTTGCCAGGGTCCCGTTGCTGTTGAACGTCCCATTCCCGTTGCCCAACAAAATGGAAACTGTGTTATCCGTATGATTCACCACCGCCAAGTCGACATTTCCATCCCCATTGAAATCCGCCGTGATGACGGCGACGGGATCCTGTCCCGTCGCGACCGTCGACTCGGGAAAGAGGCTCGATGAAACTGCCGAAATGAAACCCGGTGAGGTTAAGCTTGAGGAATACTGCGCCAGATCGATCGGCACACGTTCGCCTGCAAAAAAGGTGGTTGGTTTGCCATCTTCCGCGCGCAACACCACACGGCGTCCGGTCCGCACCGTATTTAGCATGTCGGAAAACGCCGCTGCGGCCCCAGGCAGCGTCGCCAGGAACGTTGTTTTGCCTCCGCCAAAAGCCACCAGCGGCGGTATCAGCGAGCCAATGCCTACCGTTCCTTCTCCAATTAGTGATGCCAATTGCGTCGTGCTCACTCCTGATAAGCTGCTCCCTGTTCCGAATAGTTGCTGGATCACGGAAACCAGTCCCGCTGCTCCTTGTTGCGCTTCCTGAATCTGCTGCGAGCTCAGCGTGAAGGCCTGCGCTGTCTGCGGGGGCGTGATGCCGAGCTGCGTGGCCGCATTGCGGTCCACTTCCAGTATTTCCATTTCAAGTACCACTTCGCCATGCGGCTGCTCTAATTGATCCAGCAACTGCGCCGCCACGGAAATCGCTTGCGGCGAAGCGCGCATGGTTATCGTTCGACTCGCCAGATTCAACTCGGCGCGGTTAATCCCTGCTATCTCGCGCACCGTGCGGACCTCCTGCGTCATTTCATCGTTTGAGTCCGCCGCCGGCAATTGCACCGTGCGCACAACCGAGAGGTCATAGGCCCGTCTCTTCTCCGGCGTATCAGCGGCAACGAAGAACAACCGTGACGTTAGCGGCCGCCAGAAACTTCCGGTCATGTCTCCCAACACTCGCATGGCCGTCTCGAAATCCACATTCTCAATCCTCAGGTGAACCGCTCTCGATTGCAGGTCCACATCGAACGAAGCCTCCACGCCAAATTCGCGCGCCACCTCTTCGTACGCGCTCGCCGTATCGCCGTGAAAGTCGAAGCTTTTCGTGCCCGTTAGCGGTTTCAAACGCACTACGCCTGCCGGTTCCAGCATCAATGTTCGCAGCGTTTCCGCCGACGAAGGCGCCAGTTGCGCCAGCCGCTCGCGCACGATTTCGTCGCCTGGATCGAGCACTAGCGCCGCGTGCAGTTCATGGCGCGCTTCGGCCATGCTGCCCATCAGCGCGTCTTGCTCGGCGCGATCAACCTCTTCGCCCACGACCTTGCCCCGCGCGATTTCGCGCCGCAGCAAATATTCGTGACTCGTCGAATCCTGCCGGACGGCTTCCGAATACGCCGCGAACGCCAGCAGCCAATTTGCTTCCTTCTCTGCCTTCAATCCTCTCTGGTATGCAGCCTTTGCCTGCTTCGCATCCTGCGGCTTATTCGTCACGCTTTTCGCGGACGGCGCCTGCTGGCCCGCTGGAGCAGGCTTCGCCGGCGTCGGCGTTTGCGCGTTGGTAACGGCCGCAGCGCAAAGAAAAAGTGCAATGAGTATGTTCGAGCGCAAGGAAATCAACCTTTTGCTATCTTACACAGATTGGAAGGAGGCACGTGAAGTTGCCTGGACTTGTGCCGCGAAAGCTAAGCCTCGCGCCTGCTTCCCGCAACAGAAGTCTGCTGCAGACGCGCCGCTTCAGCGCTTGTCAGGGCATTTCCCTTGCTTCTGGCGCTTCCTCGGGGTACACTCGAATTTCTAGTTGATACATAGTGTCAACTAGCTGGGATTACCGATCCATGCTTTCTGCTCTCTTAATCGCTCTCCGTGAAGGCGTCGAGGCCGCCCTTGTTGTCGGCATCGTCCTAGTTTATCTCAATCGCACTGGTCGTCGCGCGCTGGCTCGTTATGTATGGGTAGGTGTCGCTCTTGCGGTCGTCGTTAGCTTCGCGGCAGCCGTCCTGCTTCAGCGCTGGCAGATCAGCGAAGACGGCTTTGAGGGCATCCTCATGCTCTTGGCCGCGGTCCTCGTTGTTTCCATGATCGTCTGGATGAACCGCGTCGCCCGCCGCTTGCGCAAGGAGATCGAGCAGCGCATCGAGCGTTATGCGCAACAGAGCGAGCGCTTTGCGGGTTGGGGAATCGGCTTTTTCGTTTTTCTGATGGTTCTTCGCGAAGGCGCCGAACTCATCCTGATTCTGCGCGCTGTGGAGCTGTCCATCGCCGGCCTGCAAGTTTGGATCGGCACGGGCGTGGGCATCACGCTCGCCGTGGCCGTGGGAGTCTTTTTCTTTCAGGGCACTTTGAAAGTGCCTCTCAGCCGTTTCTTTGCCGCGACCAGCATCATCCTGATGGTCGTGGCTTTCCAGCTTGCCCTCACCGGCCTTCACGAAATGAGCGAGGCGCTCTGGCTGCCTTCGAGCGCCCGCGAAATGGCCACCGTGGGCCCTATCGTTCGTAATGAATACTTCTTTTTCGTCGTTATTTTGGCGGTGACCGCCATCGTTGTTCTTCGCGAATGGTTCGCGCTCCGCGCCGCTGCGGCGAACTCCATCGAGAATCCCGCCGAAAAGCGTCTTCGCCAATATGAACATCGCCGCCGTAGCATCTGGACCGCCGCGACGGCATTTCTCTGCCTGGTGGTCATTCTTTCCTTGACCGCTGAATTCGTCTACACACGCGCATCGGCTGCTCCGCCCGAAGCTGAAAAACTCGTTGCTGCGGGAAACATTGTCCGCATTCCGGTGGCGGAGATGAACGGCGTGGATCTTCATTTCTACGCCATGGATGTGCAGGGCTCGTCGGTTCGGTTCCTGGTGATCCGCAAGCCCAACGGCCAGTATGCCACCGCGCTCGATGCCTGCCAGATTTGCGGCGCCATGGGTTTTCGTCAGGAAGGTTCGATGCTGATTTGCCGCAATTGCGGCGCGCCGATTAATGCCGTCGAAGTCGGCATGCCCGGCGGCTGCAATCCCATCGCCTTCCCGTCACACGTGGACGGCGCGAACATCGTCATCGACGTCTCCGCGATCTCCGCCGCTGTTTCGGAAATTAAGAAATGAAAGCTCGCCGAAAATAGGATGTTCATTCGCCTCCTTAAGGAATCGCTTATCCGCAATCCGCGCCGTAAGCTCCTCACCGGCATAGCACTCGTTTTGGGCATGGCCGTTGCCACGGCGACATTCACGGTCGCCGTCGACGTCGGTGACCAACTCGCTCGCGAGTTCCGCAGCTTTGGCGCTAACCTCCTGGTTACGCCGCAAGACGATACGTTGCCCGTCGAAATCGGCGGTGTCGATTATCGCCCGGTCACGCAAGGCGCCTATCTTTCGGTCTCGGTATTGCCCAAGCTCAAATCGATTTTCTGGCGCCACAACATCCTCGGCTTCACGCCTTTCCTCGACGTTCCGGTCGCGGTCGCAACCTCCACTGGCAGCGCTTCCGGTAAAACTTTTTCTGCCACTCTTATCGGCACTTGGTACAAGCACTCCGTCGCCGTGGAAGACGGCTCGACGTTCGTTACGGGTGCCAGCTCCACGCATCCGTGGTGGAAAATTCGAGGTCAATGGTTCACGGAAGATTCTCCGCAGTGTGTCGTCGGCGCTTCGCTGGCAGGAAAATACGGGATCACCGTTGGCAGCGTTCTGAATCTGTCCGCGGCGAACTCAAATGTCGCCACGGCTGTAACTGTCACGGGCGTGGTCTCCACTGGCGACTCGCAAGACGACGCAATTCTTTGTCCTCTATCCATCGCGCAGAATCTCGCCGGCAAGCCCGGCCAGTTCCGCAGTCTTTTCATCAGCGCGCTCACCAAGCCAGAGGACAGCTTCTCCCGCCGTGATCCCAACACGATGAGTCCCACCGAATTTGATCGCTGGTACTGCACGCCGTATATCAGTTCCATCAGTCACCAGATTCAGCAAGTTTTCCCCGGCACGCAAGTGCGACCCATCCGCCGCGTTGCGGATACCGAAGGCCGCGTTCTTTCTCAGGTCAGCTTGCTGCTTTGGATCGTCACGATTGCCGCACTCATCGCCGCCGCGCTTGCCGTTGCCGCTACCTCCGCCACAACCGCCATGGAACGCCGCTCGGAAGTCGGCTTGATGAAGGCTCTCGGAGCCACGAATTTTCTCGTGAGCGGCTTGTTCTTTTCCGAGCAACTTTTTCTTGCCATCGTCGGCGGCTGCATTGGCTTCGCGCTCGGCGCGGGGCTGGCTCGCGAACTTGGTGAAACAGTCTTCGGCGTCGCCACGTCTCCTCGGCTGATTGTCTTGCCCGTAATTCTCGCGGCCGCGACGCTAGTCGCCATTGTGGGCAGCTGGATTCCTCTTTATCGCGCCGCGCACATTTCTCCCGCTCCAATTCTGAGGGGAGAATAATGTTCAAACGCCTTCTTCTGCATTTGCTTCGTGGAAATCGCGTGCGCCTGACCGTCGCGTTGCTCGCGCTCACTAGCGGCGCCACGGTTGTTTCCGCGCTCATGAATCTCGACGTCGATATCAATCGTAAACTCGCGCAGGAATTTCGCTCCCTCGGCGCGAATCTCGTCGTCTCTGCGCCATCCTCGATAGCGTCGAATACAGCTTCTTCCGCGTTGTTCGACGCTTCCGCCATGCGAGCCGTCGACTCGCTGCAATCATCCGGCGTCGTCGCGTCTCCCTATCTTTACCTAGTTGCGCGCACCGGCTCCACTCCCGGTCGCGAGGTCGTGGTCGCTGGCGCGTGGCTCGATCGCATCGCTCAAATGTCTCCCTGGTGGCAAATCGCGGGCGACTCATCTGTTTCGCGCACCGACCCTTCGCATTGCCTAATCGGACGCAACGTCAGCCGTAGCCTCGCCCTTTCCACCGGCGGCACATTTGCGCTCAGTTACGAAAGTCGCACCGCGAATCTCATCATCGCGGGCATCGTCGACGCCGGCGGCCCCGAAGACAATCAGATCTTCGTGAACCTGCCCGTCGCTCAGACGCTCGCCGGGGCTGCTGGCAAAGTCCAGCTCGTCCAGCTCAGTGTTCCCGGTTCACCCGACGAGGTTCGCACCGTGCAATCTCATCTGCAATCCGTGCTCCCTGCTCTCCTCGTCAAGCCCATTCCGCAAATCACCGAGGCGGAAGGCAAGCTGCTCCGCCGCATTCGTTTTTTAATTTTTTCAACGGGCCTGCTCATCTTGGTGCTCACTGCGCTCTGCCTCGTGGCCACCATGGCTGCGCTTGCCATGGAACGCCGCAAAGATGTCGGCTTGATGAAAGCCCTCGGCGGTTCCATGCAAAAGGTGCTTCGAATTTTTCTGGCCGAAGTCGGCATCATGGCGTTCGCCGGAGGGATTCTCGGGTATGGTTTTGGCATGCTGCTTTCCGTTTGGATGGGATACCGCGTTTTCGGGGCGAGTATCACGCCGCGTTGGGAAGTGCTTCCGGCAACCTTGGTTCTGATGCTCTTCGTCGCGTTTGCCGGCGCGCTCCCTTTGCGGCTGCTGGGCAACGTTCGCCCGGCCGTTATTTTGCGTGGAGAATAAGAAAGTGCCGCTTGTTGAAGTTGCGAACTTGAAAAAATCTTTCGGCGAAGTCCGCGCGCTCAATGGTGTTTCCTTTTCCGTCGAAGCCGGCGAATGGATCGCCATCATGGGGCCCTCGGGCTCCGGCAAGACCACGCTCATCAATATTCTTGGCGGCCTGGACACTCCCACGGAAGGCAGCGCCCTCGTCGATGGCGTCGACGTTGGCCGGCTCAACGAATTCGGCCTCACGCGCTTTCGCGCCGAGAAAATCGGCTTCGTCTTCCAGCAATTCCATCTCGTGCCGTACCTCAGCGCACTCGAAAACGTTATGCTCGCCCAATATTTCCACAGCACCACGGACGAATCGGAGGCCGCCACAGCACTGCGCCGCGTTGGCCTCGGCGACCGCCTCACGCATCTTCCCTCGCAGCTCTCCGGAGGAGAACAGCAGCGCGTAGCTGTCGCTCGCGCGCTGATCAATCATCCCAAGCTGATTCTCGCCGACGAGCCCACGGGCAACCTCGACGAAGCCAACGAAGAGACCGTCATTCACCTTCTTCGCGAGCTCCATGGCGAAGGTCATACGATCTTCATGGTCACGCACGATCCATCCATTGGCAGCCTCGCCGACCGTCGCGTTGAGCTCGCCCACGGTCGTCTTGCGCAAATCACGATCTACTCCGCTGAGGACGAAGCCCGTTTCGATCACGTCCTCGAGGAGCTCTGGCTCTGCGCGGAGATTGGCAAGCGCGCCAAGCTGGCGCGTTTCCATTCGCTCGACCCTGACCCGGAACGCACCATTCAACGCCTCTCCGTTGTCGGCCTCGTGAGTTTGCAGGACTCCGAAGTCGAGTTGACCGATCGCGGTCAGCGCCGCGCTCGCGGCGTCGTGCGCCGGCGCCGTCTCGCCGAGCGCCTGTTCACGGATACGTTTTCCATCGCGAACGCCGAAGCCGATTCGCAAGCCTGCAAGTTCGAGCACATCATTAGCCCGGAACTCGACGAACGCATCTGCTCTTTCCTCGGCCATCCGAAGACCTGCCCTCACGGCAAACCCATCCCTCCAGGCCCCTGCTGTCCCTCGAAATAATTTGTCTGGAAAGCCGTGGCATCTGGGTTTTGTCACGATCGGCCCGGCGTGTGAACGGCGTTAGGATAGGCTAGAATGAGTGGTCCGACACGATAGCTCCGACCAGTTTGATGCCACTCCCCCTCGACATTCGCAAGAAGCCCATCGACGTCAAGGTTCACATCTCGACGGATGCTGGCGTTGACATCACCTGGTCAGACGCGCACACCAGTCACTACGACTTTCCCTATCTTCGCGAACATTGCCCTTGTGCCACATGCAGAGAAACGCATGACAAGCATGCTGAGGTCGATGCGAAGACAGCCGGTGGATCCTCGGCACTTCCCATGTTCAAGCCCAAGATAACTGCTCGCGCCGCGGCGACGGTAGGGAACTACGCCGTTCAAATCGAATTCACCGACGGCCATTCTACGGGCATCTATAGCTTCGACCACCTCCGTGAAATCTGTCCTTGCGAAGCTTGCGCCCGCGAATTTCGAGCGTTTCACACGGGGTAACTCCTGCGATTTCTGTTTCCTGCTGACTATTTATTTTTCTCGCCAAACACCGTATAGTCACTTCCCACGTCGTTTTCATGGCTTCCAATCCTTTAAATCCCGGTTCGCAGCGTCCCGTTGCCAACGTGCTCGTCGCCACCACGGCGATGCTCAGTTTTATTTCTTTCTGGCGCGCCGGGGCCATCGTTCTCAACGACCTCGCCTCCTCCGCCTATTACGCTGGCGGTGAAGCCGAGCAGTTCATAGGTAAGTCCGCGCCCTGGTTCATTCTCGGGGTTATGCTGCTTGCGTACGCGGTCTCTTTGATCTACGTCGAGAGCTGCAGCATGTTCGTTCGCGGCGGCGTTTATCGCGTCGTGAAGGAAGCCATGGGCGGCACGCTCGCCAAATTTTCCGTCTCTGCCCTGATGTTCGACTACATCCTAACTGGCCCCATTAGCGGTGTCGCCGCAGGCCAGTACATCGCGGGCTTGGGCAACGAACTCCTCCACTACGCCCACATTCACCTTTCCCTGCACGTAAATGCCACTGCGGCAGCTATTGCGATCCTCGTCACCGTTTATTTCTGGTGGCAAAACGTCAAAGGTATTCCGGAATCAAGCGAAAAAGCTCTGCGCATCATGGAACTCACCACCGTCATGGTGGTAGTTCTCATCGTTTGGTGCGTTTACACCATTTGGGTACGCGGTGTTCACTGGCCGCCCGCGCCGGTTGCTCGCAATGTGGTTCTCGACAAACATTCTCTCGGTTGGCTCACGAATTTCCGCTGGGCTCACGCGCTTACCCTGGTAATCATTTTTGTCGGCCTGGGCCATTCTGTTCTGGCCATGAGCGGCGAAGAGACCCTCGCTCAGGTTTACCGCGAAATTGAGCACCCCAAGCTCCCCAACCTCAAGAAAACGGCTCTCATCATTTTCATTTATAGCCTGCTCTTCACCGCGCTGGTTTCCTTTTTCGCGGTCATGATTATTCCCGACCACATCCGCCCGCACTTCTTCGAAAATCTCATCGGCGGCCTTGCCATGAGTTTGCAAGGCCCCTTCGGGCTTCGCCTGGCTTTTCATGTTTTTGTCGTCATCGTGGGCATGCTGATTCTTTCTGGCGCGGTCAATACCGCCATCGTTGGCTCCAATGGGGTCCTCAGCCGTGTCTCGGAAGATGGTGTTCTCACCGATTGGTTTCGCCATCCGCATCGCCGGTTCGGCACATCTCATCGCATCATTACCTCCGTTGCCGTCCTTCAAATCATCACGATTCTTATCAGCCGCGGAGACGTAGATTTCCTCGGCAACCTCTACGCCTTCGGGGTTATTTGGAGTTTTGCACTAAAAGGAATTGCCGTCCTCGTTCTCCGCTACACGCATCCGCAAGACCGCGAATATCGCGTACCTCTGAATTTCACGATTGCTGGCAAGGAAATTCCTGTGGGGCTCGCTCTCATCACCCTCGTTCTTTTGCTTATTGCGGTCGTCAACTTGTTCACTAAGCCCGACGCCACCATCGCTGGCGTTGTCTTCTCCGGACTTCTCTTCATCGGGTTTACTCTGTCAGAACGAAGCGTTCGCCGCCGCGTAGGCAGCACCCAGGCAGCCGAACTTGACCAGTTCAATCTTGCCGAGGAGGCCGATCTATCTCCGGCAAGCGTGGGCGTGCGTCCAGGCAATGTGCTTGTGCCGGTGAGCAACTACTACGCGCTCTATCATCTTCATTCCGCCCTGGAACGTCTCAAAGCGAACGAGCAGGACGTTGTCGTGCTCCACATTCGTTTGCTGCGCCGCGCCGCATCGGGAGAATACGACCTCCGTCCCGATCAACTTTTCAGCACCATCGAGCAGCTGCTGTTCACAAAAGTTCTGGCCATCGCTGAAAAAGAAGGCAAGCCCGTGCGCCTCGCCGTCGCCGCTGCCAACGACCTCTGGGACGGCATTTTGCGCGCCGGCGCGAATCTGCAATCCAGCAGCATCATCGTTGGCAGCTCCTCGAAAATGCCCATCAACGAGCAAGCGCGTGAAGTCGGCCTTGCCTGGGAGCGCATGCTGGAGCCTCGTCCCCGTCTCGCTCTCGATATTTTTACCCCCGGCGGACAGGAACGCATTTTCTACCTCGGGCCGCATGCACCTCATCTCACACCCAAGGAAATCGATCTTCTCCACAATGTCTGGCTTCAGTTAGGCAACGATCTACCGGGTGAGGACTTGCACCATCATGACATCATCCATTTTGCTTTGACCGAACTCACCCGCGAGATGTCTCAGGACCAGGGCAACGGCGTGCTCGACCGTCTCCGCGAGCATCTTCGCGAGATCAAAGACCGGCGCCCGCCCACGCCATAGCGTGCACCTTTGCTGGCATTTACTGCTTTTCTTCAGGCCAGAGTTCCGGCATCAGACTGTCACAGCCGCCGTGCAAAACGCGCACTTCGTCGCTTTCAGCGGAATCGTCGACAAGCAATACGGACAATTCTTGGTCGTCGGCGTCGGTGGCGGCCCGGGCTTGGTGGTCCACCGATTGATTTGTTTCACCACCAGAAAAATCACGAACGCCACAATCAGGAAATCAATCACCGTATTGATGAAGGTCCCGTAGTTGATCGTCGCCGCTCCGGCTGCTTTCGCGGCGGCGAGCGTCGGATAGCCTGTACCAGAAATGTTGAAAAACCGATCGTTGAAGTCCACTTTTCCCAGGAGCAGCCCGATCGGCGGCATAATCACATCGCTCACCAGCGAAGTCACGATCCTCCCGAACGCCGCGCCGATGATGATGCCAACGGCCATGTCCATTACATTGCCCTTCATCGCAAATTCTTTGAATTCTTTCAGCATAGAGTTTCCTTTCCCATTCTCGCAGCCTTCGCATTTTCAAAAGATGTTTTGATTCGGTGGGCTGGGGCCCAAGGTAAGCAATCGCGCGCATTATACTGCCATTTGTGATTCGCGCTGCATTCCAGTAAATTTGCAGAAGGAACGAGGGCGAGTTTTCAAACCCGTCCTTCTGTAGCTCTCGCCATGCTAGAATGCCTTTCCTTTTGCTCTGAATCATTGCGTGTTGCAGCAGAATCCAATACTTCGGGAGCGTTTCGTGCACAAAGTGGTCATTATCGGCAGCGGTTGCGCTGGTCTCACTGCCGCCATTTACGCCGCGCGAGCCAATTTGAAGCCCATCGTCATTGACGGCTTCGAGCCCGGCGGCCAGCTCACTCTCACCACCATGGTCGAGAATTTCCCCGGCTTTCCCAGCGGCATTCTCGGCCCGGAGCTCACCGAAGCCATGCGCAAACAAGCCCAGCACTTCGGCGCTGAATTCCGCGCCGGTGCGGTCACTTCCGTTGATTTGAAGAAACGCCCGTTCAAGATCGAAGCGGTGAAAGAACAATTCGAAGCCGAAACGCTCATCGTTGCCGCAGGCGCTTCCGCGCGTCTTCTCGGCCTCGAATCTGAGCGCCAGCTCATCGGCCACGGCGTTTCCACTTGCGCCACCTGCGACGGCTATTTTTTTCGCGGCAAGGAAATCGCCGTCGTAGGCGGCGGTGACACCGCCATGGAAGAGGCCACTTTCCTCACGCGTTTCGCGAAGAAAGTGAACATTCTTCACCGCCGTCGCGACTTTCGCGCCTCCAAAATTATGCTCGACCGCGCCCGCGCCAACGATAAGATTCGCTTTGTCACGCCGGTGGTTGTCGAAGAGGTTCTCGACCCGTCCAAACAAAGCGTCGAAGCCGTCAAACTTCGCAATCTCGACGACAACAAAACATCGATTCTTCCTCTCGATGGTTTGTTCGTCGGCATTGGCCACAAGCCCAACACAAAAATCTTTCGCGATCAGCTCGACATGGACGACACTGGCTACCTCAAGACCCATCATGGCAGCCGTACCAACGTCGAAGGAGTTTTCGCTGCTGGCGACGTGCAAGACAAAGTCTATCGCCAGGCTATCACCGCCGCCGGTTCCGGCTGCATGGCTGCCATGGACGCCGAAAGATTCCTCGAATCTCAGTCCCACTGACGGATTGGCATCCGGACGAGAGGGCGGATCGAACACATTTCCTTAACGTCGCAACCGTCGCTCGCTTTCATACGTCTTTTGCTCTCATGACAGACTCGCGACTGCATTGCAAACGCGCGCGAATGCCTTTATTCTTCTTCCGGCCCTGATGCTGCGTTCCATTCTCCTTGCGCTCTCGCAAAGTCCTCGCGTCGCCCGCTTCGTTACGCGCAACAATGTCAGCCGCCGGGTTGTCCGCCGTTTCGTTGCTGGAGAGCACCTCGACGACGCCGTCGCCGCGGTCCGCGCCCTCAACCACGCCGGACGTCTTGCCTCCCTCGACTGCCTCGGCGAAAGCGTTGCTACCGAAGAGGAAGCGCGCCGCGCCGCCGCGGCCTACTCCGGCATGTTCGATCGCATCGCTGCCGAAAAACTCACTTGTAACGTATCGCTCAAGCTCACGCAGCTCGGCCTGGACACGAGCCAGCCGCTTTGCGAAGAACTGCTTGCCGAAATTGTCAATCGCGCCGCCGCGCAAGGCAACTTCGTCCGTATTGATATGGAGAGTTCCGCTTATACTGGCCGCACCATAGACATCTGCAAGCGCGTGCGCGCCAAAACGGATTCCGTCGGCACCGTCCTGCAGTCCTATCTTTTCCGCACCGAGCAGGACGCGCGCGACCTTGTCGCCTCCGGCTGCCGGCTTCGCCTCGTCAAAGGCGCTTACAAAGAGCCTCCCAGCGTCGCCTTCCCGCAAAAATCCGACGTGGACGCTAACTACATCAAAGTGATGAAAGTGCTGCTTGCCAGCGGGATTTATCACGGCATCGCGACGCACGACCCGCGCATGCTCGAGGCCACCAAGAAATTTGCTTCCGAGAAGGGGATTCGCACCGAGCAGTTTGAGTTTCAGATGTTGTACGGGATTCGCACCGACTTGCAGGAGCAGTTGATTCGCGAAGGCTACCGTCTCCGCGTCTATGTTCCTTACGGTTCCGACTGGTTTCCCTATTTTATGCGCCGTCTTGCCGAACGCCCGGCCAACCTCAAATTCTTCCTCTCCAACCTCTTTCGCTCAGGCTAAATGTCTCGGTGTATGATTACGCGCGCTTCTCAGTCGGCCACGGAGAACCCATGAGTCGAGCATCTGCATTTGCAACAACCGCAGTCTTCGCCACCATCGTCGCAGCTTGTTTCTTCGTGGTCAGCGCCGCTCAAAGCTCTCACCGTAAAGCAGGCGAAATCGCCGTAAGCTCTGCGACCGTCCATCGCGCGCTGCACTTCGACGTCTCCGGGCCCCTCGTGTTGCTTCACAGCGCAAACACCGCGACGCAGACTGCCGATTGCGAAGGCGCCAGATGTGGATTGTCCCCAGGTAGGCCGTCTGACGATTCGCAGCAGCAGAATCCGCCTGGGCCTCCGCCCGCGCCGGCAATCACCGCGGCTGGTGCCGCAGTCGAGCAAACATCCCAAGGCCAGCAACCGTCTGTTCCAGTTCTCGACAGTTTCGACGGCCTCGGCGCTGGCTTCAAAGGCCCGCAGAGTTCGCAAGGTCCCGCCTTCTTCCGCAATCCGTCCGACAATAGCCTCGCCGTTGGCCCCAATCACATCGTGCAGATCGTCAACACGCGTATCGCCGTCTACACGAAAAAGGGCGCGCGCTACGACAACACGGGAACTGTCCTCTACGGCCCTGTTCCCACCAACGCGATCTTTGCCGGCTTCGGTGGCGTCTGCGAGGAGCGCGACAACGGTGACGCCGTCGTTCGCTACGACCAGCTAGCCAACCGCTGGCTCGTCGTGATGCCAATCTTCAGCCCCATTCCCACTGCCGAGGGCCGCAAGCGTGGCGCTCTCGCTGGCCAGCCTGTCAAACCCGGCCACGCGTCGATTCCCGGCGCGCCCGGCGCTCCGCCCGCAAATCCCGTGCAGGCGCAAGGTCCCTACGCCATGTGCTACGCCGTGAGCGTCAGCAGCGATCCTCTCGGCAAGTATTATCGATACGCCTTCGAGCGCACACTGTTCCCCGACTATCCTCGTCCCGCGATCTGGCCCGATGGCTACTACGTCCCTACCAGCACGGGAGACACCGTCATTCAGAAACACGTCTGCATCGCCGATCGCAACAAAATGCTGAAAGGCCTTCCCGCCACCGAACAGTGCCTGATCGTCGATGGCGTGAACTTCCTCAATAACGCCGACATCGACGGCCAGCGCCTGCCGCCGCCGGGCGCGCCAAACATCATGATGGCCGCTGGAGGCACGCAGCTTAGAAAAGTTTTCGAGGACGATGGCATTTATTTCTGGAAGGTTCACGTCGACTGGCGCAATCCACAGAACACCAAAGCCATCGGCCCGGTGAAAATCTCCGTCGCACCATATCACTATCTTTGTGATGGCCAATTGAGCAGTTGCGTGCCGCAGCCTGGCACGGATCAACGTCTCGACTCGCAAGGCGACAAGCTCATGCAGCGCCTCGTGTATCGCAACTTCGGCGATTACGAATCCATCGTCGCCGCGCACTCCATCACCACCAAAGCAGGAGGAGGTGGCGTTCGCTGGTACGAATTCCGCCTCGATGAGAATCGCAACCCAGTTCTCTACCAGCAGAGCACCTACGCACCCGACGCCTTTTACCGTTGGATGCCCAGCATCGCCATGGACAAGAACGGCGACATCAGCGTTGGCTATTCCTTTGGCGGCACTCCGGATTTCCCAGGTCAGCGGTTTGCCGCACGCCTTGCTTCCGACCCCAAGGGCCTGCTGACTTTCCACGAGACTGTCCTCGTCGACGGCCAAGCGTCGCAAACCAACACGCTTCGCTGGGAGGACTACACCACAACGGCCATTGACCCGAGCGATGACTGCACGTTTTGGTACGTCGGCGATTACATCAAATCCGGTGCCCCAACCTACAGCACACGCATCGGCTCCTTCCGCCTTCCCGGCTGCGATGCCAGCCACTAGGATGGTGTTCTTGAGGCCGTGCGTGCGGGATTGTGCTTGACGACACGTCAGGAAAGAGAGAGCACATGAGCAAACTCGATCACGTCACGTTCGCAGTCAAAAACTGGCGAATTTCGCGTGACTGGTACGTCCTAAACCTCGGATTGAAGCGTGAATTCGAAGTGCCCAATGGCGGACAGGCCAAGCTCGGCGTCGCCGCGCTGCAGGATGACTCCGGCTTGACTCTTTTTCTCGAGCAGGTCACCGGAAGCATTCCCGCTTGCGGATGCGTTCACAATTTTCAGGTCGCCGACGTGGATGCGAAGTATCGCGAACTCTCCGCTTCCGGCGTCAAATTCTTGCGCGCCCCGCAAAAGCTCTACTGGGGTTACGGCGCCGAGCTCGCCGACCCCGACGGCCACATCATTTACCTGTGGGACGAAAAATCCATGCGCGAAAAGGGAGGAGGTTCCTAGCCCCATTGGTTCGTTCACGCGCGCATACGGTTCCTCATCTTGTTAATTCGCGGTGAATCCTGAATAATAGTTCGAAGTTTCGCGGCGCTCTCAGCGCTGCGCACTCCATGGCGCTATGGTGCAATGGTTAGCACGCGGCCCTTTCAAGGCTGAAATACGGGTTCGACTCCCGTTAGCGCTACCAAATCTTCTTTTTTGAACCGTATTGCTTCCAATCAAATAGAACAATACTAGGGGGTTATCTCGAGATCCGGGAATGCCGATCGCGGTGCCTTTGAGATGGCAGAAATGGCGCGCAGGTCACCTTTTCACAGCCTACGCCAACCGAGATGTTAAATCAATGCCCTACCATTTTGAACACTACCTGTCCATCAGTACAGCTTGGCGGATCGCGCGAGTGCCCCGCATGATAAGGGACAGGGGGAAATCATCATGAACGAGATAGGTTCTTCCCGTGTATTTTGGTTTATCTGCGGATGTGTGCTGAGCGCAGTCGTTTTCGGGGTTTATTCATTCACCTTCTACCAGCACGTCCACGCGGCGCAAAATACCAACCAACAGGGTATCCAGCAGCAAATGCAGAATATTTCGGCCCAACTAACGGAAGCTGACCAAGAGCGCGATGCTTGCCGGGCGAAGTTTAGCAGGGAAACAGTTTTGTATGACCCGTCTGAAGTATTTGGTATACGTGAGAAAACGTGGATTATTCCGGCTGACATTACTCCTCAATATGTTGGCGCGAGGCGAGGCGCTCAGGTCAGTCACTACGACCCCAAAACGCAAGACGAAACGGTCAAACAGCCAGCGCAGTAAATAACGCAAAGGACGACCGATGCCCATTCATTTGTTGGCACTGTCAACGTTCCTGAAGTTCAGAAAAGCAAAGCCGTCGAAGGAGAAAAAAGAGATGGTAACTAAGGACTTCGATGCACACGTAACGAAGAAAGTTCCGACGAACGTAAAGTTCAAGACGCGGGCTGGCAAGAAGGTCCGATTCACCGCTGAAAAGCCGACACGTGTCAAAACGCATGTCCATTTCAAAACCCGCAAGCCCTAAGCACATGGCAGACGGCGAACAGTTTCTTGAACGGTGGACCGTAGTGCAGATTGATCGCAAGATGTTTTTAGTGCGAGATAAAAATGATGATCCAGACTATGCAGGTTTCCGGTCACGGCAAGAGAATATGAACGGCTACGTGCTGCCAAAAGTGCAGAAGATTTTCTGCGGCTACTTCTTGAGTTCGAGAGCACCTTGTTGAAATGAAAACGGTCCGAAAAAATTGATACAAAATCCTGAAAACAACGAAAAAAGCCAAGTAAAACGCGATATTGCCAGCCCTTTCAAGGCTGAAATACGGGTTCGACTCCCGTTAGCGCTACCATAATTCCCCCAATGCCTGACCAACCTCCCATTGCGACTCCTGAGGCGTCGAGTGGAGAAGCGCCCGCAGGATGTGTAGACTGCGGGCATGAAAGCATGGCAGACGTGGGTATGGATCCTCGTCGTCGCCGTCGCTTGGGGGTTGGTCGTTTACCAAGACCACGGCGCGTGGTCTGTGCACCGGACTGTGGGCATGATCATTGCCGTTTCGGCATTCTGTCTTTGGGCGCTGGCGCGTCTGCAGCTCGGAAGGTCTTTCGCCATCAGCGCGCAGGCCAAAGAGCTTGTTACGCACGGCCTGTATTCGAAAATTCAAAATCCCGTTTATGTTTTTAGTGCGATTTTCTTCGCCGGCCTGATCGTGTTCTTCAGCCAGCCTGTGTTTGTTTTATTTTTTCTGATTTTGATTCCGCTGCAAGCGATACGCATCCGCGAGGAGCGCCGCGTCCTCGAGGCGAAATTCGGCGACGCCTACCGCGAATATCGCAAGCGCACTTGGTTCTGAGGAATGTGCATTGAAATGCCCATCGATGCCCAACTCGCGCTGAAGCTGCTCGAAGAGCTCGTCTCGATTGAGTCTGTCAATTCCACGCTCGTGCCCGGCGCTTGCGGAGAGCAGTGTGCAGCCGAGCACGTGCAGAAATTCCTTCGCGCGCACAGCATTGCCGCCGAGCCGGAAGAGGCCGCGCCTAGCAGACCCACGGATTTGCAGCTCGTCGTCGCACACAAGGGCTACGCCTGGTTTGAAATCGTCACCCACGGCCGTGCGGCGCACGGCAGTTTGCCTGGTGAAGGCCGCGACGCAATACGCATGATGGGTCGCGTCCTTGTCGCGCTCGATGGATTAGAAAAAAAACTCGCGACCCGCCCGCCGCACACGCGCCTCGGCAACGCGTCGCTGCATGCCTCGCTCATCGAAGGCGGCCAGGAGCTTTCGAGCTATCCCGCGGAATGCCGCCTGCAGCTCGAACGGCGAATGCTCCCCGGCGAGACCGACATGAGCGTCGAAGCCGAGCTTCGCGCGATGCTCGCGCAACTCGAAAAACAGGACTCAGAATTTCGCGCCACTCTGCGCGCTGATTTAGGCTCGCGCCCGGCCTACGAAATCGCCGAAGACTCTTCGCTGGTCAAGCGCGCCAGCGCCGCCGTCCGGCGCACGTGCGGAGCCTGTGAACTTGCTGGCATGGCTGCATGGACCGATACGGCCCTCCTGGCTGCCGCCGTAATCCCTGGAGTTGTCTTCGGCCCCACCGGCCGCGGCCTTCACGGCGCCGAGGAATACGTAGAGATCGAGTCAGTAGGGAAGTGCGCCGCGGCTCTTCGCGAATTGATTTTAGAATTTTGCTCGTAAACACGGATTTGGCGCCTACGGGCGTATGCGCGGAGCAAAATTCGTGTTAACGACTGGCACCGTACACGAATTCGCCGCGCCCGTGGTACACACGCCACTTGTTGCGCCTGCGATGTCGCTTGCTTGCACCAAGCCGACGAAAGGCTCGGCATAAATCATGTAGCTGTGCCCAACCGGCAGCGGCCCAAGCGTGTAAGAGCCATCGAACTGGACATTTGTCGTACCGGATGCTGCGCCGGGTGACGCTGATGGATCGCACGTCCATCCTCCAAGCGTCGCCGCAATCACTGATCCACTCGCTGCATCGACCGCCACCACTTGCGCGCCGAACATTCCCGTCACGTATTGCCCCGGCGAAGTCGCGGGAAAATCCGCCAGCGCGAAGGGATTCGCGGGCAGCACGCGCCCGCTGATGTAGCCAATATCCACCGTATCCGCGGGATCGGGATAGAGCGACCGCAGTCCAGCGCGGTCGTCATCCGCGAGCGGCGCATCGGGCGACGAAATACTCGGCCGCTCGCCGACAAACGTGCCCGGCGACGGCGCAAAGGGAAACATCCCTGCGCGCCAAACTCCGGAGTGGTCAAGCCCGAAGAGATGTCCAAGTTCGTGCGCCAGCAGCGACTCCAGATCGTACGCGCCCGGCGCCGAGGCCAGCGCCGCAGGCGTCGCGAACGTCGCCTGTCCATCATTGCGAAAATAAATATCCGCGTCGACGATCTGTCCCGCAAACACCGACGCCGGCGCGGAGCCAAAAGTCTCCGAAGGCGCATCCGCAATCAGCACGCGCGTGAACGACAGCACTCCGGTGGTGAACGCCGACGAAGACTGATTGAAGCAAATCGTATCGACGCCATCGACGTTCGTCTGCGAGCCGCTCGTCGGATCGGGTGTACATGCATTTTGCACGGCTGTTTGTCCCAGCGGCCCCAGCGCATTCGGAAACGTGCTCGCGTTCACCGCCGTTCCTGAAACGCCGCCCCAGATCCCGTAAGCCTGCGTGATGGTGTCTTCAATTTCGGTCAGTTGCGCGGAAGTGCCCGCGGCCGCCACGGTCACGATCGTCGGTGGATTGAGATTCGGCAGCGACGTGCTCCACTGTCGCGCCAGCGCTGGCGCGCTCGCGCCAATGTTCTCACGCTGCACCACAGGGCATCCGCCCGCCGCCGGCACTGTATAGTCGCGCGTGTACGCCCACCCGCACGGCGCGTTAACAGTTTGCAAAATGAAAACGCAAAGCGTCACGCGTGCCAGCGCACTCGTGCAAACGCGTCTCATCTCGTGCTCCGCTGTGCCATTTCTGCCGCCAGTACGCGCATTTTCAGTTCTGCCAGCGGCCAGTCGCGTATTCCGCTGTGCTGGAACGTGTGCGTCGGCGCGTCATACTCAGGTGTTGCTGCTGTATCCTGCGTAACGCTTGCTTCGCCGGTGCGCGCATCGACACGAATGCGAAACGTGCCCTCGCCCCACGCCGTTATGGACATTTCGTCCGTCTGTGTCGGCTCCAAAAATAAAACAGCTTTTTCCCCCGGACGGAATCGCGGTGTGCCTGGCACGTAACTCGTGATTCGGCCAACGCGTCCGCCAATCATCCACACGTCGATTTCCGGTGGCGAGCTTCCTTTCCAATTCTCAATCACGCGAAACGACGTCGCCGTCCAAATTTCGCCGTCGTGCCATTGACATTTATTCGAAACCGCTTCTGCCTGCACGATGGCGTGCGCTGAACCAACAAGCTGTGCAAGCGAGAGCTGCGCAAGCGTCGTCGATAGAGCCAGAGGCGCCAGCAGCAAGCCGAACGCCGTCAGGCAAATGAGTGAAAGCACTTCTGCGCAAATCGTTTTCATAATCATTGCACCTCGAGCACTCCCGTCGCCGTAGCCATGTCGCCGTTCGGCGTCGTAACGAAAAGCGTGCGCAGGCCAGCCGCGGTTTGGCTGGAAATCGTGAGTGTCAACTCGATCAAGTTTGGAAACAAACTCTCCATCGACGCTGTCGAGATTCCGATGTCTCCGCCCGTCTGCGGCGGGCTGAACGCGTAGTTGAACGTCGGGTCCAGAAAATTTCCCTGCACGCAAATATTCACTATTGTCGTTCCGGATGCCGGTCGCGTCACCGTAATCGCTGACGCTTGAAGCGTGCACGTCGACCCGTCCGGCGATACAAGCCCGACGAACTCGACATTCACAGAAGAAGTTGTTGCCCCTGCTGTTGTAGGTTCCACAACGATGATGTCGTTGCCCTGTGCGGTCGACGCGGCGCTCGTCAGCGAAATTGTGCTCGGCGGCCGCGGCGCAGGCAGGATTACCACCGAAACCGGATTCGACAACGTTGCCGGTGTCCCTGAATTCCCGAGTTCAATGGATAGCGCACCCGCGGAGGCAATGTCAGAGGGTTGCAGCGTGATCGTGCAGAGGTTTGCCGTGGGCAATTCGTGGTGCGCGGAGAATTATTCACGAAGAGTTGGGATGTGCCGTTGCCGGTGGTTGCAACAAAATTGAGCCCTTCAACCGCAAGCTGGAAGCTCTGTTGTGCTCCTGCAATCACGCTCGAAGGCAGAACCGTTTCGATCGTTGGCCCCGACGTAATCGTCACCGTCGCCGTCCCCGCAAGCGATGGGTTCGCGACGCTCGTTGCAGTAATGCTAATCGCGTTCGGCGAAGGTGCAGCCCCAGGAGCCGTATAATTGCCCGCATTGTCGATCGAGCCGCACGATGCGCCCGAGCATCCTTGTCCCGGCACCGCGCTCGAAATTGTCCATGTGACGCCCGCACTCGCCACGCCGGTCACGTTCACGATGAACTGGAATTGCTGCGAAGCGAAACGCGTAAAACGGTGCCACGCTTACGCCCGGCTGGGCAGGAGCGCTAATCGCAATTTGCGCGCTCCCGCTGCTCGCCGTAGCGCCCTGGCTTGTCGCCGTCAGTGTGACGCTGCTCGGCTGGGGCTGCGTTTGCGGCGCAACGTAATCCACAGTCGTTTCCGCCCCCGACGGTGCCGCTTTGAATTTGTACCGTCGCCGAACCGCTCGCCTGCGGTGCCGGTTGAGCCGTCGCCGTCACGGTCACGTTCGACGCCGAAGGCATCGCCCGTGGTGCAGTGTAGAGTCCGGACGCCGAAATTGTTCCCACCGTGGAATTTCCTCCGGCAACGTTGTTCACGCTCCAATTCACCGCGCTCGAACTCACGCCTGTTACCGTCGCCATGAACTGCACGGTCTGCCCCAGCAAAACCGAAGCGCTTTGCGGCGAGACGCTGACGCTCACGCTCGTGGGGAGCTCAGTCGACGATCCTGTCGTGAATCCACATCCGCAAACAGCCAGCATCAGGCAAGCGCTTGCCACCGCCAGTGCGATGGGTGATTTTCGTCGCCTGGGCCACGTGACACAGAACACGCTTTTGCCCGAATCTGCCGCGTCCCGCGAATTTGAGGGGAGGAAGCTCATTGTTCGCAGAGTCACGAACGCAAAAACTGTTCCATTGCGGGGCACCTCTGCCTGCACGAGCGATTGCGGCACCTTGTCAGATGTAAGTATATGAAAACAAGCATGATACGAATTGCCTCGGGTTCGCTGCTCAAGCAAACATCGCCCCCAAGACTTCCGTTCGCTACGTTTCAGAATGGAACTGATTCCCGAAAATTCTTCCTCTTTTGAAAACAACGACCTGCGAATCTGCGCACGCACCATCAACTCATCGGCAACCGTTTCGCCGAATCTAGTGATCCAAGACCGCATGTCCGGCGTCTGGCATGTTGGGAAGGCGATGGATGCATTCGCGGCGAGCTGCACCGAACCCGTGATCGAAGATGTCTCGCTCGAGCGCGAATTTCACGAGCGCCTTGCCGAATGCGCAACTCTCGCATTTCGCGTTGCGCTGGGTGTTTTACGCGACCGTGCCGAGGCGGAGGATGTGGCTCAGGAATCGCTGCTGCGGGCCTATCGGAACTTTCATCGCTTACGCGACCGCGCCACTTTTCGAAGCTGGCTGGTCAGAATCGCGTGGCGCATGGCCATCGACCATCGCCGCGCGCGAAAGCGGCGCGAGCGCCATGAGGAAGACGCCGCGCAGAACAGCGTTCGCGAAACGGGACGCGCTTCGCAGAACGCCGAAGAGGTCGCCGCGTCGCGCGAATTCGAACGCCGCTTGCACGAGGAACTGGATGCGTTGCCGGAGAAGCTGAGAATCGTGATGGTCATGGCTGCCGTCGAGGGTTACGACACGCGTGAAGTCGCTCAGTTGCTTCAATTGCCCGAAGGCACTGTGAAATCGCGGCTGCGGCTGGCTCGCAGGCGGCTCGCGGAGAAGTTGCGCTAAACGAAAATGACACGAGAGTGACGATAGGGAAGGGAAGAGAGTAGGAAAATGACCAGCAAGATCACGACCTGCGCGCAGTTCCGCGAATGTATAGCCGACGCTGCGGACGCCGCGCTTTTCGGCAGCCTCCGATCTCATTTCGACGCTCACGTCCGCGATTGCGCCGCCTGCCGCGAAGAATTTCGCCGCGTGCAAACGCTGCTGCAGGCAATCGATGACGGCGTGAGCGCGAGCGTCGCCGCCGAGCCATCCTCTCAGCTTCTTGCCAATGTTCGTCAGCGAATCGCCGCGCAACAGCATCGCGCGCCGGCATGGTGGTCGCGAAGCGCATGGCTAACTGCTGCCGGCGCCTGCGTCGCGCTCGCCATCTTCTTATTTGCCGCTCGGACGTTGCATAAGTTCAACCGGTCCCTTCCCAATGCGGCTCCCAACCCAATTGCTGCTTCATCCACGCCGGGTCACTCCGCTCTACCTCCAAACCGCAGCCCAGCGGTCAAATCCGCCACGTCCGCTCCGCCTCGCAAACCCGCGCTGCTGTTTGCGCGTCATACATCGTCGCGCACGCTCCATCGCCCTGCTTCGGAGCCCGAAATCATTGTCGATCCCGGCCAGACGCAGGCAATTCTTCGTTTCGCCGCTGCTTTGCAGAGTGGCCAAATCGACGGCGCCAAGCTGCTCGCCGACCAGAAGCGAGCGGCCGAGCCGCTCGAAATCAAGCCCCTCACCATTGCGCCATTGAAAATCGCGGCATTAGCCGATGACGCTGCGCCGCCTGCTTCCGGCAATAGCCAAAGCGGTGACAAGAATTTCGTTGCTGGCCGTTCGGATTGACTACCACGCCTGTATCGTGAAAAGGAGAATCAACATGAAGCTCAGCATGAAAGTGGCAGCTATATCCTTTGGCTTGCTGATGGCCGCTGCGTTTGCCCCTGCGCAGGACCAAGCGAAAAACTCCAATGAAGTAATCAAAAGCCATGTTCGTTTGGATTTCCTTTTCACCGAATACAACGGTGATAAGAAGATCAGCAGCTTGCCCTATACGATGTATATCGAGGCGGCATCGCGCGAACCACGCCCTGGAAAATTGCGGATACGCGACGTCTTTCATCTTCAGGTTGAAACAGATATAGATTGTTCTGCCTATGCCGAGGAAGACGGGTCTTACGAACTCGCGACGAACGTGAATAGGTTCTCGGTATATTCGGCTGCGGATGGGCAAAGCGAAGCTGCAGCAATTCCAAACGCCAATGATCGGCCCGTAAACCGCATGTTCACCGTCGAATTCGACTTGGAATTACATGATGGTCAGACAATGGAAGGTGCTTCAGCGACAGACCCTTTCAATGGCCACGTGCTGAAGGTTAGTGTCACCCTGCACGTCATAAAGTAAATCCGCTACTCACAAAAACAAAAAAGGCGCTCGCATCTCCGAGCGCCTTTTCCATTTTTAACCTGCAAAACTTGTTACTACGGAAAACTCGACGGGCTCACGTTCTTTTTCTCGTGATGATTCAGCACGATAGCCAAAACCGCAACTGTGCCAACCACTGCAATTCCCAGAAGCACGATCAGTCCCGTGCGCCGCTTTGCCGTGCGGTTCTGGTTCTGGTCTTGATCCTGTGATGGAATCATGTGTACTTCCATCATCGACCCTGCCGGAATAACGCGGCTCGCTCCGTCGTGCGACGTGGTGACGAGAAGGTTGCCGTTCTCGGCCCCGATGATCGCAGACGTCGGGCTCGTAAATTCGACGTAACCGGAAGCGGTCGACGAATCCGCTGGACTGATCGTCGCATCGTAAAGAAGTCCCTGCACCGGCGCCTTGTCTGTACTGCGGAACCTTACTTGGCCCTGCGCGATGTCGAAATCGATCGGGCCAGTCGCCAAATCTTTGCGGATTTGAAGTTCGGTATTTTGTCCCAGCAAAATCCCTCCGCCGCCGGGAAGTATTACCCACGCGCTGCCCCTGTCCGCCGTCGAAATGGCGTCGCCGTCATAGATATTGGTTCCGTCCGCTAGGCTAGCGCCCGCAATCGTGGCGAATTGGGTGTTCGCAACTGTGCCGACAATCCTGGGAGCGCCTGGAGCGGCCCACATAGGAACCGCGAGGAGGGCCACCACTGTGGCCACAATCAATTGACGGGATAATTCACGAAAACTCATTTGCCGCCTCGATCGGTTTGATGGAACGGGCGATTCCACAAACCTGCTGCAAGGCTAACAAACTGCAAGACAAAGTCAAGGCGGGGACTCTTCCAAAAATACTGTAGGGAATTTCCTCAAACGAAGGTCTCAATCGAGAATGGATGCAAGCGCTTCCTTCAATTGAGGATGCCGGAACACATATCCCATCCTATTCAATTTTTCCGGCATTACGCGCTGGCTCGCCAGCAGCGCGTCCGTCATTTCGCCCAGCGCCAGCCTCAACGCAAACCGCGGCGCTGGGAAAAGCGCCGGCCTGTGCAGCACTCCGGCCAGGATGCTCGTAAACTCGGCATTCGTCACGGCATTCGCTGTCACCGCGTTCACCGGTCCGCGCGGCGACTCCTTCTCGATGGCATACCGGATCAGCGCTACCACATCTTCCAATGTGATCCAGCTCATCCACTGTCGGCCACTTCCGAGCCTTCCTCCTACGCCCAAGCGGAACGGACGAAGCATCTGCTGCAGTGCTCCTCCGTGCGGCGCGAGGATTATGCCGAAGCGCAGCATGACCGTGCGGATGCCTTCGTGTTCCGCCTTTGCCGCTTCTGCCTCCCAGTCACGGCAAAGCTGCGCCAGAAAGTCATTTCCGGGCGCGCTCGTTTCAGTCAGGATTTCATTGCCGCGGCTGCCGTAGTAGCCGATCGCCGACGCCGAAACCAGCACTCGCGGCTTCTCTTTCAGTTGCGCCAGACCCGCCACCAGGTGCCGCGTCGCATTCACGCGGCTTCGCCGCAGCACCTCCTTGCGCCCGGTCGTCCATCGTCCGCCAGCAACAGAAGCGCCTGCCAAATTCACCACGGCGTCCGCGCCTTCCATCGCCGCCAAATCGATCGAGCCAGTGGGGGGTTCCCAACGGATCATCTTTGAAGTAGCATCGGCCGTCGCCGCGGAACCCGAACGCACCAGCCGCGCAATCGTGTGTCCTTCCGGGCGCAGAGAATCGATGAGCGCTGCTCCAACCAAACCGGAAGATCCGGACACGATGATCTTCACCGCGCACTCCTCGAGGGACAAGCGTGCTGCGTCGCGCCAGTGAATCAGCGCCCTTAAAATATGTTGACTCCTCACCTGCGTCAAGCGCGTCAGCAGTAATATCGTGGCCAGCGCGAACACAACGCGTCGAACATGGCCACAGCGGACGCCGCCGCGTTAGAATGGAGTCCATGGTCTTGCGCGTCCTCTTTTTTGGCCAGTTGAAGGAAATCGTCGGTGCCGCGGAGCACACCTTCGACGCTGCCGACGGCGCGCGCCTGGAAGACCTGTATTCGAGCTACGCGCAGAAATTTCCCCGCCTCGCGGAATTTCGCGCCTCAGTCGCCGCCTCGATCAACCAGGAATATGCGCCCTGGAATGCAAAGCCACGGGCTGGCGATGAAGTAGCTTTTCTTCCTCCCGTAAGCGGCGGATCATTGCAGTCCTTCGAGGGTATTTTCCAGATCGTGCGCGCAACGATCCGCACCGAACAAATTGTCGCTTCACTGAAAGCCGCCGAAGACGGCGCCGTTGCCGTATTCGAAGGCATCGTCCGCAATCACTCGCGCGGCAAAAGCACCTTATACCTCGAATACGAGGCCTACGAGCCCATGGCGCTCGGCAAAATGCGCGAAATCGGCGCGCACATGCGCAAAGTTTTCACCATCGACAGGCTCGCCATGGTCCACCGTCTCGGCCGTCTCGAAATCGGCGAGACTAGCGTTCTCATCGCCGTCAGCTCCGCGCATCGCGCGGCGGCGTTCGACGCCTGCCGTTACGGCATCGACACTCTCAAGCGCCTGGTGCCCATTTGGAAGAAGGAGTATTTTTCCGATGGGGGCATCTGGTCGGAGGGCGAAAAAATTCCTGCGGAAGCCTTTTTGCCGCAGCGCACATCTACTCCCTAGAATGAATCGCCAGAAGAATCACATTTCGACCGGCAACGCGGCCCTAGCGGTTGTCTTGTGCTTTTGCGCGATTCTGTTTCTGCCGGCGAATGTCGGCGCGCAAGCCGGCTCGCGCAAAGAGCCGCATCTTCGCGTCCAGACCGATCTCGTGACTGTTCCCGCGAGCGTGCTTGACGCTACCGGCAAACCGGTCTCGGACTTGCCCGAGTCCGCGTTCAAGCTCTATCAAGACGGCGTCGAGCAGAAGATCGCAAAATTCGAAACGCAAACTGACCGCCCCCTCGAGCTTGCTCTCATGGTGGATTCCAGTCTCAGCACGTTGAAGGACACCAAATTTGAAAACGAAGCCACCGCACGTTTCATACGCCTTGTCGTGCGGCCGGGCGACCTGCTCGGCGTTTTTGAATTTTCCGATTATGTTTACGAGCTCTCTGACTTCTCGGCAAATGTTGCCAAGCTCGAAGCCGCCGCGGAAAGGATCGCGCCGGGGGCAGGAACTTCGCTTTACGACGCAATCGTTCTCGGTTCTCAGCAACTGGAAACATTGCCCCAGGACCGTCGGCGCGTCATCGTTTTGGTCACCGACGCTGGCGAGACCACCAGCAAGTCCAGCTTTGAGGTCGCACGCCGCGACGCCATCGCATCCGAAGCCTTGCTCTACACCATCCTCATCCGCCCAGTGCCCACTGAGAGCGGCCGCAACACCGGCGGCGAGCATGCCATCGACACCATCATCGATTCCACCGGCGGCGCGGTCTATTATCCCGATGTGCTGACGCAATTGGACGCCATGTTCCAGCAAATCAGCCGCGAGCTGCGTACACAGTATCTGTTGAGCTACTATCCCCAGCCCAAAGAAAAGGCTGGAGCCTATTGCCGCATCGAGCTCGATATTCCCAGCGGTGCCTACACATTGCACTATCGCAAAGGCTATTTTGAGGCTGGCCCTCCCGACGCAGAGCCAGTTCCCAATACCAATCCATGACCACCGTCGAGCAAAATCCAGCCGATTTCCTGGACGTCGCTGTCGCCGCCGCCCGTGAAGCCGGCGAAATCATCTCTGCGGCCATCGACAGACCAAAGAACATTTCCTACAAAGGGGAAGTCGACCTGGTCACCGAAACGGACAATAAATCCGAAGCCGCAATTCTTGCGCGCCTTCGCCGCGAATTTCCGGATCACGCCATCATCGCCGAAGAAGGCGGCGCGTCCGGCCCCAGTGCTTCAGCCGAATACCAATGGCACGTCGACCCGCTCGACGGCACCACGAATTTTGCTCACGGCTATCCCGTATTTGCCGTTTCCTTGGGCCTGCTCCAACAGGGCGAGCCCTTGATCGCGGCCATTTACAACCCTGTTACGCGTGACGTTTTCACCGCCATCCGCGACCAGGGCGCTCATCGCAACGGCGACCCGATTCACGTTTCCGTCGTCGACCAACTTTCTCGCAGCTTGCTTGCCACTGGCTTTCCCAGCCACAAACGCGTGCAGAATCCTAACATCCAGTATTACTGGGAATTCACGCTGCGCTCGCATGGCGTGCGCCGCGCTGGCGCTGCCGCGCTAGATCTGTGCTCTGTCGCCTGCGGCCAGTTCGAAGGTTTCTGGGAATTTGGCCTGAAGTCCTGGGATACCGCTGCGGGAATCTTGCTCGTGCGCGAGGCCGGCGGCAAAGTCACCAACTTTTCCGGCGAGCCTTTTCGTCCCGGCGATTTGGAGTGCTTGGCCTCCAACGGCCTCATCCACGCGGAGATGCAGCACGTCGCCAACTCCGTCCGTACCCGGTCGCCCGCGCAAGTCGCAGGCAACCATTAACCCATTTCACGCAGCCAACTAGGAGGGGCAGGTTTTCAGCCCCGGAACGGTTGGGATGCCACCAATACGAAAGTACAGGTAATCGGCCGCACACACGCTACAGCCATTCTAGCTTTACTCCAGGCCACGCCAGGTGTTAGCCTGCAGCTTCGAAATATCGATAACTATTGATGTCCTACACTTACGTTTTCCCACAACATAAACGCCGCACTTTGGCAGAGCCGTGGCACCGCCTGCGGGGCCGCTGGCGCAATGGCGGCGTGGAGACCTATTCGCTGGGCCAATCCAGCGGCATCAGCCAGCTAAAGCGCCTGGGCTTGCATTCGCGAATCGAGGTCACCGAGCATCGTATCGGTCTGCCCAATCTGCCCGAATCGTTTCGCGGCCTTCGCGTCGTTCAACTCACCGACATTCATCACGGTCTGTATTTTCCCGCTGCCGCGCTGAGCGTGGCCGTCGAACTGACCAATAAACTCGAACCTGACATTGTTGCTCTGACGGGAGATTTCGTTACCCGTTCACGCAATTACATCGAGCCCGTCGCGGAGATGCTCGGCGCTTTGCGCGCCCGCGAAGGCGTCTTTGCCGTCCTCGGAAACCACGACTTTCGCGTTGATGCCGACGAAATCGCTGCCGCACTCGACCGCCACGGCGTCGAGGTTCTCCGCAACCGCCATGTCACGCTTCGTCGCCGCGGCCAGAAACTCTGCCTTGCAGGCATTGACGATTTTCTTTACCGCGCCGACCTTCCTCGTGCTGTCCGCGGAATCCCAGCGGGCACCCCGACGGTCTTGCTCTCTCACAACCCCAGCATCATCGAACACGCCGCGGAGCTTGACATCAATCTCGTTCTTTCCGGCCATACCCACGGTGGCCAAGTTCGTTTGCCTTTGATCGGCTGCGTCTACGGCCGCTCCGACGAGAAAATGCGCTTCAAAAAGGGGCGCGACTCGCTCGGCGGAACGCAAATTTACGTCAGCCGTGGCCTTGGAACCGTAGTTCTGCCGGTGCGCTACGGCTGCCCTTCAGAAATCCCGCACTTTGTTCTCGAACCTCATCGCGAGCTCTCCACTGGAGCGGCCCGCTCTTCTTTCACGGATGGCTGGCGGTCTGCCCGGCCTCATGCCTGTCGTTGATCTGATCCGCAAAAAGCGCGACGGCTATCTGTTCGCAGCTCGTGTGTATAGACCACCGTCGCATGCTCACCTTCGAAGGAGCCTGCCATTCTCGCCCACGCCTACGCCAAGCAAGTCTCCGCCTCCCTCGCTGCTGCAACAAAATAGGTGCCTGCAGCACCGTTTGTTCATTGGTACGAGTGGATTCGCACGCTTCATCCGCGCGAAGGATTGTTTTTTTCACGGGCCACGGCGCACGGGCCACAGGTCACACGCCGCCTCAATCTGGTTTTGCACTCCTCTTGGCGATCATCTTTGCCGCTGTCGACCGCAGCGTCTCCGGCACACCCTTGCTCGAGCTCAGAATTTTCAAATCGCGTGGCGTCAATCGCGGCAACTGGTGCAGGGTGATGTCCAGCGGCGTCTTCGAATTGAAGATCAGGTTCTTAACAACAGAATAGCCCTTCATCCAACGCCGATTGTTGGCGATGATGCGTAAGATTTCCATCGTTAGCGTTGTCATCGACGCGAAGTTTTCTACCTCTGCGTCCGTCAATCGCGGCGACTGTAACACGCATCGCTGCACCACTTTATTCGGGTCGCGAATCAAGATAATGCGCTCTTCCCGTCCTCCCGTGAGCGCGAGTTTCACGCGATCCAGCACGTTCATCTTCGCCAACCGCTCGAGTAGCGTTTTGCGTTTTACGGGATCAGGTTCCGCCGCTTCCAAGGCCTCCTTGAGCTCTACCGCTTCCGGCGCGCCTTTTCGCAGCTCCGCAAGAAAACTTCGCTGCTCAGCGCTTGCGTTCGGCGCCGCCACAAGCGCGTCGATCAGTGTTGTCGACCAGACCAGCCTCTCCAGGTTATCCAGCAGCGCCTGAATGCCCGCTGTGGAAAGATGGCTCGCGACTTTCACGAGCGATCCCGCCGGGCACGATGCGTTCTGCGCCAGGGCGTCTGCAATTCCCGGCGCGCTCGCCAGGTTCGCCGCGCAATAATTCATCAACACCGGGGCCGCATCCGGCTGCGCCAGTGCGGCGACAAAATTCTCCGGTGCAACTCTCGTCAGCGCCTGCGCCGCGCCTTGCGCAACCCCTTCGATGTCGTCCGTCGCCAGGACCGCCAGAATTTCCGCCCGTTCCGGCCCGCTCAGCGCCACTCCGCCCGTGCACACCGCCAGTTTCCGCTCGGGCTTCGCCTTCCCGAACACGAATTCCGCGCGAGCCGTGCTTTGCGCCCCGTCGCTAATATTCGTCTCCTGGGCTGGATTTTAGATTCTCTCGCGTCAGTGTAATTTTTCCCGGTTCGTTTGGCGGGCCCAACGGCGGTACCGTGCGCCCGTTCAGCTCCAGCAGCACCGCATTCGACTTGCTCGCCGACACCGTAAAACTATTCTCCGCATGCAGCGTCAGCGTCTTCAGCGCTTCCAGCTTGCCGGAGAACACCACTTTTCCATCTGCCGCCACCGTCACCATCGACGTTTCGCCCGCTTCCACCTTCAACTCCATCGCGCCGGAACTGTTTAACGTGGCTGCCGCGCCATTTTGTGTCCCCGTTTTGCCCGCCGCCGCTCCGGTTTGGCCACTCGCGCCCGCTGCTCCCACACTGGACGCTCCCGCGCCCGCCGCCTGCCCATTTGTCGCTGTAGAATTCGCCGCCGCGCTGTTCCCCTGATTCTGCGAGTTTCCCCCAGTTGTCGTTTGTCCTGCCGCAGCCTTCTGTTGTTGCGCATTCAATGGTATAGCGGGTGCCACGCTTGCCGGTGAGTCCGCAGTGGCTTTCTTGCGGTGCAACCGCGCCATCACCGTCCTGAAAATCGGGTGGCTCTGATGCCATGCGCTAATCGATGGCCCGTACGCGCGATGAACGTACCATCCGCCCATAACAATCAGCGCCAGCGCCACAATCGTCCCGCAAATCGCAAACCAATTCGGCCGTTTGCGCACCGGCTCTTTCGTCCACACCGCAATTTCCGGCCGCTCGCGCGTTTCCAGCGCGTATTCCGCCACCAAATTGTCCTCATCCATCCCCAAAAACCGCGCCACGGACCGAATGAATCCCCGATTGAAGATTCCCCCCGGCAGTTGCTCCCATCTCTCGTTTTCCAGCGCCTCTAAAAACTTGACGCTGATTCGCGTCGCCGCGGAAATCTCCTCCAACGACACCCCGCGCATCTCGCGCTCGCGCTTCAAGTGTTCCCCAAACAGAGTCGTGGTGCTCATTGCGGACGTTTGTTGAAACGGTTCATTAAAAAATATAGGCGGCCATCTCGGCACTGTCAATCGAAGCTCGCGGGCACGGTACTATGGCAGGAAGATTGCCTTTTGCGCACCGCTTCCGCTGCAACCCGTTGCAGTTACCGCCTTGCCAACCTATAATGCCAGCGATGCCCGAGGGTAAATTGCAGCAGCCCGGCGCGGCCTTCGGCGCCCCTAAACTTAAAGTGTCTGAACCGAAGCCTTTCCACGGAATCGAACGCCGCCACAATCCCGCCACTGTGCGCGTCGAGCCCGACGCCAGCGAAGTTTCCGTCTTCCATGAGCTTGGCAAAGCGCTCACGTCTTCCTTGCAGCTCGACCAGGTTCTCCGCACCATCATGGAGAAAATCAACGAAGTGTTGCATCCTGACACTTGGTCGCTGCTCTTGATGGACACCGAAAAGCAGGAGCTCTACTTCGAAATCGCCACCGGCGAAGGCGCCGAAGCGCTCAAAGATGTCCGCATCAAGCTCGGCCAAGGAATCGCCGGCTGGGTCGCTCAGACCGGTGAAGTCGTCGTCGTTCCAGACACGAGCACCGACTCGCGCTTCTTCTCGCAAGTTGACGACAAGACCAAGATGGAGACCCGCTCCATCGTCGCCGTCCCTGTCCGCTTCCGTGAACAGTGCCTCGGCGTCATCGAACTCATCAATTGTGTCGGCGAAGAAGGCTTCAGCCCTCGCGAGCTCGCGCTTCTCGAAGCCCTCGCCGACTATGCCGCCATAGCCATCGAAAACGCCCGCCACGTCCAGCGCATCCACGAGCTCACCATCACCGACGATTGCACTACTCTCTACAACGCCCGTCACTTGAATTTCATGCTGGACACGGAGATTTACCGCTCCCATCGTTACAGCTACGAGTTTTCCATCATCTTCATCGACCTCGATCATTTCAAGGCCGTCAACGACACCCACGGCCACTTGTGCGGCTCGAAATTGCTCGGCGAAATCGGCACCATGATCAAAAACAATTGCCGCCTCATCGACTTCGCTTTTCGTTACGGCGGAGACGAATTCGTCCTGCTGCTCCCGCAAACTTCCAAGGAAAACGCCTGCCGCGTTGCTCGCCGCTTGCATTCCCTGATCAAGAAAACTCCTTGGCTCAAAGACGACGGCCTCGACGTCCACCTCACCGCCAGCGTCGGCGTCGCTTCTTTTCCCGTCGACTCCGCCGACAAAGCCGGCCTTCTCCATCTCGCCGACGAGGCCATGTATCTTGTCAAGAACACCACTCGCGACCGCGTCGCCGCCGCCTCCACCGGCGTCCTCCCCGAATCCTAATCCAACTCCCTCGCTGCCTTCGCGCTCGTCGCTGCCGCCGCCGTCGCCGCCAAAATCGCTCCCGCCCCCACGAACAGCACCGGCAGACTCCACTGCGCCACCACGCCGGCGATCGCGTAGGAAATCGGTATCAGCCCCACCGCCGAGAACATCAGCACGCTCATCACCCGCCCCAGCATCGCCCGTTCCACGCGCAGTTGAATCCACGTGCTGAATTGTATGTTGACGAATCCCACTCCGAGCCCCATCATCGCCAGCAAGCTCGCAATCGCCCAAAATCTCGGGTATAGCCCGACGCCGATCAGCTCCACCCCGCACAGCGCCCCCATCGCGATGAATTGCAACCCCCGCTTCCGCGGCTTTTTCACCGTCCCCCCCAAACCCAGTCCCGCAAGCATCCCGCCGCTAAAACACGAAAGAAACGTCCCG
>JBAUEH010000112.1:0-19262 GCA_049678505.1 Candidatus Acidiferrales bacterium
TGCATGTGTTAAGCACGCCGCCAGCGTTCGCTCTGAGCCAGGATCAAACTCTCGTTTGAATCCGGTGCTCCTTGAAATTCCGAAGAATAGCAAGAAGCGAACTTATGATCGCTCGGTTTCTCAAAAACCGAACGGGTTCTGGCATGTTTCGTCCGATTGTCAAAGAGCAGGCTCGCTAATTCAAGTGCCCCGAAGAGCGGCTCGTGCAAAGCGAGGGCTTCCTGTCCAGCAGGAAGGAGTACAGACAAACCGGAATAGTAGCGGAGTTCGCTCCCCATGTCAACCGCATTTCACAGAAGTTTCTGTGGGAAACTCTGGCTGACGGCCAATTACCAATTTGCCGTTTAGCGAATTGCGTATTTCACGACTTCCAGTTTGTTATCAACGGTCCAGGACAGAACGAAAATATGCCCACTCAAGTCGCTAGCTATCCTCATATTGTTATTTGGCTGTGGTACATGGTAGAAGTTTTCAAACTGTTCGCTGTTCATGTCAATTGTCGCGATTAGGCTCTCCGGAGTTTTTTCGACGGGCGGGTAAGTTGGGATATAACTGAATTTCGCATACAGCAAGTCTGGTCCGATAAGGCCTGATTCAGTCGGGCTAAGCCCAGAGACCGGGATCTTCAGTTGTACATCCTTACTTACGACCCCGCCCGGCAATATCACTAGAACCTCGAGTGGGTTCGTATCTCGTATCAGATAAATGCTTCCATCGGGCGCACTAAGTAGGCTGCTATGGGACATAGAATAGCCTGGGCTCAAGAGTGGCTTCGGATTATTATTCCCGTGCGGTTGGCCTAGCTCGACGTTCTTGATGAATGAGCCGCTTGCGCTGAATAAACCTGCAAAAGCTTCCACGTGACGAGGAGGAAACGCCGGTGAGAGAGTTCCCACAATAAGGAACGTGCCATCGCCGAACACTCCGAATGCCGAGGCGTTCAAGTATCTGCTGGGGGGCTGCGCAAGCTCGGTCCTTGAGTCAAAGCTTCCATCTTCGTTGAAACGCTCGATAAAGAAGGAGGGGCGCGTAAGGTTCTTATACGGATCGGAATGATAAGCTTTGACTAGTAAGAAAAAGGAACCGTCCGCGCTGACATTGAACGAAGCTCGCAATTGATCTGGATAATCCGGAATCGAGGGAGCCCGGTATTCAATCTGTTGACCGGAATCAAGGTCGAGTTTGCGTACGGGCAGGAGGGCGGATGACGTTTCTGTGCGCACGGCACCCTGCGTCAACTGGGCTGCGATTTGCGCAGAATCCGTATATTCAAGGTATATGTTTCCTTTAAGATCGGACTTGCTGTTCTCCGTCGCCAGCACAGGTGCATTAAGAGGGAAGGCGATCGTTCCGATCTTGATCAGGTCCATGACCTCGGGCGCCGATTCCGGAGGGTTTCCTTTCGCAGCGCTACTTTGGCCATAAACTGCGCCTCGTGGCCCGAGAAGCGCAAGTGTGCAGACTAGAACAGGCAGGGCTCTCCCCGCAGCACGTTGAATTGAGTGGTATCTCATCGGAGACCCTCTAATATCCGTCTCTGGACCCTTCGGCGGTTGTGAGTCTGACAATTGAGACTCCGCCCGAACAGTTTCGCAAATAGGCGAGTTTCTCCACGACGGAGCGATTCCACAACTTTCTTGCAACGTGTTCAATTTCACTACACGCTCCAGTATAGGTATAGGTAGAAAGCGTTCCGCTGCAGCATGTAGTTTGCTCTGGCATACCGGATATGCATTGATCTCCTTCAGCACATGGCGGACAATTGCTTATCCATACTAGTGTGTTGCAGTTGTTTCCAACACATCTATACTCGATCCTTTCGATCCCGTTCTCGTCACAGCATGGACTCTGCGCCCTCGCCATTTTGGGTGTAAAACCTAGGGAAAAACCGAGCAAGGCTACGGCAACGGATTTCATGACGTTTGTCATGGTTTGCCTCCATGGGTTCGCGCGTCGGGGGCTGGTCGGTGAGCAAATACCCTGCCGACTTTACCATCGGGTCGGCTGGCTGTCAAGTATCTGTGTAGTTAATGAATGGGTCGGCTTCTTTGGAGGTAGAGGTTAAAAATGGGGCCGGCGAAGGCGGCCGGGCCCGTGACTGACACTGCGCACATCTGATGAGGCCAAGACGAAATGCGCGAACTGTGCGGCGAGCAGGCTCAGCTTCGGTAATGGGTCAGTTTGAATTTTGACTCCTTGTGTCACGATCAAGAAAATTCAAGCTGACCCACCACGCGCGCAAGCAAAGGACAGGGAGGGGCAAAAGCGCCCACACGCGGTTCGCCCAAGCCGTGGGCGTGCTGCCGATTCCTGTTGACAATCAACATGAGTTGACCTATCGTCCTGTTGAAGATCAACAGGGACGGTCACAATGATCACCGCACCGAAGGCGGAAGTTCTGCAAGGCACACTCGACCTGCTGGTTCTGAAAACTCTCGACACGCTGGGACCGCTCCACGGATTCGGTATCGCTCGCCGCATCCAGCAGGTGTCAAACGACGCCCTGCTGCTCAATCAAGGCACGCTCTATCCCGCGCTGGTGCGGCTGGAGCAACGCGGATGGATTCGCTCGAAGTGGGGCGTCTCGGAAAACAATCGGCGTGCCCGCTACTACTCGCTGACCAAGGCGGGACGGAAACATCTCACCGTCGAAGCGCAAAGCTGGGAGCGCATGGCATCGATCATCACGCGAGTGCTCGCGGGCGCGGAAGAGGCCTGAAGTTATGAACTGGCTGCATCAGATTGTCTTTCGTTTTCGAGCGGTTCTCGGAAAGCGGAAGAGGGACCGGGTGCTCGATGAGGAATTGCAGACGCACCTCGCTTTGCTCGTCGAGCAAAACATCGAGCGTGGGATGTCACCCGAAGCAGCTCGTCGGGAGGCCAAGCTCTCGCTGGGCGGTGCGGAGCAGATCAAGGAATCGGTGCACGATCATCGTGGATGGCCGTTGCTGGAAACCTTCGTACAGGACATTCGTTTCGCCCTGCG
The DNA here is from genome assembly GCA_049678505.1 of Candidatus Acidiferrales bacterium. GTDB lineage: Bacteria > Acidobacteriota > Terriglobia > Acidiferrales > UBA7541 > DAHUXN01. The sequence goes on from JBAUEH010000112.1 coordinate 2,987, forward strand.
CATGCTGCGCAAATCGCCGGGGTTCACTGCTGTTGCAATCCTCACTCTCGCGCTCAGCATTGGCGCGAACACGGCGATTTTCAGCTTGGTGGACTGTCTTGTGCTTCGCCCACTTCCTGTGGAACATCCTGGAGAAGTTTTTTTTCTGACGTCGGCGCGAAAGGGCAACGGTCCCAGGACAGCTTTCTCGTATCCCGACTTTAGTGACATCCAGAAGCAGACCGCCAATGTCTTTTCGGATGTCTCTGCGGTCGGGATGTTCGTGACGGATGGTCTTGCCGTGAACGGGCAGAGCCAGCCGATGTGGTCGAACTATGTCACCGGCAGTTTTTTTGGTCTCCTTGGACTTAAACCAGCACTGGGACGCTTGATTCTCCCATCGGAAGGTAGCATCGCTGGAGCCGACCCAGTTGTCGTCCTCAGCTATGCGTATTGGCAGTCGCGTTTTAATGGCGACCCAGGCGTTATAGGAAAGAAAGCGTCCATCAATGGCGTTCCCGTGACGATCGTCGGCGTCGCGCCGAAAGGCTTCCACGGGCTCACTTCGTTGATGGACTTTCAGGGCTATATTCCTCTTGGCATGGGAGCTATGCTGAAAGATGTTCCCAAGGATTTTTTTGCGGCACGTCACAATGCAGCGGTTGGGTTGATTGCCCGATTGAGAACTGGTGTAAGCCTGCAACAAGCGCAGGCAGCTCTGAACGTTGTGGCACAACGGCTTTCTCAGCAATATCCAACAACAGACGGCAAAATGACTCTCAAGGCGCTTCATCTGGGACCTGCCGGCCTCATGGTCGATCCCACGAACCCGGAGATCCTGCCATTTGTGAGCTCTGTTTTCTTGATTCTCGCAGGCTTGGTGCTGGTTCTCGCATGCATGAACATCGCTAACCTTTGTCTCGTTCGCGCGGCGACGCGGCAGCGCGAAATGGCCATGCGCGCAGCCTTAGGAGCAACACGCGCGCGCTTGGTTCGACAGTTGCTCACCGAGAGTCTCCTGCTGGCACTGCTGGGTTGCGTCGCTGGAATTATCTTGGGACTCGGCGGAAGCACCGCGTTCAGCTCCATTCCTCTGCACACTTCGATTCCGATCATCTTGGATTTCCGTTTCGACTGGCGGGTTTTTTCATACGCCCTGGCTGCGGCAGTTCTCACGGGGGTGCTTGTTGGCATCGTGCCCGCCCTTCGCGCCGCGCGCGGCGACGTGAACGAAATCCTTCATGACGGTGGACGCACCTCAACCGCAGGCGGCCATCGACTGCGCAGCGTGCTGGTAGCCGCGGAAGTGGGCGGCTCGCTCATGCTGTTGATCGTCGCCGGTCTTTTCGTACGCAGCTTGGAAAAAGCGCAGCACACGAATCTCGGCTTCGATCCGAACCGCGTTCTCAACCTGACCATTGATCCGCATGAAGCAGGCTACGATGAAACGCAGGCGCGCGAATTCTTCCACACTCTGCTCGACCGTACGCGCTCACTGCCCGGAGTGCAATCGGCCAGCCTCGCCGCTTCCGTTCCGATGGCTTATGGCGGCAGTAATGGCGCCACGCTCAAAATCGATGGCTACCAGCCTCCGAAGGGCCAGGAAAATCCAACGGCGGGTTACGACGCTGTCTCCTCCGGGTATTTTGAGACCATGCATATCCGTTTGCTTCGCGGGCGCGAGATTCGTGATTCCGATACTCAAAATTCACAGCGCGTAGCCGTCATCGACCAGACGATGGCGGACCGCTATTGGCGCGGCCAGGATCCCATCGGCCGGCGCTTCAGCACCACGGATGATCCAAGCCATCCTATTGAAGTGATCGGCATTGCAAAAAACGCTGTAGAAAACGAGATTTTCTGGCCGGACGAGCCCTTTTTCTATCTGCCGTTTCCGCAGTTTTACCAGCCAGTTGCTACACTTCAGCTCCGGTCGGCCGGCGCTCCCGAGGCGATGGCCCGCGAAACGACGGGGCTGATTTACTCCCTCGAGTCAGCCATGCCGGTCTATGACGTTCAGAGCATGACGACCGCGCTCGACACCGTGAATGGCTTCCTCATGTTCCGATTTGCCGCCGCTCTGGCCGCTTCTTTGGGGATTCTGGGACTGATACTTGCGGTCGTCGGCGTGTACGGCGTTATTTCCTACGCGGCGAATCAACGCATGCATGAAATCGGCATTCGCCTCGCGCTGGGCGCGCAGCCAATGCAAATCTTGAAAATGATTTTCCGCCAGGGATTCATCATTGTGGGGGCTGGTGTGCTTGCCGGGGTTCTCGCCGCCGAAGCGATGGCGAGGCTTGTTGGCAATTTGCTCTTCGGCGTGCCTCCCGGCGATCCGCTGACATATGTAACCGCCTCGGCGCTGCTGGCTATCGTCGCGCTTCTTGCCGGCTACATTCCCGCGCGGCGGGCGATGCGTGTCGATCCGATGGTCGCGCTTAGATATGAATAGTGGCTTCGTAGGCGCGGTTGACAAGAAAATTCAAACTGACCCCCCACGGAGGCGGTGCGAGGTGAGCAAAGAAGAGGGCAAGGAGAAGGCCCCCGGTTGTTGGCGAGGGGATGCAGCGGGCGGCGCGCAACGAGGCTACGGCGAGGTGATGGGGAGCGTAGATGGCAAAGCGGCGTCGAGACGCCGCACTCCAAACAAACGACTCGTCACTCAGCATCGAGAAGCCGCAGAACTTCGCGGAAGGCGCGAAGGTCTGGACGTACACAGGCTGAGAGCCTGTGCCACAAATCATTTGTTTGGGTAATGGGTCAGTGTGAATTTTGACTCTTTGTGTCAGGATCAAGAAAATTCAAACTGACCCACCGGCACACTGCGAAACCAGCTCAGTTCGAACTGCAAAAAAAACGGGCCCGGCGAAAAGCGACTGGGCCCGTGACTGACACTGCGCACATCTGATGAGGGCAAGACGAACTGCGCGAACTGTGCAGCGAGACGCCGCACTCCAAAGAGGCAAAGACCCCACGCTCGGAAGGCGAGCATGGGGTACCCGCAAAGGCCGCATGCTTGCGCCGGCTTAGCCGACTTGCAAATTGTTGGTGACCGAGAAGACTCCGGGCACCATGTTGGCTCGCGTGTAGGCCATTTGTGAATCCGTTTTGTTGTCGACGTAACCGACGAGCGTGACGTGGCCGTTATCCACGATGATGTGAATCGACGGATTCGCGCCCATCGCGTAGCGGTAGAGACCCGCATACGAGAAGATGGCGCGATATTCCGCGCGACGAATTTGGTTGTCCATCGAAGACAGCGGCAGCACGGTGATGTTATCCACTACGGCTGTCACGCCTTCGATGTGTTTTACCGACCCAACGGCGTCGCTCTTCGTCGCGGGATTGACGACCTGGCCGGTGAGGGTGACTTGCGTGCCGTTCACGGAGTAGCCAAGAATGTCGAACACGCCGTACCACGGGACCATCGCCAGCTCATGATGCACCTGCTTGTTCAACCAAGCCTCATAGTTGGGACCTTCCTGTGTCGGCGCCGACGCGCTTATCGCTGGCTGGCCGGACCCGATGGCGCACGGTGTTCCCATTCCCAGCATTCCCAGAGCCAGCGCAGCGATGCCGGCCCTCATTTTCCAATTCTTCCAAGAAGTTTTGGTCATCATAACCCTCTCCTTATCTCTCCCAAGTCTTTGCCGGACTCTTTTTCCCCACTCTATTGGATGCCATTTTGTGCCGCTAGGAAGCCAGTTTAAATATCCTGTTTTCAGTAAATTAGATGTTGTGCTCGTAGGGCTTGATCATTCCAGGCATCGAGCAATAGGGTTTTGGCCACAGCGTAGCTCTGGTCACCTGAAAGCGAAACAGAAGGGTTCTCCCGAAATTGGCAAAGGACCTTTGAGCACTGACCTGACGACACGTCACCTTAGTCTCTTAGATTCTGTCAGTTAGAAGACCATCTCTTTCTCATGGAAAAGCCATATGCCTTCCATTGCTTTATTGGGCGAGCGCACGCATCCTCTGCCAACTCGCAAGAGGCAGTTCACCGGAGAAGAACATGAAAGCCAAGGCAAATCGGTGGGTGTGGATGCCTATCCTGCTATGCAGCATGTCAATGGCAGTTGCTGCCGCGGTTATACCGAACCTCTTCCCATTTCTCGATCCAAGCGGTGCAGTGGAGACCTACACTTCGGCTGGCTCATTTGAGACTTCCGGGCCGTTTTTCCAGAGCTTAGGAACCAATGGCAGAACGTGCGCCACGTGCCACGTGGTATCGAGCGCCATGGGCCTGAGCGCCGCGCATGCTGAACAGGTATATGAGACCAGCAGAGGGCGAGACCCGCTATTTTCGGCCGTTGACGGCGCGGTTTGTCCAACCGCTGCGCGCGGCCACGATTTGGACTTCAGCCTGTTGCGAGAAAAGGGACTGATTCGCATCGGACTGGCGATGCCAGCGAATCCGCAGTTCACGATCGCAGCGGTGCAGGATCCGTACGGATGCGCCCTGGTTACCGATCCGAAAACGGGCGTGCAAACAATTTCGGTCTATCGGCGGCCATTGCCGGGTACGAACCTTGGTTTCCTGAGCGCCGTTATGTTCGATGGACGGGAAACGGTTGCGCCGCTGAATAGCGCGGCAACGTATAGCGCGAATCTGTTCACGGATTTATCGCAACAAGCGCTCGATGCAACGCTGGTGCATGCGCAGGCGGCGACTGCGCCAAGCGCCGCGCAATTGAAGGAAATGGTTGATTTCGAATTGGCGCTCAATTCGGCGCAGGCTGTCGATTTTCGCGCTGGTATTCTGAATTCGGAGGGTGCGGAGGGAGGCGCCAAGTTCCTTTCGACTGTGCCGTTTTATCCCGGTATCAATGATTCGTTGGGGTTGCCGGCACAGTTTAGTCAGAATGCGTTCACGTTATATTCGAAGTGGCAGTTCTCGGGAGATCCGGAGCGGAGGTCAGTTGCGCGCGGGGAAGAGATTTTCAATACGCAACCTCTGCTCATCACCAATGTGCGGGGATTGAATGACGCGCTGAATCAGCCGGTGATCAATGGCACGTGCACCACGTGCCACGATGCGCCGAATGTGGGAGACCATTCGCTGGCCGTACCGCTCGACATTGGGACGAGCCGGTCGGCAAAGTTCGAAACGGATCCGACGATTCAGGCTGCGGTGAGCCAGCTTTCGATGCCTAAAATGCCCGTGTTCAGAGTGGTATGCACGGAGGGGCCGCTCGCGGGTGAAGTGACGTACACGTCCGATCCGGCGAAGGCAATTATCAGCGGGCAGTGCAGCGATGTGGGCAGAGGCAAGGGGCTTATTTTGCGAGGGCTTGCGGCGCGCGCGCCGTATTTTCATAACGGCGCAGCGGCAACGCTTGACGAGGTGGTCGAGTTTTACAATTCACGGTTCCAAATGAATCTGACACAGGAGCAAAAGATAGACCTCGTCAATTTTCTGAAGACGCTGTAACGGATTCGAGCCAAGCGCCAACAACCATCAGTAGCGCAGCGCGGGCACGCCAGGGCTCTTTTAGTGGCGTAGCCCGTTGGGAACTTCTTAATTTCTTTGGTCACGGCACGCCTGCAACCATCTCGCAGCGTATCGCATCCCCCACTAGGTCAATCGTGTCCAAACTCGCATTCCAGGCACAGAGCGCGCAGCGTGGACGCAGGAAATGGGAATGGGGCAGTTTGAATTTTGCCTTTTTGTGTCACGATCAAGAAAATTCAAACTGACCCACCGCCCAGGAAATCAACTGTATGGCCTGCATCGGCGAGTGATGTAAACTGCATGGTCGCTTTTTGCAGTGCGCGCTTGCCGGCCGGCTCGGGGGAGTGGGCGTCCGGTCTGAAACGTCAATCCGCAGTTTGCTCCAAGCGAAAACCCTGACGGAGGATTTGATGATTTTGAAACGCTTGATTTTTGTGGCCGTCGCGCTGTTGCTCGGGGCGTGGTGGAATCCAGCGCTGCTGGAGGCGCAGACCATGACGACCGGGAGCGTGCGAGGAGTGGTCACGAATCCCAAGAAAGCCATCGTTCCGAACGCCGAGGTGCTGCTGACCAACAATGCGAAGGGCACAATCCAAACGGCGAAAACGAGTTTGTCCGGGGGCTACCAGTTTGGCCTTCTCGACCCGGGTTCCTACACAATTACGGTCACAACGACAGGGTTTCAGCCCATGACGAAGATTGTCACCATTCCGCTCGGCGAACCGGTGACGGTCGATTTCCAACTGAGCTTGCAGCCGCAAGGGCCGGTTCGAGCGCAAGCCGCTTCACTGCTACGAACGGAAAACGGCAACGTGGGTACCACGATAACGCGTCTACAGATTACCGGGGTTCCCAATCCCGGAAACGATATGACTTATCTCGCGCAATTTGCTCCCGGCACAGTGATGAATACCACCGGCGGAGGGACGGGGAATTTTTCGAATTACGGCATGCCGGCAACTTCGAATCGCTTCAGCGTGGACGGACTGGACGAAGAGGAGCCATTTCTAAACATTAATTACGCGGGCGCGACGAAAATGATGCTGGGGACAAATGAAGTGCAAGACGCAAGCATCGTCAGTAACGGATACACAGGAGGGTACAGAGAATTTGCAGGAGCGGGCGTCGATTACATCACGAGTTCCGGCGGAAATGGGCTGCACGGAAACGCAAACTACTTCTGGAACCAGCGGCTGCTGAACGCGAATAATTTTTTCAATAACCAGGCGGACGTTCCGCGGCCATTCGATGGCCAGAATCAATGGCAGGGATCGCTGGGCGGCCCGCTGAAAAAAGACAAGGTCTTTTTCTTTATCAATACGGAAGGATTGCGCGTGCTGGTGCCGGCAAACGCGACGGTTGTTTTTCCGAGCCAGGACTTTCAAACCGCCGCAGTCGCCTATCTCAATCAACAGGGGCAACCCAACGTCGCGGACTTTTATAGCGACTCGCTTTTTGCGTTGATCAACAGCGCGCCGAATTTTACCAGCGCTCTGGACAATCAAGCGCCGGGAGTCACAACAGTCAACGGCCAGCAACTTCCGACGGGAGACGGCTGCGGGAATTTCAATCTGGACCCAGCGTTCTATGGCTCGGGCGCAGAGCCGTGCTCCTATAGCCTTACCTCAGCGCGAAGCGCTTTGACGACGGAATGGCTGGTTGACGCGCGCATTGACGTGAACCTCAGCGCAAAAGACCGCATGTTTGGCCGGTACCAGCGTGATGGTGGCAAGCAGGCGACGTACATAGACCCTATATCGAGCTCGTTCGACATTGTGAGCGCGCAGCCCGAAGACTTGGGCCAGTTCGAATGGACACATGATTTCGGCCCTTCCGCGGCGAATCAATTCCTCGTTGGGACCCAGTGGTATTCACAGATCCTCCAACCGCCCGCCACATCGCTGACCGGGACAAACTTTCCGACGACCATTGCGGTCAATGACGGCACGTTTTTCAGCACAGCGGGCCCGAACCCTTGTGTGAATCCTCCGATTGGCCAAGGCGTCGATATACTCATCGGAGGGGAGAACTGCGATATTCCGCAGGGCCGCGCCACCACCGATTTTGGGATCTCGGATGATTTTTCGAAGGTGATAGGGGGCAACACGATCAAAATCGGCGGACAATTCCGCAGGATTGACGTCAGCGACCACGATTTCGGAACGTTCCAAAGCGGCCTGCTGACCGTGAACACAATCAACGATTTCTTCGCCGGCGGTGCGACGGGCGATTCGCTCACGCAATCGTTTCCGCAGTCTCTCGACGAACCCATCGCCTATTACACCTCGGGCGGATATATCGAAGATGACTGGCGCTTCAGCAAGACGCTCAGCTTTACCTTTGCCTTGCGCGTGGAGCACGATTCCGATCCGATTTGCCGGCACCTGTGCTTTGCACAGCTCGCGGGACCTTTCAGTCAGGTTGCCGATCTCGGCGGAGAAAATGAATCGGAGCAACTGGCGCTGATTCCCTACAACCAAGCCATTAAGATCAATCAACTGCAGGCCATGCCGAGCCTTCAGAGTATCTTGTACCAGCCGCGCTTCAGCTTTGCCTGGCAACCGTTTGGCGCTTCCGGCAAGACCGTCGTGCGCGGGGGCGCCGGAATTTTCTACAATTTGTTCCCGGCACAAATCGCCGACAATTTCGCGCAGAACCCGCCGTTAGATGCGACTTTCATGAGCACGAATAATTACATCGTTCCGATTGCATCGGCTTCGGGCGGCCCGAGCCTTTTTGCCGATACTGCGGCGTCGAACACCGCCTTTCAAAACGGGTTCTACACCGGCGAAACGCTTTCCACGATAGAGCAGAGCGACGCAACCCAGGAATTCAGGCCACCCAGCCTGTTCACCACGGAAGCGGAAACAAAAGTGCCGCAATATCAAAAGTGGAGCCTTGAGGTGCAACGCCAGTTGGGGCCCGCAACTTCCGTGACACTCAGTTACGTTGGCAATCACGGAGTCCATGAGCCAGTCGACGATAATTCGGTGAACGCGTTCGGATTCGCAGACTTGCCAAGCGCCCAAGCGGATCAGAGATTCGGAGAAGTCTCCATTCTCTACAGCGGCGGAAACTCCAACTATAACGGCGGCACGATCAGCGTGACGCACCACATCAGTGGCTGGGGCAGCGGGGTGATCCAAGGCAGCTACACATACAGCCATGCACTCGACGAAGTTTCCAATGGGGACTTTGCGGCGTTCTCGCCAACGAGCTTGCTGAATCCACAGGATCCGTTCAACACACAAGGGAGTTACGGCCCGGCGGACTATGACGTACGGCAGGCGGGGAGCGTGAATGGGGTTTGGGATCTGCCGGTGCGAAGGCTCGTGGGCAAACATGGATCGAATTATCTGGTCGATGGGTGGCAGCTTTCCGGGGCCTTCTTCATTCATACCGGCTTCCCTTACAGCGTGGTTGACGGCACGCTGGACGCGGAACTGGCAGCGAACAATAATTATTTCTCGCAGGTGCTTCCGCTGTTTTTGGGAGGGCCGACGTCGTGCCAGGTGACGGGGTACGGCCCGAGCTGTTTGGCGGTGCCGAACTCCATCTCGTGTTCGCAGCAGACCGCGGCTGGCTGTGAATTCAATGTGGGCGGCGAAAACGCGTTTACCACAGAGGAGCGCAACAGCTTCCGTGGACCGGGCTTCTGGAATTTCGACGCGGCGTTAATGAAGTCCACCAGGCTTCCCTTCTGGGAAAGCGCCCGGCTGGCGTTCGGCGTGCAGGTCTACAATGTGCTCAATCACCCGAATTTCGGCTTGCCGGTGAACAACGCGGCCAGCCCCGAGTTCGGTGAAATTTTGAATACGGTAAGCTCGCCGACCAGTATTTTCGGGTCGTTCCTCGGCGGAGACGGGTCTCCACGGTCGGTTCAGCTTAAGGCGCAATTCACGTTTTAGAGGAATGACGGAAGACCCTGAGTATTGCGCGCCGAGGCGATAGCTCAGGTGCAGGGTAGACGGCAAAAAGAGCGAGAGCCCCAGACGGGCTCTCGCTCTTTTTTTGTCTCGAGGTGGTTAGAACTTGATGATCAGGCCGAGGTTTGCGGAGCCCTGATTCATACGGTAGTTCGACGAGTACTCTTCGGGGCCGTAAATGGATTCGTATTCGGATACGCTGGGAGTGGTGCGGCTGCCCACCCAGCGCAGATCAAAACGAAGGCCGGCCCAGTGGTTGAAATAGTATTTGACGCCGCCGCCGAGGTCAAACGCGAGCTTGTTGTTGAAGCCGACGTAGAGCTCATCGGGGTTGCTATCGAGACCTCCGAAGTTGGTCCAACCGAGACCGCCGCTGACAAAGGGCCTGAGCTTGGAATCGCTGCGGAAAGTGAAAGCGCCGCCAAACGTATATGTACTCAACGTGCCTTTGGCGAGGAAATCGTTCGCAGGCGGGGTGACAGTGTAATCTTGTAGACTGTACGTAGTTGGCTGGCGGACCACCATGAACTCAGCTGCGAAGCTCGACCAGATATTATAGTCCGCGAACGCGCCATAATCGAAGTTGCTCTTAACGTACGCGTTTTCGATGTTCACGGCATCTAGGTCATTTGGATTGACGTACCCATAGACGTTGATTTTTCCGCCGAACTTATAGCCGGCAAATGGCGTTACTTCGAACTTATCTGCGAATGAATCTTGCGCTAACGCGCAGGATGCCCCACAGGCAAAAATGAAGACGAGTACAAGAAACTTTCGAAAGAACATGCGCTCTTCTCCTCTGAGTTTTGGAATAGACTCGCCTCCCCAGGAAGCTCGCCCTCCTTCTACTTTCGGATGGGCCGGCCAACGGCTCATCGCGGCATCCTTAGGCCCAGAATGGCCCCGGTATTAAGACTATCAGTCACTGCCAATTAGACGAGTCTTTTGCCACAAAAGTTGCTCTATCAATCTACGGTAGTGCCTTTATAGGGCACCCCCGGGGACCGTATTTTGAGGGGGGATGGGGGGTAGCTGGGGGACCAATTGAGAAGCGCGGAACGGGCCGCGGAGTGAGCCAAGGATTCTGGTTGGGGCGTAGAGCGCCGGAGGCTATTTTGCCAGGCGCTTGAGGGAGTCCTCGTAAGGAGCGCGGGCGACGCCGCGCTCGGTGATGATTGCGGCGATGAAGCGCGACGGAGTCACGTCGAAGGCAGGATTCGCGACCTTAACGTCGGGCGCGATGCGCACGCCTTGCAAATGGGTGACTTCGGCGCCGGGACGCTGCTCGATGGGAATTTGCTCGCCGGAGGGAATGGTAAGGTCAAGGGTGGAAATCGGCGCGGCGACAAAGAACGGCACGTTGTGCTCTCGCGCGAGAACGGCCATGGGATAGGTGCCAATTTTGTTGGCGGTGTCGCCGTTCGCGGCGATGCGGTCCGCGCCGACGACAATCGCGCCAACGCCCCCGGTCTTCAGAAAATGGCCCACCATATTGTCGGTGATCAAGGTCAGCGGGATTTTGTCCTGGTGCAATTCCCATGCGGTGAGGCGAGCGCCCTGGAGGTAGGGGCGCGTTTCCGGAACCAGCACTTCGAGCTTGTGGCCGGTCTCAACGGCCATGCGAATCACGCCGAGCGCGGTGCCGATGCCGGCGGTGGCGAGCGCGCCAGCGTTGCATTGGGTCATCACGCGGCCGGTTGCCGGCAATAGCTCGGCGCCGAATCTGCCGATGGCTTCGTCGGCGGCCTGGCGCTCGCGATGAACATGCCGCGCTTCGTCCACCAGCGCTTCCTTGATGGGATCGAGATTATTTTGCGCAGCGTTTTGCGCGAGGGCATCGAATTTGCGGATGAACCGCTCGATGGCCCAGAACAGATCGACAGCCGTGGGACGCGTGCGCGCGAATGTTTCGCAGATGGTTTTGAATTCCGCGCGCAATTCGTCGAGCGTCGCGGCGCCTGAGCGCGAAACGCCGAGGGCGATGCCCATTGAAGCAGCGACTCCGATGGCGGGCGCGCCGCGGATGACCATGTCTTTTATGGCGGCGGCGAGCTCACGGTAGTCGGTGTAGGTCAGATGGACGATTTCCGAGGGCAGGCGGCGCTGATCGAGCAGCACGACGCCGTCTTCGGTCCAGCGAATTGGTTCCACGCTTCGCAAAGCGACCTCCGCGAGTCAACAGCGAACACTAATGGAGTGGGTCAGTTTGAATTGTGACTTCTTGTGTCACGATCAAGAAGATTCAAACTGACCCACTGTCCAAATAATTGTACATGATTGAGGCGGTGATAGATGGGCGTTGGCGAGGCGACGCTTCGCAACCGTGTGCGCGCGTGGCAAAGCGGCGTCGAGACGCCGCACTCCAAAAAAGCAGGTCCCTGCGTGCGGCAGGCAGACTCGTCGTCCCGACGAAAAGCGTCGAGACTTGCCCGCCTAGGCGGACAAGCTCGGAATGACAACAATGCAAGGCGGGGCTGGACCGCTCTAAGAAATTACAGCGCAAAACCGCCCACCCTTCGCGAACAACGCGAAGGATGGGGCACCCGAAAAGGCAAAAGGCCGCAGAACTTCGCAAAAAGCGCGAAGCTCGGCGCTATAGCTTGCTACTAGTGGATGGGTGGAATGTTTTTCAGGCCGTGGGTGCCAACGAAAAAGCCTGCAAAGAGAAACGAATTGTAGCTGACGTGAATGAGATAGGAGGCGAGGACGGAGCCAGAGCGCGCTCGCGCGAAGGTGAGAACAATGCCGACTACCATTAACAATCCGATTTGCGGGAAGGCGGGCCAGAGCTGCGGGGCGTGCATTCCGCCAAACAGCACGCCGGTGACGACGATGCCCGCAGCGATGCCCCATTTGCGGGCGAGAACGGGATAAAGAAAGCCGCGAAAAAAGGTCTCTTCGATCAAGGGCGCCAGAGCGATGCCGAAGGCCGCAAGCCAAAGCACATCGGTGCGTGTGCCGAACAACTGCTCGATCGGGAGATTCTTTTTTTCTCCAGCGAGCTGCGAAGCGGCGCTAACGGCAAACGCTAAAGTAATCCCACCAAAGATGCAAGTCAGATATTGAACTGTTGCCGGAACGTCCCGCGGGCGCAAGAGGCGCCAGCGCAGCGAGGACCAAAATGGCGCGCCGTGGTAGACGCGAATCATCACAAAGAGAAACAGGAGGATGACAACGTACCAGGATGCCTGGAAACTGACGGCCAAGGGTGCGTCGGTTCCGAGGCGCTTCATGAGCTGCTCGGAGGTCATGTGGAAATGCGCGATCATAAAAAGGGCCAGGACGGTCTCCATGACGAAGAGGCTGCCGATCGCCAATCCCAGAAAAATCAGCAATTCGCCGCCGCCCCAGGGCGTACGGATGTCCTCCGGGACGTTCAGGCTTTCGATGTGCGCCGGGGAGAGGAAAATCTCCTGCGCGGACACGGAGTCGGGCGGATGCGGCCCGCTTGGCGACGAAGGCGCTTCATTTGATGGCGCGGGCGGCGGCACGGGCGGTGGAGCGGGATTCTCGGGATCGGGGAAGGTCATCGGGCTCGTTGGACGCGCTGGCGGCGAGAGGGCAGCGACGCGCGCGGATTTTCGGTGCTCGGCGCCGGCTCGTCAGCTTCGACCAGAGCAGCGGCGAGGAGCGGCATGAGAATTTCGTGATGGCCAGTGAGAGCGTATCCGCGCGATTCCTCGGATTTCTCGGTGGGGGTATTTTTGCGAGCGGGGCTTGCGGTTGGACGTTTGACCACGTTTTGCAGCGGGCGGTAATGCTGCAAAAAGTCGAAATTCGCGGTGGTGATCGGGCGCAGAGGCGTGCCGAGGTTGCGCGCGACGGTCACGGCCTTCAGGAAAATTTCAGGCAGGATCACGGCGGAGCCCCAGTTGAGGTAGACGCCGCCAGGATGCATTTGGCGGACGAGCGCGCAAAATAATTTGAAGTCGCGATGCGTGGCGGCGCCCAGATTTTCGCCAGAGGCGGTGCGATGGATGTGAGTGATGTCCGCGCCAATGGCGAGGTGCACTGTGACGGGAATTTTGGCGCGATAGGCGGCGGCGAGAACGCTTTGATCGAGATGCTTGGCGTGCGTTTTTTTGTCGTTGAGCAGTTTGCCCGCCGCTTCGCCGAGGCCAATGCCCGAGCGGCGGGCGAGCGCAGCCATTTCGTTGACGATGCGGCCGGTTTCTTCGGCCATGCCGAATTTGCCTTCGCCGAGCACGGCGTCGACGTCTTCGGAGGTACCGCCGACCATGGCAATTTCGAAATCGTGAATGAGCGCGGAGCCGTTCATGGCGATGCCGCTGATGAAGCCGCGGTGCAGAAGATCGATGAGGATGGGGCCGAGGCCGACCTTAATAACGTGCCCGCCCATGCCCCAGAGAATGGTGCGGGATTGCGAACGCGCCTCGATGACCGCATGCGCGACGGAGCGCAGATCTTCGGCAGCGAGAATGCGCGGGAGCGAGTCGAGAAACTCAGCGAAGGATTCACCTTGGCGGTAGGGCTTGGCGAACTGTCCGACGCTGACTTTGCTGGGACGCGAGGCAAGAGGATAGGTGCGGAGGCCGTGGAAGTTGAGCGGCTGGGTTTTGTAGAGGCTCGAAGATTTGCGAGACAAGATTAGGCCTTCCGTTATGACAGGTTGCCTAAATGAACGCCCTTGACTGTAATTCACGATGCGACACGACGCAAGGGATGCAAATGTCACTTAGGGCTGGCTATGAACTGCAAACCTGAACAGCGTCCCTTGCCCGCTACGAAATGTTCGGGGTTGTCGACGCTAAGATCGAAAGGGCTTACACTCCAATGGGCGATGGGTTGAACGATGGCGGAGTATTTTCCTGGCGGGACGTGCAGATGGAACCAGCCTTCGCGGTCGCTGATCGCAGTGTAACTTGTTCCTCCTCCGCGGATGACAACATGCACTCCGTTCACGTGTGCGCCAGTATCTGGAATGCCCGAAAAAGAGATGCGGCCTTCAATCTCGGCGTCTTCGGAAATTCCTAGTTTGTCCAACTCTCTTATCGTATCGCCTGCCTCTGAAAACAACGCGGAGTTGCCGCATCCAAATATTTCAAAACGCCCTTCGATTTTGGTTGCAAACAGAACGTATTCTCGGCCTGTTTCAAGTGGGAATCGCGCGCTGTTATTCTCGGTAAAAACCTTCATTGTTTTGCCGTGGGGACCGCGATACATTTTTTGTACGCTCATTTCGTAGGCCCAGCCGTCGTCAAACCGTGGTTCTTGCGCAGGGGTTGTCTGCATCGAAATAACTTTACCGATAAAGACCGCATCACTATCCAAGAATTCGCAGGCCACCGTTGGCTGTGGTTCAAGACACACCCCAAACGCGGGTGCGGTCAGTACCAACAGCGTAAAGCAAAGCGGCAATAATTTCCCGATGCGTAAGAAACCTCCACTGATAATAGACGCGCTAATCATCCGCTAAGTTAATCGCACGTTGGTCGTATCCGTCAAATGCAGCTTACTTTGGGGAATGGGTCAGTTTGAATTTTGACTCTTTGTGTCACGATCAAGAAAATTCAAACTGACCCACCATCCTACTTTGCGGCGGCCGTGTGGCCGTTGGAGTTGGCGAGGCCGAGGGAAGGGGCGAGGGCCTGGCCGGTGTAGGATTTTTTGTTGCGGGCGACTTGCTCGGGAGTGCCATGGGCGACGATGTGCCCGCCGCCGGCGCCGCCTTCGGGACCGAGATCGATGAGCCAGTCGGCCTGTTTGATGACGTCGAGATGGTGCTCGATGATGATGATGGTGTTGCCGAGGTCGACCAGGCGGTTGAGCACGTCGAGAAGCTTTTTCACGTCGTCGAAATGCAGGCCGGTGGTGGGCTCGTCGAGAATGTAGAGCGTGCGGCCGGTCTGGCGGCGGGAGAGTTCGCGCGCGAGCTTGGTGCGCTGCGCTTCGCCGCCGGAAAGAGTGGTGGCGGACTGGCCGAGCTGAACGTAGCCGAGGCCGACGTCGACCATGGTTTGAAGCTTCTGCTTGATCTGCGGAATGTTTTCGAGCACGGGCAGCGCGTCTTCGATGGGCATTTCGAGCAGATCGGAAATGGAATAGCCCTTGTAGCGCACGGAAAGCGTTTCGGCGTTGTAGCGGCGGCCGCGGCAGACTTCGCAGGTGACGTAAACGTCGGGAAGAAAATTCATTTCAATGCGGCGCAGGCCATCGCCCTGGCAGGCTTCGCAGCGTCCGCCTTTCACGTTGAAGCTGAAGCGTCCGGGGCGATAGCCGCGTTCGCGGGACTCAGGAAGCATGGCGAAAAGCTCGCGAATCGGCGTGAAGACTCCGGTGTACGTGGCGGGATTCGAGCGCGGCGTGCGGCCGATGGGCGCTTGGTCGATTTCGATGACTTTGTCGAGATGCTCGAGGCCAAGAATAGCGCGATACGCGCCGGGAGACTCGGCGGCGCGATAGAATTTCTGCGCGAGGGCGCGATAGAGAATGTCGTTGACCAGCGTGGATTTGCCCGAGCCGGAAACGCCGGTAATCACGGTGAGCAGGCCGAGCGGAAATTCGACGTCGATGTTTTTCAGATTGTTGGCATGCGCGCCGAGGATTTTTAGCGATTTGCCGTTGGGCTTGCGGCGCTGCGCCGGCACGGGAATCTTCAAGTCGCCCGCAAGGTAGCGGCCGGTCAGAGAATTGAGGTTTGCGGCGATTTCGGGAGGGGAGCCAATAGCTACGACGTGGCCGCCGGCCTTTCCCGCACCAGGACCGAGATCGACAACATAATCGGCGCGGCGGATGGTTTCCTCGTCATGCTCGACGACGAGCACGGTGTTGCCCAAGTCGCGCAGGGTTTCGAGCGTGCCAAGAAGCCGGCCATTGTCGCGCGCGTGCAGACCGATGGAGGGTTCATCGAGGACATACATAACGCCGCGCAGGCGCGAGCCGATTTGCGTGGCCA
>JBAUEH010000113.1:0-24034 GCA_049678505.1 Candidatus Acidiferrales bacterium
GGCGGCTCTGCGGTCGCCTACGGCTCCCTGCGCGCCGCCATTCGGGACCAACCCGGGAGCAAAAGCTATGAATTTCGGAGGTTCAAACGTCGTATGATCCACTGCGCGGAGTTTGGGGGCAGCTCATCCCCTGTCGAAGCGCCAGACTGAAAGAAATTCCCCGCACGGGAAAAGCAGATCCCTCACCGCCGTTCGCAGAAAGCGCGACCGGGTTCGGGATGACAGAATTAAAGACCATTTCGCGGCTCTACAAGCTACTGCTTGTCGAACCTGCGGCCGGCGCTTCCACCCCGGATAAAGACCGCGCCCTGCAACGACATTCCGCAGCTACTGTTTATCGAGCTTCCTTCCCGCGTTCAAGTTGTCGAAATTCAAGATGGTGTTGAGCACAAGCGAGTAGGTGCCTAGGGTTTCGCCGCGATAGACGGGATTGTTGCCGAAGAGCACGACGTGGCCCGAATCCATGGGAACGTCAACGATCGCGGGACGCTGCGCGATTTCATCGCCGCCCTGCACCAAGCCGGAGACGAGCAGATCGCGCGAATCGGCGTAGCGGAAAATTACACGCGGGCGAAACTGCGGGGGAATCACGCCAACGCCGTTGCGCAACTCTTCCGTGGTAACCGGTTCGGCTTCCCATGGCTCGACGCTTGGCTCAACAGGAGCAGGTTCATCTTTGCGTCCAACGACAAAATCCGGATCGCCGATGGTGCCGCGTCCGGTGGGGCGTCCATTGATCTCCGCGCCGAGACGGCGGAAACCACCGCGGCCCACGGTGGCGCTGACGTCGAAGGCAGGACAATTGGAGCAATAAACGGAGAGCGGGCTATCGCCGTAACCGTATGCAATGGGGCTCGAAGAATCGACGATGTCCGTGCGCACAACGCTGCCGATGATTCGTTCACGTTGCGAGCGGCCCACGGTGACGCCATGGGTGAAGCCGAGGGAGACGGCAAGATTTGCGGTGTCCATCACAGTGACGAGCACGCCGCCCTTCTTCACGAAGTCCTGCAGGTGCGCGACGCCCTCCCAGCCGAGTTCCGGGCGGGTATCATCGGTTGAATCCAGCTTGCCGATGTTGGGGGTTTCCGGCGTGTTCTTCCACGGCAGAGGATTACCCCAGTCGGTGGAGATGCCATTGACGATCAGATCAGGACTGACGAAGCGGCCGGTCGGCGGGAACAGAATTACATCGTACTTGGAATTGAGATCAGAATCCTTGGAGACGGTCTGGGTGCTGATGTAATCGTAAGGCACATGCATGGAATCGAGGGCTTCGCGCCACCAGCCTTCGGTTTGGGTGCTGAGCCACGTGTGCATGAGAGCGACGCGCGCGGCGCGCACCGGATGCGTCTTCACGTCGGGCGCGGAATCCAAGCTGTAAGCTTGCAGGCCGAGACCGGCGACAGCGCTTTGCAAATCAGAAGCGCTCATATTGTGAATCAGGAACGTGCCGCGATTGAACTGGCGTCCATCGGCCTCAAACGGCTCCTCCGCTGCGTCGATCTCCGCATCTTTCACTTTGTAGCGCAGGGTCGCGAGCGCGGTATCGCCGTTGTTGTTGATGGCGAAAAGGGAGCCGCTTCCGGAAACACCGCTGGGCGCGGCAATCTGCGTGACTTGCTCCATAGGCACATCGAGAACTTTCGGGTCGGTCACGCGCATGACTTTTACGTTGAACAATTCGCCGAAGGTCCAGCCAGTGTCGTCGTAAGGAGTTTTCTGCGGGTCGTCGGGAGCCCAATACTGATAATCGAGCAGCGCGTCTGCGATTCGCGAGTAAGGCTGGTCCATGCGAATGATGTAGCTGCCCGCGGGAAGATCAACGGTCGTCGTCTTGGCGGCTTCGGCGTCACTATCCGCGCCGGATTTTGGCATGGCGTGCGAATGGCCGCTGGAGGCTTTGGCCGGCACGGTGACGGAAAATGCCGATGTGGCCCGAGAGATTTCGCAGTGCTGCAATTGCAAGACGTGCAGCAAATCCGCCTGCGCGCTCAGGCGCGGGTCATTTCCAGGCAATACATACGCTGCGGGGCCTTCTTCTTGCGGCTTCATCACGGAGCGTTTTGATTTGAGGTAAAAATTCTTCAGAAACATCTGGCGATTGTCGGAGAAGAAATGCAGCGAGGTGAGCAGGCCGGTCTCTTCGTAGTTGTTGTTGTCGCGCTGCGACCAGAGCACCGTGGAGAGCGGAGGATTTTGCCGCCACCAGGTGCGCGAAGTATCGTCAGGATCGAGGGTGCGCTGCTCGGTGTCCGCGCCGCCGTTGCCGAAGGTCTCGTAGAGACGGCTGATGCCGTTATGCATGGCGGCGAAAAACATCAAATAGCCGGGAGACCAAGTATCGAATTCACCGTGGGTGAAAACGCCGGGCATGCCGAATTTGGTCATGTCCTGCACATTGCGCCAGCCGAGAATTTCCCATTCGTTCGTGAGAATTGGATCAACCCAGGCATTGAAAGGGCCGTCGCCCGCGGTGTTGTCGTAAAGATAAGGAACGGATTCGTGGAGATCATGGAGAACTTGCGCGTCCCAGCCGACGAAAGTATTGAGCACGTTGCGGCTGAGGGCTAAGGTCATGCCCATGGCGTCGCGATTGTTGTCGTGCGCCACGTAATGGCCCCAGTACAACAATTGCGGATAATTTTCCTGCGGGTGAGCCAAGTGCCAGCGATAGAGATCCACCATGCGATCGCGGCCGTCGACTTCGACAATCGGAGTGATCAAAGTGATGACGTGGTCGCGAATGTCCTGAATGTATTGGCTGTCGTCAACCGCCAGCCGGTAGGCCATCTCCATCAACGCAG
Organism: Candidatus Acidiferrales bacterium; assembly: GCA_049678505.1. Taxonomy (GTDB): domain Bacteria; phylum Acidobacteriota; class Terriglobia; order Acidiferrales; family UBA7541; genus DAHUXN01. The sequence continues at coordinate 2,808 of JBAUEH010000113.1, forward strand.
TCGGCGCGCCGGTCTCGGGCGAGTGAATCGTGCCGGTGATGTAGTAGACCGGCACCGCGGATTCGACGATCTTGTCGGCGGTGGCGTCATCGAGATGAATCGTGCGCGGGTCGGCGAGTTGCGCGAGCTTGGCGCGATTTTCCTCGAGATGCGCGAGATTGGCTTCCGAAGAAACTGCGACGGCAATCATTTCGCGGCCCTCTTCCGTATGGCCGATAGAGAATACTTTCACACGCGGGCTGGCTTTCTCGAGCATGCGCATGTATTGGTAGACTTGCGTGGAATAGGGCAAAATTCCGGGCGCTCCGGCGATATCGCCGAGGACTTTTTCGGGAGTGGGCACGGTCTTGGACGCGGGGAGATAATCAACCAGCGGCGAAGTGAAGTAAGGTTCGGTGGTGTATTGCTGAATTTTCTGGGTGTACGCTTGATCGACTGGCTGCTTGGGATCGCGCCCCGGCGCGGTATCAGCCGTGGACAAGCTGGTGCCCAAGAGCGCAAGCGCGCCAAGAGAGCAAAAACCCAAAGCGAGATTTTTCACGAGCACCCGCATGAACTTCCCCACCACTGACGCTCTTAACATTCCATCCTCCCCCCTGAAGTGAAATCGCAGTGTTGCAAAATCGCTGCGCGTCCCCTGAAACGGCAAACGCCACGGAAAAATCATCGCGACGGATTACGGCAATACGGCCATGTCCACGTGATTGGCCTTCAGCGTGGCATTGAACGCCGCGACATCCCTATCGCGGAGATCGTTGAACGCCTGATGGGCGTCAGCGATTTCGCGCTGAAGCTGCGCGTGCACTTCGAGAGCTTGATCCGTGGGCGGCAAATCGGCGCCGCTGGAGCCTTCACCGGGAGCGCCGTTCAAGAGCGCGCCGAGATTCGTGAGGCGACCGTACAAACCCATCGGCGCGCGGAAAGAATCCTCGGTGCGGCCAGTGAGATGAACGTCCATCAATTTCCCCTCGGCCGCGATCTCTTTCTGTTCGAGGTCCTTGGCCGCTTTCACGACGGCTGCGTACTTGTCTTCGCCACCGAACATTTTCTCAACGTCTTCTGTTTGCTTTCGCGTCCATTCGATGTGATTGATCATCCCGGCGACATCGCTCATTTCGCCGCGAATCTTCAGCAGGAAGGAGACTTCGGACTCGATGTCCTGCTGCGAGCCGAGAGTATTGGGATCAGGCAAGACCGTGAGCGGCGCCGACGAATCCTTGCCGTCGATCGTGAGCTTCACCGTGTATTTTCCCGGCGCGACGCGCGGCGCGCCATTGAAGTGAATCCAATTCACCAGCGGGCGGAAGCCCTCCTTGGGAATTTCCACCCAGGGTTCGCCCGGCGGGCTGGTACGCAACTTTACTTCCGTGGCGGGATCGTAAGTCAAATCCCACCAGACGCGATTGAGGCCGGGCTTGAGGTCCTTGAGCTTGATGGTGCGAATGGTTTTTCCGCCGACTGCGACGGTGATCTCCGCATTCTTTGGGGCGGATTTCAAATAGAAATTAATGTCTGCGCCGTACTCGGGGTTTGCGCCGGTCACATGGCTGCCGGTTTCGGCTTCGCGCGTATTATCGAAGGTGCGAAAACGATACGCCGGACGCGGATTGAAAAGTTTTACATCGGCGTCGCCGGCCCCGTTGAATTCGCGCAACGGCGTCACGTCGTCCAAAATATAGAGACCGCGCCCATATGTGGCCACCACCAGATCGTTGAAGTGCGGCTGCAGCGTCAGCCAATAGACGGGCGCGGGCGGCATATTGTTTCGCAAAGCTGTCCAATGGCCGCCATCGTCCCAGGAGACATAGACGGAATTGTCGGTACCGAGATACAGCATGCCCTTGCGCGCAGGGTCTTCAATGACGCAGTGCGCGCTGCTATTCATTGATTTGGGCACATCGCCACTGATAAGCGTCCAGGATTGGCCGTAGTCGGACGTTTTGTAGACGTAAGGATCGTAATCGCCGACCTGCTCGAGGTTTACGGTGATGTACGCAGCGCCGGCGTCAAAGTGCGAGGGCTCGATGTTTTCGACGGTGCCCCAGGGCGGAAGATTGGGAATATTTTTCGTGACGTTGGTCCAGCTTTTGCCGCCGTCACGGGTGACGTTCACCTGGCCGTCGTTGCTTCCGGTCCAGATCAGGCCAGCCGTGACAGGGGATTCGGCAATGGCGTAGAGCGTGGAGCCGTCGTAGGTCATCAGGTTGTCGGTGGCAATTCCGCCGGAATTCTGCTGATGGCTTTTGTCGTTGGTGGTGAGGTCTGGACTGATGACGCGCCAGCTCTGCCCGCCGTTATCGGTTTCGTGAACGTACTGGCTGCCGACATAGACGCGATTGTGATCGTGGGGCGAGACATCGATGGGAAAGGTCCAGTGCCAGCGATATTTCGCGTCGGCGGGCGCCCAGCCGTAAGTGGCGTCGGGCCAGACGGTGACGCTGCGGGCTTCACCCGTGCGCAAATCCATGCGGGTCAGCTCGCCGTCATAGCACGCCGACCAAATAATGTTGTTGTCGGCCGGATCGGGAATGGTGAATCCGCTCTCGCAGCCACCGACGTGGGTCCACTCACCAGTGGAGATGCCGCCGCCGAAAAAGCCGCCCTCGCCTTCGAGATTATTGCTGGGGCCGCGGAAGGAAGTGCCGTCCTGGCGGTTGGTGTAGACGAAATACGGAACGCGATCGTCCGTGTAAACGTGGTAGAGCTGCGCGATGGGCAATTGCACGTGGGCGTAGTTCTTGCCGCCATCGAGGCTGATGGAGGCGCCCGAGTCGTTGGCCACCATGACGCGGCTGGGATTTAGCGGATCGAACCAGACATCGTGATTGTCGCCGCCGGCAGAACCAAGCCCGGTGGGATTGGTTCCTCCTTCGCCGCCAAAGCCGGGAACGATGCTGGTGTGGCCTGCGTCGACGGAAATGCTGAAGCCGACGGAAACGAAGAAGAGAAGATTTTCGTTGTAGGGCGCGACCGCGAAGCGGACGTAATAGGGCGCGCGCTCGGACATTACATGCCGCTGATTGACGATCTCCCAGGTTTTTCCTGCGTCGTCGGAGCGATAAAGGCTCGGCGTCTTCTCTTCGATCAGTGCGTAGACACGGTTGGAATCGCTGGGCGCGATCTGCACGGCCGTTTTGCCGACAGGCTCATTTGCCGCGGGCAATCCATTGCCGGAAAGTTTTTTCCAGGTATCTCCGCCGTCATGCGAAACGTACACGCCGCCGCCGGGCCCGCCGCTGTTGAGATCCCAGGTACGAATTTCGACCTGCCACATGCCCGCAAAGAGTGTTTGCGAATCGTGCGCGTCCATGGAGAGCTCGGAGCAGCCGGTGTCTTCGTTCACAAAAAGCACTTGTTGCCAGGTCTTGCCGCCGTCGCGCGAGCGGAAAATGCCGCGTTCTTTCTGGGGATGGTACGCTTGCCCTAATGCGCAGGCGAAAACTGTGTTCGGATCGTGCGGATCGACGATGATGCGGCCGATGTGGCCGGTGAGGTCCAAGCCCATGTGCTGCCAGGTGCGGCCGCTATCCGTGGATTTGTAAATGCCGTCGCCCATCGGATAATCGGGCCGGATTAGAAATGGCTCGCCAGTGCCGGCCCAGACGATATTGTGGGCCGATGGCGCGATGGCCAGTGAGCCAATGGCGGCGACATCCTGTTTGTCGAAAATCGGCTCCCAGTCGATCCCGCCGTCGCTGGTCTTAAAAATCCCTCCCGCAGCTGCGCCGATGTACACGACATTGGGATTGCCGGGCTCGCCGACAATGGCGTCGGCGCGATTGCCTATAGGCCCAACAAAACGGTATTGGAGTTGAGCGAATGGATTCTCAGCGGCCGAATCCTGCGCACGGACTCCAGAGGAAAAAACAAGCACACCGGCGATGGCGCATGCCGCAAGGCAGAGCAAAGTACACAGATGATTCCGATAGCTCATCGTTACCTCCACGCAAACTGGGGAATCTATCACGAGACGGGCTCAGGTGCGCGAAAAAAGTCGCGTCCCTGCGCATGAAACGGGAAAACGAAATCACGAGGCAGCAAGGAAGCAGGCGCGAAAAAAAGGCCGGGAGGATCGCTCCCGGCCTCGTAAATTGTGGGACAACCGTTAGCAACTACCAGTCGAGGTGGAAGCCAAATTCCATCTCGCGAGGAATGTTGGCCTGCACGTTGCCGCCGCCACCAAGCACGCCGAAGTCGCCGGGATCACTGAGAGCAAAGTAGGGATCGGCAGGCTGCATGTGGTTGAACACATTGCTGATCGACCACTGGAACGTCCCGCTGAACCTCTCCGTAAACTTGAACTGCTTGTTCAGCGCCACGTCCATGTTCCAGAACGGCAGGCCGCGCATATTGCCGGCTCCGCCGATGGGTCCGTCCACGCCGAGGATCGGATTGCGGAACAGGGCGTAGGTAGCCGCAGGATTGTTCAAGGCATTCTGGCCCGTGGAAGATACGCCGATGCCATCACCGCCGTATATTCCCTCTTTCCGGCTATTCGAATAATTGACCGGACCGAGGGCAATGGCGTTCTCGTAACTACTTTCCGCGCTTACGCAGCCGCTCTCACCATAGGACTCGCAGTCCGTCGAGGTGTAGACCTCATCGGGGAACCCGCTGCCCGCAACAAACAGTGGAGAAATGCTCCAGCCTCCAATCAACCGGCCCGCCAGATCGTTGCGGTGCTGATAGAAGGGCACCGCCCAGTTGAAGTAGAAGTTGTAGCTCCACGTCTCATCATACGGTTGCACACCGTACATGTCGTTGAGATTCCAAGGATTGGTAACCGTATACTCGCTGGTGGCTTGGACCACTGCACCGGTACCCAAAGCCTTGCTGTAAGTGAGGTTTGATTTTGCCGTCAGGCCATGCCAGTCAAAGAAGGAGATCCCTACAAAACCTGCGTTGTAGTTACCGTAGCCGTTGCTGGCATTGTCATAGATATTCGTCATTTGGCCATTGGCCCCATACGGGTTGCTTGCGGTGACCGGAATGGGATCGCTCAAAAGACTGCGGCCAAACGTCCAGCAGCCTCCTGCGCAGAGCACAGAGGTTGTTCCTCCGGTCCCGCTAGAAACATCGTTCCACGCACCGAACACGCTGGCAGTGCTCATGTTGGAAGCCTCACGGGCCGCAAACGCTGCCGTGCAGTTCGCATACCCGGTGCAATACGCTGAACCGGCTCCGCCCAACGCTGTCTCCAAGAATGGCTGAGCTTGCGCCGCGCCCGGGTTCGCGCCCTCGTTCGTCTCCAGCATCAAGTTGCCCCATGCGTTGGCGAACGATTGGCCGCCCTCGGTCATCATATACGGCACGGCGTTCAGGTCGTATGTCTGGTATTCGTTGCGGATGATGCGTCCGATATAGCCGACTTCCACCTGAATTTTCGGAGTGAGCTGCCGCTGAATGTCGAGGTTAAATTCATCCGAGCGGTTTGGTTTGAAGTCCGGATCCAGCACTTCGGCTGAACCCGTAGCCACCTGGTTGTAGCCGGGATACCACGGCTGCGGCAAAGCCGCAGGCGGCGGGGGCAATGGGGCGCTCGTGCCATCCACACCGACACGATAGACGGTAGCGGCAGAGCCACCACACCCGCTTCCACCCGCTGCGTTTTGCGGGCCCAGGCATTCATCTGTCTGCATCAGGCCAGGAGCCAGAATCGGAACCAAGACCTGATCCACGCCGTTCAACCGGCCAAATATCCGCGCCCAGCCGCCACGGACTACCGTGTTCGGACTGAAATTCCAGGCCGCCGAAATGCGCGGGCTGAGTCCGCCGTAGTACGGATTGTATGGATACTTTGGACTGCCCGGCTCATTGTTGATGGTCTCAAAGCCGATCTCGGGATTATAGGAGATGCCCTGCAGCGCATCCGCCTCCCGCGCAGCCAAATACTGCGAACCAATCAACTGATTGCCGTTCTGATCGAGGGCAACGTCCTGCGCATCGTTGGGTGAATAGGGCGGCATTTCGATGGTGTAGCCGAGGCCGTAATTCAACGTGAACGTCGGCTTGATGTGCCAAGAGTCGCCAAAGTAGAGGTTGTATGTGGGAATGATGCTTTGATTGATGGCTGGGGGCGAGGCCATGCAGGCCGCCGTAGCTGCCTGCCCCGAAATCGCGCACGACGTTGCTGGATTCAGGGTCAGAGTGGTCCCATTGCTGCGGGTATACAAAGCCTGCGATTGATCCACCATCCCCAAAACCATCGAATATAGATTAGCGTACTCGCCATCATAGGCCGTGCCCTCAATCTGAGTCGGAGTATAGAGAGACATTCCTGTGATGTTGCTGCTGGTGAGGTCAGGTGAGGTGCCGCCTGTGCCAACCAGGTACTGCTCGTAGATGTTGATGTCTCCGCCGTTATCGATGCGCTGATGCTCTTCCCATTGGTGCTCGTACAGTCCGCCGAATTGGAAGAGGTGGTTGCCTTTGATGAACGTCAAGTCATCGCGGAGCATATTATCGTGTCCGTCCCAGAAGCGGGTGCGGACATCCTGGTTATCGCCATTGAAAGGACCAAGCATCGGATCAGTAGTAGTGCCGCCGGCACCGCCGTCCCCGCCCCCAAGTTCAAGCTGCGCGGCATAGCCGGCCACATTCGGAGGAGCACCATCGCTCTCATAGGCCCAGTAGTTACGCGTGAAGCTGTAGTGGAAATCGTTCGTCAGATTGGAGGTAACGTTCGTCGTCAAGCCCGCCGTGTAGTACCAGGGGATCTGCGGACGGTTTGCCGTCGATTCATAGTCGCCCGATGTGTCGCCCGGGAAAAATCCTCCCACATCGACCTGGTTGTCCGTCGTGCGATCCAACCGATACATGTGATAGGTAGCATTGAAGTGCCACTTCGAATTGAAGTCATGGTCGAGCCTAATCACACCAAAGTTGCTGGTCTCCGGCAAGGCGAGGTTACCCGTGTATCCCGCATAGTTATCTGTGGTTGCCCCGGAGTTGTCGCCGTTGTTGAAATTGTTCGGAAGCGGCATGCTGCGCCAGAGGCCAGCAATTACTGGGTTCAAGCCCAGTCCGCGGGGATCGCAGCCGCTGGCCGAAGGGCACGGATCCGTGCCGCCCTGAGGTACGGTGCCGCACCCGCCAGCGGCAATACAGGTCGCTGTATTTGCGGCATAGGATGTGCCCGTTGCAGGATCGACTGTGGCTGTTGGGTTTAGATTGACCACCTCGCCGTTCAGCTTGATCAGGCCCGCGCGAAGCGATGCGGTGGGCACGTCGCGCGTGTAGCTCTCGGCGTTCGGAAAACGGTAGCCCTCATAATTGCCGAACAGATACCACTTTCCACCCAGGAAGTTCACTTTCGGGATGGCCCCGCCTGCGGCGAGGCCGAAACGGCTATAGTGGCTGGTAGGTTGCTCGAAACCAGCGGCATTGTCATCCCAAGTATTCGCGCCGCCAAAATTGTTGTCGAGGTAGTACTCGTAAGCCGTGCCGTGGAAAGCATTCGTGCCGCGCTTGGTGACCATCTGAACTTGGCTGCCAGCGCCCTGATTGAAGTCCGCAGTCTGGTTCGAGACTCCGACTTTGAACTCTTCAATGCTCGTCACGGGAGTCGGAATCACGCCAGAAGGCGCCTGGCTGTAGCCAGGGCTGTGGTAGACGCCTACGCCAGCCGTATTCGATGTGAAGGCCGGGATGTAGGTATCGCTATCCCCAGACATATCGTCGGTGATAACACCGCCGTCGAGTTGGAAGGTGTTCTGGTCAGTGACCGCCCCGGCGGTATTGCCGTTTATGTTGGTGGCCGGCTGCAGAGTGGCAAAAGTCGTGGCATCACGACCGACGTTCGGCAGATTCATGAGCTCTTGGTGCTGAATGGTCTCGCCGACCGTGGAGTTCATGGTCTGCAACTCGGCACCGGCCGTTTCCGTCACCGTCACAGTCGTCGACACCGATCCGACTTGCAGTTTGACGTTCTCGGTCAACTGAGTTCCGATCTGTACCACTTGGTTACTAATTACCGTCTCGGAGAAACCCTGCTTAGAAACTGTAATATCGTACGTCCCCGGATCAACGTCCGCGAAGACATAATGTCCTTCATTGTTCGTGGTGGTCGTGCGCACAGTGCCGGTAGATTTCAGTGTAATAGTCACGGTGGCAGCCGGCACAATCGCGTTTGTATTGTCGACCACCTCGCCGACAATCGTGCCTGCGTTCGTAGTTTGGCCCCAAGCCGCTCTTGGCGTGATGACCATTACCGCTGCAGCGATTACAAATGCAAGAAAAGCGAAGGACACACGAACGCGCAAACTCTTGAAGGGGACTCGCATTTTCACAGGCCTCCAAATCCTCATTTTGGTTCTGGCGCTCACCCCGGCGCCCACACCCACTTAATGACATAGGTAATATTCCGAGCGGAATCCTTTGTCAACAGAAAAATACGTATAACGGAAAAAACAACGTACCAAAATTCGTATAATCAACAGATTAGTACTAGTACAATATTTGCCTGATATCCGATACACATGCGTTTCCGCGTAAGAAAATTGCAACCGAAAAGCCAATTAGGGAGTTCGCGCTGAATTCCCGCGAACCCGGACTGCTACCGGTACATCTAACCTTTAAACCTTTGGAGCGAGTCTGGGGGGTGTGGCATTATATTGTAACTTAACGTCAACTCGCGCGTTTTTAGCTGAGAGGCGCGTGTCCTTCTAGGTGTGTCATAGGGATGAATAGATGTATTCCCAATTCCCAGCCGTTATACCCGCTCCGCGGTGCGCGGCGATGGCGTGTGTCTGTGGCCCTATTGTTACTGGGCGCGGGGTGGGGGTGCGCAAGACCGTCTGCCAAGCCAGGCGGCAGTTTCCCCGCCGCAGCCGTGAAGTCAGAGATCGTTGAGGCGGTAAAGATTCCGGATTCTTCTGAATACTTGAGCACACTGAAATCGCGTCGATCCGCAGACATCAACCCCCAAGTGGAAGGGTGGATCACAAAGATATTCGCTCATTCCGGAGAACATGTTCAGCAGGGCCAGCCGCTGATGGCAATCGATCCCCAAGTCCAGGAAGCGACGTTAAACAGCCAGGTTGCTGCGCGCAACGCTCAGGCGGCCACACTTGCAAACGCCCAAGTGCAGTACGAGCGCGCGCAAAAGCTTTATCAGGACGGCATCATGAGTAAGCAGGATTTCGACACCGCCAAAACCACTTACGACGCCGCGCTGGCGCAAACCAAGTCTATGGACGCGCAAGTGAATCAGCAGCAAGCACAACTGCACTATTACAACGTTTCGGCGCCCACAGACGGTATCGTCGGGGACATTCCCGTGCATGTGGGCGATCGCGTTACCAATACCACTCTACTGACCACCGTCGACCAGCCCGGAAGTCTCGAAGCGTACATCTATGTTCCCGTTGAGCATTCCGGCGAACTTCACATCGGCGAACCTGTAGACATTCTGGACGATTCCGGGAAAGTCATCGCGCATAGCACGATCTTTTTTGTCTCGCCTCAGGTGGATGACCCAACGCAAACCGTGCTGGCGAAAGCCGCCATCCCCAACACGAATCATGCGTTTCGCACCGACGAGTTCGTCAACGCGCGCATTACCTGGCGCACAAACAAAGGGTTGGAGGTTCCTGTCATCGCGACGCAGCGCATCAATGGACAAGTTTTTGTGTTTCTCGCGGAGCAGGGTGCGAAAGGAAGCGTCGCGCGGCAGCAGCAGATTCAAGTGGGCGATATCATCGGCAACGACTACGTGGTGCTCAGCGGCCTGAGCACCGGAGACCACGTCATCATCGGCGGCCTTCAATTTCTGGCTGACGGCATGCCGGTAAAAGAAACGATCGAAAACTCATCCGTTCAGGCGGACCCGCATTGAGAAACTCCGGCCTCGCAAAATCCTTGAACTGCTGTTTGCAGCGAACGGAGATGCGGCGTGTTTGTTGATTTTTTTATTCAACGGCCGATTTTTGCTACGGTTTGCGCGCTCATCATCGTGCTGGGCGGGGCCGTGGCGATTCCCACACTGCCCATTGCGCAGTTTCCCAACCTAGCGCCGCCGCAGGTGATCGTCACCAGCGCGTACACCGGCGCGGACGCGCAAACCGTCGAATCGGCGGTGACCATTCCGCTGGAACGCTCCATCAACGGTGTGGAAGGCCTGAAGTATTTGACTTCCACGAGCGGCAATGACGGCACCAGCACAATCACCGCAACCTTCGACGTGACACGCGATCCGGACCTTGCCGCCGTTGACGTGCAGAACCGCGTCCAAGCCGCTGCGGGACTCCTCCCCGCCGAGGTCAATGCCAATGGCGTGACCATCACCAAAGGCTTCGCCGGCTTCGTCTTCGCCGCCGCATTCTACGCCGAGAAAAACAAGTACACGGGCCTGTTCATCAGCAATTACGTGGACGTCTATGTGAGCGACGCGATCAAGCGCGTTCCGGGAGTTGCCAATGTCACTATCTTTGGCCAGCGCGAATATGCCATGCGCGTTTGGCTTGATCCCGCAAAACTAGCCGCTCGCCAGCTCACCGCTACGGATGTGGTCAACGCACTTCAAGAGCAAAACGTACAGGTTGCCGCCGGCCAAATCGGCCAGCCGCCCGCGCCCGCCGGCCAGACCTTCCAGATCAGCGTGCGCGCCATGGGCCAGCTTGTTGAGCCGGCGGAATTCGACAACATCATTTTGAAGACCGGCAGCGATGGCACGCTGGTGCGCGTGAAAGATGTCGGCTACTCCGAACTCGGCGCGCAGGATTACAGCAGCAATCTCTTCATCAACGGCCACGAAGCCATCGGCCTCGCGGTTCAGCAACTTCCCAATGCCAATGCGCTACAAGTCGACACGCTTTGCAAGGCCGCGCTCGAAAAGCTCGCCCCGACCTTCCCTGCCGGCCTGAAGTATGATTTCGCGTTCGACACCACCACCGCCGTCAGCGAAGGCATCCGCGACGTCATCATCACGTTGATTGAAGCCATCGTCCTGGTGATCGCCGTCATTTTTATTTTCCTGCAGGATTGGCGCAGCACGTTCATACCGGCCATCACCATTCCCGTCTCGCTCGTCGGAACTTTCATTTTTGTGAAAGTGCTGGGATTCTCGATCAACACGCTGACCATGTTCGGCATCACCCTGGCGACTGGGCTTGTGGTGGACGACGCCATCGTGGTCATTGAAAATATTCAGCGCCACATTAACGAAGGCATCTCCGAGCCGCACCGAGCCGCTTCGGTGGCCATGGGCGAAGTCGCCGGGGCCGTGGTCGCTACTTCCCTCGTGCTCGTATCGGTTTTTGTTCCCGTGGCGCTTTTCCCCGGCACAACCGGAATTCTTTTTCGTCAGTTCGCCCTCACCATCGCGTTTTCCGTGGCCATCTCCGCGTTCAACGCCCTGACGCTCACTCCAGCGCTCTCGGCCATTTTTCTTGGGCACCGGCACGAAGGCCGTCTGGGTAAACGCATCTTCGCTCCGTTCAACCGCATGGTCATCGGCGGAACGAATGTTTACCGCTCCACGCTGCGCCATCTCTTCAATTGGAAGTTCGCCACCGCTGTTCTTTTTGTACTTCTCGCCGGACTGACGTATTGGGTGTTCAACAAAGTGCCGCGCGGATTCGTCCCCAACGAAGACCAGGGCTACATCATGATCCTGGTCCAGGCGCCCTCGGGCGCATCACTGGATTACACGTCGAACATTTGCCATCAGGTCGAAGCCATCTTGCAGCGCCAGCCCGAGACCGCAGACATTTTTTCCATCGCCGGTTTCAGTTTTTCCGGGGCCGCGTCGAATTACGCCATGGTTTTCGTCAATCTGAAGCCGTTTGGTGAGCGCCGAGGCGATGCTCACAACGCTTCCGCGTTCATAAATCGCCTGCGTGGTCCGTTCTTTGCAATTTCCGGGGCCGTGGTCGCGCCTTTCGATCCTCCCGCGGTTCAAGGACTCGGGACTTTCGGCGGTTTCCAATTGGAAGTCGAAGATCAGGGCGCGGCGTCTCTCCAGGAGCTCCAGCAGCACACCGGGGAACTCGTCAGGGCTGGAAACCGCGATCCAAAACTCAACGGCCTGTTCACGAGCTTTACCGCCAACGACCCGCAATTCGTCGTGAAAATCGACCGCAGCACGGTCAAGAGCCTGAATATTCCGCTGGGCCAGATCACCGACGCCCTGCAAGTTTTTCTCGGCTCCGTGTACGTCAACAATTTCACCTTCAACAATCGTTCCTATCGCGTTTATGTGCAGGCCGAAAAGCAGTATCGCTCGCATCCCAGCGACATCAATCAGTTCTATGTGCGTTCGGGTTCGGGCAGCATGGTCCCTCTGGACAATCTAGTCAGCATTACCCAAGCGGCGAGCCCGCAAGTGATCACTCATTACAACCTCTTCCGGTCCGCCGAAATCGACGGCTCCGCCGCGGCTGGCCGCAGCTCCGGCGATGCCATCGACGAGATGCAAGCCCTCGCCGCGAAAGTCTTGCCGCGCGGAATGTCCTACGAATGGTCCGGTCTGTCGCTGGAAGAAATTCAGTCGGGCGGCAAGGCCGCGGCGCTCTTCGGACTCGGCTTGCTGGTCGTATATCTGACGCTTGCCGCGCAGTATGAGAGCTTTACGCTGCCGTTCATCGTGCTGATGGCCGTTCCGATGGCCATGCTCGGCGCGCTGCTGTTTCAGTCCTTGCGTGGAAACATCGACGACGTGTATTGCCAGATTGGTCTGGTGATGCTCATTGGCCTATCGAGCAAAAACGCCATTCTGATCGTCGAGTTCGCCGAGCAGTTGCGCGAAAAAGGCATGGACCTCTACGACGCGGCGATCGAAGCCGCTCGCATCCGTCTCCGCCCAATTCTGATGACCTCCTTTGCCTTTCTGCTGGGCGTGTTGCCGCTGGTGCTGGCCACCGGAGCGGGAGCTGCCGGGCGCAAATCGGTGGGCTCGACCGTCTTCGGCGGAATGATTTTCGCCACTTCGCTCAACCTGCTGTTCATCCCGGTACTTTATGTGATCGTCAAAGGCGTACAGCTTCGCACGGCCTCGCGCCGCGCAGCCCGCTCCGCGCTGGAATCGTAGCTGAGCATCACCACACGAGCGCACAAGATAGTCAGCATTCGAGGCGCAGCGGAGAATTTATGGATTGCGAAGAATCGACGCTTGCATTGCGGCTTAGCGGCGGACAGTTAGTAAACGGCTAGTCAGTTGCGGCTTCGGTTCCCCGCGTGCGGGCCTCATAAAGCGGGCGGAGCGAAAAAAATCTGTGTCGGCAAGGATCGCAACGGTACGCGGGCGCATCCAGCAGCCGAAAAATCCATCGCAGGCTGCCTTTTTCCACCCAATCCTTGGCGATATGCTGGAGATCCAGATTTCCGCAGCGTGGGCAGTGGGCATGGCGCATGAAATGCCAAGCTACTTTTCGGGCGTAGAACCGCCGCTTGCACTTCATGCAGCGCCACGGCCGGAGCGTCGCGAGTGTCGCCAAGCGGTCGAGAAATCCCTTTCGCTGCGACCGCGCACAATCCTGCTGTCCACACGAGGGACAAATCATCGCTCTTTACCCGCCTCCGGAACTCTTCCCCGTGCGCAGCATAAACAACCGGCGCGCTCACTTCAATGGTTTCCTGTACTAATTTTGTTGGCGATTTGTGCAAAATTGCACGGCGCTTGTCACTATTTTCCTTCCGTTTTGGCAGCACGCCGCGTGCTCGTTGTAGAATATCGGCCGGAGAGACAAATGCCTGACTACACTGAGGCTCACGCCCGTGCGGGAATTCACGCCAAGCTTCCCGCGCTCGACACCTGGCCCAATCACTTCCCCGGCTACGAAATCACCATTCGCTTTCCGGAGTACACGTCTGTCTGCCCCAAGACCGGGCTGCCCGATTACGGCGTGATTGTCATTCAATACCAGCCGCGGAAAGTTTGCCTGGAGCTAAAGGCCCTGAAAATGTACTTGCTGGGGTACCGCGATCTCGGAATCTTTTATGAAAACGCGGTGAATCGCATGCTGCGCGACATCGTCGCGGCCACCAAACCGGCGCGGTGTCTGGTGCGCGGCGAATTCACCCCGCGCGGCGGTCTCTTCACCACCGTAGAAGCACGCTGGCCGCATGGGCACAGCCTCGCTCCGCGCTCGTAGACTTTGTTATATTCCTTGGCCATAATTTTATGGCCAGCTAAAGACACTTTGAGGAGAACCGATGACCGATTCGCCTGAAGTTCCACAGAGCCAGACAGTTGGAGTCCCGCCGGAACCGTACGCTTATACGCCACGCTGGGTCATGATCGTCTTCCTTGTGGTTCTTGCGCTCATCGGCTACCTCGTGTATGCGCTGGTCCAGCAGAAGAAGCAAAGCGCTGAGGCATTTGACACGGCCGCCAAGCGATCGACGGCTCTGGCCGCCGAACTGGACCGGACCAATGGCGCCATCGCCGACCTGAAAACCCAACTTCAGGTCACCGAGCAAAAGCTCGGCCTCACGGAAGACGAGCTGGCCAGCGCCAGAAGCATGACCGTATCGGTTCGCAAAGATGAAAAAAAACAGCAGGTTGCCAATGACGCCTTGCGCCAGCAAATCGGCCAGGTGCAGCAGCAAACATCGACGCAGTTTGGCCAGGTTTCCGACGAATTGAATGGCACAAAGAGCGACGTCGCCGCCACGCGCAAAGATCTGGACGACACAAAAAGCAAACTCACCACCGCGGTCGGCGACCTCGGTGTCCAGAGCGGCTTGATCGCGCGCAACCACGAAGAAGTGGAAGAACTCAAGCGCCTCAACGAGCGCAACATCTATGAATTCAAACTGACCAAGGAAAAACTTCCGCAGCACGTGGGCCCGGTGCAGTTGACGCTGCGCAAAATCAACGCCAAGCACCAGATGTTCACGCTCGACATCATTGCCGACGACAAGAGCGTCGAGCGAAAAGACAAAACCGTGGAAGAGCCGATCCAGTTCTACACGCGGGGCGCGCGCACGCTGTATGAAATCGTTGTCTATGACGTGCAAAAGAATTCCATCTCCGGCTACCTGTCGACACCAAAGGCAGGCGCACCCGCAACGCCGAATCCCGCGAGCCAATAACATTTGGCAGGAAACCCACACACGCGCATTGCCGCCGGTCAAAGCGAAAAGGAGCACTCCATGAAAGTCGCCTGTCTGCAGCAATCCAGCCGCTCGCAGAAATCGCGCTCTGTTGCCGAAGGAGCGCCCGCGCGCGCGATGAGGCTCTCCGTATTGGTCCTTCCGCTGCTGCTTTTCGCGTCTCCTGTTTTCGCGCAGACAAATCCCATGGTCGACCGGCTTCCCGCGGATGCGTGGGCTTATGTCAGTTGGAGCGGCACTGCATCGCTGAAATCGGTGAGCAACACAAACTCCGTTTTGCGTCTGTGGCACGACCCGTCGTTCTCCGCATTCCTGGAGGGATCGATCGGCGCCGTTTCCCACCACGGAGGACCTACGCAGAAGTCTGGCGGCCTGACGCCCGAGCAAACGGCGGAGATATTTTCCGCGCTGGAGAACCCGGCGGTCGCCGGCTTCTTAAATAGCCCTGGAGATTCAGCAGAACAGAACCATATTCCCGTCAGTTTTTTCTTGATTTACGATGCCACGGGAAAGCAAGAGCTCGTCGATAAGCTACGCCGCGAGCGCGATGCCAATGCGAGCGAACCGCCGCAAGTGAGCACGGCTTCCATCGCGGGTGTCACGGTGGAAAAACGCATTTCGAAAAGCAGCACTTCTTATGAGGCGCAGGCGGGCCACTACTACATCTTCGCTGGGTCGCAGCACGCGATGGAGGAATTGCTACCGCGCTTTGGGGCTGGCCAAGCTCACGCCGTTTCGTTCACGCAATCGCCAGATTTTCCAGCGGCGTGCCAGGGCCTCGCGCAGTCTTCGATCCTGAACGCTCTTGTTCTTCCGGCGCAATTTCATATGCCGTCGATGCCTTCGAATTCGGGCTTTGATTTTCAGGCATTCAGCAGTTCCCTTCACCTGGACGGCATTCGTGCAGGGTGCTTCAGCGTCAGCTTCGAAAAGGAAACCACGCGCACGCGCGGCGCCGTGCTCGGAGATACTTCGCAGGGCAGCATTTTGAATGTCGCCGGCAATAACCGCGACTCGTTCGCCACACTTTCCTTGGCATCGTCCCATTCGTCGTTTCAAGGTTCGGTGATCGATTATGCCGCGCTTTACAATTCCCTTTTCACCGCAGTCTCCGCGGGCATGCCGAGCGACAGAGCGCCTTTTATGGCCGCCGCGGTCGCTTTCCTCTCTTCCACCTGGGGGATGCCGCCGGAGCAGTTCTTCGCTTTATTCACCGGCGAGACGGCCGTAATTCATCCGGACAATGCCGCGGATCCAGAGCAAAGTTTCTACGCCTTCACGATCCATGATCCGGAAAAAGTTCTCCACGTCTTGCAACATGCCATGCCCGGCGAACAGACCAGCACGAATCAAGAAGGAGACGTAACTTATCTTACTGTCACCATTTCCGCAGGAGCCCTTGGGCCGAAATCCGCCGCTCCCTCGACTATCGATTTCGCCCTGATGCCGGACATGCTTCTCGCTTCCAAGGAGCAAGAAGTCTTGCGCCATGCTGTTGCACGCGTTCATGCCGCGGGCGGTTCGGCGCCATCCGATGCGTTGACAGCCGATCCGGAGTTTCAGAAAGCGCGAGCGTTGTTGCCGGCAAAACTGGACGGCTTGTCGTACACGAATTACGCACACTACAATTGGCAGAAGCTTTTTTCGGAGGCCGAGAAAAACCTCAACGATCAAATGCAGCGGGCCGCACGCAACGCGAATAGACCCGTACCACCCCTCGCGCAAATATTCCAGGGGATCGATCCCGCTGTACTTTCTCGCTACCTGCACGTTTCTGCCGGCGGCGCATGGAAAGATTCGACCGGCATTTATTTCGATTCTTACATCCAATAAATCGCGCGCTTGCGCCATGGCGAACATCTGGTGATACTCTCGCCAGAGCGCGGAGCGTTGCGCCGGTCTTGCAAAGGGATGTCACGTAATTCGCCGATGGTTCGTCTCATTGCAACGAAAACAGTAACCGTAAGCCACAAAGTTATTTTCTTGTTCATTTGCTTTGCGCTGGCCTGTTTTGCGCTGAGCGGGACGGCTTTCGCGCGCAAAAAAATCCCGCAACAGCAAAAGGCGAGTGCCCCGCCAACTCTTTCGTCTTCGCAGGCGGGCGGCGGGGCGCAAATCCAATTTGCGTTCAGCGGGAATGTGGCGCAAATTCCGGCGCAGATCGCGGCCGCGCTGGTGCTGGTTCCCGTGCGCGTGAACGGCTCGCAGCCTTCGTGGTTTGTGCTGGACACGGCGCGTGCCACTTCGGCGATCGACGATGTTCGCGCCGTGGCGGTTGGTTTGTACTCCCCAGCCGCAGGAGGTGCGCTGCCGAAATCGTTTTCCAGCGTCACCCTGGAATTCCCGGGGCTGAAAATTTCGCTGCCTTCGCTAGCGCTCGACTCCTTCGGAGATTTTTCCGCGCGCATCGGCCACGCTGTGCAGGGAGTTCTCGGCGCGGATGTCCTGAGCCGCTTGATTCTCAAAATCGACTACGAAACCCAGACTGTGCAATTTTACGATCCCAAAGCTTTTCAATACCGAGGCTCCGGCGCGCAAATTCCGGTGGAATTTGCGGCGGGAGTTCCGGCGATTGCCGGCAAGGTGACCGTGCGGCATCGCGGAAAGTTCGCAGGGCTCCTTGCCATTGCCACGGCGCAGACCGAACCGGTAGCGTTTTCCACGCACTTCGCTGCGACGCATTTGCTTTCTAGCTTGACGGAAAGGATGCTGCCTTTCCCCGGCGTTGACGCCGCCAGCGACACGGACGTCAGTGACTTTCTGGGCCGCGTGCAGGAACTTCAGTTTGGAAAAGTCACTTTTGACGATCCCCTCGGCATATTCCCTACGAAATCCGCCGGAGGCGCGGGGACTGTTCCTTCACAATTCATTTGCGCGCTCGGCGGCGAAACTCTGAACCGCTTCACGGTGATTTTGAATTATCCGGCGAAGCTGCTGATTCTGGAGCCGAACAAAAGCTTTCCTGATATTTTTACCGCGGACATGAGCGGGCTGACGATCATCGCGATCCCGCCGGCATTTGACCGATTCGAAGTGGCGGAGGTGGCTCGAAAATCACCGGCGGCAGGAGCGGGGATCGCGGTGGGCGACATGATCGAGAAAATCGACGGGAATCCTGCGTCCGATTATTCGCTCGATGACGTGCGCGCGCTGCTCCGGCAGGAAGGGACTTCGCATCAGCTGAGCCTCTTGCGCAACGGGAAGACGATTGAGGTAAAGCTGGAGTTGCGGCCGCTGGTGTAAGGAGCCGCAGCTTGTTGTGAAAGATGAAACCAACCCGGTCAGGACCCCTTCCTCCTGACACCCTTATTGCCGTTATTCGACTTGCCGCTGACTTGGTATCGCTTGGTAAGCAATCTCTGCAAATGGTCAGTAAAATCGGTACTCTTGGCTACGATATCGTTCCCACCCAGTTTCTTATATGTCTCAAAGACTTCGTTGCGCAGGGCGCTCATAGTAGCTCGCGGAAGAGGTTTTGTGGCTACTTCGGCTAGGGACGCAATTTGATCATGTGTTGGACGGGCATTTTTTAGCAGGGTTGCGACAAGCGCCATAAGGATGTGGAAGCGAACGTTTCTTTTTTCGTCGGACCTCAAACTGGTGTCGTCTGCCAGGAACCGTTCGACTTGACGGTCCAACAGTATCGTGGCTACGTACATATCGCGGTTGAGCCGTTCACCGAAAATCTTCACATAGGTCCTGTCGTTCCGCATCATGGTCGTGGGCCTAGCTCTCGCCTGGTCAGGCTGTCTAAGCAAGGCTGCGATTACCGTGCGTGCGAGGGCACGTATACTGACTATCTGCGAAATCGGCTTTCTAAGACGCCTATACTGCCCCTTGCGACGGTCGTAATACAGGGAATAAAGCTTAAGCTTGTCTTCGATGTCGAAATGAATTTGCTCATTTGCGTGTAGAGACACTGGGTCGACCAGCGTCTGAAAGTTGGTTGCCTTGATGATCTTACCTCGCGTCGGCTCGTCAGGTGGCACAATCACGCGCATAAGTACATTTCTTTGTTCGGCAGCGTCCGGATGATCTTTGAAGTAAGTGAAAAGTTCGTGTGATGTTTGTAGCCCGTTTACGATTTCTGGCCGCTCAATTTTCAGTTTGTTTCCCGCAATGTCGCATGAGGCGGCCAATACTGTTATTCCGTTGTTCAACCACCAGAATTCTTTTACGTCAGCGCTGCTCAGCGTGGATCGGATATCCAAGTTAACGGGATTCCACTTTCCCTGATAATCACGCACGTTAGGTTCTAGGACGTTCGTTCTCAGCTCTCCAGTATCCGCTGTCAGAAACGACTTGTAGCTCTTTAGGTTAACGAGACAGACGACCGCACCGTCATCGGTTGTAAAGTGCCGCGAGATTTCAATGGCAAGGTGTTGGTGCGGGCTAGACCGAGCGACGCTAAGGAGCTTTGAACATCCCCAGAACTCGATGTTTACATCGGCGGCTGAAAGCTGCTCTAAAATGAACTTCCTTAATTTTTGCCCTCGCAAGATGACTTTCTGGTTGGGGCTCTGGTCGCTCTTGGTTGCATATTGGAATGTAACAGAAATCGAATGCGGAGTTCCGACAACTTTGTCGTACCCATTCCTGAATCTGGAGATGGCGTCGCGAGCAAGCGAGTTCAGGTGGATCAGTTTGTTTGGTTCGGTCGAATAGTCTAGGAGATCCCGCGCGAACGATTCCATCTTCTGGATTGCTGTCTCTTGAAAACCCCTTTCGTATTTTGCCTGTATCACGACGAGATGAACACTGATCGCCGGGCTTGGGATGTCGGTTTCATCCTGGATTAAGGTTCTGTTTACAAAAAAATAGAAGGCATCAACACCTCCATCGTCACCACCGCCAAAAATCCCGGACTCTATTTCCTCATCCGAGAGGTCGAAATCCCGCAATATGTGCTCGACTACGTAGCGCTCGAAAGCTTTGTCTTGAGGTAAGTTGGGCGTTCGCTCTTTGCGTCAAGCTTCAAAATTGGCTTCCAAGGCTCGCTTATCTAGTTCACTCATCTTGCCCTCAGGACAGCATAATACGACAGACCAGCGTCGAGGTTAACCATAAGAGTGATTGAGTCTCAAATATCTGAAATCTAGCGGCCGATAAGCTCGGACATTATTCGTAGTCGGCGAGGGTTTTGGCCATGAGGCGGAGGCGGTCGTCGGCGCGGGCGAAGATGCTGCCGAGTTCGAATTTGCCGCCACCGTCGCGGCAGCCGGCTTTGACGCCGGTGAGAATTTCGACGCCCTGGTCAATGGTGGTGACGGGATAAATGTGGAATTTGCCTTTGGCGACGGCTTCGACGACATCGTGGCGGAGCATCAGGTCGTCGACGTTCTCAATGGGAATGAGCACGCCCTGATTGCCGGTGAGGCCTTTGACGCGGCACACATCGTAATAGCCTTCGATTTTTTCGTTTACGCCGCCGATGGGCTGAATGTCGCCCTGCTGATTGACGGAGCCGGTGACGGCCAAGTCCTGGCGAATCGGCGCGGCAGCGAGCGCGGAGAGCAGCGCGTAAATCTCCGTGGAGCTGGCGCTGTCGCCATCGACTCCGGAATAGGATTGCTCGAAGCAGACGCTGGCGGCGAGCGAGAGCGGCTTATCCTGCGCGAACATGCGGCGCAGATAGCCGGAGATGATGTGCATGCCTTTGTCGTGGATGCGGCCGCTCAGGTTTGATTCACGCTCAATATTGATGATGCCGGATTTGCCGAGAGCCGCCGAAGCAGTGATGCGAACAGGCTTGCCAAAGGCGTAGCCGCCGAGCTCCATGACGCTCAAGCCATTGACCTGGCCGACGCGCTCGCCGGAAACGTCGATGAGCAACAGGCCCTTTTCGATCATCTCCTGGATTTTCATTTCGATCAGATTGTGACGGTCGGTTTTGGCTTCGAGCGATTGGCGGACGTGCGCGGCGGTGACTAACGTTTGATGCTCCTGCTGCGCGAGGTAGCTGGATTCGCGGGCGACGTCGGCGATGTCGAAAAATCGCGCGGTGACTTTTCCGCGGCGGCCCGCCTGGCGCACGCCGTGTTCCATCAGCGCGGCGATGGCTTCGCGATTGAAGGGCAGAAGATTTTCGTCGTCGCAGAGCTTGCGCAGGCGCCCGCAATAGTGAGCGATGACTTCATCGCTCCACTTCATTTCCTCGTCGAATTCGACGCGCA
>JBAUEH010000114.1:0-47242 GCA_049678505.1 Candidatus Acidiferrales bacterium
CTTGGCGAATTCATCGCCTGGATCATCGGCTGGGATTTGATCCTCGAATATGCGGTCTCCAACATGGCCGTCGCCGTCGGCTTCTCCGCCTACGTCGATAACCTGCTGGACACCTTCCACATCCGCATGCCTGCTTCTCTCGCCAGCCCCGCATACGATCCGATGGCCGGATGGGCTTGGCACTTCAACATCCTCGGATTCTTAATCGTCATGTTCCTCACCGTGCTGCTCGTTCGCGGCATCCGCGAATCGGCCGGCGCCAATAACCTCATGGTTGGCATCAAACTCGTGGCCATCGTGGTCTTCTGCGTGGTCGCCAGCAAGTACATTAAGCCCGAGAACCTAAAACCCTTTTTTCCGAACGGCTTTCAAGGCGTCCTCACCGGCGGCGCCATTGTCTTCTTCACCTACATTGGTTTCGACTCCGTCTCGACCGCCGCCGAGGAATGCAAGAATCCGAAACGCGACGTACCCATTGGGATTCTCGCCTCGCTTTTCGTCTGCGCGACCTTCTATGTCGGCGTTGCCATCGTGCTCACCGGCATCCAGCACTGGGACACCCTGAACAACGCCGCGCCCGTGGCCAACGCCCTGGAAGCCATCGGCCTGAAACTCACCGACCGCTGGGTCACCGTTGGCGCGCTGATGGGAATGATTTCGTCCATCCTCGTCTTTCAGCTCGGCCAAGCCCGCGTGTGGTTTGCCATGTCTCGCGATGGCCTTCTGCCGGCGATTTTTTCTCGCGTCCACAAAATCTTCCGCACTCCCGACTTCGCCACGTGGGTCGCCGGATTTTTCGTGGCCATTCCGGCCGGCATTTTCGATATTGGCACGCTCGTGAACTTGTCGAACATCGGCACGCTCTTCGCGTTCATCCTTGTCTCCGTCGCGGTTCTGATTCTGCGCAAGCGCCAGCCGGATCGCCCGCGCGCGTTCCGAGTTCCCTTCTCACCGTGGCTTCCCATCGCCTCGGTGATTTTTTGCTTTGTTCTCATGGCCAGCCTCCCCATCGAAAACTGGGTGCGATTCTTCGTCTGGTTGATTGTCGGCCTGCTTTTCTATTTTGATTTTGGCGTGCGCCACAGCGCCGCGGGACGCGCCGCCGATCCAGTTGCGCAGCGCAACTTGATGCTTCTCTCCGACAAAGCCTTGATCGCCCTGAGCGCCACCTTGCTGCTGCTGGCGATAATTGCCGGAGGAATTGTGCTGAAAGGCTTCTTTCAGGCCGGAATCATCGAGAGGGCCGGGTTGGTTCTCCTGGCCGTCGTCGCCTTCATATTCCTGCTCAGGGGCTGGAAACATTACCACGAAGATTCGCCCATGGCGGAAGCCGCATAAAATAAGTCCGTGGACATGCCTTTGGTGCAATCCGGCTCCGATTCGCCGCTCGCGCGCCTCCCAAAGGCCGAACTCCATCTTCATCTCGAAGGCTGCCTCACTCCAGCGCTCCTCGTGCAGCTCGCGGCGCGCTACGGCGAGAAACTCATCTACGAAAGTGTCGCCGCGCGCTATAACACCCGCACGTTTCCGGAATTTCTGGATTTGTTCAAGTGGGTCACTTCGTATCTTCGCGGCCCGGAAGACTATGCGCAATTAACTTCCTACGTCATACAGGACCTGCGCAATCAAAACTGCCGCTACGCGGAAATCACCTTGTCCGTCGGCGTGATGCTTCTGCGTAATCAGGATGTCGCAGCGAATCTCACCGCCATGCTCGACACAGTCTCAAAAGAAAATCCCGGTAACGATCCGCAAATTCACTGGATTTTCGACGCTGTACGCCAATTCGGCCCCGACAAAGCCATGGAAGTCGCGCGTCTCGCCGTCCAAATGAAATCAGCGGGTGTCGTTGCCTTCGGCCTGGGCGGCGACGAAGAGTCGCTCTCCGCCGCCTATTTTCGCCATGTCTACGATTTTGTCGCCGACCAAGGCCTTCATCGCGTCGCGCACGCGGGCGAAATGGAGGGCCCTCAATCCGTCCGCGACGCCATCGAAATCCTTGGCGCGGAACGCATAGGCCACGGCATCTTCGCCATTCGTGATCAACAACTCATGGATCTGCTCATCGAGCGCCAAATCCCGCTCGAAATCTGTCCACAGAGCAATCTCTGCACCGGCGCCTTGGCGAAATTGCTGGGCGTGGAACGCGCAAGCCTTGAACATCATCCTCTGCGCGAATTCGTTGCCTGCGGCATTCCCGTCACTCTGGCAACGGACGACCCAGCCATGTTTCACGCTAGCCTGAACGAAACCTATGCTCTCGCCGCCACCCCAATGGGTCTCACGAACGCACAGCTCGCCGCCATCGCCGAAGCGGGCTTTCATCACTCCTTTTTGCCCGCTGCGGAAAAACAAATCATAATCGAACGCTTTCGCGCCGAAGCGCGAACCCTCAATTTGCTATAATGCCCGGCATGAAAGCTCACGTCTGGGTGATGTTGAAGTCCACTGTCCTTGATCCCCAAGGGCAAACGATTCATCATGCTCTTTCTTCTCTCGGCTATTCGGAAATTCAGGGCGTGCGCCAAGGGAAGTTCTTTGTGCTTGAACTGAACGGCACGTCTCAGGACGACGCGAAAAAACAAATCGAGAAAATCGCCCGCGAAGTCCTCACCAACCCGGTCATTGAAGAATTTCGCTACGAAATTGTAAGTTAGCCCTCTGCGTTCACTGATTGTGCTCCTCTGCTGTTGGCGCGCGTTCTCGCCAACCCGGAATATGCTAATCTCAAATGGATTCGTCGCCGCTCACGTTGGTGCGGCCGTAGAGCCCCGCGGAGAATAGAAGCTCATGTGTGGAATTGTTGGCTACATCGGGCCCAAGAAGGTTGTCCCGCTCATTCTTGACGGTCTTAAGCGCCTCGAATACCGTGGCTACGACTCCGCCGGCGTCGCCGTCGTTGACCAGAACGGCAAGCTCGAGATTCGCCGCGCCTCGGGCAAGCTCAGAAATCTCGAAGAAGCCGTTCGCCTTTCGCCGCTCGAAGGAATGTATGGCATCGGCCACACGCGTTGGGCCACCCACGGCCGCCCCACAGAGGAAAATGCCCATCCCCACCGCGACTGCACCGGCCAGATCGTCGTCGTTCACAACGGCATCATCGAAAATTACCTCGAACTCAAGCGGCACCTCATCGACAAGGGCCACAAATTCGTCACCGAGACCGACACTGAGGTCATCGCCCATCTCATCGAAGCCAATATGAACGGCAAGCTCGAGAATGCTGTGCAAAAGACCGTCAAACAATTGAATGGCGTGTACGCTCTCGCCGTTATTTCCACGCGCGACCCGCAGAAGATTGTCGCGGCCCGCTGGGGGCCGCCCGCGGTGATCGGCCTGGGGGAGAATGAATTCTTCGTCGCCAGCGACATTCCCGCCGTGCTCCATCACACGCGCAATGTTTTTTTTCTCGCCGACGGCGACATCGCTGTGCTTACTCCCAGCGGCGTCCGCCTTACGGATTTTGACGGCGCCGCGGTAGAGCGTCCCGTGCAACACATCACTTGGGACCCCATCATGGCCGAAAAGGGCGGCTTCAAGCATTTCATGCAGAAGGAGATTTTCGAGCAGCCTCGCGCCGTCCGCGACACGCTTGTCGGCCGCGTTTCCCTCGACACCGGAAAAGTCTTTCTCGATGAGATGGACATTACCGAGCAAGAATTCCGCGATTTCCAGAACATCCGGATTGTCGCCTGCGGAACGAGCTGGCACGCAGGCCTCGCTGGGAAATTCATGATCGAGCGCTTGGCGCAAGTGCCCGTGGAAGTCGATTACGGCAGCGAATTTCGCTACCGCGATCCCATCGTCGATCATCACACCCTGGTCATCGTCATCAGCCAATCCGGTGAAACCGCCGACACGATTGCCGCACAGCGGGAAGCCCGTCAAAAGGGCGCAAAAACTCTCGCGATTTGCAACGTTGTCGGCTCCATGATCACTCGCGAAGCCTGTGGAACCATTCTCACGCACGCCGGCCCCGAAATTGGCGTTGCCTCCACAAAAGCTTTCAGCGGCCAGCTCACCGCCCTCGCCCTGCTTGCGTTGTACTTGGGAGAGTTGCGTGCCGGCATATCGCCTGATGCCGCCAAAGCCCTCATCCAGGAAATGGCCCGCATTCCGCACAAAATGGAATGGGTCCTCCAGCGTGATGAGGAATACGAAGCTCTGGCGCGCCAATTCTTCCGCCACTCCGATTTCCTATATCTGGGACGCGGCATTCATTACCCCATCGCGCTCGAAGGCGCTCTCAAGCTCAAGGAAATTTCTTACATTCATGCCGAAGGCTATCCGGCGGGAGAAATGAAGCACGGCCCCAATGCGTTGATCGACGAAAACCTGCCGGTCGTCATCATTGCCACGCGTGACGAGAACGACACCGCGTCCATGACGCGCTATGAAAAAACGGTCTCAAATATCAAAGAGGTCAAAGCCCGCGACGGCATCGTCATTTCCGTTGTAACCGAGGGCGACCGTCTGGCTCGCGAAGCCTCCGATCACGTGGTCGAGATTCCTGCCGCGCCCGAAATATTAACGCCGATTCTCGAAATTCTGCCTTTGCAGCTCCTCGCCTATCACATCGCCGTCCGCCGGGGATGCGACGTTGATCAACCACGGAATCTCGCGAAATCCGTCACTGTTGAGTAGGCCGATTTTCGATTTAGACCGCGTTGCCTTAGAATGAGTCGTATGGCTCTGCAGCCCTTCCTTCGTCGCGTTTTCGCTAAAGCTCCGCGCCGGCTATTCCTAGCCGCCGCGCTTGCAGCGCTCCTCCCGGCAACTGCCGTCCAAGCCGCTCAAGCCAATGACCAGGCAAAGCTTTCTGCTGTCAACCAAGCCGGTTCACACAACTACTCCTCGGCCCAAGTCGCCGCGCTGAGTGGCTTGCAAATCGGTACGGCCGTGGACCACAACGCGATTCAAGCCGGTGCGGATCGCTTAGCGCGTTCAGGATTGTTCTCAACCGTGCGCTACCGCTTTTCAACCGATGCCACCGGCCTCACCGTTACGTTTGAAGTGCAAGACGCGCCTGCCTTTCCAATTTCCCTCGACAATCTTCCCTGGCTCACCGACGACGACGTGGCAAAGGCCTTGACTCAAGCTGGCATTCCCCTCGAGCGAACCGCCCCCCCCTCGGGCACGACCGACGACCGCATCGCGCAAGCCTTGCAAAAAGCCCTGGAAGCCAAAGGTATTCGTGGAACTCTCGCGTATGCCGTAACCTCCATTCCCGGCACGAACGAACGTGTTGTGCAATTCACCGCTGCTGGCATCGATGTGCGCGTCGCGGCGCTGCAATTCAGCGATCCGCTCAGCATTCACAACCCCGTCGTACAAGCCCAGCTTGCCAACATCGTTGGCAAGCCATTCTCCATCGAAGCGATCGAGCGTTTTGATTTCGAGCAGGTCCGCCCGGTGTACCTGTCTCATTCTTATCTCCACGTAAAATTCTCCGCGCCTGCTGTCCGCCTCTCAAGCCCGAATACAGTGACCGTGACCGTGCCTGTCGACCCAGGTCCTGCCTACGTTTGGGGCGGAGTCGCCTGGAACGGAAACCACGCCTACACCACCAGCGACCTTGACGCGCTTGTCACAGCAACGGGCCTCACCGCGGGCCAGCCCGTCGACGGCGACAAAATCGTTGCCATGTGGCAAAGCATTCGCGCTGCCTACGGGCACCGCGGCTACATCGATGCGACCGTCGAACCCAAGGAGACTTTCGACGACACATCTCACCGCGCCTCCTACCAGGTGAATATTTCCGAAGGCGATCAATATCACATGGGCAATCTTGTTCTCACCGGCATATCGATTGATGCCGAGCGGCGCCTGCGCTCCGCCTGGCACATCCCCCAGGGCCAGGTGTTCGACCAAACGTTTTGCGACTATTTTCTCTCGCAAGGCATTGCCGAAGCCCTCAAAGGATTACCCGCCGCTCAGGATACCGTGGGACATTTTCTGCAGAAAAATCCGCAACAGAAGACCGTTGACGTCATGATCGATTTCGAATAGATGTTTCCGCGCTATACTGATGCCGTGACCGCGTCATCGCAAAAAAACGACCCGTTGCAAAGAGAAGTCCGCGACGATTCCATCTCATCTGCGGCACCATCTGCTCTTGGCGTCGGCATGTCGCCGCTCCTGCGCAAGCAGGGCAACATGCTCGCTGAATTACGACCCCTCGACTCCTTGCTTGTGGCATTTTCCGGCGGCGCAGATTCAGCCTATCTCGCGTGGGCCGCGCATCAAGCGCTTGGCGAGCGCGCCCTTGCTGTTACCGCGCTGTCTCCGAGTTTCTCCGAACACGATCGCCACGAATCCCAGCGCTTTGCCGCCGCGGCTGGCATTCGTCACGAGTGCATCGAAACGGACGAATTCTCGAATCCACTCTACGTCGCCAACAGCGCTGACCGTTGCTATCACTGCAAAGATGAACTTTTTGAAAAGCTCGAAACTCTGGCCCGTGCTCGCGGATTCGCCGCCATCGCTTACGGAATCAACGCTGACGACACGCACGAATTCCGCCCCGGCCATCGCGCCGCTGCGGAACATCGAATTCTTGCGCCGCTCCTCGACGCCGGCCTCCGAAAAGAAGAGATTCGCGCTCTGTCTCATCTTGCAGGACTAACCACCTGGGACCGTCCCGCCGCAGCGTGCCTTTCTTCGCGCGTCGCCTACGGCACCGCCGTTACTCCCGAGCTTCTCGCTCGCATCGAGCGCGGCGAGAGCTTCCTGCGCGAGTTGGGCTTCCGCCAATTTCGCCTGCGTGTCCATGGCGAGCTGGCGCGCATAGAAATTGCTTCGGAGGAGTTACCGCGCGCGCTGACCGGCGAAATGATTCAAAGAATGTCGGCGTACCTGAGAGAACTTGGTTTCACTTATGTGACGCTGGATCTCGAAGGCTATCGCACCGGCTCGCTCAACGCTCTCATCAAGAAGCGTTCCGCGTAAGGCCGCCGCGCAAACCGGTTGCTGTATATTCTTGGTACGTGCTGGTTTTTTAGCAGGACCATCGTAGGGGCGACCCTTGGGTCGCCCGTCGCGACTCCGCGAGTCGCGCAGCAATTTCCTCGTGTTTCCGACGTGCAATAACTTAGCCTTTCAGAATATTCAGAAACTTCCGCGGATCGTTGTCGAATCCCGGAAACACCGCATTCAGGTCGCGATTGCCCAGGTGCTTGGTGACGATTTCGCCCAGCACGCTGCGGAAATCCGTCGTCACCGCCAAATCGCGGTCCTGGTACAGTTGCCCGTCGTTCATTCCCGGCCACTGCGTGTACACCTTGCCGCCCTTCACCGCACCGCCCATCACGAACATGCAGTTTGCATGCCCGTGGTCCGTCCCGCGATTGCCGTTCTCGTGCGCCGTGCGCCCGAACTCGGACATGCTCACGAAAACCACGTCCTCCATCCGGTCACCCAGGTCCTGATGAAACGCCGCAATTCCCTGACTGAGATCGCGCAGCAAATTCGCGAGCTGCCCCTGCACTCCGCCTTCATTCACATGATTATCCCATCCGCCGCTATCCAGAAACGCCACTTCCATTCCCAGATCCGCTTTCAGCAGCTCCGCGATTTCCTGCAGGCTCTTGCCAAACTTGCCGTTCGGATATTGCGCGCCATTCTCCGGCTGATAATTATCCGGATCGAGTTCCTTCAGTGAGTCGACCGCCTCAAACGTCTCTTGCCCCACTCCGTGCAGCGCCTGGTCGACAGTCTGCGCATACATCGCTTCAAATCCGCCTTCGGTCACGTGCGGATTGCCATATATCTTGAACTCCTTCAGGTCGGGAATCGAAATGGCCGATGCTTTGCCTCGCAGCGTCAATGGCAAGTACGGCCCGAACGCTACGGCGCGAAACGCCGACGCCTTTTCCTCCGGCAAGCCTTGCAGCGAACGGTTCAGCCACCCATCCTCCGTGCTGCGTGCTCCGGGCGTGCCTGACTCCATGAAATCCTGCGCGTCGAAATGGGACCGCGTTGGGTCCGGCGAGCCCACGGCTTGCACGATGGCGAGCTGCCCGCTATGAAAGAGTGATTCAAGCGGCTGCAAACTCGGATGCAATCCGAAAAATCCATCCAGGTCAATTGCCGCTTCCTGGCCTCCGCTCGCCGGCTGCGGAATCGCAATCGTCGGCCGCAATCGGTAATAATTCGGCTCCGCGAACGGCACCACCACGTTCAACCCATCCATCGCGCCGCGCTGGAACAGCACGACAAGCTTCTTTTTATTCGGCGCCGGCGTGTCCGCGATGGTCCGCTGCAAAAATGCTGGCATCGCGCTCATCCCGATCATCGCCACTCCGCCGCTCTTCAGAAACACTCGCCGCGAGATTTTCATGTCCCTCTCCGCTGTTTCCACCTTTGTTCGCCGGCCACTGCCACTCCCTGGATTACCGCCTTTGAAATTCCGGCGCGCCCAGCACCAGTCCCGCAATCAATCCCTCATTGACGTGCTTCACCGGGTCATCAAGCCGCGCCTGCAAGATCTGCGGATCGGAAAGCTCCTTTTCCAGTGTCGCCCGCGTCTGCGGAGAAATTTCCCCGCCCAGGAAATCGTCTAACGCCCGCGACAGCGCCAATTCCGCATTCGTATCCGCATCCTGCCCCAGCAATCTTGCAAGGTCCGTGCTCGTTCCGGGCACACGATTCGTCGCCAGTGTTAACGCGAAGTTCAACCGGTTCAGCAGCGCGCCTGCGTTCACCCACACGTCGGCCGTGTCCGCGTATCCCGTCGGCGGCTCGCATTGGTACAAGGGCTCGCCCATTCGCCCCACCCACTGCACCAGCTGCGGCGAAACCGTGGTCTGCAGGTCCAGTGCCCGCGCCGCGCTCACGGCAACCTCGAATGGCGTCTTCACTTTTGCGCGAAACGCCGCCTTCGACCAAAATTCCGGCGAATAAATCATCGTCTTCAACACCGCGCGAATGTCGCCGTCGCTCAGCATGAACGTGTCCGACATCCGATTCACCAGCGCCTGCGGAGGATTGTCCGAGACGAAATGCTGCGCCAGTTGGAAAGAAATGTGCTTCGCCGTCGCCGGATTCGTCGCCAGCATGTGCAGCGCTTCTAACCCGTCTTTCATGCCGCCGTAGTTGAATTGCTTGCCCATCACTATCTTCGCCGACTGGTCATGAAGTCGATCGTCGAAAAAAAACTGCGGGTCCCGCCGCGGCTCGTGAATCGTCCAGCCTGTTAGGCATTCCGCCATTTGAATCACGTCCGCCTGCGTGTATCCGCCGTTCACTCCCAGCGTGTGCAGCTCCATCACTTCGCGGCCATAATTCTCATTGAGCCCGCGCTCCTGCTTCTTCGGAGGCATTTGCACTTGCCGTCCCGGCGCTTCTCCAGGCTGCGGAAATTCGCCCGGCTGCGGAGGTGTCACTCCTGCGAACAAGCCTTCGAATCTCTGTCGGCGTTGCGCCAGCTCCGCCTGCATCTGCTGGGAAGCAACCGGATCAGCGCTGAGCCAGTTATCCAGGTAAAAAAGCATTGCCGGGCTTTTCGCCGTGGCCACTAACAAATCCTCGAACTTCCCCATCGCGCGCGGCCGAATCGTGCGCTCCACGTAGTCCGTCACCAGCCACCGATCCGCGCCTTTCGTCACGTTGACGTTGAAGTGATTCGCCCAGAAATTGCTCATCACTTCGTAAAGCTGTCTGTTGCTGTAAATCGCCCGGTCCATCGTCGCCAAGTCCAGCTCTGCTTGGATCCGCTGCGGCCCCGGCATCGTCTCAAACTGAATTTGCGCTGGGTCTTCTCCCTGCTGCCGAAGTTCCTGACGCTTCGCCTGCACCTGTTGCTGGATTTGCTGGCGATATTCCTCCGGCGTCATGCCTTCTCGCTTCGCCACTTCGTTCGGCGGCGGATATTCTTCCAACAGCTCTTCCGAAGACATTCTCAGCGTCTTGAACTCACCGAGTTTCGCGTCCAGCTCCGCATCATCGCCTGAGCCGAAATTGAGCTGCTCATCGATCCACTTCTCCAGGCCCATCTGCCGAATGTGCTCGACGTCTCCGGGCCGCGGTCCGTATGCGAGCCGGTCAAGCGCGTGCAGAATCGCTTCGTCTTCGTTCAATTGCGTGATCGGCAGGTTGCCCGCGAAGGATTTTGGCGACTTTTTGTCTGAGTTCACTGCGGCGTTTGTGCTTGATTTCCCTGCATCAGCGCACGGCGTCAACGTGAGGAAGACTGTAGCGACAAGAAAAACCACCATTGCGCTAAGCAGCGCAGCTCCGGCTGCGTCCAGCCGGTTTTGGAATCTGACTATCTGGAAATTTTGCGATCCCCACGCACTGCGCAGGCGAGGAGTGAGCATTCTTGGCACGGTTTGCTCCCTTTCCTCATATCTTAAACCCCGTCTTCTTGGGAAAGTTGCTACCGTCTGCGCACGTCAGCTTATCGGTCAACAAGCAACCGAAAATTAGCCCTTTTCGTGAACCGGACGCCTGCCGCGCGCGCGAAAAGCCTCCATCGTCCACTCGTCTTTCGTTTCATCATGGCGCAGAACATAAACATTGCCATCGTCAGCCGTCACGCGAAAATACGTCGCATCCGGCGAATACCATTTGTCGTCAACTTTCTCCACGGCATACGTATGGCCGCCTGCCGAAAACGACATCGGCCTCTCGTCTGCGCGATGCCCCGCATAACACTCCACTCGAATCTCATTCATTGTTGTTATGTACTGTCCGGCAGTGAATTATGCCGCCGCTGGCTCATACTTTTCTGTGTTTCTGTTCAAAACTCTCCACGTTATACGCCTCGCCGAAAAAAATTACAGTCGTCGTCAGATACATCCACACCAGCAACCCTATCGCCGCCGCCACGCCGCCATAAACCACGTCATACGGCATGTGCCGGACGTATGTGCCGAAAATCAGATCTACTGCCCACCAAAGCAATGTCGCCAGCACGGAGCCTGGCAGCACCTCCCTCCAACCGTGGTGGCCCGGCCGCCCGATTCTGTAAACCGCCATCAGTACCACCACGCCGAGCGTAAACACAAATCCGAGGTAGCAAACCACCAATCCCGCTTCCATAGTCGTCGATAATCTGCCCGTATCGATCATCCACTTTCGAGTTTCTGCGCCGAGAATTGTCAGCATAACCACGGTCAGCCACGGGAATATCGTCAGGCACAGGAGCACGACGGACCGCCACATACGGCTCACAAAACTCGGAAGCTCTACGTCCCGCGAAACTCGGTGAAAACCTTCCATGAGTGCATTCATCAGTCGTATGCCTACCAGCAGCGTCCCGAGCAAGCCAACAGCAATCCACTCGAAAGCGCTGGCTTCGTGCCTTCCCAGGTATGCTCCGATTAACCGTGCGCTCTCCGGCGGAAGAATAATCTGCACCCGGAACCACATTTGCAGAACCGCCGCCGACCCCCACGTCGTTCCGTGCAAAATTCCGAGGCCCAGCAGAAGAATAGGAAAAAACGCCAGGAACATGCAGAATGCAACCGCCTCCGTTATCGTTTGGCTCGCAGGATACACCCGGCGGCCCGCTCTCCACAGATTCCGCAACACGTTTGTCATGATTCCTCTGTGTGACTCCTCTTTGATTGTCGAAACCTTTTTGAAGTCACCTCGAAGTGTGCTTTCCATCGTCTGTCCCGCGCTCTATCGTTCCTGCTGTCACTTCAGCTGTGGTTCGACTTATGCCTGCTCTACCATCCGCACACGAAATGTGCTAACCTAACAGAATCGACGGGGTGGTATTAGTCGCAGAAGGACAACTGGTGGCCAGCGCGGCAAACCAGGCGCCTAAGATAGGGCGCTACAGCAGAGGCTCCAAGCAAAAGTCGCCCCCGCCACACCGAATTTCTAATCGCCACACCCCGGAATTAGAAATCATCCTAAGTTACACAAAACAAAGATCAATTCAATTTCTAATCGCCACATTTTGCACCATGTTTGCATTTCCGGCCCATCCATTTTTCATCTCGAAATCAACCATTGGAACCTGCCCATGACCATCCCCGCCAATCGCATTTCCGAAGCCACGCGTTCCGAAGAGATCGTTCGCAAACATCAAGAGTATCTGTGGCCCTCGGTGACAAATTACTACAAGCGCCCGCTCGTTGCCGACCACGCCTCCATGCAATATCTTTGGGACATCGAAGGCCGCAAGCATCTCGATTTTTTTGGCGGCATCGTCACCATTGGCGTCGGCCATTGCAATCCGAAGGTCACTTCCAAGATCAAAGCGCAAGTCGACAAGCTCCAGCACACTTCGACTGTCTTTCCCAACGAAGCCATCGTCAATCTCGCGGAAAAGCTGGCCCAGATCACGCCGGGTAAATTGCAAAAGACTTTTTTTACGAATTCCGGCACCGAAGCGAACGAAACCGCCATCCTTCTCGCGCGCATGGCCAGCGATAGTTACGACGTGGTCGCGCTGCGCCACGCCTACTCTGGCGGGTCCACTCTGGCCAAGGGAGTCACCGCTCATGCGGCATGGCGTAAAGGTGGAGTCATCAGTGTCGGCGTCGCGCACGCTATCAATGCGTATTGCTATCGCTGCCCGTTGCACCTCACGTATCCGGATTGCGGCGTCGCTTGCGCCAATGACGTTGAGAATCTGATTCAAACCGCAACCAGCGGACGCATCGCCGCATTCATCGCCGAACCGATTCAAGGCGTCGGCGGCTTCATCACTCCTCCGCCGGAATATTTCAAGATCGTTTACCGCATTGTGAAAAATTATGGCGGCCTGTTTATTTCCGATGAAGTACAAACCGGCTTCGGCCGCACCGGCAAAAAATGGTTCGGCATCGAACAGTGGGAAGTTACCCCGGACATTATCACCTGCGCGAAAAGCATGGGCAATGGCGTCCCCGTCGGGGCCACTATCACCACCAGTGAGCTCGCCGGCAAATTCCAGGGCCTCAACATTTCCACTTTCGGCGGCAATCCGGTCACTTCTGTCGCGGCACACGCCGTCATCGAAATCATCGAAGAGGAAAATCTCCGCGAGAACACCCACGTTGTCGGCGGCTATTTTCGCAAGCGCCTCGAAGAGTTGAAGGAAAAACACGCCGTCATCGGCGACGTTCGCGGCATGGGCATGATGCAGGCGCTTGAACTTGTGAAGGACCGCCAGACCAAAGAGCCTGCGCCGGAAGCGACCAACCAGCTCCTCGAACGCGCACGCGAAAACGGCCTGCTCATCGGCAAGGGCGGCCTTTACGGCAACGTCATTCGCATGGCCCCGCCCATGAACATCGCTAAATCCGACGTAGACGAAGGCATCCGCCTCCTCGACAAATCCCTGAGCGAGGTTCATATCTAAAGCAACTTATGGCGACGGCGGTAACAAGCGCAGCGGCGTGCCGGAACTTCATCGGCGGGAAATGGGTTGAGTCCGCAGCGGCTCAAGTTCTTGAGCGGCGAAACCCCGCAAATATCGAAGAAATCGTCGCACGCATTCCCCTCTCCACGCGCGCGGAAATGCGCGAAGCCATCGCTGCCGCTAAAGCCGCTTTCCCTGCGTGGCGTGAAACGCCCGCCCCCGAGCGCGGCAAAATTCTTTTCCGTGCAGTTCGTATCATGGAGCAGCAGAAAGAAGCGCTCGCTCGGTTGCTCACGCGCGAGGAAGGCAAAGCGCTCACTGATTCGCTCGGCGAAGTGCAGCGCAGCATCAATATTCTGGAATTCATGGCCGGAGAAGCGCGTCGCCTGAATGGCGAAAATTATCCCAGCGAACTGCGAAAGAATTTCTCGTACACGATGAAAGTTCCCCTCGGCGTCGTAGGCGCCATCACGCCGTGGAATTTTCCGCTGTGCATTCCCGTGTGGAAAGTGGCGCCCGCGCTCGTTGCCGGAAACACGTGCGTTCTCAAGCCCGCGGAGCTTACGCCTCTCTGCGCCATTCGCATGGCAGAAATTTTCGCGGAAGCAGGGCTGCCCCCGGGAATCCTGAATGTGGTTCTTGGCGCGGGAGAAGAAGTAGGCGACGAGCTTGTGCAGAATTCCGATGTGCGCGTCGTCTCCTTCACCGGCTCGACGGAAATCGGTTGCCGGATTTACGCATCCGGCGCGCAGCGCATGCAAAAAGTGCAATGCGAGATGGGAGGCAAAAATCCTGTGGTTATTTTGTCGGATGCCGACCTCACGCTTGCGCTACCGTCGGTTCTCTTTGGCGCATTCGCTTCCACGGGACAGCGCTGCACTGCAACCAGCCGCGTCATCATTGAAGACAATATCGCCGACAAATTCGTAAGCATGCTCGCGGAGCGCGCCAAGACATTCAAGACCGGCAATGGCTTGGAGCCGGGCATCGAAATGGGCCCCTCGGTTGACGAGAACCAAATGAATTCTGTTCTCAAGTACATCGAGATCGGAAAACAGGAAGGCCAGCTCGTCGTGGGCGGCCATCGCCTGACCGGCGGCGTTTTTGACAAAGGATGCTTTGTCGCTCCCACCATCTTCGACCACGTGCCATCAAATGCCCGTATCGCCCAGGAGGAAATTTTTGGCCCGGTGCTTTGCATCATTCGCGTGAAAACTTTCGACGAAGCGCTGGCGGCCGCGAATTCCTCCCGCTACGGCCTCGCCAGCTCCATTTATACCAACGATGCCACGCGGATTTTCGAATTCATCGACCGCATCGCGACGGGAATCACGCACGTCAATTCGCCGACCGTCGGCGGCGAAGCGCATGTGCCTTTCGGCGGCATCAAAGATACGGGCGTGGGCCCGCGGGAAGTCGGCCACGCCGCATTGGATTTTTAC
Organism: Candidatus Acidiferrales bacterium; assembly: GCA_049678505.1. Lineage (GTDB taxonomy): Bacteria > Acidobacteriota > Terriglobia > Acidiferrales > UBA7541 > DAHUXN01. The sequence goes on from JBAUEH010000114.1 coordinate 14,740, forward strand.
ACCGAGCTAAAAACCGTGTATATCGACTATACTGGCCGCAAGCGCGAATCGAGTGTGTACTGATGTTGACGGCGAAAAAACTGGTTCTCATTGCACTGCCAGCGGCTTTCTTGCTGCTTGCTCTTGCGAATTTGCCGCGCGCGTTCGCAGCTAACAAACCCATCATCTGGAAACCTGTGAACAACGCGATTCTCGAAGTCACCGGGCGAAAACCTCCAAAAACATGGAGCGTTTTGGAAGACGACAAGAAAAAGACCCGCGTGTTGGTGCAGCTCGACAATCGTTATTTGATGCTCGACGCCAAGACGAAGCAGGTCTTCGAAATTTCGGCCGCGCAACTCCAGCCACATGGCAAGAATTTTCAGAGCGCCGATCCTTCCGCAACGGAACCCGCGCTGGCCAGCACTGACTGGGACATGCGTGACCTCGGGCCCGCTGAACGAATCGAGGTTCGCCTGACCGACGACAATACGATGCTCAACGTGCAACTCCCCCACCCACTCGATCTGCGTGTCCCGCTGCACTGATCGGCGCAATTTGGCATTCTGCCATGCGCAAAATGCGTGACCCTTAAAAATAAAATGACGGCGGCGGAAACCTGGCCCAAGACCGAGCATCCAATTAAACCTAGACGACTACAACCGAGGTCCATTCATGTACAAAGCGAAAGCTTATTCTGCTGCCAGTAGCAAATCGCCGCTGGCCTTTGCCACCATCCCGCGTCGCGCTCCAACCGAACACGATGTGCAGATCGAAATCCTGTTCTGCGGCATCTGCCACTCGGATCTTCACTCCGTGCGCAATGAGTGGAGCGAATTCATGCCTACGGTGTACCCGATCGTTCCAGGGCATGAGATTGTCGGCCGCGTGACCAAGACCGGCTCCGCCGTCACCAAATTCAAGCCTGGCGACCTCGCGGCAGTCGGCTGCATGGTCGACTCGGACGGCACGTGCCCTGAGTGTCGCGCCGGTTTTGAACAGTTCTGCCCCAACGTGACACTCACCTTCAACGCGCCAGATAAACACCTCGGCGGCGTCACCTACGGCGGCTACTCCGAAAGTATCGTCGTCGACCAAAGGTTTGTCCTGCGTGTCGCTTCGAATCTGAATCTTGCGGGAGCCGCGCCTTTGCTCTGCGCCGGGATCACAACGTACTCGCCAATGCGCCATTGGGGCGTCACCAAAGGCAAGAAAGTTGGCGTTGTCGGGCTCGGTGGACTGGGCCACATGGCCGTGAAGATTGCTCATGCGCTTGGAGCGCACGTCGTGGTCTTTACGACTTCGCCGAACAAAAAAGAAGACGCGCGCCGCCTCGGTGCGGACGAAATCCTCATCTCAAAGAATGCCGACGAAATGCAGAAACACGCCGAAAGCTTCGATTTCATTCTCGACACCGTTTCCGCCGACCACGACGTCAACTCCTATCTCAACCTGCTGCGCCGCGACGGCGACCTTACCATCGTCGGCGCCCCACCGAAGCCTCTCGGCGTTTCCGCTTTCGGTCTGATTATGCGCCGCCGCAGTTTTTCAGGCTCGAGCATCGGTGGCGTCGCCGAAACCCAGGAGATGCTCGATTTCTGCGGGAAGCACAACATCACCGCCGATGTCGAAGTTATTCCGATCCAAAAAGTGAATGAAGCCTACGAGCGGCTGCTCAAGTCCGATGTGAAATACCGCTTCGCCATCGACATGGCTTCTCTCAAATCGGAGTAAAAGAAAACTGCTGAAGAATCGAGATGACGTCACGGACAGCCATATGCTGCTAGTGTGCGGTGGCCGCTGGCTCTACTCACGCCGTTCCACGAATTTAATTCGTGGCGTTTTGCGAAACCGGACCCGGTGAATCCGCCCCTGCCTGCGCTGGCCCTTTCAGTTCCGCGAGCAAAATCCCGATAAAAACTAGAACCGCTCCGGCTACCACTCGCGCGCCCAGGCGCTCGTGCACCACAATCAGCGAAGTGAGCGCCGCAAATACCGGCTCCAGGCTCAGCAGAATGGCTGTGTGCGTAGGTGATGTGTACTGCTGCGCCCAAACTTGCAACGAAAAGCAAAGCGCTGTGGCGCCGACGGCGGTAATCAGAATTGCGGCGACCAGACTCGGCGACCATCGCAAGAACGGTGGTTCCCAGCGCGTGGCCGCCAGCACTGGCAGACACAACGCGGTCAGCACCGCCGTCGTCGCCACCTGCAAGAAGCTCAGCGCGGCAACCGAATGCCGCGGGCTGTACTTCGCCACCAAGATAATATGAAACGCGAACATCACCGCGCAGCCCAGCGCGAGCAGGTCTCCTATGTTCAGAGCGGAAAAACCGGAGCGCGGGACGGTGAGGAAATACAAACCGATCAGCGCAGCCACTGCACCGGTCCACACCCATTGGCTTACTCTTCTCCGCCAGAAAACGGCCAGCAGCACCGGCACCATCACCACGCCAGCTCCAGTGATGAACGCGGCCTTCGATGGCGTGGTGAATTTCAATCCCAAGGTTTGAAACGCGTAGCCGCTGAACATAAAAAAACCGATCCGCGCGCCGGCGGCGAGCGTTGCCCGGTCCAATTTGCGCAACGCGCGCCAGTACACAATTCCCATCACAATCGCAGCGAGAGTGAAACGCACAGTGTTGAAGGAAAAGACCGAGGCAAACGCGAGGGCGTCCTTGACGACAACAAATGTCGCGCCCCAAATCAGAGCGCATAACGCCAACGCCAAATCAGCCTGCAGGCGGCGGCTCATGCGGGGGCGCTCAGTGGCGTTCGTAAACGATGCGGCCGCCGGTGATGGTCACATCAACGGAAGTCCGCAGGAGTTCGGCGGGCGGCATACGCGTAATGTCCGCAGGATAAACGACAACATCGGCGAACATGCCAGGCTTAAGCTGGCCCTTTCGCGCTTCTTCGAATTCGGCGTACGCGGAGGCTGCCGTGTAATCGTAAATGCATACGTTCATTGGCAACTTCTCTTGCGGTTCCCAGCCGCCTGGAGGACCACCCTCGGGCAATTCGCGCGTGACGCAAGCGTAAAGGCCACGCAGCGGATCGATTCCTTCCACGGGATAGTCCGTGCCAAACGCAAGCCGCACTCCATCCTTGCGCATAGTATTCCACGCATACGCGCCTTTGGAACGCTCCGAGCCGATACGCGCGCGGGCCCAGCGCTCATCATCGAGCAGATGCACGGGCTGCATTGACGCAATTACGTGCAACTCCGCGAAGCGCGCGAAATCCTCCGGCGCGACGATTTGCGCGTGCTCGACGCGGTCGCGGCGGTCACGCGGTCCATTGGCGGCGAGCACGGCCGCAAATGCATCGAGGGCCACGCGATTGGCGCGGTCGCCAATGGCATGGAAATTGAGCTGAAAACCGGCCTTGTCGCGCTCGATAGACATTCGGTTCAATTCAGCTGGATCCATGCGCAAAATTCCGAACGTGGATGGATCGTCCGAATATGGCGCAAGCATCGCGGCGGTGCGCGAGCCGAGCGAGCCATCCATGAACGCTTTCAACGTGCCAGTCTTCAACCACGGGTCCGTGGTGCCGCCTTCGCGGCGCTCTTGTTCTAGCTGGGCGAGCGGCTCGGTGAACGTCAGCCATTCCGTAATTCGCAAGGGCAGCTTGCCTTCGTTTTTCAATTCGCGATAGATCAAGAAGTCACCCCACGTCGAATAGTCCTGAATGGACGTCACTCCGTGGGAGACGGCGTCGGCGAGGGCCAGCTCAATCGCGCGCTTGCGGATGTCGTGGCTTGGCGGCGGCACATGCCGGTAGATAAGGCTCATCGCGCCGTCTTCTTCCAGCATCCCACTCGGCTCGCCGGTCTTGGCATCGCGGACGATGTGGCTCCCGGGCCGGTCGGCTGTATCTTTGGTTACGCCGGCAATTTTCAGCGCCAGGGAATTCGCCACGGCAACGTGCCCATCAACGCGCGAGAAAATCACGGGATGGTCTTTCGAGACGGCATCGAGATCCCATCGCGTGGGAAACCGCTTTTCCGGCCAGAGAGTGTGGTCCCAGCCGCCCCCGGTGATCCATTCTCCGGGCTGGTAGTTTTTCAGCGCCGCGCGAATTCGCTGCTGGAATTCTGCAAGCGAATTCGCGCCTTCAAAATTGACGGTCAACTTCGCCATGCCGCCGCTGGCTAAGTGCGTGTGAGCATCGTTGAATCCAGGCATCGCAAAACGGCCGTGGAGATCGATCACGCGCGTTTTCGCGCCAATCCACGCGTGAACTTCTTCGCTTGATCCTACGGCGACGATTTCTTCGCCGCGAATCGCAACCGTCTGCGCGCGAGGCCGCGCAGAATCGACGGTATAAATGTCGCCATTGGTCAAAACGAGGTCGGCAGGCGCGCTCCTTTCCTGCGCATTTGCGGGCATACTCCTCCAGGAGCGGACACGGCTGAGCGGCGCGGCGCTGAGCAGAATGCCGGCAGCAAGCGGGACGGCAGCGCAGACGGCGATGAAAAAGTTCTTTCTCAGGATTGAACTCCCGCGACGGCGAGAATTGTAAGCAGCGCGCGCTTCAGCCCCAATTCCCTTCCGGCGGGATCATACCATTCGTCGAGGGAATGCGCGCCGCCGCCCTGCCCTCCGGCGCCAGTGGCGATCGCCGGGATACCCTGCGACAGGGGAAGATTCGCATCCGTAGAAGAACGTTCCAGGCGCGAGCGGTTGCCGAGGTAGCGGTCTGCGTTTTCGATGGCAACAAGAAGCGGCGAGTCTTCAGGGAGTTTTCCCGCTGGCCGGACGCCAATGACGCTGATTTTGAGCTTCAGCGGGCTGCCTTTGGAAGCAGCAGCCATCTCTTCGCCGACGGCATCGGCAAATGCTTTGCGAACCTCGCTCTCGAGCCGCGATAATTCCGCCTCGTCTTCCGAGCGCAGATCCACTCTTACGTCCGCTTCCATGGGAATCGAGTTCACGGAATTTCCGCCCGAGATGACGCCGAAGTTGAAAGTGGTTCGCGGATCTGCCGGCACGGGCGTGCGCGAGAATTGCACGATTCCGCGCGCCAAAGCCGTAATGGGGTTGGGCATGCCGAAATCCGACCAGCTGTGGCCGCCGGGGCCTTCAATGCTCACTTCAAGGCGCCGCGAGCCAAGACCGACGGTTGTCACGTAATCCGTGGCGGCGCCGTCGAGAGCAATCACCGCGCGTAGGCGGCCCTTGTAGGTGTTCAGCAATGCGCGAATGCCGCGAAGATTCCCCTCGCCTTCCTCGCCGACATCCGCGCAAAAAACAACCGTCGCCTGCGTTTTCAGTTTTGCCTCGTTCATGGCCCGCGCGAGGCCGGCAATCGCCGCCAGGCCCGCGCCGTCGTCGGAAATGCCCGGCGCTTCCAGGCGGCCTTGCACGCGCTTGACGTGCACCGGCGTGTCCGCAGGAAAAACCGTGTCGAGGTGCGCGACAACCAGGACAACATCTTTCGCAGTAGCGCCTTCGCGCTCTCCGATCACATTGCCAACTGAATCCGTTTGCACAGTGAGGCCGTTTGCCGCAAGAAGTTTGGCCACATACGCGCCACGTTCCTTTTCGGCGAACTCCGGCGCGGGAATTTCCGTGATGGCGATCTGCTGGTCGGTGACCCAGTCGGTATTCTTGTCGAGCCAGGTGAGAGCCTTCGCGACTCGCTTATCCTGCGCGATGGCGTCAATTGGATTTGCGGCGCGAGCGGTGAGCGTACCCATCCAGATGAGCATACCGAACCAGAAAAAAACTTTCACGGATTTTATCCACGCGCGTTGCCGCAGGGATCGCGGCCGATGAATCAAATGAAGATGTTGGGTTGGTTTCAAGGCAGTCTAGTTCAACTCAACGCTTCGCGGCGGTGCTCGGCGCAGCGTCGCCGCAGAGCGCCAGAATTTCGCCGTCACTCATCACGCGCTCGGCTTTTTTGGCAGCGTCGAAGATGCGAGTCACCAGTTCTTCGGTCGCAGGAATCCGATGTTTCTCAAGCCAGTACGTCACGTTGGAGCGTCCGCTCATCGGCCCGATTTCGATGATCTGCTCAAGGCCGAACAGATTCGAAGGAACGCCGCTATACACGGCATTCGCCAGAAACGTATCGCCCTTTCGAAAGGCTTTGATGATCGCCGCCGCGTGCACGCCGGTTGCCGTCCGGAAAGCATCGCGTCCCACCACGGGATAATTGGGCGGAATAACGGTGTGCGTGGCGCGCGCGACAGTTTCCGAATATTCCTTGAGCTTGGACAAATCGCGCTCAATCAGGCCCATCAGGCGCAAATTGACGAGCATCAATTCCATAGGCGTGTTGCCTACGCGCTCGCCCAGTGCGTTCGCCGCTCCATGCACTTGATCCGCGCCCGCTGCAAAAGCGGCGAGCGAATTCGCCACCGAAAGCCCGCGGTCGTTGTGCCCGTGCCAGTCGACGCGAATTTTTTCTCCCGAAAGCTTCACGATTTCTTCGATGGCAAAGCGCACCAGATTGTACGCGCCGCGCGGCTCGGCATGGCCCACCGTATCGCACAGCACAATCGCGCGCGCGCCACAGCGAATCGCGGTGGTGTAAAGCGTTTTCACCGTTTGCGGGTCCGCGCGCGTCGTGTCTTCAGTGACGTACATCACGGGAAGCCCTTCCGACACGGCGAATCGCACGGCTTCCTCGGTAATGCGTTGCAGATGGTCGACCGTCCAATCCTCCACCAGCCGGCGAATCGGGCTGGAGCCCAGAAAAGTAGCGGCCTCGATGGCAATTCCCGTTTTTTGCGAAATTTCCGCAATCGGGCGAATGTCGTTTTTATGCGTTCGCGCCGCGCAGTTGGGACGAATTTTCATGCGGCATTGAACGATTTCTCGCGCCAGCGCCTCCACGTCCGCGCACGCGCGTGCTCCCGCGCCCGGCAGCCCGATGTTCACGGTGTCGATGCCGAGATCCTCCATCAGATTGAGAATCTGAATTTTTTCTTCGATGCTGGGATCGCGTACGGAGGGATTCTGTAGGCCATCGCGCAAAGTCTCATCATTCAGCATGAGCTTGCGGCCAGGCGCGATTTCGCGGCCGTTTGCAGTATTCCAATCGTAAATCAGCTCGTCATGATTCATGGTTGACGGTTCATGCGACGATAAAGTTCCTCGAAGCATCCTCCCGCTCAAGACTGCGCGCAAGCAGACTCAGCCGCGCGGAGCCATCCGCCGCCGAGCATCAGATCGCCCGAGAAGAAAACTGCACCCTGACCGGGCGTGATGGCGCGCTGCGGTTCATCGAACCGAATGCGCGCCGTAGTGGCGTCGAGCGGCTCAACCGTGGCGGCAGCGGCCTCGTGACGATGGCGCACCTTGACTTCCGCGCGGACCGGTTCGGAAGGGCAAGCAATAGAAACCCAGTTCACATCGCGAACTTCACAGACGGACGTGAACAGCTCATCGTTGTCGCCCACAACCAGACGATTCGCCGCGCGGTCGAGCGCGACGACGTAAACCGGGCGCCCCGTCGCGAAACCAAGTCCACGGCGCTGGCCGACGGTATAGCGATGCAAACCTTCGTGACGGCCGATGACTGTGCCGTCGGTGGTGACGATTTCGCCGGATTCGGCCGGCAATTCCTCGCCCTGTTCGCGCAAGTAACTGCTGATGAAGCGCACGTAATTGCCCGTGGACACGAAGCAAATCTCCTGACTCTCCGGTTTTTCCGCGACGGGAAGCTGCGTGCGGCGAGCGATCTCGCGCACTTCGGACTTCGTTAACTCACCCAACGGGAAGCGAGAGCGCGAGAGCTGCTCTTGCGTCAGACCAAAAAGGAAGTAAGACTGGTCCTTCGATTCGTCAGCGGCGCGGAGCAGCTCGTAACGGCCCGAATCTATGTTCCATCGGACACGCGCGTAATGCCCTGTGGCGACGCGCGACGCGCCAATCTGGCGTGCGGTGACCAGCAACTGCTCGAACTTTACGTGATTGTTGCAAAGCGTGCACGGGATCGGCGTGCGTCCGCCGAGATAGTCGGCAACGAAGGGACGGATCACCCGCTCTTCGAAAACCTGCTCAAAGTTGACGACGTAAAAGGGAAATCCGAGATGCTGCGCGACGCGGCGGGCGTCGTACACGTCGTCAAGCGAGCAGCAGCGATGCGGCGCGGGACCATCCGTCGCGGCCAGTTCCGGCAAACGCCGCTGGTTCCACAGCTGCATCGTGAGCCCAACGATCGGCTCGCCGGATTCGTGCAAAAGCGCCGCGACCGTGGAACTGTCCACACCGCCGCTCATGGCCACAGCGGTCAGCTCAATTTGTGGTGATGTTGACATGTCTTTGATTCATTAGAATAGCAAGGAAGCCGCAACTTCGCAGCAATCACCGCGCCGGAACTGCTTTGCGATACGTTGGCGAGATGGCGCGGAGGCGTTCGATGACCGGGGGGACCACTTCGAGAGCATAGTTGATATCCTCCGGCGTGCTGAAGCGGCCGAGGCTGAAGCGCAGCGTGGACTTGGCCTCGTCGCGCGGTAAGCCGATGGCGCGCAGGACGTGCGATGGCAAAATCGCGCCCGAAGAGCACGCTGCGCCCGTCGAGCACTGCACGCCTTGCAGATCGAGAGCAATGACCAGAGACTCGCCTTCCGCGTGCGAAAACGTGAAGTTCGTCGTATTTGCAACACGGCGCGCGCGATTTCCGTTCACTTGCGCATCGGAAACAACACCAAGAATCCCTTCCTCAAAACGATCGCGCAAAACCGCGAGGCGCGAGGGTTCGTCAAAGAGTTGCGCATGGGCAAGCTCAGCTGCTTTGCCCATGCCTACGATGCCGGCAACGTTTTCCGTGCCGGGGCGGCGATCGCGTTCATGCGTGCCGCCGAAAAAGAGCGGCTCCAGCGGCGTGTTTTCGCGGACGTAAAGCGCGCCAACGCCCTTGGGCCCGTAAAATTTATGCGCCGAAAGCGCCAGAAAGTCGGCTTTCAATTCATTCACGTCGATGAGAATTTTGCCTGCGGATTGCACCGCGTCACAGTGAAAATAAACGTTCGATTCGAAGGCGATGCGGCCGATTTCCGCAATTGGCTGAATCGTGCCGAGCTCATTGTTTGCGTGCATCACGGTGATCAAAATGGTTTCGGGGCGCAGCGCGCGGCGAACATCTTCTGGATCGACGACGCCGTCGCTCGAAATGGGCAGCCAGGTGACCTCGACTCCCTGCTTTTCAAGCGCCTCGACGGAATTCAGCACAGCGTGATGCTCGATGGGCGAGCAGATGATGTGCTTGCGCTCGCGGCGATACGCGGCGACGAACCCAAAAATGGCCAGATTGTCGGCTTCCGTGCCGCCGCTGGTGAAAACGACCTCCGAGGGCTTGGCCCCGATGAGCGCAGCGGCCGACGCGCGCGCCGATTCCACAGCTGCGCGGGCATCCTGCCCAGCAGAATGGATGGAGCTAGCATTGCCGTACGTTTCTGCGAAAAAAGGAAGCATGACCGCAAGAACTTCAGCGTCGACGGGAGTGGTGGCGTTGTAATCGAGATAGACGCGTCGCATAAGCTTCCCAGGGTGCAAATCGAGGATAGCGCCTCGTATGTATAGCGGTCAAATCGGAGCAGCCCATTGCCTCCGCCAATCGAATCCTTTCAATCGAGGAAACCCGAACATCCGGACAGATTGCGCTGGACGTTAGTCTTTGCCAAACTTGAAAAGAAGCGGAAAAGCGCCCTGCACAGGAGAAGATCTCTTGGCCCGACCAATTATCACCCTGACAACAGACTTCGGTTCAGCCGATTCCTTGGTTGGGTCCATGAAGGGCGTCATTCTGAGCATCCAGCCGGACGCGGAAATCGTCGATATCACCCACAAAGTGCTGCCCTACGATCTGCTCGATGGCGCGCTCGCCATCGGCCAAGCATACAGATTCTTTCCACCGCGAACGATTCATATCGTGGTAGTCGATCCCGGCGTGGGAACTGAGCGGCGGCCAGTGCTCGCCACTGCCGGGCAGCATTATTTTGTCGCGCCCGATAATGGCGTACTGTCGATGGTTTATCAGCGCGAAGAATCACTGGCCGTCCGCCATATCACCGCGGAGCATTATTTTCTGCAGCCGGTGAGCAACACATTTCACGGCCGCGATATTTTTTCTCCGGTCGCGGCGTGGCTTTCAAAAAATGGGCAGAGCGTGGCATTTGGCGAAGAAATCACCGATTTCGTGCGCTTCGCGCTCCCCAAGCCGAAGGCGGCCGGCAATGGCGTCAAAGGCATCGTGTTGCGCGCGGACAATTTCGGAAATTTGCTGACGAATTTCACGCCGGAAGACTTGCCGCAGGTGCTCGCCGGCTCGAATTTCAAAATGCGCGTCGGCACCACGGAGATTTCGCACCTTGCGGAGACGTTCGGAAACGGTGGCCCGAATGAGCCTATCCTCGTTTTGGGCTCCAGCGGCTTTTTCGAAGTGGCCGTGAATCGCGGAAGCGCCGCGAAAACCACGGGTGTCAGTCGCGGCGCCGAAATTACCGTCGATTTCGCGTAGCATTGGACCCTCAGCGCGCGAGGTCAGTAACAATCAAGTACGCGCGTGTCCTCGGGTCCATCCAATCGCGCAGCGCGTCTCCCAACATATTAAACGCAAGCACAGCCGTGGCAACCGCGAGCGCCGGAAAAACAACCATGTGCGGCGCATCGAACAAATGGCCGCGCGCGTCGTTCAGCATCGCGCCCCAACTGGACATCGGCGCGAGCACGCCCAACCCCAGAAAACTCAGCGTCGATTCGGCGAGAATCGCGCCCGCCAGAGCGATCGTGCCTTGCACCAAAACCGGCTGAATAATATTCGGCAGCAAATGCCGCCACAAAATCCGCCCATGCGAGGCGCCGAGCGAACGCGCCGCAGCGATGTAGTCCATTTCTTTCGCCTGCAAGACTTGCGCGCGCGCCAAACGCGCGTAGCCCGCCCATCCTGTGATGGTAAGCGCGATGATCACGTTTCCTAGGCCTGGCCCCAGAAACGCCGCAAAGGCAATCGCCAGCAAAATCCCCGGAAACGACAGAAACGCATTGATAAGCACAATGTTCACGAAGCCATCGAACCACCCGCCGAAATATCCCGCCAGCGACCCAAGCGCCAATCCAATAATTCCTGCGCCGAACACCACCGACACGCTGACCGACATCGACACGCGCGCGCCGTAAATCACGCGAGAGAGAACGTCGCGGCCAAGTTCGTCCGTGCCCATCCAATGCGATGCGCTGGGTGGCGCCAGCCGCGCGGGAAGATTTTGCGCGTTGGGATTGTAGGGCGCGAGCCACGGCGCGCCAACCGCCAGAATAATCAGCAGCACGCACAAGGCAAAACCGACCGAACCCGGCACGCTATGCCGTAGAAATTCGCGCAGCGCCTTCATTGCAGCCGCACCCTCGGATCAGCAAATGCGTAAACCAGATCCGTCAGTAGGTTGACCAGCACATAGGAAACCGCAATCACCAGAATGCATCCCTGCAGCAGCGGATAATCGCGCGCTTCGATGGCCTGCACAGCAAGGCGGCCAATACCTGGCCACGAAAAAATTGTCTCCGTGACAATCGTGCCGGCCAGCAGCGTGCCGAATTGCAGCCCAAGAATCGTCAGAATCGGAATCAGCGCGTTGCGAAACGCGTGACGCAGCAGAACGGCCCGCTCCGCAAGCCCCTTCGCGCGCGCTGTGCGAACGTAGTCGCTCGAAAGCTGCTCCAGCACCGATGTGCGCACCATGCGGGTCAGAATCGCGGCCAGCGCTGCGCCGAGCGTGATGGCCGGCAGAATCAAATGCGAAATGCCGCCGCGCCCGCTCACCGGCAGCCAGCCAATCAGCACCGAAAAAATCAAAATCAGCAGCGGCCCCAGCGCGAAGTTCGGAATCGAGAGGCCCAGCAGCGTGAAAAATCCAATCGCGTGATCGGCGGATGTTGCGCGGCGCTGCGCGGCAATCATTCCCGCAGGAATTCCAATCGCGCAACAAACAATCAGCGCCGCCAGCGCCAGCTCGAGCGTGGCGGGATAGTGTTCCAAAACCACATGTAGTACCGGCTGCTGGAACCGAAACGATTCGCCCAAGTTGCCGCGCACCACGCCCGCCAGATAGCGCGCGTACTGCACCGGCACGGGCTTGTCGAGGCCCAGCGCGTGGCGCAATTCGATCAGATCAGATGCCGTCGCACCTTCGCCGAGCATTTGTTGCACAGGGTCCCCGGGAACGATATGCGCCAGCGCAAAAACCATCGTAAGAATCAGCCAAAGCGCCGGAAGCGAGTACGCGAGGCGCAGCGAAATGTAGCGCGTCACTCGTTTCCTCGTGTGCGGCGGGAAGGGTTGCGGGAACCGGATGCCGACGGCCCCGCTGGCGCGGCCGACGATGATGACGAAGATTTCGCCGCCACCGCAGCTTTTTCCGTCGCATGCGGAAGCGCGCTCGCGTCGGCCAGACGCTTGATTTTCACGCGCGCGATGCGCCGGCCCTCCATTTCCATGATCGTGAAGCGATAGCCGTGGTCTTCAAAGCTCTCGCCGCCGCGCGGCAGAAACCCGAGGTGGCTCAGGACGAAGCCCGCGAGCGTCTCGTAAACGAAGTTTTCCGGCAGGTCAATATGAAACTGAGTGAGATTGTGAATCTTGAGCGAAGCGTCGAATATCACCGAGCCATCCGCGAGCGTCAACGGATGCTCGACCACATCGAATTCGTCGTGAATCTCGCCGACCATTTGTTCCAGAATGTCTTCCAGCGTTACCAGACCAAGAATCGTGCCGAATTCATCGACGGCCATGGCGAGGCCCGTGCGATGCGCGCGAAACTCCACCAGGAGCTCGATCGCGGGCTTCGATTCCGGCACGATCAGGACTTCGCGGAGCATACTGCGGAGTTGAAATTCGGCGGGAGCTTGATCCTCTTCGGCGCGGCGCGCCCGGTCCAGCAGAATCCAAATCAGGTCCTTGATGTGGACGAAGCCGAGGACATGGTCGAGCGTTCCCTGGTACACGGGAATGCGAGAGCGCTGCGTAATGGCGATGATTTTCATCACGTCTTCAAGCGTCGCGTCCGCGCGTAGCGCATGAATGTCGGGCCGCGGCACCATAATTTCGCGCACCTGCACGTCGCCCAGGTTCATCGCCCCGTGAATGAATCGCTCTTCGGCCGGCGCAAGCACTCCGCGCTCGCGAGCCTGCTCCACAAGGATGCGCAGCTCTTCCTCCGAGCGGACCGCCGACTGCGCGCGCGTCATTTTCACCCCAAGGGCCTTCACGAATTTCCCGGCAAAGGCGTTCAGCAGCACGATCGCCCAGCGAAACGTGTTCAAAAACCACTGGAACGGGCGCGCAACCAACAGCGCGACACGCTCGGCCTGTGAGAGGCTCAGGTTTTTCGGCACCAGCTCACCGAGTACAACCTGAAGAACCGTCAGCAGAGCAAACGCAACAATCAATGCGCCGGTATGGGCAGCGATTGCCGCATACCGCCCCGGCACTTCGCGGAAAATTGGATCGAGGAAACCAGCCAGGGTCAGCTCGCCAAGGTAGCCGAGCGCGAGGCTGGTCAGCGTGATCCCCACTTGCACGCCGGAGACCACCGTGCCCAGGTCCGCCGTGAGCGTTTCAACAACACGGGCGCGCGGGTTCCCATGCTTCACTAGCTGCCGGATCCGCGAATGCCGAACCGCCACCAGAGAAAATTCCACGGCGGCGAAAAACGCATTGATCGCGATGAGAATGAAAATGGAAAATAAACGAAGAACGATCATGGCTTGGCGCCCGCTCCCCCTCGCGGCCCCTGCACTCGTTCGATTGTAACAAGAGCGCGGCGCTGCGGCGCGCCTTCGCACGTCGGCTTGTGTCAACAGTCACGCGGCGGCTCATTGAGCCAATCCGCACAAAGCCCCACCCAAGGCGATTGTTGGCATTCTCTATCGCGCGCGATAGAATGCTGCCTCGATGACTGCTACACCCAACAAAGCACCCGAAGCCCCGCGCAAAGGTGAATTCGAAAAATCGCTCGCGCGGCTGGAAGAAGTCGTAAAGCGCCTCGAATCGGCGGATTTGCCCCTCGACGAGGCCATGAAGCTTTTCGAAGAAGGCGTGAAGCTCTCGCGCGACTGCCAGAAACAGCTCGAAGAAGCGGAAGGCCGTGTCGAGATTTTGCTGAAAAAGGCCGACGGCAAGCTCCATGCGGAGCCGTTCGAAACCGACGAGGATAATCCACAATCTCAACGCTGAAACACGCGACGAATTTTCGCCGCTGCCGTTTCTCTCAACCACAATGAACCAGCCCGCATTTTCGGCCACCGCATTTCTTGTAGACGACCAAGCCGTCATCGAACGTGAGCTTGAAAAACTGCTGCCTTCCGAATCCATCCATCCCGCCACGATTCACCAAGCCATGCGCTACAGCGTCTTCGCGGGAGGCAAGCGCATCCGGCCCATTCTGTGCTATGAAGCCGCGCGCCTGTTTTCGCAGCAGTTGGACGCAGCCGCAACGGTCGGATGCGCCCTGGAGTTCATTCATACCTATTCGCTGATTCACGACGACCTGCCCGCACTCGACAATGACGACCTGCGCCGCGGCAAGCCCACGTGTCACAAAAAATTCGGCGTTGCTATGGCGATTCTGGCAGGCGATGGCTTGCTCACCCTGGCATTTGAAGCGCTGGCAAACGCCAACGTTACGCCAGAAAAACGCGTGCGCATCATCGCTGAAATCGGACACTCCGCCGGAACCGTGAACGGCATGGTCGGCGGCCAAGTCGCGGACGTCGAAGCCGAAGGCAAGCAAGTCGACGCCGCTGCGCTCGAATACATCCATCGCTCCAAGACTGCCGCGCTGATTCGCGCGTCGGTAATTGCCGGCGCGCTCGCCGGCGGCGCACATGACGAAGACGTCGAGCGCCTCGGCCGATTCGGTGAGGCGATTGGCTGGGGATTTCAGGTCGTCGACGACCTTCTGGATGTCGAAGAATCGTCGGTGGCGCTGGGCAAAACCGCCGGCAAGGATCAGGCGCAAAAAAAAGCGACTTATCCTGCGCTGTTTGGCATCGACAAGTCGCGCGCATTCGCGCAAGAACTCGCCCAGCGTGCCGATCGCGAACTGGCGTGTTACGGTGAGCGCGCCGGTCGCCTTCGCCAGGTCGCCGAGTACCTGGTTGCCCGCCGCGCTTAAGAGCCGCGCTCGCACCAAACAGGCGCGGGCATTGCCTGATGGCAAATTCTCGCGGAAGTTTCGCCCAACCATCCACCGCGCTCCTTCCATTCATCTCATCGTTGACCCTTACGGGCGTTCTGCTATCGTGTGAGCATGATTGCGCCGAAAACTCTTGAGCTTGCACTTTTGACCGCCGCCGTGCTCGGCTTCAAGCACGGATTCGACTACGATCACATCGCGGCCATTTCCGATATCACCAACGTGGAAACAGATCACGGCCGCGCCATGCGCATGGGCTTGCTCTACGTGCTGGGGCACGCGGCGACAGTAGCCGCGCTCGGCAGTCTGGTAATCGTTTTTCAGACTTCCCTGCCGTCCGTCATCGACAATTGGGCCGAGCGTGCCGTGGGTTTGACGCTGGTCATTCTCGGCATCTACGTGCTGGGCTCGATGTTCCGCAGCGGAACAAAAGTAGCGCCGAAGTCCCGAATCCTGATTCTGATTAGCGCGTTTCGCTGGGCCAGTTGGAAAATCCGGCGAGCGCTGCATGACAAGGAGCTTGAACGGCCCGCGGCGGCTAACTGGAACTATACAAAGAAGTCGGTGTTTTTTATTGGCGTGATTCACGGCTTGGGCGCGGAAACGCCGAGCCAGTTATTGATTTTTCTGCTCGCTGCAAATCTCGGCGGACTCGGCCGCGGATTCTTGGGGCTCGCCATGTTTCTCGCTGGCCTGGTGCTGATGAACACGCTGATGACCGCCTCCGCCGTTGGCATTTTCAGCGCGAGCGCCACGCGCCACCGTTTGATGCAAGTGGCCACGGCGCTGACCGCGGCGTACAGCCTGATCGTCGGCGTGATTTTCCTCTTTGGCTCTGCCGCTATTCTGCCTCCGCTGGGCGGCTGAGCGCCCGTTTCCGTCTCGTGAATTCATGAAGAAGGAAAAATTCCGAATCGATGTGCTGCTCGTCGAGCGCGGCCTTGCCCCCACGCGCCAGCGCGCCCAGGCCATAATCATGGCCGGTCAAGTGCGCTTGAACCAGCGCGCGGTTCAGAAGCCGAGTGAAGCAGCCTCTGCCGATGCGAAGATCGAGGTCATCGGTCCCGATTCGAAATATGCCAGCCGCGCAGGCATGAAGCTCGAAGGCGCGCTCGCGGATTTCGCCATCGATGTCAGCGGCTGCGCCTGCCTCGACGTCGGCTCATCGAATGGCGGCTTCACCGATTGCTTGCTGCAGCGCGGCGCGCGGCGCGTCTATGCCGTCGATGTGAACACCAAGCAGCTTGACTGGAAGCTGCAGCGCGACGAACGTGTCTGCGCCATCAAGAAGAACGCGCGCTTTCTGAAGCCGGCGGATCTCGCTGAAGCGCCCGCCGTCGTCACCGTGGACGTATCATTCATTTCCGTGATCAAGCTGATCGGCGCGCTTGCCGCTATCGCGCAACCCAATGCCACTTTCATCATCCTCGTGAAGCCGCAGTTCGAGCTCGAGAAAAAGCTTATCGGCAAAGGCGGAATCGTGCGCGACCCGCAATTGCACCAGCGTGCCATCGCCAGCGTGCAGGCAGCAGCGGAAAAAGGCGGCCTGGCGATTCTCGGCGTACAGCCCAGCCGCGTCGCAGGCGCCGAAGGCAATCAGGAATATTTTCTCCACGCCCGGCGCTGCGATTCGATACAATCCTCCGAACTTCGTGAGCCATGATTAAAATCGCGGGAATCTGCTGCAAGCCTCACAGAGAGGAAATCTGCGCGGTCGTTCCGCGCATTACCCAGTGGCTGCGCGAGGGCGGCGTCGACGTACTCCTGGACGCAACCGGCGCTTCCTGCTTCAATCCGCCCGAAAAAGAAACCAGTCCGCAAGAAATGTCTGCGAAAATGGATCTGCTGATCGTCCTTGGCGGCGATGGCACGTTGCTCGCCGCGGCGCGGCAATTCACTGAGTGCGAAGTGCCCATCCTGGCCGTGAATCTGGGCGGAATGGGTTTTATGACCAGCGTCACGCTCGACGAAGCGTTTCCGCTGCTCGAGCAAGTCGTCGCCGGCAATCACCGCCTGAGTCCGCGTATGATGCTCAAGGCCGAACTAATTCGCGCCGGCCAAATCATCCAGCGCCAGCAGGCGTTGAACGATGCCGTTGTAACCAAGGCGGCTCTGTCGCGAATTCTCGATTTCGATTTGTCCGTGAACGCCCATTTTCTCGGACGCTATCGCGCCGACGGGCTGATCGTTTCCACGCCCACCGGCTCTACGGCATATTCCCTCGCCGCTGGTGGCCCGATTCTTTATCCCGTGCTTCAGGCCTTCGTGCTCACTCCCATCTGCCCGCACATGCTCACCAACCGCCCGCTCGTCCTCCCGGACAGCGTGCAACTCGAACTCGACTTCAGCGCTCTCGAGGAACAGGCCTACCTCACCCTCGACGGGCAAATCGGATACGAACTCGAGCGCGGAGACCGCATCACTGTTTCGAAATCGCCGTATCGCGTCATGCTCGTGCGCCCGCAAGAGCAAACCTATTACAAAGTGCTGCGCAACAAGCTGCGATGGGGCCAGCGTTGACCCAATCTCTGCGCCGTCACTGCTAGGAGCGCTCGCCGCGAATCAAATCCTCGCGCGTTTCGCGCCGGCGAATGATGCGGAAGTGTCCGCCTTCGACGAGTATTTCAGCCGCGCGCAGTCGCGAATTGTAATTCGACGATTCCACGAAGCCGTAAGCGCCTGCACTCCAAATCGCCAGCAAGTCCCCCGCTTCCACTTCAGGCATCGGCCAGTCGTGCAGAAAAAAATCTCCCGACTCGCACACTGGCCCAACCACGTCCACGCGCGAAACGCGCGCGCGCGCCGCCGTCCGGTTCACCGGCGTAATGCAATGCGCCGCGCCATAGAGCGCGGGGCGAATCAAATCGTTCATCGCCGCGTCTACAATGACAAAAGTTTTCCCGCGGCTCCGCTTCGTATACAGCACGCGCATCAGAAGCACGCCCGCATTACCAATCAGGGCGCGGCCCGGTTCAAGAAGAAGCTCGCAGCCCGCCGCGCGCATCGGTGAACCAAGCGAACGCGGCAAAGCCTTGGCATATTCCGAAAAAGACAGCGGCTTCTCATTTGTATAGCGAATCCCAATGCCGCCGCCGATGTCCAGAAAGCGAAGCGCGATTCCTTGGCCGCGAAGGTCCGCGAAATATTTCGCCAATCGCGCCGATGCCCGCCGGAACGGCCCCGCCGCGGTAATCTGCGAGCCGATGTGGCTGCTGATTCCCCGCCACTCGATCCACAGTGACTGCTTGTGACGAAGATAGAGGCGGCGCGCCTCCATCCAATCGATTCCGAACTTGTGGCGATGGTGCCCCGTGGCGATGTGCGGGTGGCCGCCCGCCTCGATATCGGGATTGACGCGAATTGCCGCCGGCGCGGCGCGCCTTGCGCGCGCGGCTTCGCTCGCGAGAACTTCCAATTCTGCCTCCGACTCCACATTGAAAAGAAGAATGCGCGCGCGCAGAGCTTCGCGAATCTCTTCGCGCGTTTTGCCCACGCCGGAAAAAACGATCCGCTCGCCCGGCACGCCGATGCTGCGCAGCCGGAACAGCTCGCCGCCGGAAACGATATCGAAACTGCTGCCGAGCCGCGCGAATGCACGCAGCACCGCCAGATTCGAATTCGCTTTTACGGCGTAACAGACTCTGTGCGCAAGGCCGCCGAGAGCGCGATCCAACTCGCGATACGCCGACGTGAACGCAGCCCGGCTGTAGACATACCCTGGAGTTCCCGCGCGCTGTGCGATCGCGGCCAGGGGAACCGATTCGCATGCGAGTGCGCCGTGCCGGTAAGAAAAACCGGGCGTGTAATTTGCAGGGTCCTGCATTTCGCGAGAGGGGTGCGCTGCCATCCGGAGAATTCTTATATCACTTTCAGGACGACAAGAGTGCGGTCATCGAAAGGATGGGCTCCGCCGGAGAACTGATCCACGTCCGCGAGCAGCCGGTCCGCGATCTCCGCGGCAGGCAGCGCCGCGTGTGCGGAAACCGCATCGCGCAGCCGCTGCCAGCTATAGAATTGGCCCTCTGCATTTTGCGTGTCGGTGATTCCGTCGGAATAGAGCGCCAGCGCATCGCCCGGCGCGAGCACCAGGCTCATCTCGTCGTATGTGGACTCGTCGAACATGCCCACCGGAAACCCCGCCAGCGGAATTTTTTCGCATTTGCCATTCTGAAAAATCAGCGGCTGTTCCTGTCCGGCGTTGGCCACGCGCAGCACGCGCCCGGAAGGATTCCACGAAAGGAAACACATGGTCATGAACCGGCCTTCGATGCGCCGCTCGCAAATTACCTGGTTCAATTTTTGCAGGATTTTCGCCGGCGCCAAGCCCTGCGGCGAGAGGCTGCGCAGGATTCCCACGGCGGCCGCGCCGTAAAGAGCCGCGGCGCTTCCCTTCCCGCTCACGTCGCCGAGGGCTATGTCGAGATCGCCTGAACTGTGCGGCAGGAAATCGTAAAGATCGCCGCAAAGTTCGCGAGACGACACCACTCGCGCAGCAATATCGAGCCCGTATTCTTTGCCGGGAACCGGCGGCAGCAACGCCGACTGCAAACGCCGCGCCGCTGTCAGATCGCGCTCCATGCGCGCTTCATCCTTCGCCACTTGCTCATACAGCCGCGCGTTTTCGATCGACACCGCCAGATGCGACGCCAGAATCGACAGCGCCTGCACGTGGTCCGGCGTGAAGTAATTGAGCTGTGGGCTTTCAATGTCCAGCACGCCGATGACGCGCTGCTTATACAGCAGCGGCACGGCCAGTTCGGAACGCGTCTCAGGGTTCAGCGAAATGTATCGCGGATCAAACGACACGTCCGGCACCACGATGGGCCGCCGCAAAGTCGCCGCCGCGCCCACGATTCCTTCGTGCGGCGCCACCACCGAACGCTCCTGAATCCGCTGCCCGAATTTCACGTTGATCTTGTGCCGGAAAACGCGCGCGGCTTCGTCGTACAAAAGAATCGCGAAGATTTGATAATCGATCACGCGCTTCACCATCTCAGCGGCGCGGCGCAACACGCCTTCCACATCAAGCAAGGAATTCGTTTCGCGCACCACTTCATTAAGCAGCAGAAGCGTGTCCGCTTGCCGTTTCGCGCGCTCAAACAATCGCGCGTTTTCAATCGCGCTGGCGATTCGCGTCGCTAGCATCGTCAAAATATTCTGCTGGTCGCGGGTGAAGTAATCGCGCTCCGAGCTTTCGATATCCAGCACGCCCACCACGCGCCCCTGGAGCAGCAGCGGGACGGCGAGCTCCGATTGCACGGAATCGAGCGCATTCAGATAGCGCGGGTCTTTGTGAACGTCGCTCACGCGCACAGGCCGGCCCGTCGCCGCGGCGGTCCCGATGATTCCTTGGCCAAGCGGAATGCGCCAGTTTTCCACCACTTCGCGGCGATGGCCGATGGCGAACCGGAAGCCCAATTCGCGCGCGTGTTCATCCACCAGCAGCACGGCGAAGACTTCATAGTCGATTAAGCTCTTGATTTGCGCCGCCGCGTGCGCCAACACTTCGTCCAGATCGAGCGACGCATTGATGTCCTCGCCGATTTCCGCCATCTTGGCAAGAGCTTCGGCGGGCAGTTCGGAAATCGAAATGGGCTTTGTTGGATCCATAGCCTTATTGGATGTGAACAGTGCACACGGCGACTCAGACGTCTGCGCGTGATAGCCTATTATAACAGCGCGGTTCGATTTGTTCGGCGCAGAATCAAGCGAATTGCGAGAACAACAATGTGGGCGTCGAAAAACAGGATTGAATCGTCACCGCTGCGTTCTTCCGTGTAGCGCAGAGCCTCTCATTTTGACGCTCTGTGGCTTTGCCTTTTTGGAGTGCGGCGGCCTGCGAAGGCCAATCCGCATCTCTCCAGAAATGGCCGCCCATCCACTTCCACTGTTCTCTCACTCGTATCTCAGCGCTTCCATGGGCTCGATCCGCATCGCTCGCCGCGCGGGAATCCAGCACGCCGCCAGCGCAACGGCAGTGATCGTGGCGGTGACGGCCGCATAAGTGAACGTATCCATAGCGCTGACGCCGAAAAGCAAGGACTTCAGTGCGGGCCCAAGCGCAGCGGCAGCGCCGAGGCCAATGGCGACACCGATGAGCGCAACGCGCATGCCCTGTCCCAGAACGAGGCGGAGGACATCACGGCGCTGTGCGCCCAACGCGATGCGGACACCGATTTCATGCGTGCGCTGTGCCGCCAAATTGGATACGACGCCGTATACCCCGATCCCGGCGAGGACCAAAGCCCGCAGCGCGAAACTGACCAGGAGTTTCGTGCGATAACCTGCGTCAGCTTCCTCCCCATCACGTATGAGTTGCCGGCCGGTAAATTCGGATACGGCGATTTGAGGATTTAATTTCGAGATTTGATCTCGAATGGCCCGGCTGAGGACGGCTGGTGGGGTACGAGTGCGAACAGCTAAATAAGAGGGTAGCCAGCCTTGTGCGACGACTTCTTTGGTGCTTGGGCTATAAACCTCTGGTAGCGTCGGCGTAGATATACTCCATTGGCGGACATCGCCGACGACGCCGATGATCACGGACCACGAGGGACGATTGGTAGACGGTCCCACATTGTGTCCAAGAGCATTTCCGTCGCGAAAGAAAGCGCGCACAAAAGCACGGTTGACAATGATCGCTTTGTAACCGCTGCTGATGTCGGCAGATGAGAACAGGCGGCCTTCGACAAGGGGTATTCCGGCAGCACGGAAATATCCCGGAGTGACCACAGAAAACTCAACCAACGGGCTATTGGATGCGTTTGCTGAGACTGGCTGACCCTGAACAATTACGTATCCATTGTATCCTCCTCTCAACGGTAGCTTCGATGTGAAGCCCGCCTCCTCAACTCCTGGGAGATCTTCCACGTGCCTTTGGACTTCTTGAAGGAATTGAAGAGTGCGATCCGGTTTCTGGTCTTCTCCGGGTAGTTCGAGACTTGCAATGATGAGATGGTCGGGGTTGAAACCGGTGTCCACCGACAGCAAGGCACGAAGGCTGCGCAGCATCAGGCCACCGCCGATGAGGAGAAGTAACGAGATCGCGACCTCCGCAATGACGAAAACGCTTCGCGTGCGTGAGGCCGAGGATGAAGTCCTCGAATACCCTTCCTTGAGCACCTCATTGAGGCTGGTGCGCGAAGAACGGAGCGCGGGGAGAAGGCCGAACAGCAATCCGGCCGCAAGTGAGACGGCCAGCGCGAGCGTCAGTATTGTGGGATCGAGACGGACGGTGAATGTTTGGGGAAGGTAGCCGGTCGGCGCGAGAGCCAGCAAAATATCCTTTGTCCAGAGCGCGACAGCGAGACCCAAGCCTGCTCCGAGAGAAAATAGGAGAATCGTCTCGGTGAGGAGTTGACGAACGAGCCGGGCGCGATGCGCACCGATGGCTGCCCGCACCGCTAGCTCCTTGGTCCTTTTGGCGGACACGGCAAGCAGCAGGCCTGCAACGTTCGCGCAGGCGATGAGAAACAGGAACGTCCCGGCGAACTGAAGCAAGATCAATTGCCGACGTAACTTCGCCGCTACCACTTGGTGTATCGGCTTGATGGTGATTCCAAAGCCTGAGTCGTTGTCCGGGAACTGGCTAGCGAGGCGATTGGCAATCGTATTCAACTCGGCTTGCGCCTGAGATAATGTGGCGGCAGGAGTCAAGCGGGCGATCACGCCAAGCCAGCGAGATCCACGATTGCGGTCAAGATCGGACGTAGATAGCGGGAGCC
This sequence comes from Candidatus Acidiferrales bacterium, assembly GCA_049678505.1. Lineage (GTDB taxonomy): Bacteria > Acidobacteriota > Terriglobia > Acidiferrales > UBA7541 > DAHUXN01. Next base: position 37,588 of record JBAUEH010000114.1, read on the forward strand.
AGTAGTCGGGCGGCGTGTTCACAGCCCAATATTGGGGGAAACGAAATTCGGCAGGCATGACTCCAACTATTTGATAAGGTTTCCTGTCTAGCTCCAGAGTGCGCCCAATGACCGCCGGGTTGGAGCCGAACGCCGCTCTCCATATCGCGTAGCTAATCACGACGATGGTGCCGCTTCCGGCGCGCTCGTCACCGGAAAGGAGTGTCCTTCCGAGGCTTGCGTTCACGCCGAGCAAGCTGAATATATTCGGAGTAACCTGTAGCCCGTGCACTACTCGCGCGGGACCAGCATTTGTCAATGTAGCGTCGGTGGGTGTAAAGGCAGCCATGTCGGTCAGGCTTTGACTCTCGCGGCTCCAGTCAAGGAAGTTAGGGCCCGATGCGGGCCCTGGACCGAGATGCTGTGGCCATTCTTCAAAGAGGCTCACAATACGCGCTGGACTCTTGTAAGGAAGCGGGCGAAGCAGAACGGCATCGACGACACTGAAAATCGCGGTGTTGGCGCCGATGCCGAGAGCGAGGGTGAGCACGGCGACGGCGGTGAATCCGGGAGATTTGCGCAGCATGCGCAGCCCGTAGCGCAAGTCTTGAATCAATGTTTCAAGAAAGTGCGTGCCCATCGCTTCGCGGATTTCTTCTTTATATTTCTGGTAGCCACCGAATTCGAGCCGGGCGCGTCGCTCGGCCTCTGCACGCGGAACGCCCGAGCGCTCAAGATCATTGGCGCGATCCTGGATGTGCGCACGCAGTTCCTCCTCCATCTCCTTGTCCATCCGGGACCGATGAAACAGCGCCGAAACCACCGAACGGAGCGAAGCGATGACCCTCATATTTCCTCCGGCTGCGCCTTAAGCGCTGAGCCAATTGCGGCGACCAGGCGGTTCCAGCCGTCCTCCTCCTGGCGCAAACGTTTCCGCCCGGCGGTTGTCAGTTCGTAGAACTTGGTCCGTCGATTGTTCTCCGACGTGTCCCAGTGCGCCTTCAGCAATCCCTGCCCCACCAGTCGAAACAGCGCCGGGTAGAGCGCGCCCTGTTCGATCAGCAGCGCTCCGTGTGAAATCTGTTCGATGCGCAGCAGAATGCCGTAGCCGTAGAGCGGGCCCAGAGAGACGGCTTTCAGAATGAGCAAATCGAGAGTGCCGGGGAGAATCTGCGCGTGTTCGGGCATCCGAGTATCCTAATCTAATTATGAAACTAGGCCTGCATTCCCGGCCTGTCAAGGAGAAAGTAGCGTAGAAGCGCCACGTATTCGCGCGACCCGTCAGGGCGCGACTTTTTACCCTGAGGAATGAAGGGCAATCGTGCCAGGAAGTTGTTATGGTTTCTTCTACCTTTTGCGCGGCTTTATCCGCGCGATGTACTCTGGCGCAGCGAAGAATTAATCGGTTGCTGCGTGCGCCTGCTCGATGATTTTCACGCCGCTGCTGGTTCCAATGCGCGTCGCTCCCGCTGCGCCGGAGCGCCACGTATTCGCGCAGATTTGTCAGGGCATGACTTTTTACCCTGAGGAATGAAGGCAGTCATGCCAGAAAGTTCTTATGGTTTCTTCTAACCTTTCGCGCGCTTTATCCGCGCGATGTACTCTCTGGCGCACCAAGGAATCAATCGCTCGCTGCGCGCGCCTGCTGCACGATTTTCACGCCCGCGCTGGTTCCAATGCGCGTCGCTCCCGCCGCAACCATTTTCATCAAATCTTTATATGTGCGAATGCCGCCCGAAGCTTTCACTCCCATCGTTGGCCCCACCGCCGCGCGCATCAATGCTACGTCCTCAACCGTAGCTCCTCCCGCACCAAAGCCCGTCGAAGTTTTCACGTAATCGGCGCTCGCGCGCGCCACGATTTTGCAAGCGCGGATTTTTTCTTCGTCCGTCAGAAGAACAGTTTCCAGGATAACTTTGCAGATGGCCTTGCCGTGATGGCAAGTTTCCACGACGTGGCGAATGTCGCTTTCCACGGCGTCGTGGTCGCCCGATTTCAACGCCCCCACATGAATGACCATGTCGATTTCTTGCGCGCCGTGCTGGATCGCTTCTTGCGCTTCGAAAACTTTCGCGTCCGTGGTCGTCGCGCCGAGAGGAAAGCCCGCCACGGTGCATACTTTTACCGTCGAACCGCGAACCAGCTTCGCAGCCAGCGGCACATAACACGGATTGATGCACGCCGACGCAAATCCGAAACGCACCGCTTCTTCGCAGAGCTGGCGGATTTGCGCGGAAGTCACTTCCGGTTTCAGCAGCGTGTGATCAATGAGCGGCGCAATATCTTGTGAATGCATGGAAAAAATTAGACCCAAATTCTACGCAGGCGGCGCTTCGATCACGCAAATATCTTTCAGGTTGCGGTAACGCTCGCTGTAATCGAGACCATAGCCGACAACGAATTCATTCGGAATTGTGAAACCGACGTAATCGGCGCGGATATTTTTTATGCGGCGCGACGGTTTGTCGAGAAGCGCCGCGATTTTCAGCGCCTTCGGCTTGCGCTGCCGGAGAACGCGGCACAGGTAGCTAAGCGTCAAGCCGGTGTCGAGAATGTCTTCCACTAAGATCACATTCAAACCGGCGATGCTGCTATCGAGGTCTTTGTTCAGACGAACCTGTCCCGACGATTCTTTTCTTTTGCCGTAGCTCGCGACGGCCATGAAATCGATCGAAGTGTCCAGATTGATTTCGCGAATCAAATCCGAAAGAAAAATGCACGCGCCTTTCAGCACACCGATCAAGTGAATTCTTTCGCCGCGAAAATCGCGCGTGATCTCGCGCGCGACCGCAAGCACGCGTTTACGAATCGTCGCGCGCCGCAAAAGAACTTGCAACTTGCCAGTGCCCTGTGCGGATGGGCTTTGCATTTTGCCTCGCGATCCGCGTCGACTTCGCGTTCACCTGCTCCGGCTCCCGTAGAAGGCGGCTAATCTATCGCAGGAATTGCGGGATAACAAGGCGGCGCTTCGCCGGCCGTTCCCTTTTTCCTTCCTGTAGAAGCACAAGGGAAATGGCCTGGTTCTATAACCTAATTTTGTCCATTTTCTGAAAATTGGCCTGGTCGCTTTTTTGCGTCGTCACTCCGTCCGTCGTAAAGTCATGCACCGAAAAACCGCGTTTTATGGGCAGTTTCTGCAAAAAAGATTTCTTGCGTCTTTCAAAAACGCCAAAAACACCCGTTTTTCAATGGCCTGCTCTACCAGGCCAATTTTCGTCATTTTAGGCCTCTGAAAAAGACAAATTGGCCTGTACTAGTACTTGGCTGATTGCGGTTAATGGGGGTTGGCAGTCATTGACGCGCGACGACCGGTGGTGATGGAGAAAAACTTCATCCATTGCTCACGGATGCCGTTGGTCTCGCTGATGAGGCGCTGGCTGGGTTTGAGGCCATGCTGAACGATGATGACCATGCCGGTGTTGAAGCGCCGCTGCGAGTGGTCCACGTCGGGCGTGCGCGGGCCTTCGGCGGCGATGATGTCCTGAATGGTGATCTTGATGCGGTCGGCTTTGAAGATGCGATGGCCGTTAGCGTCGGTGCCGACAGGTTTGAAATTGCGGAGGAGGAAAAAGTCAGGGACTTCGGCGGGAGAGATGAGGCCCATGGCGTACAGATCAAGATAGGAATAGCCGGTGGCGGGGACATAGTAGTTGTCGTCGAGCTGCGTGTAAGTGCCGTCGAAATTATCCTGCCAAACGCCGCCGCCCATGATGGAGGCTTCGGTGGGACGGACGTAAGGAAAAGGAGCGATGGATTGCAGGCCCATGAGCCAATGGTAAGGGTCGCCGAGCTCAATGGTTTCGTCTCCGACTTTCGCAGCGAGTGAAGCGCCCCAGCGATGGCCCAGTTCGTGGCCGACCTGAGACATGGCGTACATGTAAGGCGGCATTTTGCCGTCCTGCGAAATTTCGGCGAGTTGCTTTTGGTAGAAGGTGATGTCGTGGCTATCGCCGAAGGGCGCATCGGCGGGCGGATATTCCTGCGCTTGGATCGCGCCGGAGTAGACAGGCTGGACAAAGGCCCATTGGAATCGGCCGGGCGTACAGTAGGAGGCGAGACCTTGCGCTGTTTGGTCGTTGCCGATGCCGGTCACGGCAGGGCCGGTTGAGCCGAACGGGCCGTCGCTGGGCGTTCCGGCTTCTTGATTGTCGACGCGGAAATCGGAGTAGTAGACGAGGAAGTCGTACTTGTCGCCGAGGGCTTTGATGACAGTGCAGGAGAGGTCGCGATTGTTGGGAAGAGCGTAATAGTGGAAGGCTTCGTAGACGACCGGAAATGGTCCGGCGTTGGGCTTGAGCGAAGAAAAATGGACTTCGGGATTGCGAAGGCCGGTCAGAGTGACGGCGTGTGGCGGAATTTCGGCGACAGTGTGTGGCGCGGCTGATTCGGAATCTGATTCCGAGGCAGCTGTGTTCGCAGAAACGGTGATTTGTGCGGCGCCGCGCAGAGACGGCGGCAGAAGCCCCTGCATGGAAATTGTGTTGCCGTTGACTTCAACATGGCGCGAAAGGCCGGGACCGAATGCGACATAGCGCGAACCGCGGGTGGAGTTGGCGCGGCGAGGAGCGAAGCCGAAGATGGTCCAGGTGGCATCGGGATGTTCGACCGCGGAAACATGGCTTCCATGCGAGGCCCCCGCGAGAGAAGGCTTGTGAACCGAGAGGTCAACGCGATAGGAGATCCCGGCCAGCCCGGGGTCGCCCTCCGGAAGAACGGGGCCGACAGCTTCAAAAGTAACTTTCAGGAAAAGGCCATCGACGACGGAGAGATGAACATTCGTAAGAGCGAGGTTCGGGGCTGTGGAGGAATTGGCACTGGCGGCTGCGAGAGTGGTGAGAGGTTCTTCGTTGCCAGCGGAGATGAGCGGATAAACGCCGATGATGGCGTCCTTGGCCGCGAGCTGCTTATAGGACATTTCAATGACGCCGTCTTTGTGGAGGACGGCCTGGAATTGGTTAATGGTCTTGGTCCACGTGAAGTCCTGAATGTTGCCGTAGGGCTCGGTGTTATCCCAAGTGACGACGACGCGGTCGTCGAGTTCCTTGACGTAGCGATTGCCCGATGTGCGCGGCTTGAAGAAAACGCAAATCGCAGGAACGGTGTTGACGAGGTTGCCGGCGCCTTCGGAGAGCTGATCGAAACGCGCGATGGAGACGCCGCCGAAATCAGGCATGTGGAAGCCGGCGGGAAGGCCTGAATCGAATGCCGGTGGCGCGGCGGGACCGAAACGAATTGAGCCGGTGACGCCCACAGAGATGGAGTCCCAAGTTTTGCCGGAAAACGGGAATGAGAAATTGTGGAGCGCGACGTTGGGATTTTTGATCTGGTCGCCGAAGTCCGCGTCCCAGTGCAGCGGAAGATTTTCGACGCGATATCCCGCACCTTCAGGCGTGAAGCGAAGCGTGCGCTGGTCGAGATTGAAAAGATTTTGGTGGCCCAGTGCGCCTTCGTTCAATTCTATGAGGATAAGATGGCCGTGGACGGAGACTTTGCCGATGGACTTCCCCGGTTCCTCCCGTTCTTGGGAATGCGCAAGTGTTACCGGTAGTAGGGCGAGGCAGAGGATTAGCAGCATTTGAAAGAAACGGCGATTGTGCCGGGTCATGTGGCCTCCCACGGAAGTGCAAGGTGCATGCTATTTATATATTATCCAAAATTGCAAGCGAATTTACTCCGCGCGCTACCCATACAGGCTTGCGATGGGCAACCCAACCGCAGGAGGGTCAGGCGCACACGCCGACTCCGGGCTTCATTGACTTTAAGGCAAACCCGTATAATCAGTGGTCATGGCTGCGAGCAAAAGCCGGGGCACCGACTCTAAGCCGAAGGAGCGCGCCCGGAAGGACCTCAGGAACTTTTCCGGGCTCTCCCATTTCCGAGCGGCCGCCCATTTCCAGGCGGCGCGAACCGGCTATTCAACAACGACCTATGATCCTATCTCGGCCTTCATGCCCGGCAGGCTTTTGCAGTGGATACCACGGGTTGCGAAATACTGGTTTCACAAGAAGCATGCGTTCCGAGATTACACGACGGGTGGAAAAGGGACGGGTATTTACGCGATCGAGGACCGCGTCAAGTTCAGCATTGCCGGTGATTGGGGCACAGGCACGGATGAAGCAGGAGTGGTTGCAGCGGGCATGGAAAAAGCGGAGCCGGATTTCACGATCCACTTGGGAGATGTGTATTACGTGGGCGATGCCAACGAGGTACGAGAAAACTTCCTGGGGGAACAGACTAGTCCGTATGAGCCGGTAAAGTGGCCGATGGGCGCGAAAGGCAGTTTCGCCCTGAATGGCAATTATGAAATGTACGCGGAAGGAAACGGCTATTGGAGAATGGTTCTGCCAAAGATGGGATTCAAAGAACGCGGGAGCGAATGGGGGACGGGGCAGTGGGCAAGCTTCTTCTGTCTGGAGAACAAGCACTGGCGAATCATTGGACTGGATACAGGGTACAACTCGACGCGATTTGACTGGGGGAAGATGCCTGTACTGAAACGGAGCAAATGGCTGCGAAAAACCACCTCGCTCAAACCTCGGTGCACGATTCCGGAGGCGCTGCTTTCCTGGTTGAAGACATGCGTAAATCCGGAGGGAGACAAACGGGGATTGATTTTGCTGTCGCATCACGGGCCGCATTCGGCGTTTTCGGATTGGTATCAGGTTCCCGCGAGGCAATTGGCTGGGATCATTCACCGGCCGGTCATATGGTTTTGGGGCCATGAGCACAAGCTGGCCATCTATAAAAAATTCAGTGTGAAAGATGGAGTCGAGGCGTACGGACGATGCATTGGCCACGGCGGCATGCCCGTCGAGCGCGGCGCGGCTCCGGATATTTTGGACTGCCGATGGCTGGCATGGGATAACCGGCGCTATCCCAATGATGAGGGAGTGGACGTGGGGTACAACGGCTTCGCGAACCTTTCCTTCCATGGGCCGGCGTTGCACGTGGCGTATTACGATTTGAATCAAGCGCTGATGCTGACGGAAGATTGGCATGTGGATATCGAATCCGGCGCGCTCGAGGGACCCAATCTGAAGAAACTACTCGACGATCCATCGGTGCATTACCGGGAAGCATGACGCGAGGATCAGGCGGGTGTATCGATGCTGGCGCGAACTTGCTGCCAGTGACGCGGGCGGCGCTTGGCGTCGAGGACTTTTTTCCGCAGGCGAATGGACTTCGGCGTGACCTCCACGAATTCATCATCGGAAATGAACTCGATCGCCGTTTCGAGGGTCAGCACGCGATGAGGAACCAGGCGAATGGCTTCGTCGGCAGTGGAAGCGCGCATGTTGGTTTGCTTTTTTTCCTTGGTGATGTTGACGTCGATATCCGCTTCGCGTGAATTCTCGCCGATGATCATGCCTTCGTATACTTCCGTGGCGGGTCCGACGAAAAGCTCGCCGCGCTCCTGTAGATTCCACAGCGCGAAAGCAGTTGTTTTTCCCGCACGGTCGGCGACGAGCGCGCCGGTACTCCGCGAGGCAAGCTCCCCGGCGTAGTCGGTCCAACCATCGAAAAGAGAGTGCAGCAAGGCGGTGCCGCGCGTATCGGTCAAAAGTTGGCCGCGCAGGCCGATCAGCCCGCGCGAGGGAATTTTGAATTCCATGCGCACGCGACCGGAGCCGTGGTTCACCATTTTGGCAAGCTCGGCGCGGCGGCTGCCGAGAGTTTCCATGACGACGCCGACAAAACCCTCGGGACAATCGACCACGAGAAGTTCGAGCGGTTCGAGGCGGCGGCCATTTTCCGTGCGGACGACGATTTCGGGCTTGCCGACCATCAGCTCGTACCCTTCGCGGCGCATGGTTTCGATGAGGATGGCGAGCTGAAGCTCTCCGCGTCCGAGAACGCGGAATGAATCGGAGCTATCGGAATCCTCGACGCGAATGGAAACGTTGGTGAGCAATTCCTTTTGCAGACGGTCGCGAATGTCGCGCGAGGTGACGAATTGGCCTTCGCGGCCGGCGAGCGGAGAAGTGTTGATGGTGAAAATCATGGCGAGCGTGGGCTCGTCGATGAGCAGCGGCTCGCAGGGGGCAGGATTTTCAAAATCGGTGAGGGTCTCGCCAATCTGAATTCCTTCGACGCCGGCGATGGCGACGACATCTCCCGCGGTTACTTCTTCGGCTTCATCGCGGTCGAGACCGCGAAACGTATAGAGTTTGGTGATGACGGCAGGAACAATGCCGCCGGAAAGTTTTGCGACGCCGACTTGGGAGCCGCGGCGCATGACGCCATTGAAGACGCGACCAATGGCGATGCGGCCGAGAAAATCGCTGTAATCGAGATTGGTGACCTGAATTTGGAGCGTTGCCGATGGGTCCCCGGTGGGCGCAGGGATGCTGTTGACGATGGTCTCAAAAAGAGGCTGGAGATTTGTTGAGCCGTCGTTTAGCTGGCGATGCGCAACGCCGGTTTTTGCATTTGTGTAAAGCACGGGAAAGCTGAGCTGATCTTCGGTGGCGTCGAGATCAATGAAAAGATCATAGATTTCGTCGAGAACTTCTTTGGCGCGCGCGTCGGAGCGGTCGATTTTGTTCAAGACAATGATGGGAGGGAGATGGGCCTGGAGAGCCTTCTGCAGAACGTAGCGCGTTTGCGGCAGCGGGCCTTCGCTGGCATCAACAAGAAGAAGGACGCCATCGACCATGCGCAGAGCGCGCTCGACCTCGCCGCCAAAATCGCTGTGGCCTGGCGTGTCAACGATGTTGATTTTCGTGCCGCTATAAAAGAGCGCGGTGTTTTTGGCGAGAATGGTGATGCCGCGCTCGCGCTCGAGATCATTGGAGTCCATAACGCGTTCGGCGACGACTTGGTTGGCGCGGAAAATGCCACTCTGGCGCAGCATGGCGTCGACAAGAGTGGTCTTGCCGTGGTCGACATGCGCGATGATGGCGATGTTGCGAATGGGCTGAGACATAGTGATTCGCGATACTCTCTGATTCCGTTTAGTGCCGCGAAGATTGCAGGATTTCGCGGAGTGCGGCAGGCGTTGCGGATGGAAAGCGTGGAACGCTGGCAGACTAGTTGCTTACTGCGTTTCCGTCATCCTCGCTGCTCAATCCAAATTAACATAGAAAGGCGCGGAAATGTGGGCAATATCCGAAGAAATTGCGAAGAGCGAAGAAGGCAAAACCTGGCCTTCGCGCCTTGTTCACTGGGGCTCAGCGTAAGGCAACTGCAATGACAAATGGGACGCGACTCGGAGTCGTGATGGCACAGCGAGCAGCACCATTACTAGGCCAAAGGCCCCATCCTTCGCGGAAGACGCGCGAAGGATGGGGCACCCGAAAAAGGCAACGCAAAAACCGCAGAACCTCCAAACTGCGGAGGCTCTGCGCTACACAAAGAAAGGCAACAAACCAAAGCAGTGAAAAACCTCAGGTCAGCTCGCGCAAGAAACGCGCGAGCGGGACCTGAGCTACAAAGGCAAAAACGCCACGCTTCGCGGACCCGCCCCGGCCCAAAAGCGCCCGGGGTAAACTCCGGATGGGGCATCCGAAAGAACAAGGGCCACGGAGAGTTTGTTCGCTGCTCAGGATGACAGCGTAAAAGCAGATTCCTCGTCGTCCCGATTGAGACGCATTGGGACTGGCTCGGAATGACAGCGCAAGAAGAAGACAAAAGCAGATCCCTCACACCGGTCGCCAAGTACCGGCGACCGGGTTCG